>NZ_JBVFKR010000007.1:0-162405 GCF_055484705.1 Gottfriedia sp. ABJ_BB2_2
GGAGTCAAGCATCCTTACGTTCCATTTATTTTCTTGAGAATACAAACAATCTTATCTAAGGGTTCATTCAACTTCTAAATAATACAAAATAAATCCTCTGATAAAAGAAGAGTGTGAAATTCCACTTTAGGATGCTCGCTTTCCATGGGGCGGGTGCTGAGCCTCCTCCAAAAGGTAGGCATGCTAAAAACACGACGTCCTGTCGAAACGCTCGCATGACCCACATACTGTGGGGTCTCAGTTGTCACGTAGCTCCCATAGGAGTCAAGCATCCTTACGTTCCATATATTTCTTGAAAATACAAGCAATCTTTTCTTAGGGAATAAATCACCACTTATAATAAAAACACAATCCTATATAATTTCTCTAATTAAAAAGAATGTTAAATTCCACTTTAGTATGCATGCTTGCCATACACAAATACATTTTTTCTAGAAATTGATATTGAACCATATTAGTTGTTTGTGATGAATTCACTATATTTAATCTCTTTTCCTTAATGTGGTAGGATAATGAGTAGATATATTGTATTGGAGGTGTAGCAATGAATTCTTGGGCCCCTAAGAGTGGAAAGGTTATTTTACATGTTGATATGAACTCTTTTTTTGCCTCTGTGGAAATTGCAAATGATCATTCTTTAAAAGGGAAACCAGTTGTAGTCGCAGGTAATGAAAAGGAACGAAGAGGGATTATCGTTACAGCAAGTTATGAGGCACGTGCTTTTGGAATTAGAGCAACAATGCCATTATGGGAAGCTAGGAAAAAATGCCCTGAAATGATTGTGAAAACCCCAAATCATGAATTATATCGAAAAGTTTCAAGACAAATATTTGAAAAACTTGGTTCAATTAGTCCGAAAGTAGAAGTAGCTTCAATTGATGAAGGCTATATCGATATTACAGATTGTGAGGATAGTCTTGGACATCCGATTCAAATTGCTGAATCAATTCAGAAGATGCTACTACAAGAGTTGGATCTACCTTGTAGTATCGGTATTGCTCCAAATAAATTTCTTGCGAAAACCGCTTCTGATATGAAAAAGCCACTTGGCATTACAGTTCTTCGTAAAAGAGATGTACCTTCTATTTTATGGCCAAAAAAAGTAGGAGAAATGCATGGAGTTGGATTAAAAACGGAAGAAAAATTACATTCAATCGGGATTTTTACGATAGAAGATTTAGCGAAATCTAATGAAGAGCAAATACATGTGTTACTTGGGATTAATGGAATTTCTTTAAGAAATAAAGCAAATGGAATTGATGAGCGTGAAGTCGATCCAAGTCGTATGCTTTCGTTTAAAACAATTGGACATTCAACAACATTTTCAACTGATATAATAGAAGAACCAACGATTGCTGAGAAATTTGAAAGTCTTTCAATTAGAGTGGGTGAGAAATTAAAGAAAAAGGGATTAATAGCAGATACTTTAACAATCACTCTTCGATTCAGAGATCGTAAAACAATTAATAGAAGTAAAAAATTAATCTCACCCATTCAAGATGGATCTGAAATCTTTAAGGAAGCAATGGATCTTTGGAAAAAAAATTGGAATGGTGAACCTTTACGATTAATCGGGGTAACGATGTCACAATTAAATCCAGTTGATGAGATTTCGAAACAACTAGATATTTTCTCCTATGAAAAAGATGCAAGACAGGAGCCGCTAATTGAAACACTTCATAAATTACAAAGTAAATATGGTGAACAAGTCATTGGGCTTGGAAGGCAAAAAAAGAAGAAAATTGATCGAAATAATATATTGGATATTTTAAAGTCAACGGAATAGTTAAAAAAGGATCTTTTTAAAAGATCCTTTTTTGTAATGGGTAGGGTTTTGATAAATATTGTCGAATGTATAAATAAGAATTCATTTTTTTGTAGTATACATAGTAATACATACATTTCAAGTAACATGGAGGAAACGGCATGATATCAAAAATAAATAGTATGAGTCAAATCTACCCTTCAAATCGTAATGTTGTTTACGCAAGAAATGGAATGGTAGCTACTTCACAACCATTAGCAGCACAGGCTGGTTTAGATATATTAAAAATGGGAGGAAATGCTGTTGATGCCGCAATTGCTACGGCAGCGTGTTTAACAGTAGTAGAGCCAACTTCAAATGGAATTGGTGGAGATAATTTCGCGTTAGTATGGATGAAGGACCAGCTGTATGGTTTAGATTCGAGCGGACCTGCACCAAAAGATATATCAATTGAAAAGGTAAAGGAATTAGGATACGATAAAATGCCTAAATTTGGTTGGATCCCAGTAACTGTGCCTGGTGCTCCTGCAGGTTGGGCTGAGCTCTCAAAACGCTTTGGAAATTTATCTTTGAAAGAAGTTTTAAAGCCTGCAATTCAATATGCAAGAAATGGTTATCCTGTTTCTCCAACTTTAGGAAAGTTTTGGAAAAGAGCTTTTGAAATATATAAAAAAGAATGTACCTCTTTAGAATTTGAAGCATGGTTTGAAACATTTGCCCCGAATGGACGTGCTCCTGAAGTAGGGGAGATGTGGTCATCACAAGATCATGCCGATACATTAGAAAGTATTGCAAATACAAATGGAGCTTCATTTTATAGTGGAGAAATTGCTGATAAAATTGTTGCTTCAAGTAAAGAGTATGGAGGTTTTTTAGCGAAGTCAGATTTAATGGCATTTAAACCTAAATGGGTGGATCCAATCAGCATTCAATATAGAGGTTATGATGTGTGGGAAATTCCGCCTAGTGGACAAGGAATCGTTGCATTAATGGCACTTAATATATTAAAAAATGAACAGTTTACCGAAAAGGAATCAATATCTACATATCATAAACAATTAGAAGCGATGAAATTAGCTTTCTCTTGTGGAAAAGAATATATCACTGATCTAAATTTTATGAATGTAAAAATAGATGATTTGTTAAGTGAACAATATGGAAAAGCGCGGTATTCTGAAATAAATGAATCTGCAAATCTCCCATCAGCAGGGAAGCCAGCAAGCGGAGGTACGGTGTATTTAGCCACTGCTGATGGTGAGGGGAATATGGTTTCATTTATCCAAAGTAATTATATGGGATTTGGATCTGGTATTGTTGTACCTGGAACTGGTATTGCGCTTCAAAATAGGGGCCACGACTTCAGTCTAAATGAACTAGATGCAAATGCACTTCATGGTGGGAAAAAGACATATCATACGATTATTCCTGGATTTTTAACAAAGAATAATAATGCAATCGGACCATTCGGTGTAATGGGTGGATATATGCAACCACAAGGCCATGTACAAGTAATTATGAATAGCATTGATTTTCATTTAAATCCACAAGAGGCATTAGATGCACCAAGATGGCAATGGATAGAGGGGAAAACAATAGAAGTTGAACCAAATTTCCCGACTGAGATTGTTAAACAGTTAATAGAAAAAGGTCATGAGATTAAAATTGCAAAAGATACAGGCAGTTTTGGACGTGGACAGATCATTTGGAGAAACAACGAAACTGGCGTGTTAATGGGTGGTACGGAATCTAGAACTGATGGAAATATTGCAAGTTGGTAAAAGGAAGTGGACTAGATTAGATGAAACAAAAAGATATATTTGTTGCTTTTTTTCGTAGTAGTATTCTTGGCTATGGTGGTGGACCATCAACTATTCCACTTATTTATAAAGAAGTCGTTGAAACATATAAATGGATGAAGGATGAAGAGTTTTCAGATGTATTAGCGATTGGAAACATGCTTCCGGGACCAATTAATACGAAACTATCAGGTTATATTGGTTATCGAATAGGTGGTATTTTAGGGATGATTAACGCAGTTCTAGCAACTATATTACCTACGATTTTATTAATGATTTTGCTACTTACAACCTTAACATCTTTCAAAGATATTAAATGGGTAAATGGGATGAAGGAATCAATTGTACCTGTTGTCGGTGTCATGCTTGGCGTATTAACATGGCAATTTTACAAGAGTTCAAAAAGTGGACTAAAAACACCAACGATTATTATTCATTTAATTATTGGATTGATTCTTATTCAATTTTTACATATACATCCTGGAATCATTATCGCTTGTTTACTATTATTTGCTGTTTTTCAACCAGTTAAAACAAGCTCCTCAACTAGTAAAACAGACAAAGGGGAGACATAATGATTATTTATTGGAAGCTATTTCTTTCTTTTCTTATGACTAATTTACTTGGTTATGGTGGTGGGCCAGCTACGATTCCATTAATTAAAAATGATGTTGTTAATCGGCATCACTGGCTTACTTCACAAGAATTTCAAGAAGCATTTGCTATGGGGAATTCTTTACCAGGTCCAATTGCAACCAAAATGGCTGGATATATTGGCTATAAAGTTGCAGGGCCAATAGGAACGGTTGTGTCTATAACTGCTACAGTGATACCATCACTTTTTTTAATGATTTTATTGATGAGCATTCTTTATAAAAATCGTAAATCAATTCGAGTAAAGAGAATGACATCTTATGTTAAACCTATAATTGTCGTTTTACTTGGCCTACTCACTTATGAGTCATTTTCAGAATCAATTCAGGAGATTGGAATTTTACAAGTAATCTTTATAGCATTATGTACATTTATGTTAATGGAAAAACTAAAAATACATCCAGCCATTATTGTATTTGCTGCATTAGCATATGGTGCGATTAATTTATAGACCAAAATCATTGATTTTGGTTTTTTTTATTTTGTTAAAAATGAATGTTTAAAAAAAGGTTTCTATGAGAATTGATGTTTAGTATAAGTTAATTGCTTTTAGACAGGTAGTTTGATTCGTTTTTTAGTTTACATAACTATTTTATTAAATTAAAAAGGAAATTGAATCAAAAGTAGAAGAGCAGTTCGTAAAAGTACATTACCGAAGCTTAATTTTTATAAAAAAAACCAATTAATTCTAAGAATTAATTGGTTTCATCATCACCTTTATAATCTTTATCCCACCATAGTGGATCTGTGTTATCCATATCTCCATTGTAATTAATTAATATTTCTTCGCCATTTTTTATATCTTTATAAGCATAAAATTCGAAAGTATGATTATCAAAATTGATTTCGTAATCTGCATTTGCATCATAGGAATGGTTAAATAACATTCCGTAACCTAATAAAATACAAGAATGATTCATTCCATATTCGAATGCATAATCTGCAAGTAATGTTTTCTCAATATGTTCGTGCTGATCATTCGGATAAGCTATTACTGGAGCTTCATGTAATAATTCACCTTTAGCAATATCACGAGTAGCAAAGACGCCACGGTTAAATTCTCCGTCGCTTAGTGTGGAAGTTTTGATTTCTATCATTATTTACACCTATTCATCTCTCTTTGAAGTATTTATCATTAGTTTGCCATTAATTGCTTGAGAATGCAATTTTATTATCTAATATTTGAATGTAGCAAACTGACATTTAACAATGAGTTAGTTGATGACAATTCCAGGATGCTCCCGTTCTGTAGGCGTAGGGGTATCTAATTATTTGTATTTGTGAACATACATAAAATTCTATGAATAAATTTTTGCATTTTATCAAAGTCTATACTGTGTTTAAAGAATTTATGATGGAGGTATGTGATGAAGAAATTAATAATTTTAATTGTAACTGCATTATTAATGATTTCAATAAAAATTCCTTCTCAAAACGATGTGAAAGCAGAAGTTGTTAGTGAGGGTGAAGAAGCAAGTACGATTGTAAGCAACCAATTGAAAAGACAGGTTCCTATGTTGTCGGAATTATTTCAAGTATCAACAAATCAATTATTAGTTACATTTGACCGACCTGCTGATTTGAATGCTGGAACAAAGGCTTCGAATTATTGGATACAAAGTGGAGATATAAAACCATCTGGAATTGCATCTATTGGTAAAAATGATACTGTATATCCTAAAAATTCATTAACAGATGATAAAGTGAAAATTACGAAAGTACAAGGAAATAATAATTCGTTCCTATTAACTTTTAAGGAAAATATCCCATCTAAAAAAACATTTAAATTGATTATTTGTTATGTGACTGCCCCAGGAGGCGGACAATATAATGGAGACAATGGCATGCAAGTTTTTGTAGGTAAATAAAAATCCCCACAGTTGGGGATTTTTTTTATTTTGAAACTGGATAAACATTGTAATATTCCTCTAGTGTAATGTTACGTTTTTTCATTTGCTTTGCTAGTGAAACGCCAACATAACGTATATGCCAAGGTTCGTATTTATAACCTGTTATGGATTCTTTCCCTTTTGGATAACGAATGATAAATCCATAATTTGTACTTTTTGATTGAAGCCACTTTGCTTCTTTCGTATTAGCGAAACAACTTTGAGCTGCACATTTACCGCTACTACTACTAACATCAATCGCTAAACCAGTTTGATGTTCACTTGAGCCTGGTAATGCACTATACTTTCTAGCATTTTCATAACCATCCTCTTTTACATATCGATTAAAAACTGCTTTTTGTGTTACATAGGAACGATAGGCAGAAACACCGCCTAAATAAATTTTATCTTTTTTTGCTCCTGCAAAAAGTTTACTTAAAGCTACTGCAGCCTCTTTTCTCATTTTACGTTTTTCAATTTTTTCCTTAAAAATAAAAGAAACTTTTGGATAAACCAAATCTTTCGGTACATAGTTTTTAGGTAAAAAGTATTTTTTATTTATTAGTACATTAATGGAGGCTGGTTGAGCAACAGTTTTTACAGCATTCGTTTTGTTCGATACATTCATTTTCTCAATCTTTTGTATATCCTTGTTTGAAGAATACTGGTTATCATGATTTTTTTGGTTTTGGCTTTCATTCTGTAAATGAGAATTTGGTTTATCTTTTGTACATGAGCTAACATATAAAAGTGTAATCATAACGATACATGTGAGGAGATATCTCATGAATATTAATTCCTCCAATTGATATTTTTTCTTTTATTTTGACGTTCAATCTTTATTAGCATGCAAAAATATGATGAAAATTTGAAAAAATGTTTGATAAATCAATTGACTTTAACGTTGCGTAAAGGTGTAAAGTTAAGTTGTCAGGAGGTATAAACACATGGAATATACAGTTCAAAAGCTTGGAAAATTAGCAGGAATTAGCACTAGAACTCTAAGATATTATGATGAAATTGGAATTCTTAAGCCGGCAAGAATTAATTCATCAGGATATCGAATATATGGTCAAACAGAAGTTGATCGACTCCAGCAAATATTGTTTTATAGAGAGCTAGGGATTAGTTTAGAGAATATAAAAGAAATAGTTAGTTCACCTTCATTTGATGGTGCCAAAGCGCTTATTGAACATCGTGAACGACTTCTTGACAAGAGAAAACAATTAGATGCATTAATCGAAAATGTAGAAAAATCGATTGCATCCAACGAAGGGAGAATAACGATGTCAGATCAAGAGAAATTTGAAGGGTTTAAACAAAATTTAATAGATGAAAATGAAAAAAAATACGGTAAAGAGGTACGTGAAAAATACGGAGACGAAGCTGTTAATAAATCAAATGAAAAAATATTAAATATGACACAAGAGCAACATGAAGAAGTAACGAGACTTTCTAAAGAGTTAGAAGTAACATTAGCAGAAGCGTTTAAAACAGGGAATCCGGCAGGGGATTTAGCTCAAAAAGCAGTGGATTTGCATAAAAAATGGTTATCATTCTACTGGAATCAATACAGTAAAGAAGCGCATGCAGGACTTGCTCAAATGTATGTAGATGATGAACGATTTACAGCTTACTACGATAAAGTCCAGCCTGGTACTGCAGAATTTTTAAGAGATGCAATTCATATTTACACTGGAGCAAAAAAATAAAAAAAGGGTGTGGTGTACTTTTGTACGCCACATCCTTTTTTATTGTTTATAACTAAAAGTTCAATTGAAAAATTAAACTTTGGTATAATTTGGATAAGATCAAACTGTAAATAGACTTTTTAAGAATAAATATGCTGGAGGTGTTAAATTTGGTTTTATCTTTTACTATATTTTAGAAATATAATGGAAATAATATTGAAATATTTTAAATAGAAGTATTTTTAGGTAAAATAAAAGTATAAATTTAAATTTTTAATTAAGGAAGTACTCCAATGGATGAACATTTTATTCCGAGAAAAGAAAGACATAGAAAGCATTTTTTTAAAAGACATACTAATCAAGAACAAGAGAACAATAAATCGCTCACATATTTAAAAGCATTTATTTTGTACTTTTTGCTATTTTCAATGTTTGAATTAGTACATATCTATTTAGATCAAAAATTGTTACATCAGCCTTTAAAATCATTGACCAATAATGAAATTTACAGATGTATTTTAGCTGGACTAATTTATATAGGAAGCTATTTATGTGTAGTTGATACATACTTTAGATTTGATTTTCCTTCAGTTGCAATTAGAATTATTATTCCAGTATTAGCCTTTGTTTTGTCTTTTTTAAGCATGTTAACTTTGCTAATTCCTCACTTATAAATACTATTGTATGAAATTCTTTCATAAAGCACTATTTCTGTAAAAGGAAGTAGTGTCTTTTTGTTGAACTAAAGAATATATGAACAGTTGCTCTTTAAAATATGAGGAGGGTCGGATAATGTTGACGTTAAACCTAATAAATGAAATCGATTTCGATGAATATTTTAAGCAAGCAATCATTGGTTATGCGAAGGAGAAAGTTGCTTCAAGTAATTGGACTGAAGAGGAAGCTTTGGAACGAGCTGAAAAAGAATTCACGTATTTATTGCCTAATGGTGAAAAAACTGAAAATCATTATATTTATTCAATTTTTAAAAATAACCAGAAAGTCGGTGTAATCTGGTTAGGACAAGCTTCACTTCAAAGAAAAACTGAAGGATATATTTATGATTTTGTCATTTTTGATGAATTTCAAGGTAATGGATATGGGAAAGAGGCAATGCAAGAAATAGATAACAAAGCAAAAGAATTAGGAATGAATCGAATGGAATTACATGTATTTGGTCATAACAAAATTGCTCGTTTGCTCTATGAGAAAATTGGATATGAAATTACAAATATTATTATGGCAAAATCAATTTAAAGGAAATGTTTCATAACAAAATGAGGAGAGAAGATGGAAAATCAAATCAAAATACAATATCGTTTTCTATCATTACACGAATTGGATTTGCAATTTTTAAAGACTTTTAATCGGTATCAAGTTACAAATAAAGTTTGGTATAAGGATGGCCAACAATACAACATAAAGGAAGAATATTTTGTGGAGGAATGGACTGATGGAAAGAAGGAACAAGTGATTCAGTCTCTACAAAATTGTTTAACATTAGGAGGGGCAGTGATCAGTGCTATTCATCAAGGTGAAGTAGTAGGTTTTGCTAATATTGAAAATCTATTTTTCGGTAGTAGTAACCAATACTTAGAATTACCATATATTCATGTTTCTAATGAGTTTAGACAAAATGGAATTGGTAAGAAATTGTTTCATTTATGCTGTGAAAAAGCAAAGCAGATGGGTGCTAAGAAATTATATATAGCAGCACACCCATCAATTGAATCGCAACATTTTTATCAGTCGGTTGGTTGTACGTACGCTTTTGAGATAAATCAAAAAATTTATGATAAAGAGCCTTTAGATATTCAACTAGAAATTACTTTATAAAGAATCATTTAGATTCTAATAGACGCTTATGAATCCATACAGCTGCTTGAGTACCTTCACCCATGGCAATGGTGACTTGTTGGGAATGTGCTACAAGATCACCAGCTGACCATACGTTTGAGATATTAGTTTCTTTTGTTCTAGGATTTACAATGACATGTTTATTATTTAACAACTCTACACCGAGTTGTTTAGCAAGTTCATTATTGATTTCGTTTCCACCGAAACCTATAAAAGCTCGTTCTGCTAATAGAAACTCACCATTTTGTAGAGTAATACCTTTAAAATTTGAATCTTCGTCTTTGACGACTTCTATAATTTTTTCTTTTTGATAAGTAATACCTTTTTGCGAAAGCTCATTTATGACTTCTTTATCTATTTCTTCGCCATCATGATTAATATAAGTAATTTTACTCGTCCAATATTTTATTTCTAATGCCATGTTAGCACCTGCAATACCTGCTCCTAAAACTAATACAGACCGATCCGAGATTTCATATCCGTCACAGTCAGGGCAAACATAAATTGTGGTGCCAAGACAATCAAAAATATGTTTAATATCTGGTATTCGATCTAGTAGGCCCGTTGCTAGTAAAATTGTCTTTGCAAAGAAGGTTAGCCCATTTTCCGTCATTATTTCAAAATTTGTATTATTTTTAACCACGTTAATAACTTTATCTTCTAAAAATGAGATGCCATATTCAGTTGCTTGCTTTTTCCCTAGTTCTCTTAATTGTAATCCACTAATACCATTTGGCCAGCCTAAAATATTACGGTAGCTTTTACAGTATGTGGAGCGTCCATAGTTCGAGTCAATCACAAGAGTTTTGCGTTTATATCGTCCAAGTTGAATAGAAGCTTGTAATCCTGCAAAACCGCCTCCAATTATGATGCATTCATAAGTTTCCTTCATTATTATATTTCTCCTAAATACGAATTTCACTTTCTTATACTGTTCAATTTTTCCATTACGAAAAATTCTAATCAAAAAATGATAAATTCATTATGCCATTTTATACGATTTTTATTTTCTGAATATTTAAAGTGTGTTACGATTCTTCTATTACATTCAACTTAGCCATTCGTTTGAGGGGAGATTATATGAGTTCTGACAAAATAGCATTATCTTATTCAAGATCAAGAGGGATATTTCTTGTCCTAACTGCAGCGGTTTTATGGGGAGTATCTGGAACAGTTGCACAATACTTATTTCAAAGAAACGGATTTAGTCCTGAGTGGTTGGTCGTAATTCGGTTACTGATTTCAGGAGTCATTTTATTAATCTTTGCTAGATTTAAAGAAAAAAAGAAAATCTTAGATATTTGGAAAAATAAAAATGATATTTCGAGTTTACTTTTATTTAGTATATTAGGAATGCTAGCTGTACAATATACATACTTTGCTGCAATTAATAGCTCAAATGCAGCTACTGCTACTATATTGCAATATTTAGCTCCGGTTATGATTACTTGTTATGTAGCCATTCGCTTTAAAAAAATCCCTACATATAAAGAGTTACTTGCAGTCGCTTTAGCACTTGTAGGTACATTTCTTTTAGTAACTCATGGAAATATAAATGAACTGTCTATTACTGGTTGGGCACTATTTTGGGGACTTGGCTCTGCATTTGCATTAGCATTTTATACCTTACAACCTCAAAACCTACTAAAAAAATGGGGATCGACAATGATTGTTGGCTGGGGAATGTTAATTGGGGGCATAAGTTTTAGCTTCATAAATCCTCCTTGGGAATTTGTGGGACATTGGTCAATTAGTTCATATTTTGCAGTCATTTTTATTGTTATTTTTGGTACTTTAATTGCATTTTATTGTTATTTAGAAAGCCTAAAATATATCACTGCTTCAGAAACTAGTTTACTAGCAAGTGTTGAACCATTATCAGCAGCCGTTCTATCTGTTATTTGGCTCAAGGTAGAATTTGGGGTAGTTGATTGGATCGGATCATTGTGCATTATATTTACGATAGTGATTTTATCAGTTGCAAAAAATAAAGGTGAATCTTTGTCATAGTTTGTGAATGAATAGAAAAGCAGGATGATGTAGGCTCTTCACTTGTTACGTTACATTCAAGAAAAATGAAGAAGAGATTTTTAATAGAATAGAAAGAATAATCGAGAGACCTGTCAAATGAAAGCATAAAAAGACAGGATGGCATGTAAATAAATTGATAGCATGTATGTAAGGGAGTGAGTCACATGGCTTGGGTTGAATCATTACAAAAGGCGATTGATTTTATAGAGGAACATTTACTTGAAGATTTATCGATTGAAGAGATATCTAGACATGCGAATTCGTCTGTTTTTCATTTTCAACGGACATTTTCAATCTTGACTGATATAAATGTTGCAGAATATATACGAAGAAGAAGATTAACATTAGCTGCAAAAGAACTGACAACTACTGACAATAAAATCATTGATATTGCCTTAAGGTATGGTTATGACTCTCCTGAAGCTTTTACAAAAGCATTTCGCAAACAACATGGTGTTACACCAAGCGAAGCAAGAAAATTTATCGGCAATTTAAAATCATATAACCGCCTAGTCATACAGGTGAGTTTGAAGGGAGCAGAACCAGTGCAATTTAATATTGTAGAAAAAGGGCGTTTTCAAATTATTGGTGTAAAAAAAGAATTTTCATGTTTAAATGATCAGCAGCAACAAGAGATTCCAAAATTATGGGTAGAAGTGAATGCTAACGGTACGAGTGACCAATTATATGAGTTAAACAATGGTCAGATAAAAGGGGTTTTAGGTGTCTGTACAATGGATCAAAACCAAAAAGAAAAAAATCTTCTTGATTATTGGGTAGCTACTGAATATGAAGGTAACGCACCAGAGCGTTTCCAGCATCATGAAATTCCAGCTTCTAAATGGGCTGTCTTTGCTGTAAACGGTGCAATGCCTCACGCGATGCAGAAGGCATGGAAACAAATTTTTTCTGAGTGGTTTCCAGGTAGTGGCTATGAACACGCAGGAATTCCAGAATTTGAAATGTATCCAGAAGGCAATCCATTCAGTGAAGATTATTATTCTGAAATATGGATTCCAGTTAAATAAATAAGTTAAAAATAGTGCAACCAATTTGGGCTGCACTATTTTTTATTTATCTAGATTACCTTCAATTTTTTAGTAAGTATTCTACTTTCTTTGCTAGAAAAGGTTGAATAAGGGGATAAGTTAGATTCTTTGGAATTTCATCAAAGAATTCAATTTCAGCTATTTCTAAATTAGGCAATTTGCCTATATGATCAACTTCGGCAAAGAATAACTGTCCAAATGTTTGAGTTTGATGAACACTGACAGAGTAAATACAAAGGGATTTAATGTGAAACTTTATTGCACCAGTTTCTTCACTTAATTCTCTTTTGGCTGCTTCAATGATTGATTCATGTTTTTCTCGTTTTCCTCCAGGGATTTCCCATGTAGATCTATTTTTATGTTTTACAAAAATCCATTTCTCATTAAATCTTGCCATTATGACTGCGAAAGACAGTTCCTTTTCAGCTATTTCATCTAATTCGTGAAAATTTACTTGTGTCATTTTTAGCCTCTTAAAGCTTCTAATACAACTTGTGCTTCATACCCTTTAGCAAAGTCAATAATGACTGCTTCTTCACCTTTTAGCGCTTTTACAAGATTCGTAATTAATGAATCATTTAAAGATTGATCTATTTCAATCTTTTGAATTGGATCACCGATTTTAGCACCTTCAACATCCGCCCAGTTTACTAAAGATAATGTACCTTCAGTTCCATATGCAGTAAATTTGATTTCTTCAGTTCCTGCAATTTGACTTAGTCCATTCATTAAAATTGGGGTTTTGTCACTTAATTCTAAGCTTGCGATTATTCCAATCTCTGATGCTTTAGGATCGTCTGGGTACTGTATACTTTTATGTATTACTTTCATATCTCCAAAAATCTTTTGAATTTGTTGAATATAATGTACGCCTACTTCTAGAACATATCCACCTTGTTCCTTTGTTGCTACCCATTCATTTTGTTGCCAAGGTCTTGGCCAATTTGGAAAATGCATTTTTAATTCGATTCTTCTTAATTTTCCTACATATCCATCTTTAATAAGAGCTGCGAATGTTTTACTTCCTGGGCTGTAGTTTAATGGGAAATTCATTGCATGAAGAATTCCTTTTTCTTTGGCTTGATGATAAAGACTAAGTGCTTCTTCAGTAGAGTTTGCTAACGGTTTCTCACATAAAACGTTAATACCCTTATCAATCACATCAGAAACGACAGTATGGTGATATTTTGGAGGAACAGTAACGTAAACTAAATCTAATTCAGAATCTGCAAGCATCTCTTTGTGATTCGTATACTTATGAACTGTGTCAAGCTGATTAGCAATTTCCTGTAATCTTTCTTCAAGCGTATCACAAATCGCAACGATTTTTATTTCTGGATTGTTTAAAAATAAAGGGATTAATCGTTGACCGATTGCTCCAAGACCAATAATACCAACTTTAATCATAAGTAAAAACACCTTTCAAAAATGGATTTATTTTCATTATAGTAAGAAAAATGCATTTATTAAAGGTGAGATTTGAATTCAATAAAATGAATGATTTTTTTATTATTGTGACAAAAGTATTAGAAAATTCAGAAAACAAAAAGGGATAGTTCTTTAGGAGGGCGAATAAGAATAGTGAAAAAGTACTGGAGGTGAGTCAATGGAAATAAAACCTTACTATTATGACGGTAGTGGCCATGGTTATTTCTTTTTTCTGTCAGCATCATTAAAAAAACAAGAAATGATGAATGGTGAGACGAGAAAGTGCATAAGCGGGAATCCATACGAAATTGACTGGAATCAAGTGAGACAAAGTTGCTTCAAGTGAAAATAAAAAAGAGGTGTAGAAAATACACCTCTAGCAGTTCCCATCAATATCACAGCTTAATGAAGACTGTTCAACTTGTTTTTGGTTATTTAATGCTTTAATAAATGCTTCTTTACTTTGCACACCTTGTAAAACAGTGTCCCCGATAATAAAAGAAGGTACAGCATTGATAAATGATGGATTTTGAATTGATTGATCATAAGATGTACTTGAAACAGCTTCAATAAATAGAGAGCGATTAAGTCCAAGATTCTCAGCTATATCAGCTAATACGTTTTCATCGCCGATTTCTTTTCCTTTTGTCCAAAATTCAGCTAATACAGCTTGTGCATATTCAGAGCCTTTACCACGCTCATTTGCAAAAAGGAAGCCACGATGAGCTTTTTTAGTAGAAGGATGTGGATCCATTGTTGGTAAAATCATTTCGACTCCTAATTTTTCAGCAAGTGGTTGAACGCCAAACTTCCATCCTTGTTGAATATATGAACTATTAGGACTTAATGGCTCTGATCCTTCAGGGCGTAATTGGAACGGTTTCCATTCTACCTCAACATTTTCGACTTCTTTCAGTGCTTCTTCTAAAGGGTGTTTCCCTAAATAACAAAAAGGACATACATAATCAGAATAAACGGTAACTTTCACTATCATAAACCTCCTAAATCTATTAATGAAAGTATAAACATAATTGTTTGAAAATCACAATTTATATGTACTTAAATAGCAAACAAAAAAGAAATAGAGTGCAAATGACTCTATTTCTTCATAATTGAATGGTCAATGGGATCTTCATTCATTGGTTCTTTATTGTTTGAAAGCTCTTCGTAATCTTCTAGGAAAGCACTACGTCTTAAAAGTAGGACAATTAATAGTAAAAATCCGCATAATGATGTAAAAATCATGCCAGTCAGTAGACCACCTAAATACATAAAAGTGTCCATTGATGAGGTCAAAACAATCCAAATTAAGATAGAGATTATACCATCAGCTAAAACGAATGCTAGCGAACTAACTAAATAAGGTAAGAATTCACCGGTTTTCCTTGTTTTTGTAGACACATAACGATAACCAATTGGTACAGAAAGAAATATAATGAAACAGTAAAGTAATAAGAAAAAATCATGTAATGTCATTGTATAACACCTTACCTTTATTTGCTGGTAATATACTATATGCACAATGACAAGGTTTTTGGACAAAGAGTTTTTAATAATCGAAGTATTTTATTATTTAATAACTTTTATTTTTTTCTTAGTTGCTTCTTTTTCCGGTTTAACCGGTGAGAATTTGTCGAATTCTTCTTTAGTAGTGGGAACGACAATTTTACCTGATTTTATATTATCTTCATATAAAGAAATTTGCTCTTTTATATCTTTATTTAAATTTTTATCCTCATCTGATAATCGGACGCTATGATCTTTTATGCTAAATCTTAAAATTCTTCCACCTTGAAAGTTACCTTTAAGGGTTTTTGTGATTACTTCATCAATTGCTTTATCTACATCCTTTATTGCCGATGTAAGTGTTACGTTTTCTGGTAACCCCTCTTTATACTGGTCACGATCTACACCAATAACCCAAACTTTTTGACCATTTTTCTTCAACTTTTTCGCTTCTGAAAATACGCCTAATCCAGTCACGCCAGCTGCTTGATATATAACATCTGCACCTGCAGAGTAAATTGTTGAAGCTAATTTCGTCCCTTGTTCTGGTTGATCAAATGCTTTTGCATATTTTGAAATAACCTTTATTTTTGGGTCAATCGACTTTACTCCTGCTTTAAAACCGTACTCAAACTTTTCAATCAGTTTTCCTTTAGACCCTCCTATAAATCCAACTTTCATAGACTTAGTTGACATCGCTGCAACGATTCCTGCCAAAAAGGAGGATTGTTCCTCATGAAATGTAATACTGACTACATTTGGCTTTTCAACGATTGCATCTATTAATACATAATCATTTTTTTCATCTTTACTGATTACCTTTTTAAGCGGTTCTTTAAATGGATAACCTACAGCAAATATGAGGTCATAATCTTCTTTTGCAAATTTCTTTAAATGCTTTTGATAATCGTCCTCTGACTTTGCATTTAAATTCTTGAAGTTCTTATTCTCCTTCCAACCGTGTTTTTTACTCGTTTTCTCAATTGCCTCCCAAACTGCTTGATTCAATGAATGGTCTTTTATACCAGTTTTATTTGTGACGATTCCTATCTTTACATCCTTATTTTTATTCAACTCTTTAACATTATTATTTTGATTACTACAGCCTACGAAGATAAGACTGGCGATCGTAGTAAATGAAACTAGTTGGAAAAACTTTTTTTCCATTGGAATCCTCCATGAATTTATATTTAAAACTCTATTGTGTAAATTTCCCAATTTATGTATAAATCATTCTTTAAAGTGTTGGCATTTTCAGGTAACAAATGGTACTGTAACTAGTAGAAATGATTTAGATGGAGGCATGAGCGTGAAGCTTGTATTTTTAGGAACTGGAGCAGGAATGCCATCAAAAGGACGAAATGTAACGAGTATCGCATTACAGCTACTTGAAGAAAGAGGAACTACGTGGTTGATTGATTGTGGTGAAGCGACTCAGCATCAAATATTACATACGAATATTCGCCCAAGAAGAATTGAGAAAATATTCATCACTCATCTTCATGGTGATCATATTTTTGGATTACCCGGTTTATTGAGTAGCAGAACTTTTTTAGGTGGAGAAGATTTATTAACGATTTATGGACCTAAAGGAATTAAAGAGTATGTTGAAACTAGCTTTAGAATAAGTGGTACATATTTAAAATATCCAATTCAATTTAAGGAAATAATAGAAGGAATCATTTTTGAGGATGATACATTTTTAGTCAATGCAATTGAACTTGAGCATGGGGTTCAGTCATTTGGTTATCAGATAATAGAAAAGGATTTACCAGGAGAATTAAATGTTTCTGAATTGAAAAAACAAGGCATACAGCCGGGTCCGATTTATAAACTTTTAAAAGAAGGCAGAACTGTATCACTAGAAGATGGTAGAGTCCTTAATGGAAATGATTTTATCGGTTCTTCTAAAAAAGGACGAAAAGTTGCGATTGCAGGTGATACACGTATGACAGAAAAAAGTCAGTTACTTGCAAGAGGGATGGATGTAGTTGTACATGAATCTACATTTGCCGATGAAGAAACAAAGCATGCTTTCGACTATTTTCATAGTACAAGCACACAAGTAGCGACCGTTGCAAAAGAAGAAAAAATTCATACTTTGTTTTTAACACATATTAGTGCTAGATACCAAGGTGAATTATCAAATACATTATTACATGAGGCACGTTCGATTTTTGAAAACACTTTTATAGCAAATGATTTTGATGAATTTGATATAACCCGAGTTTAAATATGATTGTATAAAACGCATAAAAGACCACTTTAGTGACATGATATAGTTATTATGTGTAAAGGGAAGGTCGGGGCTTTGAAACTGTTAAAAGTTATCCTTTTATTTTGTGTAATTTTACTAAGTATTTCAAGTAATGTAAGTGCTGCAAGTAAAAATCGATATTATTATGAGAAGCAAGGTACTGCGATTTGGGAAGTGCCTGTTAAAGAAAAAGTGGTTGCAATTACTTTCGATGATGGCCCAAATGATTTATACACACCACAAGTATTAGATTTATTGAAAAAGTATAATGCAAAGGCAACCTTTTTTTTAATTGGTGAGAGAGTTACTAGATATCCAGAGGTTGCACTTAGAGAGATTGAAGAAGGACATGAAGTGGCGAATCACACATTTAGTCATGCCAGGCTTCAATACTTATCTGACGAACAAATTAGAAATCAGCTTGAAAAAACACATCAAGCAATCATTAATGCTACACACGTGGAACCTGTTTTATTCAGACCACCATTTGGATATTACAGTGAACGTTCAATCAACGCAGTACATGAGCTTGGCTATTTAACAGTAATGTGGTCTTGGCATCAAGATACATTTGATTGGTCTAATCCAGGTGTATATAAAATTGTTTCGAATGTGTTAAAAGATACGAGAAAAGGTGATATCGTTTTATTTCATGATCATGGTGGCGATCGAACACAAACGATTGACGCCCTAAAGCAAATTTTGCCTGCTTTACAAAAACAAGGATATCAATTTGTAACGGTATCACAATTGTTGGAATTAAAGGCAGGAGTTAAACTTCCAAAATTTTAATGTAAAAACCAGTACATTTTAGATGATTCTAAAATGTACTGGTTTTTTGTTTATTATTTTGAAACTATTGTTGATTTTAAGTATGCGATAGTTGATTACAACTCGGGTCCATAGAAAGTGGACCTTGCCTGCGTTTAAAGAGGTAGTCGTGGTTTTAGCATGCCTACCTTACTTTCCCTGCGGGGACTATAGCCTTACCGCTTTTCCAACAGGAGTCTCGACCCCTCCGATGTAATCTTCTTTTGTCATTATAGTTTCAGATTCATGAGCTTTTGTGTGATTTTAAATATACTTTTAAAAATTGGAAGAGGTAGATGTTTGCGTAGGCATTTAAAACAATTATGAGTAGAAGTGAGCCTAACAATTGTCTATTTATAAGTAAAAAACAGCTCTTCTACTTCTTAAGTCTGATATAAAACCATTCCTCAGGCCATTATTCATACGCAAAAACTTGTATAAGATAGGAGTATAAGTTGAAAGGAGGCGAACGAGGGCATGAAAAAATTTTTAATGTTTATCCTCGTACTAATATTAATTAGTGTTGCTTTAGCGAATTTAGGTGGATTAATTGCATTAGGACTTGGGTTACTGATTACGTATTACAGTTTTAAAAAGTTTATGAAAACAGATTCAATCTTTATGAAAATAGTTTGGGCGATTATTGGTTTAATCGGATTATCGATTGCAATAAGTGGTCTTCCTTCATTAATAGGAGTAGCAGCGGCTGTGTTACTTTATTACCTATATAAGGATTATAAAAACCAAAAAAGCTTTAAAGAAGATGAATTTAACATTTATGATGAAAACTTTAAACCATTAAAATAAGAGGAGTGTTGAACATGAAAAACTTATTTACTCGTATTAAAGATCAAATCTCTGCAGACTTACACGGAATTTTAGATGAAAAAGAGCATAAAAATCCAATTTCTCAATTAAATTATTTTATCAAACAATCAGAAAACGAATTAAGTAAAGTAAGAGGTTTACTAGAAAGACACTACTCACTACGTACGAAATTCCAGGTAGAACGCGAAAGTGCGCTTCAAATGGTAACAAAACGTGAAGAACAATTACAAGTAGCTACTGAAGCTGGTGTAGAAGACTTAACGAAGCGTGCAAATGAGGACCTTGCTTTTTATAAAGAGCAAGCAGAAAAATTTGCTGCACTAATTACTAAAACAGAAGAAGAAATTAACTTTATGCATGAGCAAGTTGATCAAATTGAAAAAAAGTTAAAAGAGCTTCATACAAAAAAGTTTGATTTAATGTCTCGTCAAAATATGGCGCACGCAACAAAGAAAATCAATGAAACTCACCACTTACTAAACAGTAAAATGCCATCAATTGATTTCAACTATTTTGAAAAGCAAATTCGTGATTTAGAGCTTCGTGTTCGTTCAGAATTTGACCTTCAAACATTTGATTATAAAATTGAACAATTAAAAAAGGATTTAAAAAATACTTTTAAACAAGAAGCTTAATAGAAAAGGGAAGAGAGTAAATCTCTTCTCTTTTTTGTGCATATAGATTGTTTTTCTAAGCAATTTTGACCCTAGGAAGTATTGATTGAGAATATAAGAATCATTGAATAGTTAATTACAATCAGGGGACAATAAATCTATCTTAAAATGTAAGGAATGATTCTTTTGGGACAGACACTATATGAAAAATTTGGTGAAGAAGATGCTATTTCGAAAGTAGTTGATTACTTTTACTCTGAATTAGTACTAAAAGACAAAACAGTAAGTCATTTTTTTGAGCATACTGATATGGAAAAACAAAGAAAGCATCAAGCGAAGTTTTTAAGCTTTGCATTAGGTGGCCCTAATCAATATTCGGGGAAATCTATGGCCAAGGCACACGAGGGCATGAATCTCCAACCTGAGCATTTTAATGCAATCGCAAAACATTTACAGGATGCATTAGCGCACTTTGGAGTAAGTGAAAGTGATATTGATCAGGCTATCACAAAAGTTGCCTCATTGAAAGACGATATTTTATATAAATAGTGTAAGTTTTTACTATTTCCGTACAGAGAAATCACTTTTTATAAGTGATTTTTTTTAGTTCTCATATTAATAAATTCATAAAAAAGTCAATTCTCTTAGGAATGGAAAATAATTTACATGATAAAATAGAATAAG
This sequence comes from Gottfriedia sp. ABJ_BB2_2, assembly GCF_055484705.1. Taxonomy (NCBI): domain Bacteria; kingdom Bacillati; phylum Bacillota; class Bacilli; order Caryophanales; family Bacillaceae; genus Gottfriedia; species Gottfriedia sp. ABJ_BB2_2. Next base: position 20,860 of record NZ_JBVFKR010000007.1, read on the forward strand.
TAATATTTTCATGGAATGAAATCCTTATTAAGTCAATATAATTAACATGTTGTGTATACTCTAATGTCATTTTAATAAATATTTGCTAACTCGTATCTGAAGTTAGAGGTACTTTGACAAAAAGAGCGAATGTATTAGGAAACAAGGATTCTATTTGACTTGAGGATCGTAGATTCTTTAAATGTTAAAGAAGTTTCTTTGTAAAAAATATAAAACAATATGAGTAAGTAAATGAACGAAAGTAGGGATAAAGTGAGAATTAAAGGAAATATCGTAAAAAAACATGAAGTAGTACATTGTATGGTGTCAACAGAGGCACAATTTGCGTGGGAACTACTAAAGAAAACAAACTATCGTTGTATTCCAGTACTAAGTGAAGATGATAAGCAATATGTTGGTAACCTATATAGAGTAGATTTAGCTGAGTATTTAGTAGAAAATGACTCTTTACATGGAAAAACGGTAAATGATTTTGTGCGAAAAGAATGTGATCCGATTTCTGAGGATTCACCTTTCTTTAAAGTATTCTTTACAATTAAAAGATTTCCATATTTAGCTGTAGTAAATGATTTAAACGAGTTTGTTGGTATCTTAACACATAAAACTGTATTTGAACTATTAGAGGAAGCATGGGGACTAAAAGATGGTGGTTATTCATTAACTGTTAGTACAATGGAGCATGTTGGTGCTTTATCTAGATTAGCAAATATTGTAAACAAATATGCAAATGTAAAAAGCTGTATTACTTTAGATAGTGATTCAGTATATAGAAGAATTTTAATAACAATTCCTCCAACAATTAGTGAAGAACACTACAAAAAGTTAAAAGAAGCCATTCTTAAAAAAGAGTTTCATATTATTCATGAGGAAGTATCCGTTAAAAGTTAACACATATGATTTGGAGCAAGGTATTTATTACCTTGCTTTTTTATCTTTCATTTTTGATTAATTAATGATTAAAACTATTTTTTATTGAGTGAAAGTTCATTTTAAAAATGAAACCATATTACGCAATTATTAGTGCGTTACGACAGGACGTCGCCTACTTTTTTTGAGGAGGCTCAGGTCTCGCCCCTAAAAAAAGAGCATCCTGTAGTGGAAATCAAACTAATATTACTTTTTATAGAAAGTTTATATTTCAACAAAGCAAAATGACCACATCTAGTGGTCATTCTTATTTAGAAATGCATTAATAGATTGGTTAATTGAATCTAACTTAGTAATGAAGTCCTTTTTGATGACCAGGAGAGTTGTGTCAAATTGGGAATAGGTTTTAGAGTTGGTTTTTGGTTCTACCATTGAATTCCCAACAACATAACTAATTGTGATAAACCCTATTAGAATGATAAGTGTAACGATTAATGCAATTGTGATGAGAATACGTTTAATACTAGCCCGTAATACCCTGTTGTTTGTTAATTTCATCATTAAACTCTCCTCCTTAGGACAACGTACAGTTACCTGTATCATTCTATTACCTAAAGAGCAGAGTCATGACAAGCTTATTAAATTTTTAATATTTTTTCATATTCCTCTTGTATTTCTCTTGAACGAACAGTTGCTTCAATAAAACAATTTAAAAATGATGAAGCGACTTCGCGGTCTTCTAATACAGAGACACCTGCTTCAGTTGTTCCGTTTGGACTAGTAACTTTTTTTCTTAAGGTCAGTGGCGATTTATTTGTTTCTTGTAGCATTGAAATTGAACCAAGTAATGTTTGCTGAATAAATGGTTTTGCAATATCTCGGTGGATACCAAGTGACATCGCTGCTCTTTCAAATTGTTCAACTACAAAATATATATAGGCAGGTCCGCTACCAAATAATCCTGTCATTGCGTGTAATTCGTTTTCCTCAACTTTTGCTACAATTCCTACACGTTCAAATAATCGTTTTGCGATTTGCGCTTTTTCAAATGGCAGGTCTTCACTATATGAAATAGCAGTAGCTGATTTTCGAACTAATGAGGATGTTGTAGGCATGGCTCTTACAATATTTATCGATTCTTTACCTAGTAATTGTCTTATCGTATTAATTGAGACACCTGCAACTAATGAAATGATAAGTTGTTTCTCATTGATTAAATCCTTACATTGTTCAAGTGCTGCTCCGACATCCTTTGGCTTCATAGCTAAAAACACAACGCTTGCACCTGTAATCGCAAGCTGTCTGTTAGAAGTAGCTAATACGCCATACTTGGTATGTAAACTATCAAGACGCTCAAGATCCTCTTTATTTGTAATGGCAATTTGATCACTTTCAAGATAGCCACTATCTAGCAATCCAACTATTAATGCTTCTGCAATACTACCTGCACCGATAAACGCAACTTTTCCAAGAAACATTACATTTCACCTCACCTATATTGTAATAGATATTTATATTAGAGAAATGATTTGTATATTCCTTGTTGACAACGTCTAAAAAATTAATTTTATTTGTTTTTTAAGCGATGTTAATGTTTTTTAATGATAATTTAATTAAATCTTTATTCTATTTGTTTATTGAAATGAAAGACGTTTACTTTTGAAACATAACAATCTATAAAAAAGTTAATAAAACTTAAAAAGGCGAGACGAAAGAGACGCGTTCTAACTCATACAAATGCATATGCCCTAAATGCTGGCTTTCCTCACGCATAAAAAGTTATGTATATAGGTATTAAAAATCGATATCATTTTCCAATAACCTTACCTTTAAGGGAAAAGATATAATTAATTTTGTGAAAGATGATTTATTATTTTAGATAAGTTGATTAAAATGGAGTATAGTTAATAGTTAATAGTTAAATAGGTAAATTCTTAGTTTGTCATTCATCTTTTGTATATTAGAATATATTTATATAGATTCACATAAGGAGGCATTACATGATTCCTACTAATAAAATCCACAGTATTACCCTTCCGGTTCCGTATGCGATGAAAACAGTAAATGTTTTTTTAGTAGAAGGTGATTTATTAACTTTAATTGATACCGGAACAAATACACCTGAAACTTTAGAAGCATTAAAAAGTGGTGTAAAGTCAATTGGTTACGATTTAAGTGATATTGAACAAGTCATCTTAACACATCATCATCCAGATCATTCAGGACTTCTTGAAGTATTTAAAGAGGATGTAAAGATTTTAGGGCATGAACGAAATAGACCATATCTTACACAAGAACAAACTTTTTTAGACTACTACAACGAATATTTTATTGATAACGCAAGAAAATATGGTGTTCCAGATCTATTTGTAAAAAAAATGCCTCGTTCGATTAAAAAAATCCCTTACTCATGCAAACGTTCATTAACTGATGTAATTAGTGAAGGCGATCAGCTAGAAAGTTTATTTAATGTCAAAGTACTTTATACACCAGGACATGCAACTTCACATATTGCATTATTTAGTGAAGATGATGGGATTGCATTTGGTGGTGATTTATTACTCGATAAGGTGTCATCAAATCCATTACTTGAACCACCATTAGAAGGTGAACTTGAACGACCAAAGCCTTTAATTCAGTATAATCATTCTTTACAAAGAATAGCTGAGTTACCGATTACGAAATTGTATACAGGACATGGCGAGCCAGTTACTGATGTAAAAGGTTTAGTCGAGATCAGATTAGAAAAACAAAGAGCTAGAGCAGAAAAAGTATTAGAAATGATCAGGAAGCAACCATTAACAGCTTTTGAAGTATGTCAGATGTTATTTCCAAAAATTTATGAAAAACAGCTATCACTCACTTTATCTGAAACGATTGGTCAACTAGATTATTTAGAGAATCTAGGATATATTCGTTTAGATGAAAGAAATGATGGTATACTTGTTTATAAAGCGAATGAGCATTCAGTCAGTAATTGAGGTGGAAATGTTTGAGGTTAAGGAACCAAACAATCGTTATTACAGGAGCATCTAGTGGTCTAGGTAAAGACTTAGCATTTTCTGCAGCAAAAGAAGGTGCAAATGTTGTTCTGATTGCAAGAAGAGAAGAAGAACTGAAAAATTTAAAGACAAAGCTAGAAGAAATGTATCCCGTTAAATGTCATTATTTTGTCGTAGATGTGACAGATGAAAACCTAGTATATGATGCATTCCATCAAATTGAAGATCAGTTTGACGGAATTGATGTTTTAATAAATAATGCCGGATATGGTCTTTTTCAAACTGTTGAACAGATGTCACTCCAAGATATGAAGCAAATGTTTGAAGTGAATGTCTTTGGCGTAATGTGCTGCTCTAAGCTGGCCCTTTCTTCAATGAAGCTAAAAGGTAAGGGACATATTATCAATATTGCATCTTTAGCAGGTAAAGTGGCTACATCTAAAGCAGCTGCTTATGCTGGTTCGAAACATGCAGTTCTTGGGTTTAGTAATGCTTTACGTCAGGAAGTTGAAAAAGATGGGATCTTCATCACCAATGTTAATCCTGGACCAATGGATACACCATTTTTTGAAATCGCCGACGAATCAGGTTCTTATGCAAAATCTGTTCGGAAAATGATGCTAGACCCTGAAAAAGTTGCATCAAAGGTTATCTCTTTAATTGGTCATGATATACATGATGTTGATTTACCTTCATGGATGGGAATTGGTGCAAAGATTTACTCCCTATTCCCGAAAATAAGTCATCGAGTCATGATGAAGTTTGGAAATAAAAAATAATATATAAAACAAAAATAGCTTAGAGTCTAGTCTCTAGGCTATTTTTTTGTTCCATTAAAAAATGATTGTCTATGCTTTCCTTTAAGTGAGCGTATTTTCTTTTTCTAGTCTAACTTTTTACACGCTCAACTATATATAGTAATAAGCATGAAATGAAAGTTGGTGGAGTAGTGTGGCAAAGCGAGAATATTTAATCAAACCGCTTGTAGGAGAAATCTATCCAACAATTGATCGAGGTGAATCAATCTACTTATGGGACAAGCAAGGAAAAAAATATATTGATGGTTCATCAGGTGCTGTGGCTGCAAGTATTGGGCATGGTGTAAAGGAAGTAATTGATGAAATGGTTGGTCAAGCAAAAAAGGTGGCATTTGTATATAGATTGCAGTTTACTAGTGATGCAGCTGAAAATCTAGCAAAAAAAATAAGTGAGCTAACCCCAGGTGATTTAAACTGGAGTTTTTTTGTCAACAGTGGTACAGAAGCAACAGAAACAGCTATGAAAATGGCCATTCAGCATTTTCAAGAAAGAGGCATGCATACAAAAACAAAAATCATTTCAAGAATGATGAGTTACCATGGTATTACAATTGGTGCGTTATCCATGTCAGGTCACCCCCTTAGAAGAAAACGGTTTACTAGTTTACTTGAGGATTACCCAATGGTTGAAGCGCCGTATTGTAAACGTTGTCCATACGGTTTAGAAAAAGGTAAATGTGAACTATTATGTGCTACTTCGCTTGAACGGACAATCCAAAAATTAGGAGCAGAAAATGTAGCTGCATTTATCGCAGAACCAATTGTTGGTGCAGCGGGTGCAGCATTAACTCCGCCAAAAGGCTATTACGAAAAAATTAGAGAAATATGTACAAAACATGATGTGTTGTTTATTGCAGACGAGGTAATGACTGGAATAGGTAGAACAGGAGAAATGTTTGGTATGCAGCATTGGAATTGTGTACCTGATATTTTAGTGTTAGGAAAAGGTTTGGCTGCAGGGTACACACCTATTGCTGCTGCGGTTGCTAGTGATCGTGTCATGCAGCCAATTATTGAAGGTAGCCGACTTGTCATGAGTGGTCATACATTTAGTGCGAATCCACTTTCTGCAAGTGTGGCATTAGCTGTTTTACAGTATGTTGAGAAGAATAATCTAGTCCAAAATGCTAAAAATCAAGGTAAGAAAATAATGAATACTTTAAAAGAATGGAAAAAGCAATTTCCATTCATATTTGATGTGCGCGGTGAAGGATTACTAATTGGAATTGAGCTCGATGAAAATGTTTTTGAGAAACATAGTTTAACAAACCAAGTTATTAAGATTGCGAGAGATAAAGGACTTTTACTTTATCCAGCTGTAAGTGGACCGAATGGACGATTGGAAAATAGTTTTTTACTTTCGCCACCACTTGTGATCACAGAGCAACAAGTTGATGAATTATTGAATGTTTTAAAAGAGGTATTTCATGAATTATCTCAGTATGTGAAAGGGGTCATTTAATGCAAATCAATACATTTGGGAAAATAATTCGTATTGAGGAAGCTTTGTCATTCTTTCAAGATGATATGGTACTTATGTTTGGCGGCTTTGGGGGAATTGGTAATCCTCCTACTTTGATAAAAGGCATTTTAGAAAAAGGGGTCAAAAATTTAACATTAATAGGAAATGATACAGGTTTTCCAGATGTAGGTATTGGGCAGCTAGTTACTGCAAAAAGGGTCAGCAAAATGATTACAACTCATATTGGATCAAACCCAAATGCTGGTAAACAAATGACAGATGGTACTTTAGATATTGAATTTAGTCCTCAAGGAACGTTTATCGAACGGGTAAGAGCTGGCGGTGTAGGATTGGGTGGTGTACTAGTCGATATTGGAATTGATAGTGTAATAGATATCAATAAACAAAGAGTTACTGTATCAGGTAAAGAATATTTAGTGGAAACACCTTTAAATGCAGATGTTTCAATTGTTTATGCGAAAAAAGCTGATCCTTTTGGTAATTTAGTTTTCGACAAAAGTGCCCGTAATTCGAACCCATATGTGGCAATGGCTGGGAATATTACGATTGTAGAGGTTGATGAAATCGTTCCTTTAGGTGCACTAGACCCAGAGGAAATCATTGTTCCAGGCGCATTCGTTCATTATATTGTTCAATCGGAAGGAGTGGATTGGAAGTGGGTCTGGGAAAAATAACTGCTCGAGAAGTCATGGCCAAACGAGCAGCACAAGAAGTAAAAAACGGTATGATTGTAAATCTTGGTATTGGTATTCCTTCACTTATTCCAAACTATTTAGCAAAAGATGCATCAGTTATGTTTCACGCTGAAAACGGTGTGTTAGGGATGGGACCGACTCCTAAGAAGGGGGAGGAAGATGGAAATTTGTGCAATGCAGCAGGTCTACCTGTCACACTAATTCCTGGTTCAAGTTATTTCGATAGCAGTATTGCTTTTGCCATCATTCGTAGGGGTTTATTAGATTTAACAGTGTTAGGTGCATTAGAAGTCAGCCAAAATGGAGACTTAGCCAATTGGATTGTTCCAGGTAAAAGAGTACCAGGCATCGGAGGCGCAATGGACCTAGCACAAAAGTCGAAAAAAGTGATCGTTCTAATGAATCATACAAATAAAAATGGCGAACCCAAAATTGTTTCAAAATGTAGTCTACCTCTAACGTCTCCTAAATGTGTTGACTTAATTATTACAGAAATGGCTGTCATTGAAGTGAAAAAAGATAGTAGAGAATTATGGCTTAATGAAGTAATGGCACCTTACACAATACGTGATGTGATAGATAAGACAGGTGCACCACTTTTTGTAAATAAAGATATTATTGTTCACAATTGGGAGTGACTAATGTACGTAGGAGATTCTTGATGGGGAAATCCAACAGGTGTAAATCCAACAGGTGTAAATCGCCTAAGAGATTTACCCTATGCTCCACATAATGAGAGTATCCTGTTGTAGAAATTAATCATCTTTTTAAGCGTTTTTTAACAAATTTTCTAAACATTTTATTATGTTTTGTCGATAAATAGGAGGTTTGTGAAAAGCTTGTCTCATGTTATTATATAATAAGTGAGATATTAATGAGATAGAAAAGGTGATTAAATGAGATCAGATCCATCTCAAAGACCATCACCGAAAATGAGGTCTGTTTGGAGAATTATTTCATTATTAAGTAGTATTTCTCTACTGGCGCTACCAATCATTTATTATTTTCTGATGAAATATTTTTCATTTCCTACATTTGTTTTAATGATTATTACTGGTTTTGTATTGGCAGCTATTTTATTTTTAACTTTATTTTTACCGTCTTTAAAAATGAAATATACAGCTTATGAAATCTATGAAAATGAGCTAGAAATACAAAAAGGTATGTTCATCATTAAACGCATCATTATTCCAATGGTTAGGGTTCAACATGTTACGACTGAAGTAGGTCCCTTACTTCGCAGATATGGATTATCTACTGTAAATATTTCCACGGCAGCTACCACTCATGAAATTGAAGGTTTAGAACACCATGTTGCTGAGAAGCTAAGAGATAAAATCGTATACTTAGCAAGGATCAGTGATGATGATGTATGAGCCAAAGCGACAACATCCAGCATACATTTTATCAGTTTTAATTGAACAAATTAGAAATATTATTATTCCATTCATTATATTATTCATTTCAGGTGATAAGGGGTCTATTTTTCAATATTTGTTCGCAATTGTTTTGGTTGTTTTTCCTGTTGTTTCAGCAATTATTAAATGGTATAGATTTACTTATTATGTAACTGAAGATGGATTTAGGATTCGTTCTGGATTATTTGTAATTGAAAACACTTTTATCCAAAAGGAGCGGATTCAGTCTGTTGCCATTAATGCTGGATTTATTCAACAGCTTTTTCGTGTGGTTAGTGTACGAATTGAAACTGCTGGTGGGAAGAAAGCAGAAGGTGTACTGAATGCAATACCAAAGGATGAGGCACTTGCACTCAGGAATGAAATATTACAATTTAAAAAGAAAAAAATAGATGATGTCCAGACCACAGAAAAAAGTGAACTGGTTGATGAGTCATCAGCTGATTTTACAGCGAAAGTTGATAGTAAAAAACTTATTTTGGCAGGGATTACGTCATTCGAGGTAGGAATTGCGTTTGCGGTTTTAGCTTCTTTATTTTCACAAATAGAGGACTTGCTTCCAAACAGTGTTTATGAGGCAATTTATAATCAAATACAATCTTTTACATATATGATGTTTTTCATCCTTTTTTTAGGTAGTTTATTACTGTCTTTGTTATTTTCTACGTTAAGATTTGTCTTGAAATTTGCTAATTTTACTGTTCAAAGAAAAGAAAACCAATTAATGATTACTAGAGGTCTTTTTGAGAAAAATGAATTTAACGTTTCTATAAAGAGAATTCAAGGTGTAGTCGTTGAGGAAGGCATTTTAAGGCAATTATTTGGTTATGCAACAATTTATGTAGAAGCTGTTGGAATGGGTGATTCCCAGGAAAATGGCAGACATGTTTTACATCCATTTATTAAGATGAAACAGGTACCAGAATTTTTAACAAATTTTATTCCTTCTATTACATACGATGCCATTTCTCATCGAGCACCAAAAAGAGCTAGGAAAAGTTACTATTCATGGAGTATTCTTATTTTCCTCATTGTAGCTTTGGCAATCGTCTTGCTTCCTTTTGTTCAATTTTGGGCTCTAGGACTTGTCTTCATTGGTGTATTTATTGGGGAAATTAGATATCGTTATGCTGGTTATACTTTATTGGATCGAACAGTTATATTGCAGTCTGGATTTTTTTCTAGAACAACAGCAATTTTACCGCGGGAAAGAATTCAAGTATTGATTGGGAAACAAAGCTTGCTTCAAAAACGTGCAAGGCTAAAGTCAATTTATATTACCATTCTTTCTAGTCAATACGGTCGTACATATAAAGTTAAACATTTAGATGAAAAAGATGTAAATCGAATGATTGGTTGGTTTAGTTAAAACATTTTAATGTACTAAAAAAGACGTGCATACAATTTTGTAACACGTCTTTTTTACTGCGTTTTTATTTTATTATGTTCTTTAAGGGGAGAAAGTCATTTTGTGGAAAAAAATATCAATTGGTTTCACTTTGATAACAGTTTTTGTCATCGTGTTTTATACATTGTGGAATAAACCAATTTCGCTAGAAGAAGGAATGATTGATGATGTAGCTCATTTACTTCCAACTAAAATTGATCGAATCGTGAAAGGGAAGCAAGTAGAGCAATTAAGAAAAATTGTTCTTGATGCAAATAGTCAACATAAAACAGTATCAATTGCAGGGGAGCGCCATAGTCAAGGGGGGCATACTTACTACGAAGATGGTGTTGTAATCGATATGAAAACATTTAATAAAGTGAAAAAAGTTGATCCAATTAAAAAAACTGTTGTTGTACAAAGTGGTGCAACTTGGGGAGATATTCAAGAAGCAATTAATCCATATAATCTGGCACTGAAGGTAACGCAGTCACAAGAGATTTTTTCAGTTGGAGGCTCATTAAGTGTGAATGCACATGGTCGTGATCTTCGAAATCATTCATTAGCTAGTACAGTTAATTGGTTTACCTTATTACAAGCAGATGGAAACATCAAGAAAGTTAGTCGGACAGAAAATAGTGAATTATTTCCATTTGTATTAGGTGGTTATGGTTTATTTGGTATTATTCTTGAAGTAGAGCTTCAGCTTACTGACAATGAGCTATATAAAATCGAAACAAGTACGATGGAATTTGATGAATATCCTTCCTACTTTAAAACTGAAGTATTAGGCAATAAAAATGCTAAAATGCATATCGGACGAATATCGGTTGCACCTGATAGTTTCTTAGATAAAGTCTATTCAATTAACTATATGGATACTTCTCGTGAAATGACTGAGTCAGATAAAGAATTAAAAGAAGATAAATCGGCATTTTTTCCAAAGCTTGCTCTTGGAATGTCTAGAGGATCTAATCAAGGTAAAAATATATTTTGGGATATTCAATATTATTTTATTGATGCATTAGATGGAAACTTTGAAACTCGTAATAATGTCATGCGTTCTGAAAGTAAGTTTATGGAGTTTGAAGATCGACAAGATACGCAAGTTCTTCAAGAGTTTTTTGTGCCTGTTGATGAATTTGTTTCTTATATCGATGATGTAAGAGAGTATTTAAAATTTGAAGATTTAAACGTCCTAAATATTACAATTCGTTATGTTGAAAAAGATAATGAAACGGTTATGAATTATGCAAAAGATGACATGTTTGCCTTTGTTGTACTCATTCAACATGGAAGAGATCAAAGGTCTATTCAACATGCAAAAGAAGTGATTCGAAAATGGACTGATATTACGCTTCAGCATAATGGGTCTTATTATCTACCTTACTATCCATATCAATCAAAGCAGCAAATGAAACTGGCTTATCCAAGAACAGACGAGTTTTTTGATAAGAAAAAAGAATTTGATCAAAATGGCGTGTTTATGAATACTTTTTACAAGAATTATGGAGAGTAAGACATGAATAAAATAGTAGTCTCAATTTTAAGTGTGATTGGATTTAGTAGTTCTTTAGTATTTCCGTATTATGTTCTCTTTTTAAGAAATATTGGAGATAGCTATGATGTGTTTAGTTTATTGTATGGGCTTTTTTCATTAAGCTTAAGTATTGTCGTCTACTTTGGTGGTAGATTTTTCGAACGTTACTCTCCGTATTTATTGATGATGCTTCATGCATTTTTCTGTAGTTATTTATTTTTTTCACTGGATACGATCGAAAATATTAAGTTCGTGTATATTGGGCAGGTGTTATTCGGTGGGTTTACGGCCCTTTTCAAGCTTGCAGAGAAAAGATTGTTTATGAATGCAACATCTGAATTTTATCGTAGTTATTTATTTTGGACGTCCTTTGTTACGGCACTTTGTATTATTGGAGTAGGTGTATTATTTGATTCAATTGATATTCGCTTAATGTTTAATCTAGCAGCATGGCTATTTTTATTCAGTGGATTTGGTCTTGGTGTGACATTTATTGTAAGGAATAAGAAAGACTAAACGAATGAGACTTGTATCGTAAAGCATTACGATAGCCAAAGAGTGATCTTCTACGACAGTAATACACAACAATGTTTTGTTACTTGTTATGATGATTTCTTTCATTTAGTTTAATGAGAATTAGATAGAATACTATCAGTTGTAATACTACTAAATATGTGTTTATTTGTGTGAAAGATAGATTATTAAAAAAATCTAATGTTATTTCTATGAGATGGATATTGTGTAAGTAACGAAACAATGTTATATTATCTAAAAGTAGGCTATGAAATGAATGAAAGTATTTCTATGCTTTTTAATTGAATATAGAAAGGGAATGATAAAATGTTAAGACATGAAGAGGCTGTCGGTATATTTTACGCTGCATTTGTTATATTAGGATTAACAATTGGCTTAGGAGTTGGCTATTTTACATCACATTTAATTGCTGGTGGATTTCTTGGTTTTGGAATTGGAATAGGTTTAGGTCTTTTAAGCAATGCAATACTGTATATTAATAAAGATTGATTTTTTAGTTCGAGCGGTTAAAAGGAGAGAGAAAAATGCAAAAAAGGGAAACGAAATTGGTTCCAGTTATGATTGCATTATTATTAGGTATATTTTTTGCCTCATTAGATAATACGATTGTATCTACGGCGATGCCGACAATGTTAAAAGATCTTGGTGGCTATGATCAGTTTGTATGGGTAACTTCAGCATACTTAGTAACGGAAATGGCCGGTATGCCTATTTTTGGTAAACTGTCAGATATGTATGGAAGAAAACGATTCTTTATGTTAGGTATTATTTTATTTTTACTTGGGTCGATTCTTTGTGGTACTGCTCAGTCTATCGTTCAACTTAGTATTTACAGGGCAATTCAAGGGATTGGTGGTAGTGCATTAATGCCAATCGCTTTCTCTATTATTTGGGATGTGTTTCCTGTTGAGAAACGTGGGAAAATGAGCGGTATTTTTGGTGCAGTATTTGGTCTTTCTAGTGTTTTAGGTCCGTTAATTGGTGCCTATATTACAGATTATATTGATTGGAGATTTATTTTCTATATTAATATTCCGTTTGGCTTGTTAACACTTGGATTAATTAGTTTTTATTATAAAGAGTCTACGAACCATCAAAAACAGCAAATTGATTGGTGGGGTGCAACAACATTCGTCATTAGTATTGTTAGTTTAATGTTTGCTCTAGAACTTGGTGGAAAAGAGTACGCTTGGGATTCTATTCAAATTTTAAGTTTATTTGGTGGTTTTGCTATCTTCTTTATCATCTTTTTATTCATTGAAAGAAAAGTTCCAGAGCCAATTATTTCGTTTGAAATGTTCAAAATGCGTCTATTTGCAGCAAGTAATTTCGTTGGGTTATTTTATGGTGCCGCGTTTATTGCTGCAACGATCTATATTCCGATTTTTATCCAGTTCGTGCAAGGTGGTACGGCAACAAATTCTGGATTAGTATTATTACCAATGATGGTTAGCGTAAGTATTTCTGCTGCATTTGGTGGAGCATTAGCAAATAAAACTAGCTATCGTAATCTAATGGCCGGTTCTGTCGTCCTATTATTAGCAGGAATTCTATGCTTAGGTACATTGTCGCCTGATACAACGAAATTCCAAATTGTATTGTATATGATTATTGTGGGGCTTGGCGTAGGTGTGTCATTCTCAGTTTTAGGTATGGCAGCAATGCATCATTTTGATAATGAAAACCGTGGTTCAGCAAGCTCTACAAACTCATTCCTTCGTGCATTAGGAATGACTGTGGGTATTACAGTGTTTGGTGTAATTCAAAGAAATGTATTCTCAGACAAAATTTCAAGTGCACTTGGAAATAGTGGTGCACCTCAAAATATTGATATCAATCAAGCCTTAACACCTGAGGCAAGTAAAATGATTCCAGCGCCTGTTTTAGCTAAAATTTCAGATGTGTTTGCTACTTCAATCGCTCATACTTTCTTGTGGACTTTAATACCAGTTGGTTTAGCGATGATCTCTATTTTCTTAATGGGCAATGAAAAATTATCGAATAAAGAATTGCCGCAAAGTAATGCTTCATAAGAAAGAAGGCCATTTTGGCCTTCTTTTTTTATACTCTTTTAATTTGAATGCTTGATTTGCCTTTAGAGTTCGGAAAGTAGGTTGTCTTTTTTCAAAAATCGTATAGACTAGTATTTGAGGTGAAAGCTTTTGAAAGACAAGGTTTCTAGTACGAAATGGTTTGGACTTGCTCTTCAGTCTTTACTTGTATTGGCAGAGCATGATGGAATTTGTCCAAGTTCTATGATGGCTCAAAAACTTGAAGCACAGTCGACCTTTTTAAGAAAAATTCTTGCCAATTTAGTAAAAGCTGGGATTATTTCAGCAAAAGAAGGGCGAGATGGTGGTTATTACTTAGCTAGAGATGCAAGTGAAATTTCATTAAAAGATGTTTATGATGCAATGAGGTCTGATCCATATTCACAAGGATTTTTAGATGTGAATAGCCATGAATGCTTTACAGCTTCAACACGTTCAGCTTTATATAATTTAAAAGATGAAATGGAAAGTTGGCTTGTAGAAGGTCTTGCAAGGAAGACTGTCGCTGATTTACTACCAAAAGAAATTAGATAATAAAATCGAAACATTGTTTCGGTTTTATTTTTTTTTGATAAACTGTAGTTGACTTTTATACAGTTAAAGTTTTATACTGTATCTGTAAATAATACAGTTTTAAAGGAGAGATTTAAATGACAAAAGTATCATCAGATAGAGAAGAATATTTAAATAAAGTGAATGAAATAGATTTTGGAAATGAGGCACCTAAAGATTTAGATAGTTCTGATTTCTTTACAGTAGCAAAAGAAAGACGCTCAGTACGTCATTATGATCCTAATTTCAAACTAAGTGATGAAGAAGTACGTGAACTATTAGAAATCGCAATTCAAGCTCCATCTTCTTCAAACTTACAGCCTTGGAGATTTTTAGTAATTAATAAACAAGAAACGAAACAAAAATTACTTCCAATTGCTAACAATCAACAACAAATCGTCGATGCTTCAGTAGTTATTGCAGTTTTAGGTGATATAAAAGCATATGTAAATGCTGATCGAATTTATGATGAATTAGTTGCTAAAGGTATGATGACGCAAGAGGTTAAAGACTTTTATGTAGGCTCAATTGTTAAAAATTATGGTAATTTCCCAGAAGATATAGCAACAAAAGTAGCGATGATTGATGGTGGATTAGTATCAATGCAACTTATGCTAGCGGCAAAAGCAAAAGGTTTAGATACAGTACCAATGGGTGGCTTTGATCAAGCAAAATTTGTAGAAGCGTTTAATGTACCTGAAAACTTCAAACCAGTTATGTTAATCTCTGTTGGTAAGGGAATAAAAGCTGGATTTGAAAAAGTTCGTTTGACATTAGATGAAGTTCTTACTTGGGATCAGTTTTAAGAGCAAGTAAAATAAAAGAGCAGGATGAAGGGAAATTTCCTTACCTGCTCTTTTCTATTGTATTTTATTTCTCTCCATGTAAACGATATGCCATATGGTTTGTTGGACCTACATATTCATTTAATTTAAATGAGTGGCGAATTGCTTCAGTAATATACTTTTTAGCTGTATAAATAGCTTCTCTAGGTTCTACTCCTTTAGCTAATTCTGCACAAATTGCCGCAGAGTATGTACAACCAGCACCATGTGTATAAGTTGTTTCAATTCGGTCTGACTCTAAAAGCTCAATCTTTTCACCATCAAATAAAACATCTACGGCGTTCTCATGTTGAATTTTGCTTCCGCCTTTTACTAGTACGAATTTTGCACCTAGTGCATGAATCTTACGTGCTGCTTCTTCCATTTGTTCAACTGTTTTAATCGGAGCCATATTTGCTAATTGTGCTGCCTCAAATAAATTTGGTGTTACTACAGTTGATAAAGGAACTAATACATCTCTTAATGCATCATTTGTTTCAGGATGTAAAGCCTCATCATTCCCTTTACAAATCATAACAGGGTCAACTACTACACGATTTATATTATGTTTTTTAATTGTTTCAGCTGCTAATTCAATGACTTCCACTGATCCAAGCATTCCCGTTTTCATAGCCTGAATGCCTACACCAACAACGATTGTTTCTAATTGCGCTGCAATTGTACTGATATCAATCGGAAATACTTGATGGTGCCAATGATTATGTGGGTCCATTGCAACTAATGTAGTGATTGCACTCATTCCATAAACATCTCTCTCTTGGAATGTTTTTATGTCTGCCTGTAAACCTGCGCCACCACTACTATCTGATCCTGCAAGAGTTAATGCTTTATACACTGTCATGTCAATATTCCTCCTTTGTTCAAATACATTTTTCATTATAGCAAAAAGTACAGTAAAAAACAGGAAGTAAGGCAGGTTATGAATGAAAAATAGGAATCATAAAGGAAGTGGGATATACAATTCTAAAGGACTCTTCAAGAGTGTTAAAAAATACAAATGTCAATACGAAAATTATATGTACACTTTTAAATTATTGAACAATATTATGCTAAGAATCATATTACTTGACTAGTAATGGCTCTAGGTCTGGTGAAAAATGGGTTCAAATTATTATTAAGTTGTTGTAAATGTCGATATACTCATTAAATTTGATCTAAAAAGTAAATAAAATATTCTTTTAAGTTAAAGTTTAGAGTTATGTTTAATGAAAAATCTTTTTTATATGAATAGGTTGATTGGAACGGAAGGCTGATCGACTCCTGTGGGAAATGCGGGAAGGCTGAGACCCCGGAGGCGCGCCGAGGAGGCTCAGGTCTCGCCCCTTGGAAAGCGAGCAACCTGTAGTGGAAATCAACCTGATATTACTTTTTTTATTACAAGTTTATATTTCAACAAGGTCAAAAGAATTCTAAAGGATTCTTCAGTTGAACTTGTAGAATTTTGTAGAAAATAATTGACAACTAGATTATTAGATTGGTATAGTGATTTTATAAAAATTAAATATGATCTTTATCTCGTATGGATAGAGGCGCGGTTTTGATGAGTAATTACTTGGAGGTTTATGGAACCAATGAAAAGTAATGAAAGGCGAAACTGCCGAAGTAACAAAGTTGCCATTCAATTTTGTTGCTGGGCCTATTGCTGAATAAGCGTAGGACTGTCACAAGTTTACTTGTGGAGGGCTATTGAAGAGATGTTGGCTGTTAGACGCATATAAACTGAGTCTTAAACACGTGAACATTCTTCACGTGTTTTTTTGCGTTTTTAAGAACATTCCAACCATTACATAATGTAGGAATTTCTTGAGTAAAATACACAGCAAACAACACTTTTGCGCCCCTAATTCTGCGTAAAGATAGTATTGCAAGAATGAAGAGGAGGCAACAAAGATGGGACAATCTAATCTCCCGCAAAATGAAGGTTCTTTAAAAAGAGGACTGAAAGCAAGACACTTAACAATGATTTCAATCGGTGGTTCTATTGGAACAGGGTTATTTTTAGCGAGTGGCGCTTCAATAAGTGAAGCTGGTCCAGGTGGAGCTTTATTAGCATATTGTTTAATTGGTTTAATGGTTTATTTCTTAATGACAAGTTTAGGGGAAATGGCAACTTATCTTCCTGTATCTGGTTCTTTTAGTACGTATGCATCTCGTTATGTAGATCCTGCATTTGGATTTGCAATGGGTTGGAACTATTGGTATAACTGGGCAATCACATTAGCTTTTGAATTAGTTGCTTCAGCAATGTTAATGAAATATTGGTTCCCAAATACACCTGCTGTATTATGGAGTGCTATTTTCTTAGTCATTATTTTAGGATTAAATCTATTATCAGTTAAAGGTTATGGTGAATCAGAATTTTGGTTTGCTTTAATTAAAGTCGTAACTGTCATTGTATTTTTAATAGTTGGTATTGCAATGATTTTTGGTATTTTAGGTGGAGATAGTGTTGGATTTAAAAACTTTACTGCTGGTGGAGCACCTTTCCATAATGGATTTTTAGGTGTGTTATCAATCTTCATCGTTGCTGGATTCTCATTCCAAGGTACAGAGTTGATTGGTGTTGCAGCTGGGGAAACTGAAAATCCAGAGAAAAATGTACCTAAAGCAATTCGACAAATTTTCTGGCGTATCCTTTTATTCTATGTATTAGCAATATTTGTGATCGGTTTATTAATTCCTTATACTGACCCAGATTTATTAAGAGGGGACGTTTCAGTCAGTCCATTTACATTAGTTTTTGAAAAATTAGGTGTAGCATTTGCAGCATCAGTTATGAATGCAGTTATTTTAACTTCTGTTTTATCAGCAGGGAATAGTGGTACGTATGCTTCAACTCGTATGTTATATACATTAGCAATTGAAGGGAAAGCACCAAAATTCTTAACTAAGATTAACAAAAATGGTGTTCCAACAAACGCTTTATACGTAACACTTGCTGTTGGTTCATTAGCATGCTTAACGTCATTCTTTGGTGAAGGTCAAGTATATACTTGGTTATTAAACTTGTCAGGTTTATCAGGATTTATTGCTTGGTTAGGTATTGCGATTTCTCATTATCGTTTCCGTAAAGCATATGTTGCGCAGGGGAAAGATTTAAATGATTTACCATATCGTGCAAAATGGTTCCCATTAGGTCCGATTTTAGCATTTTTAGCTTGTTTATTTATCGTATTAGCTCAAAACTATCAAGCGTTCACTGGTCATGTAATTGACTGGCAAGGTGTACTTGTTTCATACATTGGTATTCCAGTATTCCTAATCGTTTGGTTAGGTTATAAATTTAAAAACAAAACAAAAGTTGTTGCTTATAAAGAAATGGATTTAAGCAGAAACTAAATTGGAACCCTTCCATCTTTGGTGGAGGGGTTTTTTGTTTGGAATCAAGCTAGTTTGGAATTCTAATTTAAGCTATTTGGAAATAAATTGAAATAAGTGTTTACAAAAACTAATGGCATTAGTATTATAAAACTAATACCATTAGTTTTTATTTAGGAGGAATTGTGATGAAGGTTACTAAATCTAATTTTCTTTATCAAATCAGTTTTTTACCTAATTTATTCCCTGTAAATTGTTTTTTAGTTGAAGAAGAAAATGAACTGACTTTAATTGATACTGCTTTATCTTTCAGTGCTGATAAAATCATCTCTGTTTCAAATGAACTTGGTAAAAAAATTACAAACATTGTACTCACACATGCACATGGTGATCATATTGGTTCACTAGACCGATTAAAAACTATGCTACCCGATGTTGTTGTATCAATTTCCAAAAGAGATGCGAAATTATTAAAGGGAGATGTTACTTTAGAGCCAAATGAACCCAATTTGCCTATAAAAGGTGGACTACCTAAAAATATCCAAACGACACCTGATCGGTATTTACAAGAAGGTGATACGATTGGGTCATTGTTAGCAATTGAAACACCTGGCCATACACCAGGTTCAATGTCGTTTGTGGATCAACGTACAAACGCTGTGATTGCAGGAGATGCATTTACATTAAGAGGTGGTATTACAATTTCAGGTCAATTGAACCTTTTATTCCCATTTCCTGCTTGGGCTACATGGAGCAAAGAGGATGCGATCAAAAGTGCTCGTAAAATCAGTCAATTGAACCCAACATTATTGGCAGTAGGTCATGGATCTATGATAAATAATCCAAAAGAAGCAATTGATCATGCGTTAAAAAAAGGAGAATCGTGAATGTCACCTAGAATTGGTTTAAATTTTAACGAATTACTGAAGACTGCTATCCAAATCGTCGACGAAGAAGGATGGGATGTGTTAACGATTAGTTATTTAGCTAAGAAATTAACGATTCAGCCTCCTTCAATTTATAATCACGTAAAAAATTTAGATGAACTGAAAAATAGTATTGCTCTTTATGGTATTCAGGAGCTTTATGATGAGCTTCACGCTTCGATTTGCGAGCAGTCAAAGGAGGCTATTTTTTCTTTATCGTTTGCCTATATACATTTCGCTCGAAAGCACCCTGGATTATATCAATCGACTCTGTCATCAACTCACACTGCAGGTGATCAATACACATTCGTTGCAAATCAAATTTTAGAGTTGATTTTCGAAGTTCTGAAACCATATAATTTAAACGCAATGAATCAAATTCATATTGTTAGAGGGCTAAGAAGTATTCTTCATGGATTTGTCTCACTTGAAGATCATGACGGTTTCGGTATTAATATTCCGTTAGATGAAAGTATTAGATTTGTATTGAAACAATATATGCAGAATATCGAGGCGTAAATAAGTAAAGGAACCTTTTAGAAATAAAAGGTTTTTTTGTCCAATTTTCAAGGTTTCTAATTTATTGAATAAACAAAATATATGTTAAAATATAGAAAAATTCACTATGAGAAAGAAGGAATTTACATGAACGCAATGGTGATTCATCAATATGGAAATAGTTCTGAGTTCCAAAAATTAGATGTTCCTTATCCTTGTCCTAAAGGAAATCAAATTCTTGTTAAGATTGCTGCAACTAGTGTTAATCCGATTGATACGAAAATTCGAAAAGGTGTTGTTCAAAACGCATTTCAACCTAATTTTCCAATGATTCTCCATAGTGATTTTTCTGGTGAAATTGTAGAAATTGGGGAAACTGTTTCACGTTTTTCAGTTGGAGATTTCGTATATGGATTTAATGCATCAGGTGGAGCACTATCTGATTATTTATTAGTTGATGAGTCAATTTTGGCAAAAGCACCTAAAAATATACAAATTCAAGATTCTGCTAGCTTACCTTTAATTTCAATTACAGCATGGGAAGCTTTGGTTGATAGAGGGAATATAAAAGCAGGAGACCATATTTTAATTCATGGGGGCACTGGAGGAGTTGGGCATGTTGCGATTCAATTAGCAAAATCCTTAGGTGCCACGGTTTCTACTACTGTTTCCTCTAATGAAAAAGCAGCATTAGTCAAATCACTTGGAGTTGATCATGTCATTAACTATAAAGATGAGTCGGTCTCAGAATACGTAGAGCGCCTGACGAATGGTAAGGGCTTTGATGTTGTTTTTGATACTGTGGGTACTGATAATTTGGATAAATCTTTTCAAGCTGTCAAACAAAAGGGAACGGTTTTAGCGATTGCTGCTCGTTCTACCCATGATTTAACACCACTACATAGTAAGTCATTATCATTACATGTTATTTTTATTATGCTTACTCAGAAGATCGAGGAAGGGCGCAAAGAGCATGGTGATATTTTATATAAAATAGCTAATCTTGTAGAGGATGAAAAAGTAAAGCCACTGATTAATCCTAAGCGTTTTACATTTGAAGATATAAGCGTAGCTCATGATTATTTTGAAAATAAAGAAGTTGAATATGGAAAGGTAATTGTTGAAAATCAAAGGTTCAAAATAGAGTAAATCGAACTTGTTACCTTATAGTAATTATTTATTTATCTTTTCGTAAACTCCGTATGCTATGATAGTTTAGCATAGGAGTTTTTTTGCTCATTTAGTTAATTTATCTAATAATAGATTTATACAATATATAAAATTGAAGTTGGGAAGAGGGGATTGTATGCAATTAAGAGTTTCAGCTGTTCAATATCATCTCCACACAATCAATTCTTTTGAAGAGTTTGCAAATCAAGTGGAGCACTATATAAAAACAGCAGAAGAATTTGGATCGGATTTTATTGTTTTTCCTGAATTTTTTACAACTCAGCTTATGTCAATTGGCAATGATAAAGGTGAAGCTTTAACGATTCAGGAATTACCTAACTACACTGAACAATATCGTACATTATTTATCAAATTTGCTAAAGCATACAATATGCACATTGTCGCAGGTACTCATGTTATTCGTAAAGGTGACCGATTATATAATGTTGCACATCTCTTTTATCCAGATGGGCGGGTTGCTGAACAAGCTAAACTTCACATTACACCAACTGAAGTAAATGAGTGGAACATGAGTCCAGGTGAAACGTTTGAAGTATTCGAGACTGAAAAAGGAAAAATTGCAATGTTAACTTGTTATGACATTGAATTCCCAGAAATCGTTCGAATGGCAAAGGCAAAAGGTGCAGATGTAATCTTCTGTCCTTCATGTACTGATGATCGTCACGGGTTTCATCGAGTTCGTTACACAAGTCACGCTAGAGCAATCGAAAATCAAGTTTATGTTGTAAATACTGGTACAGTTGGTTCACTTCCAACTGTTGATTTCATGCGTGCTAATTTTGGACAGGCAGTGGTCATTACGCCAAATGATATTCCATTCCCTCCTAAAGGTATTTTGGTAGAAGGGGAGATTAATCAAGATATGATTGTGACAGCGGATCTAAATTTAGAGCTTTTATATCAAGTTCGTGAAAAGGGTTCTGTGACTACTTGGCGTGATCGACGTATTGATCTTTACCCAGATTGGGAAACAAATTAGGTTAATTTCGTAAATGGGGGTTCTAACATGTATCGAAAAGAATTCTTTGTTTTCGACCAAGACAAACCTGTCCCTGTCGTAATCCGTCAATATGTAGAAAAGGACTTTCCTGACTTAATTCGTATTCAACAGGAAAGCTTTCCGCCACCATTTCCATCTGAGCTTTGGTGGAACGAAGAGCAGCTTAGTAACCACGTGACTCTTTTTCCGCAAGGCGCTTTATGTATTGAAGTGAATGGTAAAATGGCAGGTTCAATGACTGGATTACTGGTAGACTTTGATTCAAATAAACCAGATCATTCCTGGGATGAGATTACAGATAGTGGATATATTCGAAATCATAACCCAAGTGGAAATACTTTGTATGTTGTTGATATTGGAGTTAGTCCAATCTATCGTAAATTAGGGCTCGGGAAGTGGCTGATGTTTTCAATGTATGATATTGTCGTTCACTTGCACTTAGAAAGATTGCTTGGGGGAGGACGAATGCCGGGATATCATAAAGTTGCTAAAGATCTGACTCCTGAGCAATATTTAGCTGCTGTTATAAAAGGAGATGTAAAAGATCCAGTTATCTCCTTTTTACTTCGTTGTGGTCGTACACCAGTTAAAGTTGTAGCAGATTACTTAGAAGATGAAGAATCGTGTCATTATGGAACATTAATGGAATGGAAAAATCCATTTGCCAATTCAATATAAGATGGGAGATCATGTTATGGAATTTAATAGAATTGTCAATATCAAAGATCCGTTATTTTCACAAATGCATCAATTAATGCAAGATGTATTTCCCCCAGAAGAAGTTCTAGAATTTGATCTTTGGAAGGAACCATTGGAGGATCCTGGTATTCGTGTTTTTGTTGCTGTTCATGAAGGAAGAGTAGTGGGAGCTACAGAGTATCGTTATTACGAGGATTTTAATGTTGCCATGACTGATTTTACGATTATTGGCCAAGCTGGATTGGGAGTTGGCCCGTTTTTAGCACAAAAAAGATTACAAGATTTACATGCCTTAGCTTCTGTAAATGGTAAGAAATTATCTGGCATGTTTGCTGAAATCTATGATCCATATCAAGTAGAGCATTATGAGTTTGGTGGAGTTAAGCCAATGGATCCATATGTTCGACGTGAAGTATTGGCTCACCTTGGATATAAGCGTCTTAATTTCTCATACGTTCACCCTTCCTGGCACAATGATGGTGAGGCTATAACAGGTCTTGATCTTTGCTTCCTTCCAATGGATGGGGATATGAACGAGCTACCTACTGACTTAATTGTGAAATTTTTAAAACGTTATTACACTGTTTTACCAAATAAGCCAGAATCATGGTATAAAATGATTGAAAACTTAGAAGCTAAAGAAAAAGTGGAGTTATTATACTTTTAATGTTGGAAATAAAAAGCTTGCCGATCAAGTCTTGAAATCAGACTAATCGATAAGCTTTTTTAATGCCTTTTTCTTATTAAACTATTGTTTAATCTTCTCTTGCACTGTCCTCTGCAATCACTCGCAGTTCTTGATAGAATAGGTCATGATTATGATCACATTCTTCATTTTCTGATTGTTTATATTTGTCTACAATTTCCAACAGTTCGCCAGTATCTCCCTTGGCGTTAATGATTTCTAATAGCTGATTCATGTCATTTGTATATTCATCTTTTTTCATCGTAGTACCTCCATTTTTCATGTCGTTTTTATTCTTTACTAGCTTCACGAAAAAAACGCACTTGTGACCTATTTAATTTAAAGTGTTAGAAAACTGTATTTTATCTTTTCTTATTTAGGGAATCACATGAAAGTATATCCTCTTGTTCATACTAATGATGGGAGGTATGCCATTTATGATTCGTACTTGGATAGCTAGTTTCTTCTTATTAACACAACCTGTTCATCTTCCAGACAGTTTAACGATCAATCAACAAGGGCAGCCTATTGCCATCGTTAACCGTGTGAATTTTACAGTGCCTATTCCTGGTATTCCAACGATAGATGAAAATAAATATGATCAATTTATCGACAAACTTGATCAACAAATATATCAGGAACCAATCAATGCGAAAATTAACGAACAAGGGAGAATTGTCCCTGGACAGGTTGGGTACAGACTCTATAAAAAGGAATTTAAAGAGCAGTTTCACTCTTATTTTTATGGGAATGGTCCTGCAAAGATTGAAGTGCCTGAATTAGATATATATCCGAAAGTCGACAGTGAACTACTTGCTCATATACGTATTCAACAGATCGGTCAGTACGTGACTTATTTTAATTCAAACAATAAAAGCCGTTTAAACAATATCTCACTTGCAGCAAAAGCAATTGATAATTATGTTATATTCCCTAATGAAATTTTCTCGTTTAACAAGGTTGTTGGGAAGAGAAGTAGGGATAAAGGGTATTTGAGTGCTGCCATTATCGTTAAAGGGGAATTATCTGAAGGTGTTGGCGGAGGTATTTGTCAGGTATCATCCACATTGTTCAATGCCGTGGATCGTGCGGGACTTCAAATTGTAGAGCGGTATTCTCATAGTCGGCACGTATCATATGTTCCACCCGGACGTGACGCTACTGTAAGCTGGTATGGACCCGACTTTCGTTTCCAAAATAAATATAATCAACCTATTTTGATTCGAGCGAAGCAATATGGAGGTAGTATAGTTGTTACGCTTCACTCTTCAGATGTTATAAATTATGAAATTCGAAAAGTACCTAAAGCCCCATCTCGTTTACCTAAGGAGATCAATACAAAACCTGAAATTCCAAGTTCAAACCAGATTAATATGTAAGGATATGTTCTTTGAATATACATTTCTTTTCTAAAGATTACGAGTTGCTGCGGCAGCTTGTTTTTTTGCTTAGAATTCAAAAATTAAACTCATGAAATGGGAATTTTAGGTAACTATAATATGGAACATAATACTTAAGTTCCAAAAGTAGGTAAGTAGATGAATCGAAAAACAACGATAAGTGGTTTTCAATTTTTTTGTATGATTTTTTTGTTTGAAGTTGGTACTTCATCATTATACGGGCTTGCAAGTGATGCAAGGCAAGATGCTTGGATTAGTTTACTCATTGCTACACTTTTAGGCTGCATATTGTTTTTTGTGTATATAAAATTATTTGAGCTATTTCCTAAACAAACGTTTACGACTGCTATTCAGGAAATAGTAGGTGAGTATGCTGGTAAATTACTAGCCGTAGCTTATCTTATCTATTTTATCTATATAGCAGCTAGAGATTTACGTGATTTTGAAGAATTATTAGTCATTACCATTTTTAATGCATCTTCGTTAATTTTGATTGGTATATTAATGATGTTTATTGTTATGTACGGAGCTCATAAAGGATTAGAAACGTTTGCACGCGCAAATGAATTCATTTTTTTTCTTATCTTTATGATTATTTTGATTATTATTGGATTTGAGAGTATTTCTAAAATATATCAGCTCAATAATTTAAGACCTGTATTGGAAAATGGTTGGAAACCAGTCATTAAAGCAGCTTTCCCACTAACTACGACATTTCCTTTTGGTGAAGTTATTGTATTTACAATGATTATGCCTCATTTAAATAAAACAAATAAGGCATTAAAAGTAGGGATTCCTGCACTGATTTTCTCGGGTATGGTATTAGTATTTTTTACACTTAAAAACATTATGATTTTAGGTGTTTCTGTTTATGAAAGAGCCACTTTTCCACTTTTAACTGCAATTAGTTATATCAATATTGCTAATTTTGTTCAAAGATTAGATCCTCTTATTGTTATTCTGATGGTAATCGGTGGTTTTATTAAAATTTTTCTGTTTTACTATTGTGCAGTGACAAGCTCAGCTGAACTTTTTAAAGTAAAGAAAAATAGCGATGTTGTTTATCCAATTAGTTTCCTTGTTGTAATTTGTTCTTTATGGATGGCACCAAATGTTCTACATCACTTTAAAGAAGGCTTAGAAATTGTCCCTTATTACATGCATATCCCATTTCAAATGATTATTCCAATGCTTCTGTTAATCATTGCTTTAATACAAAAGAAAATAAAAGTCAAAAACGAAATGGAAAAAGTAAAAAGCGAACCATAAAAAAGGATAGAAATCGCAGAGTATTTGTCTGCTTTTCTATCCTTTTTGCGTTTATTTGATGGATTATCAATCCATTGAACTGCAAATTTCGATATAGTGTCCATCTGGATCGCTCACATAGGCAACTGTTTGACCCCATGGCTTTGTTATTGGTTCTTTTATTATTTTTACGCCTTTGTCGCGTAGTGCTTCTATTGTAGCAATAACATCTTCTGTTACAAAACCAATTTCAAACGTTTGTGAAGAGTCAGGTGTACTTTTATAAGTTAATCCAGTTAATTCCTGTACATTGTCACGCTCGATCAATGCTAGAATTGTGTGCCCGGTGTCTAATTCTACATAAGTACCATGATTCCCGCGAACAGAAAAGCCCAATGCCTCTGAGTAGAAAGTAAGAGATTGTTCTAGATTTGAAACATATAAAATTAGATATCTCATTTTTAACATTTGTTTACCTCCAGAATAATTAATAAATCTCTCACTATTTCTACAGATAGCTATACTAAACCTTCTTATTCAAAGTGATAAGTGTAGAATGATTCTTTTGCAAAAAACATTTTTAATCGATCGTCTGCAATATCTTCAAATTTTTCAATTGTTGTAACGTCTTTTAACATTGCTTCTGTTTGTGAACGATGTGCTTTCATTGTTCGAAGTTTTTGACTAGCAACATCCATAATATCATTCACAATGTCAGGTTTTCCTAGTACATCAAATCGCTCTTTTGTGATGGCGATACACCATACAACAGGTCTTTCTTCTGACGCCATTCTGCTAACTGCCTCAATTGCTGCTCTTGCAGTAGCATCATGATCGGGGTGAACACCATGTTCTGGATAAAAAGTGATGATTAATGTAGGCTGCACATCATCAATTACTTCTTTAATTGCAGAAACAACTATTTCTGGATCTTCAAATTCAATTGTTTTGTCATGAAATCCTAGCATTCTTAAATCTTGGATACCCATTTCATTACAAGCATCTATTAATTCTTTTTTACGAATTTTAGGAAGGGTTTCTCTTGTTGCAAAAAAAGGATTCCCCATGTTGCGTCCCATTTCTCCCAGTGTTAGACATGCATATGTAACTTGAATTCCTTTGTTTGTAAATTGTGAAATTGTTCCAGCTGCTCCAAATGCTTCATCATCGGGATGAGGGAACACGATTAGTACTTTTTCTTCTTTCATTCGTAGTGCTCCTCTCTTAAAATGGTGTGTGACTTAATTGTAGTGCAATTGCTAGTTTACCTTCTTCATTATGGCCTGCTAGTAAGAGGCGGTTGTCATCATCAATTTCAAAATCAGTTAACCCTTCTGCAACTACCCAGCCCTCATCAAGCTTTAATCCAACTCTAAAAGGATTTTTCCCTGTTACTGTAGCACGACTGATATTTACTTTTGTATTTCGAATAAATGCATTTACTGTCATTACTTTTTCGTTAAAGTGATTGGCATAAGCACCATTAGTTGTTTCTAAATGTAAATAAACTGTTTGATCTATAAAGTTTTGAAGTGCATCTTGAACTGCACTTAGTTCTAATTTTTGCATCGTTCATACCTCCTATAATGTGTATTATAATCGAACTCTTCCTAAAATGGTAATGAGATGGTTTCGACATTTGGAAACATAAAAAGATCCCTATCAAATTGGGTGATAGGGATTGGGGGGATGTGTATAACATGATTACTAAAATTTAACTGTTTAAATTTTCAGTTAATTTAAATTAAATATAC
The DNA here is from genome assembly GCF_055484705.1 of Gottfriedia sp. ABJ_BB2_2. Lineage (NCBI taxonomy): Bacteria > Bacillati > Bacillota > Bacilli > Caryophanales > Bacillaceae > Gottfriedia > Gottfriedia sp. ABJ_BB2_2. The sequence continues at coordinate 48,771 of NZ_JBVFKR010000007.1, forward strand.
ACGATATAAAAATACTCGTCAATAACTTTGGTTAAAATTTTTAAAATATTCTAAAAATAAAAAAGAGACTTTACAATTCCTTAATTATGCCGATTAAATGTATGTGCAATAACTCGACAAAATAACGGTACTTTAGTGATAAATATACATTTTTTTACTTAATTTACCTTTTTTCTCTTTTCTATTAGTTTATTAATTGGTACACTAGACTAGAATAATATTTTTGAAAGTGAGGTAGTTATACGTGAAGGCAGAAGCACGAAATTTATATAGTCCGCATAGAGAAGTAATAAACAAGCCTTCTCGTAATCAATTTCCACAGGTTCAAAAAGGGAAATCAATTCGACTACATAGACTTGTATTAGCTCTATTATACTTGTCTTTATTTGTAGTAGCTGGAATTTACTGGTTTAGTCAACATCAAATCGTTTCAGCAAAACAAACTGAATTACATAAGCTTCAAGAAGAACAAAAAAAATTAGCAGTTACAGAAAGAACACTAGATAGACAGATCAAACTGTTAAATAACCCTGACTATATAGCAAATTATGCTCGCGATGAATATATGTTCTCTAAAAAAGGAGAAACAATTATCATCGTACCAAAGTCAAAAGAAGAACTAGAACAAAATAATAAATAGTATGTACTTTAAAGATTCTCATTCTTATGGGAATCTTTTTCTATTTCTATTATAGAACGATTGTTCTGTAAATGCAAGTAAAAAATCGAACATACGAATGGGTGTTTCGTGAATGAGCAAATTATTCCTATTTTCTTACAAATGTCCTTTTTTTGATTCTAATATCCTATGATTTCTACAAAAAATTCACTATTCTGAAAAATGCTTCTTTGTTATAATTTATATAAGCTTAAAAAGGAGGATTAACATGTTGAAAAAGTTCATTTATGTATTTGCTATTTTAATTGTACAACTGATTTTGACGTTCCTTGTTAGTGTTCTTTCGGATTCATCTCCTGGTAATTCTGCTATTATGATAGGATTCGCAACGACAATCGTCCTTTATTGGAGAAGCGCAAAAAAACAAAGTTATACACCTTTCCAACAATATCAGTGGTTACGTGCTGTGGGTTTAGAATTAAATGAGTTACATAAAGATTTTAAAAGAAAGTTAGCAATAAAAGCTTCGCTAATGTATAGTTTCTCTGGTTTAGTTGTTACTTTGTATTCGTCTCAAATCTTTTAAAATGTTAGTATAAAAAAAATGGACAAGCATCCTTCATAATGCTGTCCATTTTTTTATTGCTAATCTTGTACTAATTGCTCGCGTTTCATACGTCTTCTATATGCAAAAGTAGAGACGATGATACTACATTCATAAATGATTAGTAAAGGGATGCTTGTCATCATGTCTGATACAAAATCAGGAGGTGAGATTGTTGTCCCGATAATAATTAAAATGAAGTATGCAAATCTTCGTGATTTACGTAAAAATGCTGGTGTTATGATTCCGATACTTGTTAAAAAAAGAATAATAACCGGTAAATCAAAGAAAAATGCAAATGGAATCACTAAATTAAATAAAAAGCTAAAATATCTTTCTGCAGTAAAAGTAACGGTTACGAGTTCAGAACCTATTTCTGTTAAAAATGCTAAAACGTTTGGAAAGATAAAGTAATACCCAAAGGCCATGCCGCAAATAAATAAAATAAACAGTGCAGGTATGTATAGCATCGTTGTTTTTTGTTCTTTTATATGTAATGCAGGTTTGACGAACGCCCATAATTGATATGCAATGACTGGAATACTACACGCTATAGCAAATACGCCACCAATCATAAAATAAATCCAAAGGACATCACTAGGACCTAATGCCAATAGCTTTTCATTCAGGCCTCTTACTAGAAAATGAAAAATATCTTTTGTAAAATATAGACCAATTCCTAAAAATAAAACGAATGAAACAATTACTTTTATTATTCGATTTCGAAGTTCATCTAAATGATCAATGACACTCATTTCTTTTTCTTGCATATTTTCCCCCAACGCAAACTGTGAAAGTATTTTATGATAACATCTTAGTTTCCTTCATTTTGTCAGAAAAAAGTACAATCGTCAATGAATATAAGGGACTTTTAAGAATCAAGTAATTTCCAACTTTTTCTTATATAGTAATAGGCATTCTAATCTTGTCCGACTATAATGAGTTATATGAACATTTATATTAGTTAAGACAAGGAAGGTATGTAATATTGGATGGAAAAAGTCATGTAATTGTAGGATTATTCGCAACAGGAGTAACAATGTATGCAACAAACAATGATGCAATGACCGTTCCACTTATTGTTGGTGCAATCAGTAGCTTGGCTCCAGATTTAGATCATCATAACGGTTCGTTAACGAAGAAAGTGTCTACACCGCTTAAGATTCTATTTAGCTTTTTATTTTTAGCAGTTTCTTTATTTATTGTTATGAAAACGGGGAAGTTGATCTATTCAGGATCATGGATTTATGGTATAGGAATATTAGTTCTATTTCTATTTTGTATTAGCTGGCTACGGAATTTAAAAACTATTTTAATGCTGACTGGTTTATTAATTTCATTTATAGGTTGGTTTGCTTTTTATGGAAATTGGTCAATCATCGCACTTGGGCTCTTTATTGCTATTTCTTCAAGGTTAAAGCATCGCGGTCCGACCCATTCTCTTTATTTTTTAGCTATTTGGAGTGGTATTTGTTTTCTAATTCAAAAAGACCTACAAATTGATGGCCTATGGTTGGCCGGGACAGTCGGGTATTTTTCTCATCTTCTAGCTGACCAACTGTTTACAAAACAGAGTATTAAGTGGTTATAGTTTCTTCTTGCTTACATTTTTTTATTGAAAACATCCATACTAAAAAGGATGTTGATAATGAAAGAAGGGGCATATTTTGAAGAAAACAAATTTTTGGTTTTTTGCTTGTATTATGGGTCTTATTTTAACTTTTTCAGTTCCAGTTAATGCAAGTAGTCAGTTTTACAATCAAACTGTGAAAGTTTCTGCAAAAACGAGTTTATCTAATAAGCAATCATCGATGCAATATGCAGCAAGAAGGTCTTATCGTTCAAATAGAAGCTATCGTCCAACTGCTCCAAGATCTAATTATCGTACACCTGGAAGTACAGGTAGGAACTTTTTAGGATATGCGGGTGCTTTTGGAATTGGATCATTATTTGGTTCGATGTTGCATCCTTTTGGTGGTTATTATGGCGGACAACAATTTGGATTTTCATTTTTTAGTCTTTTATTTGATATATTAATCATCGTTGCCATTATATGGTTTGTAAAAAAAATCTTCCGTAGAGGAAATAGAAATCATTATTAATTGAGGTGACTGATGAAAATCTATCTAAATGAACAAGACGTGGCCAATGCAATTTGTGTATTTGTTGCCGATTTAGAACGAGTCCGTCCTGAAGAAGTACAAATTGAATTTGTGTTCAATGAAGATGAAGGAGTAAGTTGTCTAGTTAAAATGTATAACCGTAACTTCAATTACGGGGAACAACAAATGTCAGATGCCATCGGTTTTTTTCTTGATGAAGTACATCGATTTTCTTCTCATTCTATGGAAATTATCATTCATTTTAGTGAAGATGAAGGAATCACAAGCGAAGTATCATTTACATACTAATAAACCCGAGATGAACGAATTGTTCTATCTCGGGTTTTTCTATTTTTAAGCTCACTCAGACGTTAGGCATAATTTGTTACGTATTCGTAAACAATATCTTGTACTAATTCATGTAACGAACGTTCGCTTTTTTCTTGCTCAGCTAAAATTTGTGTGTACAGTTCATCCAGCATATCAATTGTAATCCACTCTTCATGTTCTCCCCCATATTGCGTTAATGCTCGCTTTATCATTAGCTTTACAAACTGTCCATCCACTTACATCGTTCCTCTCTCTCGAGTTAGTTTAAGTATATCCAAATTTTTCAGTACTTCATAGCGAAAAAATAAATTGAAATAGAACGTATATTCGTTTAATATATGTTTATAATAAAAAATAAGAACATAAGTTCTGCTATTTTTTGGAAGAATTGGGAGTGATATGTATGAGCGTTTGTTATGAAGAGTTACCACATCATCGTATATTATGCATCGATATGAAAAGCTTTTATGCAAGTTGTTCTGCGGTCATGCTCGAATTAGATCCATTAACATGTTACTTAGCAGTTGTTGGAGATGTTGAAAGGGAAGGAAGCATCGTATTAGCAGCTTCACCACAATTAAAAAAGGAATTTGGTATTAAAACAGGTTCACGAGTGTTTGAAATTCCAAAAGATCCACGTATTAAAATAGTCAATCCATCAATGGCAAAGTATTTAGAAATATCAACAAATATTGTGAAGTTATTAAATGAATATGTGCCATTAGAGGATCTGCATGTATATAGTGTTGACGAATGTTTTTTAAAGGTTGATGGCGTGAAGAAATTATGGGGCGATGCGTGGGAAATTGCTGAAAAAATTCAAGCTGACATTTTAGCGCGTTTTAAATTACCATGTTCAATTGGGATTGGTCCTAACATGTTAATGTCAAAGCTCTGTCTGGATTTAGAAGGGAAAAAGAAAGGTATTGCAGAGTGGACATATGAAGATGTAGAAAAAAAGCTATGGGAAGTTAGTCCGCTTAGTGAAATGTGGGGGATTGGTCGAAGAATTGAACGCAGCCTTAATTCAATGGGGATTTTTACAGTAGGACAGCTAGCAAAATACCCACTTCACCTGCTTGAAAAGAAGTTTGGTGTGATGGGAAACCAACTATATCATCATGCGTGGGGAGTGGATCTCTCTGAGCTTGGTGCGCCAATTATGAATGGGCAAATTAGTTTCGGAAAAAGCCAAATATTGATGAGAGACTATACAAAAGTAGAAGAAATTAAATTTGTTATTCGTGAAATGTGTGAAGAAGTAGCACGACGTACTCGAAATGCCAAAAAGGCAGGCAGAACAATTACATTAGGAATCGGATATAGTCGCGAGGAGTTTGGCGGAGGATTCTCTCACGCATTTACAATGGATGAACCAACAAATATCACATCGGACTTATATGAAGTTTGTATGAGACTTTTTGATCAATATTACGAAGGGAAAACTGTGCGACAAGTACTCATTACTCTTTCCAATATTGTCAGTGATGAATTGATGCAACTAAATTTATTTGACCAGAAAAAGCCTCAAAAACGAAATCTAGGCTACGTGATGGACGCAGTAAGAAAAAAATATGGCTCCAATGCACTTCTCTGGGCAGTCTCCTACGCAGAAGGCGGCACGGCACTTGCTAGAAGTAAACTAGTAGGAGGACATAAAGGGTAACAAGAAAAGTGGAGGCAAATAGCTCTGCCCCGACAAGCATAAGACGGAGAACAATGAAAGTTGCTCTTTACTTTCAATGTTATTCGACTTATGACCTCGAGGGGCAATTTGCCGGAACTAGACAGAAGAAAAGTGGAGCCGACTGTTCAGCTCCGACAAAGAATGATAAATAAAAGGAGAAGATTGAAATGATTCGTGACCGAGGTACGATCAAATGGACGTCAATGATGTTACCTGAACATGTAAAGATGCTTCGCGACTGGAAAGTGTCACAAAACTATGAACAGCAAAAAGATGTAGATGAGCAGTTATTAGAAGAGATGAATCGCCATCTTCAGCAAGCTGTTTTTGAAGATGAAAGTGTACAGATTACGTATTATAAAGATCACCATCATCATAGTGTAAGTGGAAAAGTAGGGAAAATTAATTTACACCAAAATAGACTTTCTATATACGAGGAACAAGCAGGTTATATGGAGCTAATACTAAGTGATATTGTTGATGTAAAGATTGGAACGTGAAGATGAAAAGCATAAATATTGTTTACATTAGCGAAAAATAACTCCCTTATTTTTATATATACAACGAAAGGGGGAGTTGGAAATGGCGCAAATCGCTACTCAACAACTAACATTGTATGTAAATTTACATGCAGGAAAAGATGCAGAGGGGAAAAACATCATCAAGAAAAAGGTATACAAAAATGTAAAGGTCGGTGTGGATTTAGAGAAGCTAATCCTGGTTGGTAATGCACTGGCATCACTTCAAGATTTACCTGTGGCAGAATTAGAAGTATTAAGTAACGGAGTGCTTTTAAACAATATATAGAAAAGGGGAGATGGAAGATGATCCAAACATTAGAATTAAAATTTTTAAATGAACAAGAGAAAATTGTTACATTAACTGTCGATAATCCTACGGTTCCGGTTAATCCAGCACTAGTCAAGCAAGTAATGGATAAAATTGTAGCAAATAATGTCTTTACCTCATCCGGTGGAACTGTAGTAGCAGTACAAAGTGCGCGTCTAATTGGTAAAGAAGTCATCGATATTGAGCTCTGAAAAAATGAAACGTCAAAAAAAGTAAAAGATGCTTCACAAGCTGAAATGAAAATGTAAAAAATGGAAGCAACACGACAAACTGAAACCTCCTTGCCAATGCAGGAGGTTTTAGTTTGTAGACAATAACGAAGAGATTCAGACTGATTGAAAACGTTTGTCTTTCGAGGCGCAAGCCGGATGAGGAGCGGAGTTACCCTAGACGGTAATGAGCACCACAAGCAGGCGAAGTAACGAAGAAAGCGAGCGTTTATCAACAGTCTGAACCCTCCTTGCCAATGCAGGAGGTTTTTTTATGCGTTATAATAAGAATGAATGGACGAATAAATATGTTTTTACTAGCAATTAGTGAATACTTAGGCTTAAGATAGTAATAGAATAGTAGAAAAGGAGCGAACGACATGGCATTGATTGCAATTGATATGGATGGCACGCTTGTAAATGGTCAGAATGGAATACCAAAGGAAAACGTAGAAAGCATTCGAGCTGCACAAAAGGAAGGAATCCATGTTGTCATTTCTACAGGTAGAATGTACGAAAGTGCAAAAGAAACTTTAGATGAAGCAGGTTTAACTTGTCCGATTGTTTGTTTAAATGGATCTCAAATTTATGACAATGAAGCCAATATTTTGCATAATGATTCAATGGATAAAGAAGTATTTGCAAAGACATTGGCAATTTGTGAAGAGGAAAATAAGACATTTATAATCAGTACAAGTGAAGGTTCTTTTACTAAATGTCGCGATACTTTATATGAAGAATTTTTTACGGATAAGGAAACTGGAAAAGTTCACAAAGTAACGGCTACTTTAAGAAAGGTTCGTAATTATACATCAGTAGAGGATTTTAAAAATCTTGACGTATATAAGATTTTATTTCTTTCGAATGATCCAGAAGTCATTAATAGGATTCGTCTAAGACTTATGCAAGAAGAGAATTTGTTAATCACTTCTTCGCATTCAAATAATGTTGAGATTAATGCAGCAAATGTAAGCAAAGGAGCTGCACTGCTAAAGCTTGCACCAATTTTAGGTGTAGATTTAAAAGAGAGTATGGCAATTGGAGATAGCTTTAATGATGTATCTATGTTTAATCGCGTAGGTTTTTCAGTGGCTATGGGGAATGCAAAAGAGGAGCTTCAGCGCCAATGTGCGTTTGTGACCAAAACAAATGATGAAGCAGGAGTAGCACATGCGATTTATCATTTTTTAAGTCAAAAACAAAAACAGAACTAAATAAAATGTAAAAGCCTTATCCTTTAACGGATAAGGTTTTTTTTGATTTAAAAAGACTTTTCTATTTTGGGGAAGGCCTAATACTTGTTTATAAAGATTTCTATTTTGTTTACCATCGGGATCGTGAATTTTAATAGGAAGGAAATCAATTGGTTAAAAAACTAGTAAAGGGAAATCTCCCTAGTTATAGAAAGTAATCATTAGATATTGAAAAATTCATAAGAAGTGATAAACCAATTTAAAGGAGAGTGGAATCAATGCAATCAATTATTGGCTTTTTCCCAATATACTTTCTTATTTTTTATATTGGAATACCAGTAGCTATTGTCTACTTTTTTTATAAGAAATATGAACGTCTAGCGAAAAAAAGGAATGTTGAATTAGAAAAACAAACAGAAGCACTAGAAAGAATTGCTAGTATCATGGAAAGGTCTACGTAAGCCGATTTCTAATATTAAGAGCATGAAGTACGATTCACGATTAGTATAATATCCTATACAATCCTTAGCCCTTTCGAAGGTTTAAGGATTTTTATTTTTTTATGAAAATAAACAACTAAATTCATGAGAAAATCGTAACGAAAGTGAAAGTAAATCATATTAATAGATTATAGGAAATATAGACAAGCTCTAAGGAAGTTATTTTCAAATGGTCAATGTCTAATCTAATGAAAAGGTGATAGTATGGATTTTGGAAGACATCCAAAACCACATAGACCAACACCACTACCAGGTCTAGGTGGAAGAAATTTTGCACATATTACGAATAGCGGTGGAGTAATTGCGGTATTGAATGAAGGGACAGACGTTACATTCTCATCTTTCCAAAATATTGGAGAGGGAATCACGATCAATGAGACAAATGATAGGTTAACGATCGAACACCCAGGAAATTATTTTATTATTTATTCAGTTAATACTACTACAGAAACTACACTATCTACTAGATTACTAGTCAATCGTCGACCTGTAGATGCTACGACAATCACGCCTGTCATCAGTCGAACACAGTATAATAATCAAATTATATTGCCATTAGAACCTGGGGATACGATTTCGCTTCAATTGTTTGGAATTGTAGGTTCAGCGACTCTCACAACAGGGGCAGGAGCTACGCTTACAATTTTTAAGGTTCATTAATATAGTACAAAAATGCATTACTGAACATTATAAGGTAATGCATTTTTTTATTGTGTAAAAGATAAGATAATAAGAGGGTAATAAAAAAATATAACGAAATAGATATAGTTGTAGGAAATATGATTGGAAAAGGAGATATGAATGAGTAAAAAAGAATTGCTATTAGATCAGTTAGCTATCTGTAGAAACGAGGAAAGCTGGATTAAACCTTTAAGTATAGCGTTAGAAGGGTTAAATAAAGAGGAGATAGTTTGGAAACAATCAGAAGCAATGCATTCAATCCTTGAAATAGTTAATCACTTACATTTTTATAATGAAAGATGGTTAAAGCGATTTAAAGGAGAGATACCAACAGAAATTGTTGAGCGAAATGCAGATACATTTTTTGAGATTGATCATGTTACAGAGGAAAGTTGGAAAACGCTTGTAAAAAAGTTAGATGAAGGATTGGCAAGTTGGCAGCAAGTAATAGAGGAGACAACTGAATCAAAACTCCAAGAACATATCCCAACATTTCCAGAAGATGCAATTTGGTGGCAAGCAATTTCCAATCTTTGTACGCATAATACATACCACATTGGACAAATCATCTTTATTCGTAAAGCACAAAAATCATGGCGTATTGTAGAAGATTAAGAGAAAAGAATAAACATTACCGTCTTAGGTAAATATGCTCCCCAATAGGGCTGCAGGTCTCGATAGACAAGTGTTTTCAGGCAGTCTGAAATCTAATTTTTGTACTTTGTCAAAACACCAATCATGGTGTTTTTTTGTTATTAACGAGTATGTAATAGAAGAGAAAAGACGAGTAAAAAACTATCTTTCTATTAAAACTTAAACAGCCTCAGAAAACACGAAAAAAAATAATTTAAAAATAGTGGTATAATGTTCCATATACATAAGCATTGGAAGTGTGGAACATGCAAATCAGGGAAGCAAGACCAAATGATGCAGAAAAGTTTTTGAATTTAGTAGTAGAAGTTGAAAGTAAAGCAGATTATATGTTATTTGAAGCCGGTGAAAGAAAGACTACAGTGGATAAACAACGTAAGCAGCTAGAAATGATTGAAAAACAGAAGAATGCAACGATTTTTTTAGCAGAAGAAAAAGGCAAACTAATCGGGTATTTAATAACAATAGGTGGTACAACAAAAAGGAAAAAACATACTGCATATATAGTGATCGGTGTATTGGATCAGTATAAAGGGAAAGGAATTGGAACTGCATTATTTAAACAATTAGATGAGTGGGCGATTGTACATGACATCGTAAGATTAGAGCTGACAGTTGTGACACAAAATGAAGCAGGAGTACGTTTATATAAAAAAATGGGCTTTGAGGTAGAAGGAATAAAACGAAAATCTTTTTTTGTAAAAGAACAATTTTTAGATGAATTTTATATGGCTAAAATACGATAAAAACAACAGGTTGGTGCAGAAGATGAGGCCTATTTTAGAGATCCTTAGAATAATTGCTATATTCACTATATTAGGAGCGCTGTTTAGTGGATTCTTACAAATAATTTATACAAATTTACATGTAACGATCAGCAATCAAAATGGATGGATCATCAGTGTAAGTATTTTTCTTTTACTATTTGTATTGTATCGAAATAAAATGCAATTTTCTGGTTGGTATAGTGGTAAGAAAATGGAAAAGCTTTCGAAAATAACTACACGTTTATTAGTGATTCTATCATGTTGTTTGCTTATACTAGTACCTTTCTTACATTAAAATACAACTGCAAGAGTTGATGAAAAGAAGTGAAGTTCATGGAAATGATAACAGGAAATGTGATCATGATATCTTTGTTTATCTTAATTATACATAGTATCGAAACACTTGCTTATTCAGTTAGACTTTCTGGAGCAAGAGTTAAACTAATCGCGTCTGCTTTATCATTATTTAATACGATGGTAATTGTTTCTCGAATGTCAAACATGATCCAACAACCATTTACTGGAGGGTTAGTAGATCGTGCAAGAAACAGTCATCAATTAGAATTGATAGACGATCAAATAAGAGTATTAATCGGAGCCTCAACTGTTGGAACGTTTATTGGTATTCTACTGATGCCAACATTTGTCGCTTTATTCTCCAGAGCAATTATCGAATTAAGTAATGAGCGGGGATCAATTTTAACAGTCCTAAAAAAATCATTTACGATTGATATGTTTAAACGGAGCTTTAAGCATTTTCGGATGCCTAGATTATCATACATAAAGGAAATTGATTTGAAAGACATACCTTATAAGTTATTTTTGATTAATTTAATTGTCACCGCAATTTATACGATTGGAGTGTTATCAGCTTTGTATGCTTCTGTATTAGCACCAGACCGAACAACAAGTACAACGATGGCGTCAGGTTTGATCAATGGAATAGCAACGATATTATTAGCACTTTTAATTGATCCAAAAATTTCAGTATTAGCAGATGATGTTGTAAATAATAGAGGCAGCTATGCAAAATTAAAAGGAATTTCAATCATGATGGTATCTTCTAGATTATTTGGAACAATATTTGCTCAAGTTCTATTTATACCTGGGGCGAAGTATATTGCTTGGGTTACACAATTTATGACATGAAATAACTTGCGAATTCATTTAGGTGAATCGCTTTTTTTATTTATCTATTCTATAAAATTCTAAAATTAATAGACAGAGAATATAGTTTTATTGGAAAATAGTAAACAAGAAATTATATGTAATGGAGAATAAGAGATGATAAAACAAAATGTCCGGTCATACATTTTGAAAAAATATAATATTAATGAAAATGCTTTCTTAGGGAAAGGACAGGAAGCAGAGGTTTATTCATATCATCAAGATCGAGTATTTAAGCTGTATCAATTATCAGCATTTGAAAAACAAAAAATATTAAAGTCGTTTTATGAATCGATGAATGCAGATGCTGTTGATTTCAATTTGCCAAAAATATATGAAATTATAAGAGAGAAAGAAGTGGTCATAACAATCGAGAAACGAATTGAAGGTAGGAATATTCAAAAAGCTTTGTCTAACTTTGATCACGATCAGTTGAATGACTTTTTTAAACAGTACTTATCAACGATTTTAAGCATAAAAGAAATAAAACTTGAACATAGAATAGATGGACATAAATTATTAAGGGATTATGAAATGCTAAATGAGCCAGCAGATTGGAATGAGTTTTTAAAACAATCTCTGATTCAAAAAAATAAAGAAGTAGAAAAATACTTGATGAAGGATGTAGAAAATTACGAAAGTAAATATCAATATTTTATAAACGTATTATCAAAGAAATATGAAGGAGAGTATGACTTAATTCACGGAGATTTCTATCCATCTAATTTATTAGTTAACGATGATGGTAAAATTAACGGTGTGATTGATTTTGGTTTAATGACAATGTCTGGTGATTATTTATTTGATGTAGCTTTAAGTTGGATTTTATTTGACCTATTTGATGAACTAGGAGCAGTAAAATTAAATCATTATGTAAATATGATCATCAAAACTTTAGGTGAGGAAGTGAAGGAAAGTTTATACTTTTATGCACTTTATTATAGTTATTATTCAGCAAATTTCTTTTCAGAAAATTGCAGTGATGGTCACTATGAATGGAGTGTTCGAAATTTAAACAATGAATCGTATTGGGCAGAATTGAAAGATTATAAAAAATAATTACTCATATAAAAAAGACTCACTAACAAGTAGTGAGTCTTTTGATTATTTATTTACTTCAGAATTGACTAAACCAGCAACAAGTACATAGCGCTGTGGTGCAGGACCGATATAGCGGAATGGGTAACAAGTACTTACAGTTAAAGTCGGTCTTGGTTTTGGAATAATAACTGTGCGGTCATCTTTATCAACGATACGAATTTTACGCACTTCATACGTAAACGTACCAGCCGAAGTTGTTACAATTAGTTGATCGCCAAGTTTCACATCACCAAGTTGACGAAAGACTGTATCACGGTGACCCGCTAGTACACTATTATCTCTCTCGCCTGGTAGAACCGATTTAGCATAATGGCCAATCCCTTTAGAAAGCTCGTCCTCGTTTGTACCATGAAATATTGGAATCTTTGCATTGATCCGTGGAATCGATAATGTTCCCATTTCATCGCCAAATTTTGGATAAGTCTTATAAAGTGGTTCATTCCTTTTTTTCTGTGCTAATTTTTTTTCAGTTTCTTTATTCACAGATTCTTTAAACTCATCTTTAGTCTGCTTATAAAGCACATATGTTTTAATCATTGTAAAAGCATTTGTCGTAGCAAAAAATAAGCCAATTAGAAAAAGGAAGGCAGAGAGTAATAAAAGAATTTTGCGTTTACGGTTCATCGATTAACGATTAGCGTTTGCTTTTTTACGTAAAGCAAGTGCAGATAACATCATGAATGCACCAGCTAACGCCCACTCAGTTGTGTGAGAAGCAGTTTTTGGTAGTTTTCCGCCATTTTCAGTTCTAGTGATTGTTGGTTTGTTCACTACAGTTTTTACATCATCAACTAATCCTGGGATGTCGATTTCAGAGAATAATTCATCAGATAAAACTGCATCTAATAATAAATTACCTGCATTATCAAAAATATCTACATAAAGCTTAATGTTTTCAGCAGTTTCTAATGAATCGTCCATCATCAGCATTTGAGCAAAAGTAAGAGGTGATTTTACACCATTTTGTTCAATTGATACTTTAATATCAATTTTTAATGTAGATTGAAGTTCTTTAACGATATTTGTCATTTCAGCTGTTAATTCTGCTGGAAGTTCTTCAGGAGTTGTTTCCATTGAGAAAATATCTTCGTACTTATCAGATAAATTCGTCATTCTCTCTCCTAAAACCTCTAATTTAGCTTCAACTGAAGGATCTTCAGAGACAACATTTTCTAAATAATCTGTTAAATTATTAATTTCATCTTCAGTAATACCCATCATTTCGAAAATATCAGCAAAGTCTTCCATAGAAGGAGAACCAAAATCTTCTTCTTCCATTAAGATTAAATACTCAACATCTGATGTGAAGTAATAAGTATCTAATAAAGTTGCATCCTCATCCATATCATCATAAAAGACTGCAAGATCTTTTACTTCTTCTTCTGTGTAACCGTACTCATCTAAAAGCGCTGCTAAGCTTTCTTCAGTCAAAGGATCCCCTAATGTTTCTTGTAATTCTTCTACAGAATCATAATCTTCAATAGACTCACCGTAGTATGAATTTAAGTACTCTTCTAATTCGTCTTGAGTCATGTTAATGCTTGTTAAATAAGCATTTAACTCAGTTTGATCTGGTGCTGCTTGAGCAGTTAGTCCTGGTGTAACTAATGCTGCGGATAAAACGATTGATGCTACGATTTTCTTCATGTTGCTTCCCCCTAAAAGTATTATCCTATTAGATAAAAAATGAAATGTGTGAGAGTCCATTAGGTAGATTATGAATCTTTCAAACTATGAATTCAAAAAAGCAATGTAGTATTACACCAAAGTAAAACCGATTTGTACGAAAAACGAACGAATCGGTTCACTTTGTACTTTACATTATTTCGGAGCTCGTACTACAGATTCGAACTGTCCTTTATGTGAAGCATCACAATATGGAAAGTTACTTGATAATCCGCAACGACATAATGAAAAAGCGGCTTTTTGTGGGAATTTATTTCCCTCAGCATCAATTAGCTCAACCGTTCCAGTAACTCGTAAAGGACCATTATCTAGTACTTTAATTTGAACATCAGACATAATATTCCTCCTAGACACATTTAGATTAATTATACATTAAATAAGCATTAAAAAAAAGAGGGAAATCATACGAATTTTACAATGTTCGTGATGAACATTACAAAGGTTACAAGAAAATATGTTATATTAAAGTAATAATAAAGAATAAAAGGTGAAATCATGATTCGTTTAGCACAAAAAAAAGATACAAAGCAAATAGTTCCATTAATCGTACAAGCTATTGAAGAGATTGCTTTTATGCTAACAGGAACAAAAACCTATGAAGAAGCAGAAACATTATTAACATATTATGTACAATCTGAGAACAATCGCTTAAGTTATCATAATTGTCTTGTGAAAGTACATGAAGAACAAGTAGTTGGTGTCATTATTGCTTACCATGTTTCGGAATTAGCAAAGCTTGACCAAGAAATGCTAGAAATCATCAGCCGAAATACAAAAATGGATGCCAAAGTAGATAAAGAAGCAGAAGAAGGCGATTATTACATTGATACAGTGTCTGTAAATCCTGCATATCAAGGATTAGGAATTGGTACAGAGCTGTTAAAAGGTTTATTGGCGCATGCGAAAACAATTGGTGTAGAAAGAGTTTCCTTAAATGTTGATCAAGATAAACCAGCTGCGCGTCGTTTGTATGAAAAAGTAGGTTTTGAATATGAAAAGGTTCAACAAATCATGGGAAAACCATACGATTATTTAGTTTTTCCAGTTATTGAAAGAAATATTCGAAACTAAAGTCGTTTCAGATGCATCCTTTCTATTAATTCAGTTAAAATTAAGATGAAAAGAATAGGAGGGAAACGTATGAACTTTTTTACATTTGCAAACCCAACAGAATTAATTTTTGGTAAAGACAGTGTACAAAAACTAAAGGACAAAGCTCAAAGCTTTGGAAAAAATGTTTTACTAGTATATGGTGGCGGTAGCGTTAAAAGAAATGGTCTATATGACCAAATAGTAGGTATTTTAAAAGAAGCGGATAAAACAATTCACGAATTAAGTGGAGTTGAGCCAAATCCAAGGCTATCTACGGTACATAAAGGGATTCAAATTTGTAAAGATGAGCATATCGATTTCATCTTAGCAGTTGGTGGTGGATCAGTTATTGACTGTACGAAAGCAATTGCTGTAGGTGCAAAATTTGATGGTGAGATTTGGGATGTTATTACTCGTAAAGCAGTTCCGACAGACGCTTTAAAATTCGGAACAGTTTTAACATTAGCGGCAACTGGTTCTGAAATGAATGCAGGATCAGTAATTACAAACTGGGAAACAAATGAAAAATTAGGATGGGGAAGTAAATTTAGCTATCCAACATTTTCAATCTTAGATCCACAAAATACATTTACAGTTCCACGTAATCAAACAGTTTACGGGTCAGTTGATATTATGTCTCATGTGCTTGAGTCATATTTCCACCATGGAACAAACACAAAAATTCAAGATCGTTTCTGTGAAGGGATATTAAAAACTGTCATTGAAACAGCTCCAATTGCAGTCGAGAATTTAGATAATTATGAAGCACGCGAAACGCTCCTTTACAGTGGAACGATGGCTTTAAATGGTATTCTAAGTATGGGCGTACAAGGAGACTGGGCTACTCATAATATCGAGCACGCTGTTTCTGCTGTAACAGATATTCCACACGGTGGTGGGTTAGCAATAATATTCCCACATTGGATGGAGTATGTAATGAATGAAAATGTTGATCGTTTTGGTCAATTTGCAGAAAGAGTGTTCGGCATTGAACAAGGAACAAAATCAAAAGAAGAATGGGCATTAGAAGGAATCAAAGCATTACGTTCATTCTGGAATTCTATCGGAGCACCTAGCAAACTGAGTGAATATGGCATTACAGAAGATCAGCTTCACGAAATGTCAGCTAAAACAGTAAAGTACGGACCATTTGGATACTTTAAAAAATTAGATCAAGAGGATGCTTTAAAAATCTTACAAGCAGCACTTTAATTGAAGAAGGATAGAGTATTTACTTGATTAGCTTACCAAAAAAGTCTTATCTATTTTATATAGGTAAGGCTTTTCGTGCGTTACTTCTTTGCAATCCTTCAACCATTATTCATAGAGGCGTGATTGAATAAGAATATGAATTCAAAAACTACTTCTCATAAAAAAATCAAAAATATTTCTTGACGTATTATAAAAAGCGAGATAATATTAAAACAATAATTTTTTAAAATTTAATAAATTCTATTACTTATCCAGAGAGGTGGAGGGACTGGCCCTATGATACCTCAGCAACGGGTTTGTTGTTTCGTAACAAATACCGTGCTAATTCCTGCAAGTCGTTCAAGCGATTTGAAAGATAAGAAGTAGAGCGGCTTATATATTAATAGCCCCTCTTCTTATCTGTGTTTTGGATAAGAAGGGGGGCTTTTTGATGTTGTGAGTGAGAGTAAAATGGGGTAATTACGGATATAAATCCTAGTTTACATACAGGAATACTATGTTATTTTGTTGATAATATTTGCATTGGAGGAAATAATTTGATTGAAATTAAAAATGTCTTCAAGGTTTATCCTGGAAGGCCACCAATTAAAGCACTAAATAACATTAATATGAAAATTGAGAAAGGGGAGATTTTTGGAATCATTGGCTTTTCAGGAGCAGGAAAAAGTACTTTGATTCGCTGTTTAAATAGACTTGAAGAACCAACAGAAGGATCAGTTCTGATTGATGGGATAAACCTGATGGCATTAAATGAGGAGGAATTACGTAAGACTCGTAGAAAAATTGGCGTCATATTTCAACACTTTAATCTACTTTCATCTAAAACGGTGTTCGATAATATAGCAATGCCGCTTTACCTTGAAGGAAAGAAGAAAAGTGATGTTCAGGAAAAGGTCATGGAATTAATTGATTTTGTCGGACTGACAGGGAAACAAGATGTATATCCTGGGCATTTATCGGGAGGACAAAAGCAAAGAGTGGGAATCGCAAGGGCACTTGTGACAGATCCAGATCTTCTACTCTGCGATGAAGCAACATCTGCATTAGACCCTGAAACAACAAAGAATGTATTGGAGCTTTTAAGGAAAGTAAATAAATCCTATAATCTTACCATTTTCCTTATTACTCATGAAATGAGTGTAATTCGCGATTTATGTGATAAAGTAGCCGTCATTGATAATGGAGAAATTGTTGAAGAAGGTAATGTTTACGATGTTTTTACGAATCCACAAAAAAATATTACAAAGAACTTCGTTAACACTGTATTACAAAGTGAGGTGCCGACCAATTTATCGAAATCACTCGCTAAGGGGAAATATTATCAATTAGTATTCCTAGGTGAAAAAGCAGCCGATCCACTATTATCTGAGGTTCTGAAAAAATTCGATATTCATTTGAACATTCTTTATGGATCGATTACAGAGCTACAAGAAAGACCTTATGGGAATTTGCTTGTTGCACTAGATGGTACAGAAGAGGAAAGTGCAAAAGCAATTAAATTTATTTTAGAAAAAGGAATAGATGTAAGGGAGGTTGAGTTAAATGGAGCTTAATTGGGAATTCTTCTGGCCGCAGTTTCTGCAGGCATGCCAAGAAACATTTTTAACTGTATTGGGGTCATTTATTTTTGGCACAATCATTGGGTTGCCTTTAGGGATTATCCTGGTTGTAACGAGACCGGGACATATAATGGAAAACAAACCCGTATTTACGATATTAAATACCATTATTAATATTGTGCGATCTGTTCCGTTTATTATTCTACTAGTTGCCATTATTCCGTTTACTAGATTAGTAACAGGAACATCCATTGGCGTAGCTGCAGCGATTGTCCCCCTATCAATCTTTGTAGGTCCATATTTAGCGAGATTGATTGAAAACTCCATGCTAGAAGTGGATAAGGGAGTACTGGAAACAGCCTATGCAATGGGAGCGACAAAGTTTCAAATTATCGTGAAGTTTATTTTGCCTGAGGCCATCCCATCGTTGATTCTTTCATTTACAACAGCAACGATAGGATTGATTGGATCAACTGCAGCAGCAGGTGCTGTTGGAGCTGGAGGTTTAGGGGATTTAGCGATTACATATGGTTATCAACGCTTTGAAACCTTAGTCATTGTCATTACGGTTGTATTACTAGTAGTTATTGTTCAAATCATTCAAAGTTTGGGAAATTCATGGTCAAGATATGTAAGGAGGAAAAGAGGATGAAAAAGTTTTTAAGTATTTTTGCAGTAGTATTATTAGCGGTTTCGGTATTAACAGCATGTAGTTCTAAAGAGACAGCAGGTAATGGAAAGACGAGAACGATTAAAATTGGAATTAATGGTGATGATTTTGAGCTTTGGAGAATAATAGAAAACCAAGTAAAAAATGATGGTATAAAATTAAAAATCGTTTCTTTTTCAGATTATGTTCAGCCTAACACAGCACTTAATGACGGTAGCCTTGATTTAAATTCTTTTCAAACGATTACATATATGAACCAATTTAAAGCAGATCATAATTTAAAAATTGCTGCAATTGGTTCTACGGTTATCGCGCCAATGGGGATTTATTCACATAAATTTAAAAAGCTAAGTGATATCCCAGATGGTGCAACGATTACAATACCAAATGATGTAACGAATGCTGGTCGCGCACTTAAACTACTACAATCTTCAAAGTTAATTAGTTTAGTAGATAATTTCGACCCTAAAGGAAGTATTGAACAAATTAAAGAGAATCCTAAGAATCTAAAAATCAAACCTGTTGCTGCAGGTCAAACAGCTAGATCATTGGATGATGTGGCAGCAGCCATTATTAATAATGGATTCGCTGTTCAAGCGGGCTTAGATCCTGCTAATGATCCGCTGTACAAAGAAGATCCTAATGATAAAGCAGCTATGCCATATATCAATATTATTGCATCCCGCACAAAAGATAAAAATGATAAGGATTTTTTAAAGATTGTGAAGGCGTATCAATCAAAAGAAGTACATGATTACATTATTAAGCGTGACAAAGGTGCGACAGTTCCAGTTGTCACTTCAATTGAAAAAATTAAAGATCTATAAGTACCTTATGATTTTAGAGTTGGCAAACTGATATGAAAGAGTAGAAGGGAGATTTGTTAAATGACAGTCCAAACAAAAACACATAGAGACCAAATTGTAAAAAGTATTGAAGAATCGAAGGGAATTTATATTGAAGCTAGCCACCAAATTCATGAGAAACCTGAAATTGGTAATCAAGAGTTTTTTGCATCTGAAACACTTACTAAAATCTTAGCAGAAGCTGGTTTTGACGTAACACGTAATATTGCAGGTCATGAAACAGGCTTTGTGGCAAGAAAAACATCGTCTAAGCAAGGCCCAACTATTGCCTTTTTAGCAGAATACGATGCACTGCCTGGTCTAGGTCATGCATGTGGACATAACATTATTGGGACTACAAGTGTGGCTGCAGGGATTGCCCTAGCTGAAGTCATTTCTGAGACCGGAGGAGAGGTTGTCGTTTTTGGAACACCTGCAGAAGAAGGTGGACCAAATGGAAGTGCAAAGGGTAGTTTTGTAAAAAATGGCTTATTAGAAGGAGTGGATGCAGCTCTTATGCTTCACCCAAGTGGTAAAACAGGTTTATCTGGTCCAACTTTGGCAGTGGATCCTTTGGACTTCCATTTTTACGGTAGAGCAGCTCATGCTGCGGGTTCACCAGAACATGGAATTAATGCACTAGACGCAGTAATCCAGTTATTTAATGGAATTAATGCCCTTCGTCAGCAACTTTCTAGTGATGTGCGCATACACGGAATTATCACTCACGGAGGCGATGCGCCAAATATTATTCCAGAATATGCTTCTGCAAGATTTTTTATCCGCGCAAGCACATGGAAGCATACGGAGGAAGTATCTACTAAGATTCGTAATATTGCAAAAGGAGCAGCACTTGCAACTGGTAGTACTGTTAAAATTGACAGATTCCAAAATGAAGTCCATGATTTTATTGTAAATCGTGCACTGGATGAAATCGTAGGTGAAGAATTAACGTTATTAGGTGAAGATGTAGACAGTAAAAGCGGTGGGCTTGGATCTACTGATGCCGGAAATGTCAGCCATGTTGTTCCGACTTCTCATG
Organism: Gottfriedia sp. ABJ_BB2_2; assembly: GCF_055484705.1. NCBI lineage: Bacteria > Bacillati > Bacillota > Bacilli > Caryophanales > Bacillaceae > Gottfriedia > Gottfriedia sp. ABJ_BB2_2. The sequence continues at coordinate 69,337 of NZ_JBVFKR010000007.1, forward strand.
CGTATATTAAAATTGGATCTGATGACTTAATTGCTCATACAAATGAATTCCGTGAAGCTGCTGGATCGCTACAAGGCGATCAGGCTCTAATTACTGGTGCAAAGACATTGGCTCTAACGGGCTATCGATTAATTACTGATAAAAATCTTTTGGAAAAGGTTCAAACTGAATTTCAGCAGACAGAAAAATAGTTAGATTAGACGGTCAGAACGATGGACAGAATAACCATTTTTCTGACCGTTTATATTCTAGTGTATCTCTGTATAACTACTCATTCGTATTTATATCCCTAAAAAGCCTGTCTTACAGCCTTTTAGAGATTATGAGCCACAATTATGGCTTATTTTTTTATGGTAGATTTGTTAGTACAATTTATCATCTAAATAAAGACTTCTGTTTCACAGTTCCTTGTTTCACAATACCGTCTAAAAAGGATGAAACAACAGCGTAGTATTCTTCTTTGTTTTCATTTAAACTCATAGCATGGGCACCATTTTCTGCAAGGAATAATTCTTTTTTACCTTGAGTTTTTGCATCGTATAATTGCATTGAATGTGAATAGGGAATATATGAATCTGGTTTACTATGGATAAAAAGAATTGGTTTTTTTATATGTAACATAGCATCTAAAGGGGAAATATCTTTTATCCAAAAACCTTCACGTAGTTTTAACCAAATACTAGCCACAGGCAGAATCAACCATTTAGGAATGTTATATTCAACTTTTAAACGATACACTAGCTGTTCCTCAAATGTAGAAAATGAACAATCAGAAATATAAAAGTCAGCTGAATCTTCAACAAAACCTGCATACTGGAGTAATGTAGCTGCTCCCATTGATTCTCCGTGAATACCAAATACAATATGACCTTTCAAATCTTTCAAATAATGAATGATGGTTTGTAAATCATATTTTTCGTAAAAACCATAACTAGTTGTGTTACCACCTGATTCGCCATGACGTCTATGATCATAGGTTAATACATTAAAACCAAGCTTTAAAAAAAGCTCAACATATTTTATTGAATTATTTTTATTCACAGTTACACCATGCGTAATAATAACCCAATTGTTTGTGTCGTACATATCGTATAAAAATCCTTTTAGCTGATATCCATAACGGGATTGGACAGTAAAGGATTGCTTATCAATTGAACGATACCAGCCTTCATCGAATCGTAAATTTTCTGATTCACGCTGATAGATAAAGTCTAAAGAATTTGTTTTCATAAACAAAACTTGCTTTGTAAAATAGAAACCAACAACGATAAAGTAAACTAAAAAAATGAAAAGGAAAACGATAAAAAACAACATACTTAAAACATCACTCTTTCTTTAACCAAATAAAATATCTAATATAGTTGAAAGCTCACCGCGCGTTTTTCCTTCTAAAATAGAAGGATTATAAACCTCTACAAAACCACAATTTAAACAAGAGACAAATAAATAATGATTATAGTCAATATCAAACAACTTACTTAGACCAGCCCCGGACATTGATACTTCTTTTATTTTAGCATTTGTATGTTGACATTTTGAACATACAAATTTATCTTTAATCATTTGTCCTGCATTAGACATACAAAAACCCCTCTACCAAAAATTTTTTGAACACGAAAAATTAGAATTTTTTGGAAATTAATTTTATCATAAATCAAGTGAATTTCACAAATCCCAATTTCATGATAAAATTAATAAAAATGATTGATGATTACGGTAGGTGGAACAAAATGGCGAAAAAAAGAAAAACACAACAATCGCAGCAGCCCTCTTATGAGCAAAAAGAAAAAAACACATTAGGCTCATTAATGAATGAAGAATTACTTCAAAAACTAAAAGCCACAAAAAAACAATTACAAGATCAAGAAGTAAAACAAAAAGAAGAAGAAGAAGCTAGAATTCGTGAAGAAAAAAGATTAAAAGAAAAGAATAAATCATTCGAAGAGTTGTTAAATGAGAGTAATATATCTTGGAAAGATTTTAAATAAGAAACTGTATTGGTGAAAATAAGAGTCTTCGCTAATCAAAATAAATGACCTTTAATGCATTGCATTAGAGGTTTTTATTTTTTCCTTTGAATTTTTTGTAAAAAAACACATGAAAATTGATTAAGAAGGATAGAAAGATTTTATCAAGAATAGTAGTGTTAATAGCTTACATATCAGATGTATAGAAATGGACTCTTTTTAAAAGTTAAAGATAGGAGAACTAAACGTGAAAATAGGCGATAAACAAAGAGAAATTCAATCAAAATATAGAAAAACAATGCGCCAAAAGAAAGAAAAACCAGATAAAAATGGTGTTTTTTTTATCATCATATTGATGTTGTTTTTTGTATTTAATTTGCTATTCAAAAGCTTTTAAATGTTAAAAGGACTATTGTAATTAAAGTTATAAAAATTGGACATACATCAATATATTTAGATTCCTGTCCTAATAAAATCTTATATTAAAAAAATTTAGAAGTTTAACAAACATAAATAGGAGGTCAGCTATGAAATTTAATTTTAAAGAATGCAGTCAAAGTGATGTTGAACATTTAATCTCGGAATATGTAAATAAACTTAGTTCTCCTATTGATTCTTTTTTAGAGGACCATATTATTCAATCTACTTTTTATTCAATTTGTAACAGTTCTGAAGTCATAGGTTATTATGCTTTTCATAAAAATCAGTGCCTTACACAATTTTATTTAGGGTTGCCTTATTATCATGTTTCGCAAAAAATCTTTAATCATGTTCTTGAGAATCATTCAATTCAATCCATAATGGTTCCAACATGCGACGAGCTATTTTTAAGCATGGTATTAGATCATGATTATAAAATCGAAAAACAAGCTTACTTTTTTCAAGATAATAAAGTGGAAATTCCGAAAGAGAAATTATATAAGAACGGAGATTTCAGAGTCGCTGTCAAGAGCGATGCAAAGAAAATAAAGGAAGTATGTCAGGACTTCATTGATGAATTAGAGCATCGTATTGAAAACAAACAAATATTCACATTAGTGGAAGGAAACTTACTAATTGGGATTGGAATAGTAGAGAGAAGTAAATTACTAGATAGATATGCAAGTATTGGCATGTTTACAAATGAACAGTATAGAAAAAAAGGGATTGGTAGAACGATGATTCATCATTTGAAAGAATGGTGTTATGACAATCATTTGAATCCAATCTGTGGCTGCTGGTATTATAATGTCCATTCGAAACAAACATTAGAAAGTGCTGGAATGGTTTCTAAAACAAGATTATTAAACTTCAAGGTTATCTAGTAGTTTTAAATTCTTTAATACGTAAACAATATAAAATAGAAAACTGAATCATACTACAATAAAATAAGATTGGTAGGAGGATCTTCAATTGAAGGTCCTTTTTTTGCCTAAAACTTTTTGTTTAAGAGCATTGGAGTAACGCTATTTTTGTGTAGTCTAAAAGATTTATCTTAGAAAGATGTTTAGAAGCATATCTCCTTTCTAAACATCATAAAAGTAAGAATAATAAAAAAAATAAATTCCTACTTGATTTATATGAATACTTGGATTAAAATTTCGTAAAATAGACTAATAAAAGAAAAGAGGGGAAAGAATGAACACATTTTATATTAGTGTGAATGTCGCGGTATTATTATTACTTATGTTTGGTTTATATTTATTGCAAAAAAAGAATGTATCTTTTTCAAAACGCGTATTCATAGGATTAGGTTTAGGTCTTATTTTTGGTTATATTATTCATCTAATCTATGGAACTGAACATGAGGTTACAGTCGGAACAATTGATTGGTTTAGCATTGTTGGTAGTGGTTATGTAAAACTATTACAAATGATTGTTATGCCACTGGTTTTCATTTCGATTGTTGGAGCATTTACAAAATTAAAATTAACTAAAAATATAGGGAAAATTAGTTTCCTTGTAATCGGATTATTACTTGGTACGACTGCTATTTCGGCAGCAGTTGGAATTGGTACAGCATTAGGATTTGGACTTGATGGAATTGAGTTAACTGCAGGTGATGCTGAAAATGCTAGAAATGTAGAATTGCAGGATCGTGTTGTGGCTGTAGAAAATATGACAATTCCAAAACAAATTCTTGAATTATTTCCAAGTAATCCATTTTTAGATTTAACAGGTGCACGAGCTACATCTACAATTGCAGTTGTAATATTTGCAGCCTTTGTCGGTATTGCTTACCTAGGCGTAAAACGAAAAGATCCAGAGCACGCTGAATTCTTCGCTAAAATTATTGATACCATATATGCGATTACCATGAGAGTTGTAACATTAATTCTTCGTTTAACTCCATATGGTATTCTAGCAATCATTACAAAAGTTGCAGCAACTAGTGATTATGATGCAATTGTTAAATTAGGTAAGTTTGTAGTGGCTTCATATGTGGCTTTAATTATAGTATTTATTGTACATTTACTGTTATTATCATTTGCAAAACTAAGTCCTTTACATTATGTGAAAAAAGGATTACCAACTTTAACGTTTGCCTTTACGTCACGTACAAGTGCTGGTACTTTACCGATGACAATAAAGACACAAACAAAAGACTTTGGTGTTTCTGAAGGAATTGCAAACTTTGCTGGTTCTTTTGGTCTTTCAATAGGGCAAAATGGATGTGCAGGGGTTTATCCAGCGATGTTAGCTGTAATGGTGGCTCCAGCAGCTGATATTGATCCTACAAGTATATCATTTATCATCTCTCTAATTTTAATAGTGGCGATTAGTTCATTTGGTGTGGCAGGTGTCGGCGGTGGAGCAACTTTTGCTGCTCTAATCGTACTATCTGTTATGAATCTACCAATTGCAATCGTAGGGCTTTTAATCTCAGTTGAACCTCTAATTGACATGGGCCGTACTGCATTAAACGTTAGTGGAGCAATGACATCTGGAATTCTAACAAGTAAGGCGACAGGCGAATTCGAAAACGAAGTATACCAACAGCCGAATGTAGTAGAAGCATAAAATTAACGAATACTTTATTCACTTTTTTTGGATAGCCATCATTGGCTATCCAATTTTTTTATCTTAAACAACTTTTTGAATACACGACTCATTGTGTTCTAAAAGTAATATATCAATTAGAAATCCCACATGTTGCTGGATATTTGATAATTCCTTTTTCTGTTAATCAAGTAGCTTAAAAAAGAAAAAACTCTATGCTCTTTTACATAAGAAAATTTAAGTTCTATAATGAGAGGTAATTACAAATTGTTTGGAGGGCTTCAAATGACAGCTGAACAAGTTATACCGTCTATTTCAAAACAAAGGATTACTCCATTTCTTACGTTTAGCGGCAATGCGGAGGAAGCAATGAATTATTATGTTCGTACTTTTCCGAATTCAAAAATCGTTTCACTTCGAAGGATTACAAAAGAAGACCGAGGTGAAGAGGGGAAAATCCTGAATGGTATCATTGAAATTTTAGGTCAGACTTTTATGGTTTTGGATATGGAAAAAGAATCTTGTCCTAAATTTACTTGGGCTGTTTCATTTTACATAGAATGCAGAGATGAAGAGGAGTTCGATTTAATTTTTAGCGGATTGAAGGGTGATGGGCAAGTGCTCATGGGGCCAGTAGAAATGTATGATTTTAGTAAGGTAACTTGGGTTACTGATTGTTTTAATGTTACTTGGCAGCTAGTGTTAAGGAAATCTTAAAATACAGCAGTAAGTTTCTGAATGATTCTTTTTCGGTTATTTATTTTTAAAACAGACGAGTCGCTTAAGGTGACTCGTTTTTTGTTTATAAAAGGAATAAAAGTAAAAAACAAGAATTATATAATTCATATCAGTTGAATAAAAGAATGATATTCTTAGAGTAATATTGAAAGTGAAAAGGAAAATGCTAAAAAGAGTATTCTTAAGGTCGATACTTATTGTACTGGTATTAGGTATATACTTGATGCCTTGTCTTAAGAATGCTCTTTAAAAAGATTGTTTGCTTTTACTAACGCATACTTAAATAGCAATAATGTATGTTTCTAGAAAGGAATGAAAAACGTGGAAGAGAAAAAAGTAACATGGTTAGAACTATTTTATGATTTACTATTTGTTTCAGCTGTAACGACTTCAACACATGTACTACTCCACGTAGAGAATGGATCAGTACATCCAGAATATTTGTTTAAATTTGTCTTAATGTTCATCCCAATATGGTGGTCTTGGACTGGTCAAACCATGTTTACAAATCGTTTTGGAAAAGATCATATTAATCAGCAGGTTTTTATGGTTCTTCAAATGTTTTTTGTACTCATTTTGGTATCGAGCTTATCGGTAGATTTTGATCAATACTATTTTTCGTTTTTAATTGGCTATATTGGAATTAGAGCAATCACAGCGATACAATATCTCCGTGTATTGAAGCTTGAGAATGGTCATAGAAAACAGGTAGCTAAGTACTTAGGAACACGTTTTTGGATTGGAATTTTCATTTCATTTTTATCCTTGTTTTTTGACTCATGGATGAGGTATGCAGTATTGTATGCGGGGATAATAGTTGATATTATTGTGCCAATTTTAGGACGTAAGTATTTAGTAAAATCACCAATAAATTCGGCGCATTTGCTTGAACGCTTTGCTTTATTTACTTTAATATTATTTGGAGAATCCGTCATAAGCACCATTACGATACTTCAACCTTTAAGTGGTAGTTGGCATGCAATATTCTTTTCAATTATATCGTTTATTTTTATCATTTTGATTTGGTTGCATTATTTTCATAATATCGAACGCAAGGTGAACAAACATGCTAAAAGGGCAGGACAGACAATTATTTATGGGCATTTATTTATATTAATGTCTCTTAGCATGATCGCAGCATCTATTAAATTAATGTATGTAAATGAAGTGAGTTATTCATATATGATTTATTTCGTATTTGGTTCTGTTTGTATTTACTATGTATCAACTTCTTTTGTATTCCATAAATGTAAGAATAATAGAGTGGAAATGAATATAAAACATATTGCTTTATTAGTAGGGATTCTGGCAATCTTATTTATTATGAATTTAAAAGTAGTCGTACCTCCAATTGGCGTGATGACTGAGTTATTACTATTTTTTCTAATTGTTCATTTTTATACAAATGTAAGTGCGATTTTCGAAAAGCTTAGAAATCGTTAGAATATAGTAACAAATAAAAAATAACCTGTATCTTAGATTCCATAGATACAGGTGGTATTAGTAAAATATAAGTCCATATATATGTTGATTCTTTGGGCATTAAAAAAATTATTTACCCAGTAATGACATAAACCCTTTATAGATTAGAACAAGAGAGAAAATTACAACAGCTAAAATACCAATTATAGTAGTTACTGGTTCTAAACTTGCTAAGAAAGTACCTTCTAAAGGAATTCTTAATAAAGCAAAACCTGCTAAAATACTAGCTAACATTAAAAGAATAGCGCGATCCATTTGGTTATCCCCCCTATCAATATATTTTATGTACAAATGATAGTAATGTTATAGCAAAGACAGGCTATTATCAAAAATGTGCGTTTATCATGCTCTTATTCAATTAGTATACTAATTCAGAGGTTTGTTGCTTGAATTTTAGTGATAAAACATCGATAAACTAACAAATATAAAAGGTAAAATGAGGATAGAAGAGGGCTGATTCTAAAGTCTTATTTAATGATTTTTGATGTGGGATGTTTAAAAGATAAATTGATAGGAGAATGCAAATGTACTATCTAATTTGGAATAGAAAAAGAGTAGGGTGCCTGTATTAATGAAAGATTTTCATTGCTGTGCTACTTGTAAACATTTTAAAGCAGTGAAAGAATCAAGAAGTATGAAATATTATTGTAGCCGTTTAGGCTTTGAAACAAAAACGACCTATAAATTTGATTGCTGGACTCCTAATGAGAATGTGCTGAATTTGTTGAATAAGAATAACTAACAAAATGAGAGTTGAAAGAAAAATTTAATATTCCATACTAGAGGATTTGGAGGCAAGATCGGTGTAATCAAATAAAAAGTGGCATTTCCATGGTCTTTGAACCATAGTCAATGCCACTAATATATTTTAGTAATTATCTAATAAAAAGCTATTTTTAGAATTACTTCTAGCCTTTATTATTTAGATGTTTCCTCTGCATATTTTTTGAAATTATTTAAAATTGCCTGCCAGCCTTGTTGTTGAAACTCAACTGGATTTTGAGTTTCAGCATCAAACGTTTCAACGATTTCAGTAGCGTCTCCTAAATCCTTAAAAGTGATTGTTACTTTTCTACCATCACCTAGTGTATAAGCAATATACTCATTTGTATTTACTTCATCATAAATTCCGCCAAAATCGAAACCAAAACTTCCATCCTTTGCTTCCATTCTTGAAGTGAATTTCCCACCTACTCTTAAATCATTCTCTGAAAGTGGAGTATGCCAGTCATCCGAAGCAGTATTCCATTTTTTAATATGAGTTGGCTCGTTCCAATAGTGCCATACTTTTTCAACAGGTGCTTGAACAGTTGCTTGAATTGTTACATTTTCAAATGTTTGCATTTCATTTACCGCCCTTCAAAATTAGAATATTTTTTTGAGTTCATCAACAAAAGCTGCTTGACTATATTGTAAATGATTTCCATAAGTTATGCTACTTCATTTATTGTTTCCTTAAGTTGCTGTACTTAAAAAAGAATTCTCCATTAATAATCTTCAGCCATACCCAAAACTTTTCCTTCAATATCTTCTAGAGATATTGGTCCGAGTTCAAAGCTGTCCTGTATTCTCCAACCATTATCAGCAAGTATAAACACTTCATTTTTAGGAATGACCAATGACTTTAGATTTCTATGAAAATATTCTTTCCAATATTTTTCACCTTGGATCTCGTTCCCATTTGCTTTCATCATTTTTTGATAAGTATGAAAGTCTGAAATTCCATTATTCATAGCTTTTGCATAGAAAGCTTTTAATTTTTTATCGTTAATATATAACTGACCATCTATGATTTCAAGTTTTTCTCCAGGTAGTCCAACGACTCGAGCAACATTTTTGTGGCCAGTTTTTGGTGTTTTGAAGAATACAACTTCACCACGTTGAAATTTGTTTTTGGTGTAATAATCTTTATCGACTACTAAAGTACCTGCATACTCATGATGCCCTCGATACATTCCATCGTATAAGTATTCTATTTCTGAATAACCAACTGAATCAACTACTGGGACATTTTCAAGAGTTGTCGTGTCTGTAATTGTTTCCATTACAATCGTTTTCTCCTTCTGTTGACAAGCGACAAGAACGAGGCACACTCCGATAGCCAAAACTAAGTGTTTCATAAAATCCCCTCCATTTATATCAATATTCTATTTGGTGGTAATCATTACCTTTTATCTATTTTTGATTCTATCAGTGATCAAAAGAGGAAGGACTAAGAAGGAAATAATCAAACGTAAATAGAAGTACTTATATTATGGATATTTTTTCCATAAACGATATTCGTTTCGTCATATGTATTTGCCAATCGAAAGGGAGATGAAATTGAAGAAGCTTATTTTTGCAATCATCACATTAGGAGTTTTATTTGGTCTAACTTGGATTGTTTCAGATTTAATGAACGCTAAAATGGTTGACTATGCTTTTTTTGTTGGATTAATAGTAACGATTGTTATTCGTTTTTTCACGAGTAGAGGAGGTTTTGTTTCAAATAGTGTTAATGTGATCACTCAATCACAGACGGGTATGAAAGTTACCGGAGCAGAGGGTACTTTCGCGGTAACTCAAAAGTCCTTCGCTTTTCTTGTTTCATTAGTATTTACAATACTATCCTTACTTGCGACAGTCATTTACTACTGGAAGGAATTTTAATTTTTAGGATTGTAAGCAAAATTAAAATAAATGTTTTTAGCCGATTTCCCAAAGAGGATATCGGTTTTTTTGATTTACAAGTAATGGTTATCACTTTGGAATAATTTTTGGTGGATTGTAGTTGAATTTATTTTGAAACCTGCATATACTGTTATTAACACTATACTGTTAATGACAGTATTATGTGATTGACAGTATATACTTTTGATTTAAAGTTAATAAATTTTTATTACATTACATTTCGGAGGTTAGATATTATGAAGCATACCGGGAGACATACTGGTGCATTTCTTTTACTGTTTTTAACAGAAGGAGATAGCTATGGAGGAAAGCTTTGGCAGAAATGTGAGGAAGAGCTTCCCATCAATCCAATTGATAGCTCTATTTTATATCGCACATTAAAACAATTAGAAAGTGAAGGCGCAATAGAGTCATATTTAGGTACATCAGAACAGGATAAGCCGATAAAAATGTATAAGATTACTGAGGTTGGAAAAGAAAAATTAGAAGAATTTCAAATAAATATCGAAAGAAAAATTAAGAATTTATCATTTTTCTTAGAAAAATATCAAGTATGGAAGGAATCTAACAATGATTAATGGAATCATACTTTACTCTATTGCCATTATTCTTGTCAGTATTTCATTTATAAAAGACAGAAATAAGACAAAAGATGCTTTAAAGCAGTCATGGAAGATGTTTCGTAATATCTTACCTGATATTTTATCAATTATGCTTTTCGTGGGACTTTCACTATCGATCCTAACACCATCCTTCATTTCATCAATTCTAGGCGAAAAATCAGGATTGATGGGTATTGTTTATTCAACAATCATTGGATCGTTTGCACTAATTCCAAGTTTTATTGTATTTCCACTAGGGAATACATTAGTCGAAAATGGTGCTGGGCTGCCACAAGTTGCTGCTTTAATGTCGAGTATGATGGCGGTCGGAGTCATTACGATACCTATGGAACAAAAATTATTTGGTCGTGGCTTTGCATATACACGTAATGCTGCAGGAATCGTTATGTCACTTCTATTTGCATATATTATTTGGGTGGTGATGGGATGAATGTATTAAAAAGATATCGTTTCTTTATCATTTTACTAATTGCTCTTGTGATCCTTACCTTTATCAATCAAAGGCTAGGATGGAAGGCATTTCAATTAACAGGAAACAGCTTAATAAATATGCTATTTCTATTACCTCCTGTCTTAGTATTTGTTAGTTTACTAGATAAATGGGTAGAGAAAGAAACATTGATAAAATATATGGGGAAACAATCTGGTATTTATGGCACGTTGTTCGCTCTAGTTTTAGGAGTAGTCGCAGCAGGCCCTTTGTACGTAGCTTTTCCAATGGCAGTACTTTTTTTACAAAAGGGAGCAAGCATTCGTTATATTGTGTTTTTTCTCGGGGTTTGGACAACAGCAAAAATCCCCACAGCAATCTATGAATTTACGTCATTTGGCATTAAGTTTACACTAATTCATATTTGTTTTGGTCTCGTATTCTACTATATATTGGGTATAATCTATGAAAAGTTTTATGAAGGAAGAAGTTTATTGAAATATGATTTGAATGAAGAAAGATCAATGTAGCGAAATGTTTTTAACTTAATAGTACTTTGAGGAACAGCTATTTTATTAGTAAAATAGCTGTTTTTTATTTTGACAAGCAGGATAGCTAAAAGATGAAATAGAAATACATAATGAATTATATCAGGAAAACAGATTTTCAATGCTCACAGTTCATAATTTCATTATTACGTTTAAAATGGAGGGGAAATATGCACATATCAAAACAATGGGTAAAAGAGGATAGTGATTTTATTCGAAATAAAGTAATTGAATACAATCTATCATTGCTTCCAGATGAAGTAAAACAATCATCCTTTCATGTTAGTCATATACTTAGAAATGATACTGGAGAAATTGTTGGAGGCATTACTGGAAAGATTTACTGGCTTCATTTACATATAGATTATCTATGGGTGGACGAGTCATTAAGAGGAAAAGGCTACGGTGAAAAGTTGTTACTTCAAATCGAGAAAACAGCAATTGAAAATAATTGTAGACTAATCCTTTTAGATACTTTTAGCTTTCAAGCACCAGACTTTTATCAGAAACTAGGCTTTAAGGTAGTGGGTATGGTAGAAAATCACCCAAAAGGATTTAAGCAATATTATTTAGAAAAGAAACTTATTCATGACTAAGAGATTGTCATTTAGCAAGATATAAAAAGATAAATTTGGACTAATTTGATAGTCCTATTTATTTTGCGGAGAGGTACTTAAGTTTAAAAAAAGTCTACATTTAATTTGAAAAAAGATTCATTATACAATGAAAAGTTCACAAAATGTTCACTTATGAAGACCTTTCCTCTAACGCTATAATAACGAAGGTGTTAAAAGAAAGGATGATGGATATGCCAACAACGAGGAAAGAAAATATTTATTTTGGAGTAATGATGTGCACTGGGATGGTCGTGGTCATGACATTTTACAATTTAATCATAAATGACTTGATCGGAGAAATTCCCTTTAAAGGAATACTAGTACAACTTTTGCTGGGCTTTATTGTGGCATTCTTACTGGAGGCATTTATTGTTGGCCCGGTTGCTCAAAAATTAGCTTTATCTCTACCATTTGATAAATCTAAAAAGCTTTTTGTGATTCTTTCCATTTCATTTTTTATGGTAATTGGAATGGTTCTGTGTATGTCTCTTTATGGACTAGTTACTGCCTATTTATCTAATGGTCTAGAAGAATCATTACTTAAAAGTTACTTTACGATTGCTTCTAAAAATTTTATTTTTGCATTGCCAATACAGCTTCTCATTATGGGACCAGTTGTCCGTTACTTATTTACTAAATTCGTAAAAAAACAAAGAATGATGGAGTCTAGTAGTAGATAGATTCACAATCTTTTTTCTGCTAAGTCAGTAAGCAAACTAACGGAAAAAATGATTAATGAAAGGGTATTTCTATAATTTTTTGAAATGAATAGTTATTGAACGAAAGCATGTAAAGCTTAGTTCAATAACTTCGCATTCAGATGTTCTATAGTCTATAATGGATGAAAAAACAAATAATGGGATCCTTAATGGTAAGTAGCTACTGTAGGAATTACAGAAGTAGTATTATTCTCCAAGTGTATAAAAAGGAGGGGTAAGTATGTTGTTTTTTATTGTTAGTATCTTGCTTTGGGCTAGTATCATTGGTGTTCCAGTAACAATCATTTGGGGAATCTGGAAAAAGTCCGTCAAAGCCTTTGTTAGTAGTGGAATCTTTGCTTCATTTTTGTATATATGGATTTGTGTGTTTAATGAACTAAGTCACTTTTTTGTACTCGTACCTTTATTTCTGTTCCTAATAGCGTATTTGATGTTTCGTAAAAACGGAGATTCGAAACAATAATTACTAATCTGAGCATCATTCTAAATTGGAATAATAAAAAGCGTTTAATCAATGTATAACGGCAAATTATACTATTATTGTTCTGAATATTGCGAATTAAAATTAGTTTAAATGATTAAATGCCTAAAATAGTCGATCGAACTTTAGTAAATCGTGGTCAGCTTTTGTAACGTTTTTAGTGAGCGTAAGGAGGGGATTAGATTGTTTTTAAAGAAAAAATCATATACAGGTGAGAAAAACGGCGTAAAGTACATGAATGGTGTCGTAAAGTTTCAAAGTGTTACTTTGAATGTTTACTGTTATGTAGTTGATGGTGTATTAATTGACACTGGAGCACAGTCCTTACATAAATATGTTAAATCGTTTGTTGAGCAAACAGATTTTGATCAAGTTATGATGACTCACTCTCATGAGGATCATTCGGGGAACGCGGCTTATGTTGGAAAATTGAAAAAATTACCTATATTTTTAAGTGGAAAATCGATTGATGAATGTAAAAGAAGAGCAGATTATCCTTTATACCGACAACTGTTTTGGGGAAGAAGAAAGGCATTTAATGCACAAGAAATGCCTGAACAGTTTCAATCCAGAAATGCGACTTGGGATGTCATTGAGACACCAGGGCATGCCAAAGATCATAATGCATTTTTAAATCGTGATACAGGACAATTATTTACTGGAGATTTATATGTGACCGAGCGGACAAAAGTTGTATTAGCAGAAGAGCATATCCCAACCATTATTCATTCTTTAGAGCAGGTTTTATCTTATGATTTTGATGATGTTTTTTGCAGTCATGTAGGTTTCGTAGAGGATGGTCGCGCCGCACTTGAACGAAAGAAAGACTATTTATTATCACTTCAACATGATGTGTTAACTTTACAAAAAGAAGGCGTTACCGCAGAAGAAATCAGTAATAAGCTATTTCCAAAAAAGTATCCTATTATAAAATTTTCTAGCGGGGAATGGGATTCGCTACACATTGTGACATCGATTTTGAATGATAAAAATAAAGTATAAAACAAACATATAAAAAACCCTGAATTTTATAAATCAGGGATTTTTTTTAAATATTGAATGGTATGATCAGTCAGTATTTTGTTCATTTTTTTTCTTTTTACTATTGACCAACGTGGAATAAGTTGGCTTTTCTGTTCCATTCATTAGTTTATATACATATGCTGATGTTTTTTTATAGCTGTCTTCCAATTTAGTAGCGATATAGTCTGTTCGTTCAAAAATGATGGAACGGATATGATTGAGCTGGCGGGAGATTTTTTCGGTTAAAGCTTCTTGGGTGTCTAAGCGATTAAGTACCCCTGTTTGGAATTCTTCTTGATTTTTCAGAGTATCAGATATTTCTTTTTGCAGTTCAAGCTGTTTATTCAATAGTGTAGCGAGATGTTCATTTGATGATTCATTTTTATCCATTCGACTTACCAATTCTTGATAAGTTTCATTTAGATTATTCATTTGATTATTAATCGATTCTTTTAATAACTTTTCACTTTCTTCTATTGAATGTAACCTTTTTAACATCATATTTTCTAAATCCTCACGGTTACGACTACTAACAATTAGATCATTTATTTGTTCTTTCATTCGATTCCACTGAGTGGTTTGCATCTCTTCTAGCTGTTCATATTGGGGTTTCAGTTCAGCGATTGAATTTGCTAGGTTCATATTACTCAATTGTTGTTCTTTTATAAGCTCTGTTAAGGCAGTATGTCGAACTAAACTTTGATTTTGGGCCTGAATTTTTTCAATATTTTTATAAACATCTGGATGATCATGTTTATTAATAAATAATCCCATGAATTTTTCTCCCTCCTTTCATTATTGATACGATAAATTATGCACAAAAAACAGAAGGGGGAACGCAGGTTTAATTCGACGAATCAACTATTAGGGAAAAAGCGTACGGAAAATATAGTCAAACCACATTTTATATCCAATCATTAGCAAGAGAAATTTGTTTGAGACTGCCTTTGATATGACTGTAAAAATTTATTTGTTATTATGATAAATTGATGAAAATATCGGAAAACGATAGCTTATATAGTAAATGGTAAATTGGGTGAAAACTATGTCATGTCATTCGAGAAAGTTAATAGATGGTATATAAGTGGTTCATAAGTAGTAATCTGAATCTTTTTATGTCATATGTCCAAAGTGTAGGAGTAAAGTAAAAAGAGTTAAAGGTGCATCTCAAAGTTGGAGTCCATCTCACAGATATTTTTAACGAAAAATTAGTTCAATAAAAGTTTTGTGAAAACAAAAGTGCTATATTAATATGTTATGAAACTCTATTGATTTACTTTCCTTAGTTTTTTAATAAAAGAGCATGCTTACGTTCAGCATGCTCTTTCATTTTTAGTCTTTGAAAACTGAAAAAATCACTACTTTTTATTTACTGAAGAAAAAGTCAGAATTTTTCTTTTAAGAAATATATTAAATTTCATAATGTGAAATTATTTGATTGTTCATAATTTTTAAATTAATTATAGTGAATTTAGATTTAAAAAACATGATGGGAGGTGCTTTATAAAATGGATACAAGAGAATTAAGGAATTGCTTTGGTAAGTTTGCTACTGGAGTGACTGTTGTATCGTTTAAAGATGATGATGGAAACAGAAGTGGAATTACGGTTAATTCATTTACATCTGTATCATTAGATCCAGCACTTGTTTTAGTGTCAATTGATAAAAAAGCAAAAGCTTTACAAGGATTGAAAAATAGAGCATTTATCGTGAATATTCTTGCTTCTACTCAAGAAAATATTGCTTGGCAATTTGCTGGTCGTCCTCAAGACGATCTAGTCATCAATTGGGAAGACACAATGATAGGTCCAAAAATTGGTGGTGCTTTAGCAACAATCGAATGCTTACCTTGGAAGGAATATGACGGTGGAGATCATGTATTGTTTGTTGGAGAAGTTAAAGAGTTTTCATACGAAAATGAAAGCGCTTTAATGTTCTTTAATGGATCGTTTTTAAATACAAAAGTTAATCAATCTTAGTCATCTTAGTTGTTTGAAGAGTTATCAATTTTATTCAAATATGTTAAAGCGATAAGGGGGAAGTTTAGTGGGAATTCGTACTGGAGCAGCGTATATTGAAGGATTAAAGTCAAGAAAACCTGAAGTATGGCTTGGCGGTGAAAAGGTTGACGATCTTGTGAATCATCCAGTTTTTAAACAACCAATCTTAGAAATTGCGAAATTATTTGATTTGCAATTTGATGCAGAATATCAAGAGAAAATTACACATATTTGTAGTGAAACTGGTGAAAGAATTTCAAATTCATTTTTAGTGCCAAAAACAATTGAAGATATTAAAGCTCGCGGTGAATTATTTGAAGCGTATGCAAAATCAACTTTTGGATTAATGGGAAGAACCCCAGATTTCTTAAATGTTGTATTGACTTCTATGGCAAGTAATGCTTGGTTTTTGGATAAATACAATCCTGAATGGTCTAAAAATGTCCAAAATTATTTTAAATTTGTCCGAGATCAGGATCTATTTTTAACCCATGCCATTATCAATCCACAAAATGACAGAAGCAAGCCCTCATATGAGCAAAAAGATCTCTTTACTCATTTAGGAGCAGTTGAGGAAACTGCTGAAGGCTTAGTCGTTAGAGGAGCAAAGATGCTGGCTACGCTTGCTCCAATTACAGATGAAGTTATTATTTATTCATTCCCTGGGTTCCATGAAGGTGATGAGCGATATGCTTTAGCTTTTGCTTTACCAATTGATACACCAGGCTTGAAGATTATTTGTAGAGAACAAATGCAAGATGGAAAGAGATCATTCTTTGATCATCCTTTAGCTTCCAGATTTGAAGAAATGGATGCAGTATTAGTTTTTGAAGATGTATTAGTGCCTTGGAATCGTGTATTTATCCATAATAATGTTGAAGCAGCAAATAACCTATATCCAAAAACAGGCATTGCCCAGCAACCTGCCCATCAATCTGGCATTAGAGGCTATATTAAACTAGCATTTGCTACAGAAGTAGCTTGTAAACTAGCTGATTCAATTGGTGTAGATTGCTATTTAAATGTTCAAAATGATTTAGGAGAGCTTCTTCAATCCGTTGAAACAATCAGAGCACTATTGCGTACAGCAGAGAATGAATATGAAACGTTACCTTCAGGGGAAGTAAGACCGGCAATGGAACCGCTAGAAACAATTCGAGGATTATTACCAACAATGTATCCAAGAGCGATCGAAGTAATTCAAACAATAGGTGCTGGTGGATTATTAATGTCACCTACTGAAGCAGACTTTCATCATCCTGAATTAAGAAATTCACTGGATAAATATTATGTAGGTAGAGAAGGCGTTTCGTCTCTTGAGCGAGTGCAATTATTTAAGCTGGCATGGGATTTATGTGGAGAGGCATTTGGACAAAGAGCCCTTCAATACGAGAGATATTACACAGGTGATCCAATTAGAAAAAGAGCAATCTTCTATAATCAAATGAAGCGTAAAAAAACATTTACAATGGTTGATGATGCATTAAATGGTGCGAATAAATTAATAGGTGAACCAATTTAAAAGGACAATACAATCATCTAGCGAATTCTAAAATGAAACGACTAATTTTAGAAGGTTGGGTGTTTATGAAATTTTTTGGCTTTCGTTGGGAGGGAACATCTCATGATCTCTTCAGTTCATAAGATTTCTAGAATATTAGATTGCTTTACAGAAGATGAACCAGTCTTAGGAAATTTAGAAATAGCTGAAAAATTAAATATGAATGCTAGTTCTGTACACCATTTAGTTAGAACATTGTGTTCGCTCGGGATTTTAATGCAAGATAGTAAAAAGAAATACCGTTTAGGTTGGAAGTTATTAGAGTGGAGTAATCATGTTATGCATCAACAAGACATATACAGTGAGGCTATTCCTTTACTAGAAAATCTACTGAAAAACTACAATGGAACTGTACATATCGGTATGTTTGATGCTGGAAATGTAAGATTTGTACTAAAGGTTTCTTCAAAAAATTCAATACCGGTACCTACTTTTGTAGGGGCGAAAAGACCAGCTTATTGTACGAGCACAGGGAAAATATTACTCTCGTATAATCCCAAATATATTAAGCCAACAATTGAAAGAGGATTAACCGCATATACAACAAATACAATAACTTGTATTGATACGTTACAAAAGGAACTAGCAGCTATTAAAGAAAATGGATATAGCATAAGTAATAATGAAAATGATTTAGGTTTATTTGGGATCGCTGCACCGATTCAAACGTATGCAGGACACACCTTTGCGGCATTAAACATGGTAGGGCCAGTTTCCTATATGATGAGTCAAGATATTGGACGAATGGTGCAAGATGTAGTGAAGACCGCTAAGTTAGTCTCAAATCAATTAGGATATATAAACACATAATTGTAAACGGTTACAAAAAACAAAGCCTAGGAGGATAAAAATGAATCTTAAAAGTCGAGTTTTCAATATTGTTAAATTGATAGAGGACAATAAAGAGTTATTACAACCACCTGTAAACAATAAGGTTATTTGGGAGGATTCAGAATATATTGCCATGATTATTGGTGGCCCAAATAAGCGTAGGGATTTCCATGTTGATCCGGCTGATGAATTTTTCTATCAAATTAAAGGAAGCTGTTATGTTGAATGTATTACTGGCGAAGGAAAGCGTGAGGTGGTTACGGTAGGAGAAGGTGAAATATTTATGCTACCTTCATTTGTGCCACATTCACCACATCGAGTAAAGGATTCGTATGGAATTGTAATTGAAAGAAAAAGAGCCGTTGGTGAATTAGAAAGCTTCGTATGGCACTGTGATGAATGTAATTTAGAAATGCATAAAACAACTGTTCAATTAACAGATATAGGTACGCAAGTAAAGGAAGCAATCGAACAATTTAATGGCAGTTTAGAGCTAAGAACATGTAAGCATTGCGGCCATGTCATGAAAGAGGAAGCGGATGAATGGGTATGCGTATAGATTTTCATACACATATCATTCCGGGACAATTACCAAATTTCTTTGAAAAATATGGGCATGAACGTTGGCCAATTTTGCAGCCTACATGTTCCTGCGGTGCAAATATAATGGTTGGCGGTAAAGTCTTTAGAGAAGTGACTGACCAAGTTTGGAGCGCTGAAAAAAGGATCGAGGATATGGCTAAAGAAGGGGTAAGTATGCAAGTCTTATCCCCTATCCCAGTAACATTTTCTTACTGGGCACCTCCTCATGCAGCTTTAGAAATGGCGATCATTCAAAATGATTTTATTGCAGAAACGGTTAATAAATATCCAACAAAGTTTCTTGGATTAGGCACAGTGCCAATGCAGGATTCAGAAGTTGCGATTAAAGAAATGGACCGTTGTATCCATGAATTAGGACTACATGGGCTAGAAATTGGAACAAATGTGAATGGAGTGAATTTAGATAGTGAGCAGTTTCAACCATTTTTCGAAATGGCTGAAAAATGGAATGTACCGCTGTTTATTCACCCTTGGGAAACCTTGGCAAAGGATCGTACGCCAGACCACAATTTTATGTATACAGTTGGCATGCCGAGTGAAACTGCTTTAGCAGCTGCTAGTTTAACTTTTGGTGGAGTCATTGAAAAATATCCGAATTTGAAAATTTGCTTTGCACATGGTGGAGGCTCATTTCCATTTATATTACCGAGATTAGATCAAGGTTGGGAAGTATGGCCGCATCTTAGAAAAACGTCAAAGCCGCCGAGTCATTATGTTCAAAATTTTTATTTTGACTCCCTACACTATGATCCTTTAAATATCCAGTTTTTAATTGATAAATTTGGTTATGAAAAGATTGTTGTTGGTTCGGATTATCCGTTTTTATTAAGAGAGGTACCACCAGGTCGAATAATCGATCGATTGCAGGATATCAGTAGTGAATTTAGAGAAGCAATCTTTAGTAAAAACGCATTAGCATTCTTAAATATAAAGGAGACAAACTTACAATATGGAAAACAAAGTATTGACTCCAGAAGATAGAATGAACACTTTAGGATATACATTAAAACCTGCAAGGCCAGCTGTTGGTAATTATGTAAGCCTTGTTCGTACGGGAAATCTAATTTTTACAGCAGGTCAAGGTGTAGATGAATTCCATGGTAAGCTTGGGCGCGATTTAACGATTGAAGAAGGGTACCTAGCATCGCGTCAATCGATGTTAAATTTATTAAGCGCATTAAAAAATGAACTTGGTGAACTTTCAAAAATTAAGAAAGTTGTTAAAATATTAGGCTTTGTGAATTGTACAGATTCGTTTACCGAGCAGCCAAAAGTAATGAACGGTGCTTCGGATTTACTCGTTGAAGTGTTTGGTGAACAAGGAAAACATGCCCGTTCAGCAGTTGGAATGGCTCAGCTTCCGAATAATACAGCGATAGAAATTGAGATGATTGTAGAAATAGAAGAGTAAGTAGGCTAAGTAAACTAAAAGATTAGATTAATAGAGGACGTTTAAGGGGCATAGAACGGTAATAAGTAGAATTACCATAAACAGCGAAGCAATAGGTTTCTAATAGTCTGTGGTGACATTCGTGTCACCTTTTATTTTATAAAGAATGGTAGGTGTGTCTATTATGCAAGTACAACTGAACAAAAATAAAACATTACCGATAGATTGTAAGCATTTTATAGAAGGTCAATATATTCCTTCTTTTAATCAAAATACATTCGCAAACATAAATCCAGCGACAGAAGAAGTGTTAGGAACGATTGCAGAAGGCGGAAAACTAGAAATTGATTTGGCCGTAAAAGCTGCTAAAAGAGCGTTAAAAGGTGAGTGGAAACATTTTACGAATGAGCAAAGATCAAATGTTTTAAGAAAAATTGGTGATGGAATACTTGCACGAAAGGAAGAGCTTGCAGCTTTAGAAGCAATGGATACAGGTAAGCCATATGAACTTGCGCTAGAGGTAGATATTACTCGTTCAGCATACAATTTTTATTTTTTTGCAGATTATATTACAACATTAGGCACAGAGAGTCATATGCAAAATCAAACCGCATTGCATTATACATATCGCCGCCCGGTCGGTGTTGTAGGAATGATCAATCCATGGAATCTTCCATTGTTGCTTTTAACTTGGAAGCTAGCACCTTGCTTAGCAGCGGGAAATACGACAGTGATGAAACCAGCAGAGTTAACACCAATGACAGCCACAATTTTAGCAGAAATATGTAAAGAAGCAGGTGTACCAGATGGTGTCATCAATATTGTCCATGGATTTGGCGCAAATGGAGCAGGGTCAGCTTTAACAGAACATCCTGATGTTGATGCAATCACCTTTACAGGGGAAACGAAAACAGGAACTGCGATTATGAAAGCAGCAGCACCAACACTTAAAAAGCTTTCATTTGAGCTAGGTGGAAAAAATCCAAATATTATTTTTGCAGATTCTAATCTTGATGAAGTAATTGAAACAACATTAAAATCTTCGTTTATGAATCAAGGTGAGGTTTGTTTATGTGGTTCACGAATTTATATTGAACGCTCAATTTATCAACAATTTCTTGATAAGTTTGTAGAGAAAACAAAAGAATTAAAAATTGGTGATCCATTTGAAGAGGGCACTAAAGTTGGTGCTGTAATTGGAAAAGAGCACTATGACAAAGTATTATCATATATCCAATTAGCGAAAGAAGATGGAGGAACAATTTTAACTGGTGGTAGCAGACCTGAGAATCTTTCAAATGGATATTTTATTTCACCTACAATTATTAGCGGACTTAGTCACGACTCTAGATGTGTGAAGGAAGAAATTTTTGGTCCTGTAGTGACAGTGTTACCATTTGATTCTGAGGATGAAGTCATTGAGCGGGCAAATGATACTCATTATGGTTTAGGTGCAACGATTTGGACGAATGATCTTCGAAAAGCACATCGAGTTGCACATCAAATTGAAGCGGGGATTATTTGGGTTAATACATGGTATTTAAGGGATTTACGTACACCTTTTGGAGGAATGAAGCAAAGTGGGATTGGACGTGAAGGTGGTATTCATAGTTTTGAGTTTTATAGTGAGTTATCCAATATCACAATTAAATTATAAGATTTGAAAGGTGATGAATATGAAAACAACTAAAATAGATGAAATCTCAACGCTTTTGTTAGATGCAGAAAGAGATAGAAGTAGTATGAAACCACTATCTGAACAACATCCAAATTTAACGATCAAGGAAGCTTATCAAATTCAGTTAGCAAATATTGAATGTAAATTAAGCCAAGGACATAAAATTGTTGGTAAAAAAATTGGTTTAACATCCCTTGCGATGCAGGAGTTATTAGGTGTTGATGAACCAGATTATGGGCATTTATTAGATACCATGATGATAGAAAATGGTGGCGAAGTTTCAATAAATGAAACGATTGCTCCAAAGGTTGAGGCAGAAATTGCATTTGTATTGAAAAAGGATTTAGTTGGACCAAATGTAACAATTGAAGATGTAATCAATGCAACTGATTACATCGTCCCTGCAATTGAAGTAGTTGATAGTAGAATTGAAAATTGGAAAATACGTTTAGAAGATACAGTGGCTGATAATGCTTCAAGTTGTTTATTTGTAGTTGGCAATCATCGTTTTGATATTCATGAAATTGACTTACCTAATGTCATGATGGAATTGTATCGAAACGGTGAGTTGATGAACACTGGTAAAGGAAATGCAGTTTTAGGAAATCCGGTTACATGTGTTGCTTGGTTAGCAAATAAACTGAGTGAATTTGGTATTTCGTTAAAGGCAGGAGAGGTTATTTTATCAGGTGCACTATCTGCTGCAATTCAAGCAAGCGCTGGTGATACTTTTACTGCAAAATTCCCATTATTAGGTGATGTCTCAATTTCATTTTCATAAAAGAGGTGTAAATAATGCGTAAATTAAAGGTTGGTATTATCGGGTCAGGGAATATTGGAACAGATTTAATGATGAAGCTCCAAGGTCATAATTTTCTTGAATTAACGACAATGATCGGGATTGATCCAGAATCTGATGGATTAAGACGTGCTAGAGAACTTGGATTAGAAGTCATCGAAAATGGGATTGAAGGTTTTATAGAGCGAAAAGAATTAGCAGATTTGTTATTTGATGCTACTTCTGCAAATTCGCATATTTTACATGCAAAGATTTTAAGTGATTTAGAGAAAAGAGTAATAGATTTAACACCTGCTGCACTTGGACCTTTTGTTGTACCTTCTGTTAATATTGGAGCCCATATTACGGAAGGTAATGTCAATCTAATTACATGTGGTGGCCAAGCGACGATCCCAATTGTACATGCAATTGGTACAGTAGCTAAAGTAAATTACGCTGAAATTGTTGCTACTATTAGCAGTAAAAGTGCAGGTCCAGGTACACGTTCCAATATTGATGAATTCACAGAAACGACTGCACGTGGATTAGAAGAAATAGGTGGTGCTAAAAAAGGGAAAGCAATCATCATTTTAAACCCTGCAGAGCCGCCAATTATGATGAGAGATACTGTCTATTGTGTATTAGAAAATGAGTCATTTAATCCTGAAGAAATCATAGATTCAATTCATTTGATGATAGAAAAAGTCAGTGGTTATGTACCAGGTTATCGGTTAAGAATGGAACCAATGATAGAAGGCAATACTGTCATCGTTCACTTAGAAGTAGAAGGTGCCGGAGACTATTTACCTAGCTACTCTGGTAATTTAGATATTATGACTGCCTCTGCAGTAAAAGTTGCAGAAGAAATTGCACAGTATGATTTAGCAAAAACAGTTTAATCTTATTTAATAGATTGAGAGGGATGTAGAATGAATGAAAGAGATGTCCTCATAACAGAGGTGGCTCTTCGAGATGGAAGTCATGCAATCGCACATTCATATAAAGTCGATCAAGTTGTTAGTGTTACAAAAGCACTTGATGAAGCAAATGTTCCTTATATCGAAGTTTCACATGGTGATGGATTAGGTGGATCATCATTACAGTACGGATTATCCACAACCAATGAATTCGAACTAATTGAAGCAGCAGTTGATACTTGTAAACAATCAAAAATAGCCGTTTTGCTTTTACCAGGAATTGGGACTGTAAAGGAATTAAAGGTTGCTGCTGGTTTAGGGGTAAAAATGGCACGTATAGCAACGCATGTTACTGAAGCGGACGTATCAAAACAACACATCTCTAAATCAAAAGAGCTAGGTCTTGAAACAGTAGGGTTTTTGATGATGTCTCATATGGTTCCACTAGAAAACCTAGTTGAACAGGCATTACTCATGGAAAGTTATGGTGCAGATGTTGTTTATATGGTTGATTCAGCTGGTGCATTCCTACCACATGAGGTAAAGCATCGTATAGCGGCATTACGACAAGCTCTTTCAGTTGAAGTCGGATTTCATGCGCATAATAATTTATCATTAGCAATGGCCAATACATTAGTGGCGATCGAAGAAGGTGCAACAAGAATTGACGGAAGCGTAAGATGCTTAGGAGCTGGAGCTGGTAATACCCAGACGGAAGTTTTAGTTGGTGTACTAGAACGATTAAACATAAAAACAGGAATTGATTTTTATAAAATGATGGATTTAGCTGAGGATATCGTGGCACCGATTTTACATACACCTCAAGAGATTACAAGAGGTAGTTTAATTTTAGGCTATGCTGGAGTCTATTCTAGTTTTCTACTTCATGCGAACCGAGCTGCAAAGAAGTGGAATGTGGATGCAAGAGATATATTGGTAGAGTTAGGAAAACAAAGAGTTGTAGGCGGACAAGAAGATATGATTCAGGATGTTGCTAGCAAAATAGCAAATGAAAGAGCGATTTTATTGAAGGGGGAATAAGGTATGATCACGGAAATTGCGAATAAAATCTATTTACATCAAAAAAATGGTGAAGAAATGGATAAAATTACGAATCATTATCCAGAATTAGATGTTACTAATGCTTATGAAATTCAAAAGGTAAGTATTGATTATGCCATTAAAAATGGTGATCCACTTATTGGATGGAAGATGGGCTTAACAAGTATTGCAAAACAAAAATCAGTAAATGTTGATGAACCAATCTACGGAAGATTAACGCAGTCAATGGAATTACAAACTTCAGTCCTTCATATGGAAGGAACAATTCATCCACGTGTTGAACCTGAAATTGCCTTTGTTCTGAATAAACCGTTATTCGGCTCTGATATTACAGCCGAGGATGTTTGGAATTCAACAGAGTATATTGTACCAGCATTAGAAGTAATTGACAGTCGTTACAAGAATTTCTCCTTTACGTTAACAGATGTGGTGGCAGATAATGCTTCATCTTCTAAATTCATTCTTGGAGAAAAAACATATTCTCCTACATACACATCATGGGAACAAATAAATGTTGAATTATATAAAAATGGAACAAAAGTTCAAAGTGGGATAAGCTCTGATGTATTAAATCACCCCGTTGAATCTGTCGTTAAACTTGTAAAAATGATTAGTAAAAATGGATACCAATTAGATGCAGGTATGATTATATTAACAGGTGGGATTACAGAGGCAGTCCATGTTGAAACAGGGGATGTTATAGAAGCACATTTTGAAGGATTAGAAAATATGACATTACGAGTTGAAAAGTGAGAGGGGACTTGTAATGCCAATTATCCAAGTTCAGATGTTAGAAGGAAGAAGTTCAGACGTTAAAAATACCTTGATGAAGGAAATGAATGAAGTAGTGTGTCGCATATTGAATGTTTCACCTGATCAAGTTAGAATTCTTTTAAATGAGTACAAAGAAGAAAATTGGTCTGTTGGTGGAATATCAAAAGCAGAATTATCTAATAGATAAATAAAAAATAAAAATGCCATATCTAAATTGATATGGCATTTCAGACTGCCTGCCAAACGCTCGCTTTCTTCGTTGTTTCGACTATCTGCGGTGCTCATTACCGTCCAAGGTAACTCCGCTCCTCACCAGCCTTCACGTCTCGAAAGACAAGCGTTTTCAGGCAGTCTTCCAATTTATTATTGCGCCTTTTTAGCTCTATTTTCAGCAATCTCTACAGATAATCGTTCTTTACCCATTAGTATAATTGCGATAAAACCTAATATGATGGGAACTAATGTCCATTTAAAAGTAGTTGCAACTGAATTTGCCATTGCTTCGGTAATTTTATGAAGAACTTCTGGTGGAATTTGGGCTCTTGCATCAGCTGATAATAATGCACGAGAATCAATGTTTCCAGCAAATCCTTTCATACTACCAAGTGCATCGCTTAAGTTATTTTTAAACACATGATTTTGAATAGAACCGAAAATGGTTACACCAATTGTCATTCCTAATGTTCTAAAGAATGTATTTGTAGATGTAGCGATTCCACGTTTTTGTGGTTCAATTTTATGTTGCGTTGCCATGCTCAGTAATGAGAATGAACAACCCATACCAAGACCAGCAATAATCATGAAAAATGTAACAGTTTTACGTGAAGTTTCAATATCAAGCGTGCTTAGCAATGCCATGCCAAAGAAAAATAAAACAACTGAAACTAGCATGATTCCTCTGTAGCTAAATTTTCTCACAGATTGTCCTGCCACTTGGCTACCAACAACAGATCCGACCATCATTGGAATTAAAATAATACCAGCATTCGTTGCAGTTCCGCCATAAACAGCCTGAACAAATAGAGGAATTAAAACAGTTGTAATAATAAATGCAGCTCCATAGAAGAAAGCAACTCCTTGTGTTGCGGCAAATAATTGTTTTTTAAATAAACCAAATGAAATGATCGGTTCTTCTGCCTTTCTTTCAATGAAAATAAATGAGATGAAAAGTACAGCGAAAATGACAAAAAGGCCAATAATCTGAGGTGAATCCCATGCATACTCATTGCCACCAAGCTCAAGTCCGAACATTAAACTGACTACAGATCCAACTAATGTAATAGCTCCTAGCCAATCAATTTTCAGTTTTCTTAACTGTAGCGTTTCTTTATAAAATTGAGAAATAAAATATAAGGAGATAATGCCTAATGGTAAATTAATATAGAAAATCCAACGCCAGTCAATTTGATCGGTAATGTATGCTCCTAATAGAGGGCCAAAAACACTTGATAATCCAAAAACAGCTCCGAATAAGCCTGTCATTTTACCACGTTTTTCTGGTGGAAAGATATCGAATATGATCGTAAACGCAATCGGCATTAATGAACCTCCGCCGATTCCTTGTATTGCACGATATATACTTAATTGTTCAATGCTATTTGCAGTCCCACATAATACTGATCCGATTAAGAAAATGGCAAGACCTAATAAATAAAATCTTTTTCGCCCATACATATCAGATAATTTTCCAAATATCGGCATACTCGCCATAGTGGCTACTAAGTAAGCTGATGTAACCCAAACGAATTGATCTAATCCGCCAAGTTCTCCTACAATAGTTGGCATAGAAGCCGAAACAATTGTATTATCCATTGCGGCCATTAACATACCTAATAGTAATCCGGTTACGACTAGGCCAACCTTACTTTCTTTTGAAACCATTCAGTTTCCCCCTTATGATTATGTTAATTTTTTTGTCTCTTTAGGAATTAACATGTTGATATCATTCCAAAACTTGGATAATAATATTAATTCCTCATCATTGTACTTTTCAAAAATATCAGTTAGAGAGTCAGCTAGTGGTCTAAATAAATATGTAATTTCATCATCACGGTGATATAAGGGCTGAATGATTACTTTTCTTCGGTCATGTGGATCATCGATGCGCTCTACTAATTCTTCTTTTTCTAGTCGATTAATAACGCCTGTGATCGCTCCAGTCGTTAAATTAGTTAAAAGAGACAATTGACCAGCTGTGATTGGTCCTGTATGGCTAAGTAACTCTCGGCACCGTAAATCAGTTGCATTTAGATGAAGCTTTGTTGCAATCCCTTCATTAAATAGAACAATTGAAGTATGAAATTTCCGCATTTCCATAACGAGTGATGAAATAAATTCTTCTCTTGATATTTGATCTTCTGACATCATTTTTCCTCCTTAATATTTAAGAAGTACAATCAACTATTAGTCTAGTAAACTAGCCTATAATGTAAGATAATTATAAAACATCAAATTGAATTAAAGAAGGAATATACAGGATTTTAACCAAAAGTTAATCTAATCATATGAGTGTAAAAAAATGCAATATTTCATGTGATTTAGTCAGGACAAAGTCGGTAACACTAGTAAATAAGACATGATAAAAGGAGTAATTTTTGTGAAACGAATCAATGTAGTTCCTTATAAATCATCTTGGGAAAAAGACTTTCATAATGAAAATAAAAAATTACAAAATTTATTGCCTGAAAAAGTAGAAATCTATCATATAGGGAGTACGTCCATTCCAAATATGTTTGCTGTTCCGATCATTGATATAATGATTGCTGTACAAAGCTTAAAAGAGTTTGATAAAAATAGTAAATTACTTTGTACTATAGGATATGAGCCGATGGGTGAAACATGCGAAGAAGAACGACGAATCTTTATGAAGTGTGAAGAGGCTTGTAGGTATCACGTTCACATTTTTGAACAAGGAAACCCTGAAATTGAACGTCGGATTGCATTTAGGGAATTTATGATTGCCCATACAGAACAAGCTTTAGAATATAGTAGATTAAAAAAAGAATTAGCTAATCAATTTTCAAACGATGAAAATAAATATAAAAAAGGCAGAAATGAATTTCTAGAAAAGATAGATCAACAAGCAAGTATATGGAAGAAATAAATACTCCTTCCAAAATAGGAAGGAGTTATCGATGTTCTTCATATTTTCCGATCAAACAGATTTCATTTATTTGATCTAATTGCTGACTACTTAAAGGTTTTGAGTAATATGCATTTAAATTTTCAACTAATTGTTCTTTATTTCTAGCGCCAATCGCTAATGTAGTCACTGATTTTTGTTGTAAAATATAATGAAGAGCTAAACTATGTAATGATTGTTCATCTTGTGTAACTTCTAAAAGTTGTTCAATCATTTCTCTACATTCTTGTTCAGAATAATGTAAGTAGCCTTTACTTGTTAGCTTATTTTTCCAATTACTGCTTAAAAGACCTTTTGCGACTGAACCTCTTGTGATGACAGAAATCTTATGTTTTTCAAATAATGGGAAAAATTCTTCAGGGCGACGTTCAAGTAAATTATACTGCATCATTACACTTTGAATTGCTGAATGATTGACAAATCGTTCTATGACATTCGGTCTAATGGAGGAGATGCCATAATGACGGATGTAACCATCTTTAACAAGTTCCTCAAAAGCATCAATTGTTTCTTCATATGAATCTTCAATTGTACCACCGTGAAGCTGATACAAATCTATATAATCAGTATTTAATCTGCGCAAGCTTTCTTTTACAGCTTGTATAATATATTTCTTTGATGGGTCCCATGACCATTTGTCCTGTGAATCAGTCCATCGGTTTCCTACCTTTGTTGCCAATATAACCTCGTCTCTTCGACCTTTTAATGCTTTCCCAACTATTTCTTCATTCTGGCCAAAATCATATAAATCTGCAGTATCTAAATAATTAATTCCAGCATCAAGTGCAGCATGGATAGTTTGAATTGCTTCATTTTCATTTGTACCTAATGACATACAACCTAAACCAATTTCACTAATTTCTAGTTGAGTTGAACCGAGCATTCTTTTTTTCATCATAATCCCTCCAATCCTAATTGTAGGGAATCGGAATTTATTTTACAACATATAGGGCCCGGCCATCAGACTTTTTAATCCACTCTTGTACTGTTTCATATTGTTGACTCATGACTTGAAGTGTTTTTAAAATTTCTGTTTTTGACCCAACTAAAATAACGGATGTGTTCGTTCGAGACATTTTCATTTTGCTCCCCCAATTTTACGCAATTTATATAATTTAGTGATAAAATGTATGTGAAAACTATACAAATTAGAACAGGTGATGAAAAAAATGAAAAAATTTGAAGAAAAAACACTGACTGAAGAAAAAATATTTGAAGGAAGAGTTATTTCTCTTTATCATCAAGAAGTTGAATTGCCAAATGGTAAATCAAGTACTCGCGAAATCGTAAAACATCCTGGCGCTGTTGCCATCATTCCGATTACAGAAGATGGAAAAATTGTATTAGTAGAGCAGTATCGTAAAGCATTAGAAAGAAGTCTACTAGAAATTCCAGCGGGAAAATTAGAAAAAGGGGAAGAACCGATCAATACAGCAAAAAGAGAATTAGAAGAGGAAACTGGCTATGAAGCTAATGAATGGGAACATATTCAATCTTTTTATACTTCACCAGGCTTTGCTGATGAGTACATACATATTTTCGTCGCAAAAGGATTAAAAAAATTAGAAAACAGTGCACAATTGGATGAAGATGAATTCGTTGAATTGCTAGAGCTTTCAGTTGAAGAGTGTGTAGAAGAGTTAAACAAGGGCTCGATTCATGATGCAAAGACTTGTTATGCGATTCAATACTTACAATTATTAAAGAAAAATTAAAAAAGTGTCAATATATCGTTATATTGATGATAGAATAGTAAAGATTAAAAAGGAAAGGGATGAGAAAATGAAAATATCATCTATCAAGAGAACAGCCAAAGAACGATTGTCAGGGAATTGGGGAAAAACAATCTTAACGCTAATTTTCTTTGGTGTAATACAAGGTCTTATTCATATGATATTTAATGGACCAGCAAACTTATATTACGAAGGTCAATTGTTTCTAGGTTACGAAGAAACGATACCTGCTGGGCCTACAGCCATTATTTCATTTATAACATCGATTCTATCTGCAGTAACTGGTTATGGGTTTTCGGTGTATTTACTAAAACTAATCAGAGATGAAGACCGTGGTTTTTCGGATTTATTCTATTATTTTAAAAGCGGTCACCAATTTGTAAGAGCAGCACTTACAACTATTCTTGTAACTATTTTTGTGGTTCTATGGTTTTTATTGTTAGTGATTCCTGGAATTATTAAAGCAATGGCTTATTCTCAGGTTGGATATATCCTAAAAGATCATCCTGATATGAAACCATTAGATGCAATTACATTAAGCAGAAGAATGATGGATGGATACAAGTGGAAGTACTTTTTACTTTGTTTATCATTTATCGGGTGGTTTATATTAGGTATCATTACTTTCGGAATTGCATTTTTATATGTTGGCCCTTACTACTATGCTACAATTACACAATTCTATGAAGAAGTAAAAGAAGCATATGAGGCTAAAGGTGAATTAATTTAATAATTAAAGACGCTTTTTTAGTAACGGGTTCTCCTTTGGGAGAAAAAAAGAGAAATTAAATATCCTAAAGACAGACCGATTAACAAAAATGGTCTGTCTTTTTTTGTTAAATCAAGGTATTCGTAATTGCGAAAAATAACAGTAAATTAGCATATTAATTAACAATAAACAATAACCATTGTGCCTGCTAATTAATGTGTTATTTACATTCCAGGTACTTCGCTTTCCATGGGGCGTCTCCAAAAGGTAGGCATGCTAAAACCACGACGTCCTGTCGTAACGCATGCATGACCCACATCCCGTGGGCCTCCTGCGGGGTCTCAAGTTTCCCGCATCTCCCATAGGAGTCTTCGTACCTTCCATTCCAATCACTCTCAAATGAACGATTCTCTTTTCATACTCTAATTTCTAATTATATCTTGCTAAAAACAACCATTAATATGAACAGAGCTTTTTAATTTAAAAATAACATAATTTTCAATATCTCATTTAGCGTACTAGGAGAGAATCCGTTACTTTTTTAGGCGTCTTTTTTTGGGGTAATTGTATAGGCAGAAGTGTGCCCCTAGGCAATGCATTAAATCACTCAATGCACTTTATTTAGAAAGTGAGCAATCTAAAGTGGAACTTGATACTCTTCATTAATAGAAGTTTTTGTTAAAATAGAAACTAAGAAAATGGAATACAATAAACCAAATAATATTATGTCTGAGGTGAAAACCTTGTTTGTAACAGGAGAACTTGGAACGTATCATGTAAGGATAATGGGAGAGGGAAAGGTTACCGTTTTATTAGAATGTGGTATGATGCATACACTTCATCAGTGGCAGTATCTGCAAAGGGAGCTTAGTCAATATGCTAAAGTGATTGCATATGATCGACTTGGCTATGGAAAAAGTGGAAAGTGGACAAGTGAACGATCAACTGAACAGCAAGCTTATGAATGCTATGATTTATTAATGAGTTTAAATATTTCAAGTCCACTGATTGCTGTAGGACATTCGCTAGGAGCATATATTACATATCAACTGAATCATTTATTTCCAAATAGAGTTCAATCAATGATTCTTCTTGACCCAACTCATCCTCTATTAGAGGAAAATGAACAAAAATTATATGATAAATTACTTTATCAATATGCTTTATTTATGAAAAGAGCCAATCAATTTAAGATTACTAACCTTTTACCTAGTCAATTTGTAAGTAATTTTTATAAGCAGCATACAGAGGAACGATTAGAAATGTTAAGGGCATTAAAAAGCTTAAAACACTGGAAAACAGTCGTGAGTGAATGGAAAAACCTTTATTATAGTAATAAAAAAATTGGTGAAGCACTAAAAAAACAAATTGATATACCATTGCTCGTTTTGACTGCTTCAAAACAAAGTGGTTTATCATTTAGTAAAAAGAATCAAGCTGAACTATTACAAAGAGTAGAGGATTATCATCTGCAATATGCAAGAGCGTCATTAAAAGGTAGTCAAGTAACAATTCAAGGCTACACACATTCTTCTATCTACGGAAATACGAAAGAAACTGCTAAAAACATAAGTCAGTTGATTAGAAATCAAATTGAATTACTCAAAAAGTAACTCAATCAGTATGAATGAAAAAAGCTGTTTTAGTCATCGACTAGAACAGCTCTTTTAGTAAAAAAATTAATTCGTAACTAAAGTTTTTGTTGCAACATTCATTAATGTTTCAGCAGAAGAAGTTACACGGTGAGTTGCTTGTCCAATTTCATTAATTGTTTCAGCTAGCTGATTAATTTCTTTTTCAGTTTTTTCTACACCTGCAATACTTTTACCCATTTCTTCAACGATTGTTACGAATGAAACTTGTGTTGATTCAGCATGAACACGACCGTCTTTTACAATACCAGATACATCATTAATCGATGTCACTACATCGTGTAAGTAAGTATTGGAAACTTCAATAATCTCTTCGATTTTTGAGATTGAGTTTTTCGTTTGCTCAGCTAATTTACGTACTTCTAAGGCTACAACAGCGAATCCTTTACCATGCTCGCCAGCACGCGCTGCCTCGATTGCAGAGTTTAAAGATAGTAGATTCGTTTGATCTGCAATACTTTGTACAATTTTAATAACATCGGCAATATCTTGATAAGAGCTATTTAAATGCTCAACCATTTCTGTTACTTTTTGTGTGTTTGTAGAAATAACGCCAATACTATCAGCTAGTTCTTTTACTTGGTTTTTACCAGTACCAGCAATTTCTTGTGTTTTGATTACTTGTGAATTTGAGTCATGAACTTGTGTTTTTACTTGGTGACTTTGTTCTACAAGCATTTCAACTGCTGCATTTGTTTGTTGAGTAAGTGCAACAAGCTCTTCAGCAATTTCTTGAATTTGTGCTTTTAATTCTTCTTCAGACTTACTATGTGTTTCATTTTCTTCTAAGATACTTTCTTTCACGAACTGAGTAAATAATTGTTGTTCAAAGTTTAATGATTTCATAATAGCTGTAATAAATTTTGTGCGTTCGATCGCATCATCAATTTCAAGGAATGCTACTCTAATATACTCTGTTAAATAACATTGGAAAGCTCCAATATAAAATTCAGGGTTATTAGCTGTATAAACTGCAGTTAATCGTTTAATCATATCAACGAATGAAGCGTTATAAACTGTTGTAAAATGTAACTCAATTTGTTTTTTTACTAATGTAATTGGTTCACCTGAATCACTTAAAATACGAAAAACTGTATCCATTTTGCTTCCAAGGCTTTCCATTACATTTTCAGTAATTTCTTTTTCATGCTTTTTAATAAAAGTCGAATAAAACTGACCTTTTAATGCTATATCTTCACTTGTATAACTAATCATTTGGAATTGTTCTAAATGTTTTTGAGATAAATCAACAATTACCTTAACTTGATCAGCTTTTACAGTTGTTACACCTTTACGATTTGTTTTTTTCTTAAATGTAAACATAAATAAATTCCTCCGTTGCCCATATAAAATTTAAATCTACTCTTATTATCGGAAAAAATTATTTCTTCGTTACTATTTTGTCATCAATTTTCAAACTTTTATAAATTCAAAGAATAAATTACTTGTCCAATCATAAAATGAAGAGAGTCTACGACACGAGGAGTTGATGATATGACAAGAAGCTCAGTCCAATTAACGATGAAGAACCATGTGAAGGATTATATGCCCATTTATATTTTTGTAAGTGTCATTTTACTATTTGGTGTTGTTTTCGGGGCAGTTATTGTAAATAGCATGAACGTTAGTCAAAAGCAGGATATACTTTCATTTATTACGCAATTTTTTGGACAAGTTAATAATGATGGCTATATAAATGGAAATGAAGTTTTTCTGTCGAGTTATTCGACTCATTTAAAATTTTTAGCATTAATTTGGATTCTAGGAATCTCAATCATCGGATTGCCAATTATACTAATCTTATTATTTATGAAAGGTTTAGTAGTTGGTTTTACAGTTGGCTTTTTAGTCAATCAGCTTGGATGGCACGGAATATTATTAGCATTTTCATCAGTCTTTCCGCAAAATGTTATCGTATTACCACTTTATATTTTATTAACAGTTTTAGCCGTTCAATTATCAATTCGAATGATCCGAAAACAATTTATGAAAAATGATAATGAAGCGATTATGAAGCAATTAGTTTCATATTCAATTGTTTTTTGTGTAGTTGCAATTTGTCTAAGTATTGCAAGTGTAATTGAAGCTTATGGTTCTTCCTACTTTTTAAAAGCAATTTCAGAAATAATAGTTTCAAAAAAATAGCAAATAATTTTTGACACTTTCTCTTTCTTTGTTATAATTATTATCAAGTGGCGAGGGAGTGAAAAAAATGGAAGAACGAGTTGAACGAATAAAAAAACAACTACATTTAGCAGGATATAAATTAACACCACAACGGGAATCTACAGTTCGTGTTTTATTAGAGAACGAAGAAGATCACCTAAGTGCAGAAGATGTTTACCTCCTAGTGAAAGAAAAATCGCCAGAAATAGGACTTGCTACTGTTTACCGTACGTTAGAATTACTAACTGAGTTAACAATTGTTGATAAAATAAATTTTGGTGATGGCGTTTCAAGATACGATTTAAGACATGAAGGTGCACAACATTTTCATCATCATTTAATTTGTACTATTTGTGGAGCAGTAGATGAAATTCATGAAAATCTCTTAAGTGATATTGAAAAAACAGTTGAAGAACGTTGGAATTTTAAAATTAAAGATCACCGTTTATCGTTTCATGGTGTTTGTCATCGTTGCCATGATTCTGAAGAACAATAAAAGATCGGTGTTAAATGAGTATTTAAACTAATATGGATCAAATAAAAAGCGAGTAGAGCAGTTCATTAAAATAGGTCTGCTCTTTTTCATGTTCTTAGATATAAAAGAAATCTTCTTTCTATATGAATTGAAGTATGATTTGTCCAAATTTTGCATAGTATGTAGTAATGATGTCTTTACTTCTTGCAAATAGGTGGTGGTCATATGAAAAAAAGAGCAGTTATTTTTTTGAATGTATTAAAAGTAGCCATTTTATTTATTACATGTACAATCTTATTTTATTTTGCTATACAATGGATACATTCAGAATATGAGGATATGCATAGATATGACCGACCAGAAGGTTCAATGTTAAAGGTTGATAAAGACCATAATCATGGTACTTTAAATCAATTGGTACGGTTTTATCAAAACGGGGAGTAATGAGAAGTGACAACTAATGAAAAAACGCCATTTAAAAAAGAATTTGATTTTGCAGCAGAAGACTTTATCCATTTTATTCAAGTAGAAAAAGGTTTATCAAAAAATACAATTCTATCATATGGTAATGATTTAGAAAGCTATGGCATGTATATGGATCAAGTAGAAAGAATTGAAGGGCTTTCTACTATTACAAGAATACATATTATTGGCTATTTAAAATATTTGAAAGAAAGAGATTTAACGGTAAGAACAATGGCTCGTCAATTAGCTACGATTCGTTCGTTTCACCAATTTCTAATCAGAGAAGTAGATGGAATGAAGGACGATCCTTCACTTTTAATCGAAATTCCAAAAGCGCCAAAAGTGCTACCAAAAGTACTATCACTTACAGAAGTTGAGGCGTTATTAGAGGTTCCAGACAGCTCTGAATTTGGATTAAGGGATAAGGCAATGCTAGAATTACTATATGCTACTGGAATGCGTGTATCTGAGTTATTGTCTTTAAATCTGTCAGATGTAAATTTAACAATGGGGTTTGTGCGATGCCTAGGAAAAGGGAGTAAAGAACGAATTATTCCACTAGGGAAATTAGCAATTAACTCAATAGAGCAGTATTTGAAAATGTCACGAATGAAACTGATAGGAAAAAAACAAAACGATGCATTATTTTTAAACCATCATGGTAATCGAATGTCGAGGCAAGGTTTTTGGAAAAACTTAAAAAAACAAGCTGAAAAAGCTAATATTCAGCATGAATTAACGCCTCATACTTTACGACATTCATTTGCAACACATCTATTAGAAAACGGTGCAGACTTAAGGTCAGTCCAAGAAATGCTTGGACATGCTGACATATCAACTACACAAATCTATACCCATGTAACAAAAAATAGATTGAAAGACGTGTATAAAGAATTTCACCCAAGAGCTTAACATTAAGCTCTTTTTTCTTGGCTGTTTTCTAAAAGATATTTTTAAATTGTAGGATTTGTTGCCAAGTAAATGCATAATATATTAAATTAATCATTAAGTGGATCACGTATGAGAGGATGAATTAATATGATTACGATTAAAACTGAACGGGAAATCAATTTAATGCATGAAGCTGGTAAATTATTAGCAGCAACACATAAAGAAATTGCAAAAATGATTAAACCAGGCATTACAACGTGGGAAATCGACCAATTTGTAGAGAAGTTTCTTGCTAAAAACGGAGCAAAGCCAGAACAAAAGGGATATCGCGGGTATGAATATGCTACATGTGCATCAATTAATGATGAGATCTGTCACGGATTTCCTCGTAAAAAGGCTTTAAAGGAAGGGGACATTGTAACAATTGATATGGTTGTCAATTTAAATGGTGCTCTTGCAGATTCAGCATGGACATACGGCGTAGGCAATATTACAAAAGAAAATAAGGATTTACTAAAAGTTACAAAAGAATGTTTATATAAAGGTATTGAACAAGCAATTGCAGGAAATCGACTTGGTGATATTGGATTTGCTATTCAATCATATGCTGAATCATTAGGTTATTCAGTTGTTCGTGATTTTACTGGTCATGGAATTGGACCAACACTTCATGAAGAACCATTTGTACCACATTTTGGTATGGCAGGAAAAGGTATGAGACTTCGTGAAGGTATGGTCATTACGATTGAACCAATGATTAATCTTGGAACTTGGCATTCATCAATGGATAGTAATGGATGGACAGCACGTACGAGAGATGGTAAAAATTCTGCACAATATGAGCATACATTAGCGATTACAAGCGAAGGTCCAAAAATATTAACAATGCAGTAAAATATTGACATTGATAAAAATTGATCGGTGATTTAAGATTAGTTTTGTTAGAGCAAAAATGAATGAACGAAAAACAAAAATTAAAATTTCATTAACAATTATTGACATAATAGACGAGTTGGCATAATATTATATTACAAACAATCGAATACTCCAAAGGGGAGTAGCGTCAGGAGAAATCCTGAAACAAAGTCGTCATTTCATGAGAATTTATTCTCATCGGCTTTGTTGGCATACAACTAGCGTATGCTCAGCAAGACCTTTGCCGTAGATCTACAACTATAGGCAAAGGTCTTTTTATTTTTGTAGACACGGATACAGG
Organism: Gottfriedia sp. ABJ_BB2_2; assembly: GCF_055484705.1. NCBI lineage: Bacteria > Bacillati > Bacillota > Bacilli > Caryophanales > Bacillaceae > Gottfriedia > Gottfriedia sp. ABJ_BB2_2. The sequence continues at coordinate 107,657 of NZ_JBVFKR010000007.1, forward strand.
TTGTTTAATAAAATAGTAGATTATGAGGGGGAAGAGTCATGGAAATATTTGGAATGAGTTTAGGCGTACTAGTAAACGTAATCTTTATCGACCTGTTATTAAGTGGAGACAATGCAATCTTAATAGCTCTAGCTGCTAAAAATTTACCTGAAGAGCAAAAGAAAAAAGCGGTACTTTTAGGTACAGCAGGTGCAATCGGACTTCGCATCGTATTTGCAGCGATTATTGTTTTCTTATTAAAAATACCTTTAATTTATGCAATCGGTGGTTTAATGCTACTATGGATCGCATTTAAATTATTAGTTGATGATGCGAATCATGGTGAAGTGAAGAGTGGTGCAACATTATGGGGAGCAGTAAAAACAATTATCATCGCAGACGCTTTAATGAGTCTTGATAATGTATTAGCTCTTGCAGGTGTAGCACACGGAAGCTTATCAGCGATCGTAATCGGTATTTTAATCTCAATCCCAATTATTGTTTGGGGAAGTTCTTATTTAATGAAAGTGATGAACAAATATCCAATTATTACAACGATCGGTTCTGCTATTTTAGCTTGGACTGCCGCTGGAATGATTACACATGATAATATGATTAAAGATGTTTTTGAAAATGGAACAATTGCTTTAGCTTTTAAACTTGTATTAACTGCAGTAGTAGTAGTTGCTGGTACTTTAGTAGCAAAGAAAAAAGCTCAAAAACACAGCGAGAGTTCATCTCAAGATCAAACAGCTTAATGATACTAAAATTAGCCCAACTTATTTATAGGTTGGGCTAATTATGTAGACAAAGCACAAAAAACTAAGAGACTCATACTGATTGAAAACGCTTGTCTTTCAAGGCGCGAAGTCTGATGAGGAGCGGAGTTACCCTAATTGGTAATGAGCACCGGAAGCAGGCGAAGCAACGAAGAAAGCGAGCGTTTCTCAACAGTTTGAAGCCCAACTTATTTATAGGTTGGGCTTTTTTCTGCTTAATTATTTGTGAAATTTTTTAAAATAAAAGGGGAAAATCGTATCAATATACACAAAATGGAAAATATAATGGTTGAAAAGAATTAGGACAATAAGTATACTTTAGTTGTCAGACATCTGACTCTACACTTTAGTTTCAGTTTGTAGCGATCGTTAGGAGGAAAACAGATGAGTAAAGAATTTAAACGCGTGTTCCTCGTTGTTATGGATTCTGTAGGTATAGGAGAGGCTCCTGATGCAGAAAAATTTAATGATGTTGGTTCAGATACACTTGGACATATTGCAGAAAAAATGAATGGATTACATATGCCAAATATGGCAAGTCTAGGATTAAGTAATATTCGCGAATTACAAGGAATTAAAAAAGCTGAGAAACCACTTGCATTTTATTCGAAAATGGAAGAATCATCAGTTGGAAAAGATACGATGACAGGTCATTGGGAAATGATGGGGCTTCATATTGACAAGCCTTTTAAAGTATTTGCTGATGGATTTCCTGCTGAGTTAATAAGTGAGCTTGAAAGCCAATTTGGACGTAAAATCATCGGTAATAAACCAGCTTCTGGAACGGAAATTTTAGTAGAGCTAGGCGAGCAACATGTGAAAACAGGAGATTTAATTGTATACACTTCTGCTGACTCGGTTTTACAAATTGCAGCACATGAAGAAGTTGTGCCTTTAGAGGACCTATATAAATATTGCGAAATTGCTCGTAAGTTAACTTTAGATGATCCTTATATGATTGGTCGAATTATTGCAAGACCATTTGTAGGAGAACCAGGTGACTTTAAACGTACACCAAACCGTCATGATTATGCACTTAAACCTTTCGGACGTACAGTGATGAACGAATTACAGGATGCGAATTATGATGTGATTTCAATCGGTAAGATTGCTGATATTTTTGATGGTGAAGGTATAACAAAAGCATTACGTACTGTTTCAAATATGGACGGAATGGATAAATTAGTGGATACATTAAATATGGACTTTACTGGTCTAAGCTTCTTAAATCTAGTTGATTTTGACGCAGTTTATGGCCATCGCCGTGACCCATTAGGATATGGCAAAGCACTTGAAGAGTTCGATGCAAGATTACCTGAAGTATTTGAACTGCTTAAAGAAGATGATTTATTAATCATTACTGCAGACCATGGTAATGATCCAACTTTTGCTGGTACTGATCATACAAGAGAATATGTACCTTTACTTGTTTATAGTAAAAAGTTTACTGAAGGAAAAGAGATACCAATTCCAAAAACTTTTGCAGATGTTGGAGCGACAATCGCAGAGAATTTTGATGTTAAATTGCCATCACATGGATCAAGTTTTTTAGGAAAATTGAGATAAGGTGGAGTTAAAATGAATAAAGAATTGATTGAAAAAGCAGGATCTTTTATAAAAGAAAAAATTAAACATAAACCAAAAATCGGTTTAATCCTTGGTTCAGGCTTAGGAGTCTTGGTAGATGAAATCGAAAATCAAGTAAAAATTCCATATCATACGATTCCTGAATTCCCTACTTCTACAGTAGAAGGGCATGAAGGACAATTAGTATTTGGTGATATTCATGGTGTAAGCGTTGTCGCTATGCAAGGTAGAATCCATTATTACGAAGGATATGACATGGAAAAAGTAACGTTTCCTGTTCGTGTGATGAAGGAAATAGGTGTAGACATTTTAGTTGTAACAAATGCAGCTGGTGGAGTAAATACTTCATTCGAACCAGGTAATCTAATGCTAATCACTGATCATATTAACTTTACTGGAACTAGTCCTTTAATTGGACCTAATAATCCGGAGCTTGGTTTACGATTTGTAGATATGTCTCACCCTTATGATCGTGAACTTCGAGATGTTGCAAGAAGTGCGGCAAAAGAAGTGGATGTGAAGCTTCAAGAGGGCGTATATCTAGCGGTTACTGGTCCTTCATATGAAACCCCAGCTGAAATCCGTATGTTTAGAACATTAGGAGCAGATGCTGTCGGTATGTCAACGGTTTCTGAAGTAATAGTTGCTCGTCACGCTGACTTAAGAGTACTAGGTATTTCATGTATCTCAAATATGGCTGCAGGTATTTTAGATCAACCTTTAAACCATGAAGAGGTAATTGAAACAACGCAAAGAGTAAGATCACAATTTTTATCATTAGTAAAAGAAATAGTTCGTAAATTAGGATAAGTACCTTAAATGAAAAGACTTCTGCGCAGATGTTGTAGAAGTCCCTTTTCGTTCTACATTAGATACAAAAGAGAAGAGACATAACAGATAGGAGAATTCCAAACATGAGAATGGTAGACTTAATTGAAAAAAAACGTGATGGAAAAACTTTAACAACTGAAGAAATCAATTTTATCATTAATGGATTTACAGATGGTAGCGTTCCTGATTATCAAATGAGTGCTTTTGCAATGGCAGTATTTTTAAAAGGTATGACTGAAGTAGAATATAGTGATTTAACGATGGCTATGGTCCACTCTGGTGACACAATCGATCTTTCGAACATTGAAGGAATCAAAGTTGATAAGCATTCTACTGGTGGTGTTGGTGATACAACTACATTAGTATTAGGACCATTAGTTGCTTCATTAGATGTACCAGTTGCAAAAATGAGCGGAAGAGGTTTAGGTCATACTGGCGGAACAATTGATAAGTTAGAAGCTGTTGAAGGATTCCACGTAGAATTAACAGAAGAAGAATTCATCAAACAAGTAAATGATATTAAAGTAGCTGTAATCGGTCAAACAGGTGATTTAACACCAGCGGATAAAAAGTTATATGCGCTACGTGACGTAACTGCGACAGTTAACTCAATTCCATTAATTTCTAGCTCAATCATGAGTAAAAAAATAGCAGCTGGCGCAGATGCGATTGTATTAGATGTTAAAACTGGCGCTGGAGCATTTATGAAGGACATTGATGATGCTCGTGATCTAGCAAAAGCAATGGTTAAGATTGGTAATAATGTTGGCAGACAAACTGTAGCGATTATTTCAGATATGAGCCAACCACTAGGACTTGCAATTGGTAATGCTTTAGAAGTGAAAGAAGCAATTGACACGTTAAAAGGTGAAGGGCCAAAAGATTTAGAAGAACTATGTTTAATTTTAGGAAGTCAAATGGTTGTTTTAGCGAAAAAAGCTGAAACACTTGATGAAGCAAGAGCTAAACTTGTTGAGAATATGAAAAATGGTAAAGCGTTAGAAGTATTTAAAAAATTCTTAATTGCTCAAGGTGGCGATGGTTCTGTTGTAGATGATCCTTCAAGATTACCTCAAGCAAAATACATTCAAGAAGTTGTTGCAAAAGAAGACGGTTATGTTTCTCGAATCGTTGCTGATGCGGTTGGAACAGCGGCTATGAAATTAGGCGCTGGTCGTGCGACGAAAGAATCTGTTATCGATTTAGCAGTTGGATTAATGTTAAATAAAAAAGTTGGAGATGCAGTTAAGAAAGGTGAATCTTTAGTAACTGTTTATTCAAACACAGAGGATATTAGCGAAGTAGAGAAAGATCTACTTGAAAACATCATTCTTTCTAAAGAAAAAGTAGAAGAGCCTACTCTTGTTTATGATTTAATTATGGAAGCTTAAGATTATGTATAAAAGCTATTCTCATTCAGTTGAGAATAGCTTTTTTTGTCCTTTACTTGTAAAAATGAATGCTGAGTAAAGTATGAACTTATAAAGGCAAGTACTACTGATAGAGGTATACCAACACTACAAAAATCGCGGCACAAATAAGAAATCAGCATCTTTAAATATTAAATATTTGTTTTCATATTTGACGATCTCTAGTATAATATTTATCGTGCCTTAGTGCATGGGTGGGCGAGGGAGACACTATAAGAGAGGAATTCACTTGAAAAATCTTTTAAACAAACAATTTAATCTTGAAGGAAGCGGTACAAACATTAAAACGGAGGTTATTGCAGGCGTTATTTCATTTTTAACACTTGTCTATATCCTTTCAGTAAACAGTACAATACTACATGATGCCGGTATACCGTTTCAGGGGGCAATGATTGCAACAATCCTATCAGCATTTTTAGGAAGTGTGATGATCGGATTATGGAGCAATTCACCTTTAGTACTAGTACCAGGAATGGGTATTAATGCATTGTTCACTTACACAATGGTTGGAGAAATGGGCATGAGCTGGCAGGAAGCGCTTGCAGTCGTATTTATTAGCGGTGTAATATTGTCCATCTTATCGTTTACAAATCTAGTTAAAAAACTGACAACTGCGATTCCATTATCACTAAAAAGTGCAATTACTGTAGGAATCGGATTTTTCTTAACTTTCATTGGCCTTCAAGAAGGTGGAATTGTCGTAAAAAATGAAGATACTTTTGTATCCATTGCAAATTTCTCAAATCCTGATGTTTTAGCAACAGTTATTACACTTGGGATTGCGATTTACCTATTTATTAAAAATGTTCCAGCTAATTTTTTAATTACAGTTATATTAGGGACATTTATTTCGTTTTTATTACATGGTGGCATTGAAAAAGCACACGAAACAACTGCAATTACATTTGAATCCGCAAATCAAGTTGTCGGACAACTGACCTTTACGAATATCATGAGTTTTTCTTTTTGGATCGCAGTATTTTCGTTAACAATGGTCATTTTATTTGAATCAATTGGTATCATTCATGGGCAATTAAGCATGATGAATCAAGAGAGTAAGCAGCAGAAGGTCGTACAAGGTACAGCTATGGGGATCTTGTTATCTGGTATTTTTGGAACAAGTCCTACTGTCGTTGCCGTAGAAGGTAGTGCTGGTATCAGTTCAGGAGGTAGAACTGGTCTTACTTCTGTTGTTACAGGTCTTTTATTTTTAGGATGTTTACTGTTTATGCCATTGATTGCGTATATTCCAACATCTGCAATCGCACCGATTTTAATCATTATCGGTTCATTAATGGTTAAACACATTACTGATATACAATTGGATGATCCTACTGAGGCAATACCTGCCTTTTTAATATTAGCATTCATTCCTTTAACATATAGTATTATAGATGGAATTGCTTTTGGTTTTATCGCTTATCCGCTAGTTAAGTTAGCGGCTGGCAAAAAAACCGAAATCACACCTTATATGGTAGCAATATCTGCTTTGTTTTTTGTACGTTTTGCATTAAACTTTATTTCTTAAAATGAAAAGCGCTATTTCTCAGATAAAAGAGAAAATAGCGCTTTTTTCTTTATTCAAAGAATTTGTTAAGTCGTTTATAGAAATAAAAACCAACAATTAATCCAATCAGTAAGCCAATCGTATAAACAATGACATTACTACCATTTGCAATCGTTGACGTTAAAACCGCAATACAAGTTGCGGAGAGGTAAATAAATAAAATATTTACGAATTGGCCAAACTTTTTATAAACAAATAATTTTCCGTTATTAGCATTTGCATTTCGACTATAACAAACTAAACCAATTACTAAAAACACAAGAATATAAATGGAAATGACTAATAAGTTATGAACATCAAATGTTGGATACGTTACACTTTGCTGATCAAAATCTTTCGTAATACTTAAACGACCAGATTGGAATGAAATAGACCAATCGATTATTTTCTTTTCAATTTCTAATATTCCATTAAAATCCTTATTAAAAAGTCCTTTTAAATTTGATAACACACTAAAAAATAGTAATACTGGTGAAAAAATAGTGAAAATTGTAAAAAGTGTTTGTGAAAAATAATGTCCAGTAAGTGTACCGATTGCTAAGCCGATTGTTAAAAATGCAACTGAAAATAGAAATAGTGTAACAAAAATCGGTAAAAATCCACTTGTATTAATATATTGATGAAGAATAGTAGAGTAATGGATTATTAAAGTTAATATACTTAATAAAATTGTTGCAATTAAAACATGAACGACTCCAAAAATCCATTTGGATAAAAATAATTGTTTTGGTGTATATGGTAGAGAGAATTGAAAATCAATGCCACCAGTATTACGTTCAATGCCAATTAACAATATACTCAATATTAAAACAAGAATTGGAGATATAAATGCTAGCGTACTAAATTCAGCAATATAAATGGATGGGTAATCAGTATAGGAAGCATCTAATGCTCTATTCATTTCAAAGGTGTTGTTATAATAACTAAACGGTAAAATCACTACATAAACCAGATATAATAATATAAGTGCTAGTCTTGATTGTTTAGAATGCTTTAGCCATAATGCTTTACTAAACATATAATTCTCCTCCGTCTTTTAAGAAAAATAAATCCTCTAATGTTAAAGGAAGTTCCTCTAGTAAAAGTGGATTCCTTTTTACTAATGTCTGTAAAAATTCTTCTTTTTGTCCGCTTACAATTAAAATTGCAACTTTGCCTGTTTTAGAAAAGACAGATACGTGCTCTAGTTCTTCTATATCAGTAGGTAATCCATTTTCAAAAGCTACTTGTAATTTAAAATGTTTATTTGTACTTTCTTCCATTGTCGAAACATTATCAATCGTACCTTCTTTTAAGAACAAATATTGATCAATAATTTTTTCCAACTCTACAAGATGATGCGACGAAATTAATACACCAACGGAATTTGTACTTGCATATTCAATGATTAATTGTAAAACTGTCCGTTTCACAACTGGATCTAAACCGTTCGTTGGTTCATCTAATATTACATAGTTTGCGCCCGTCGAAAATGTTAACAGTAAATATAATAAAGTCTTCATTCCTTTTGAATATTTACGAAGTGATCCATGCGGTAATTTATATTTATGAAGTGAATCTAGAAACTTTTCTTTCTCAAATTTTGGATAAGCATTTTCATAGATTGTAATGAGTTCCTTTACAGTAAACTGTTTAATAAAATTTGTTGTATCACTCATATAGGCGATTTGATTTCGTGTATTTGGTTCAATCGTAATATCTTTGTTATCGATTAAAATAGCACCTTCATCAGGTGATAGAATTCCTACAATTGTACGAAGCAAAGTCGTTTTTCCAGCACCGTTTCGTCCTATTAATCCAGTAATTGTTCCTTTTTCTATATCAAATGATAGATTTTTTAAAATTTCAGTTTCATCAAGTTTCTTACTTAGTTGATGAATTTTTAACACATTATTCAACTCCCTTATTTGAATAAACATCTTTTACCCAATTTATTATCACTTTTTCATCAATACCTTCCATCAACCCTTCAATTAAAAGGTTTGAAAATTTAGTTTGAAATTTTAGAAGGGTTTGTTCTGAAACGGATTCCTTTGTTAGCCCAATCACAAAAGTTCCCTTACCACGAATGGTTTCAATTATTCCACTACGCTCTAATTCTTGATAGGCTCTACTAACTGTATTTGGATTAATTAGTAGTGTAGTTGCTAACTCTCTAACAGATGGAAGCTTATCTCCATTTGATAAAACGTTCCTTAAGATTTGTTCTTTAACTTGAAGTACAATTTGTTCCCATATTGGTAAATGACTTCTAGCATCTAAGACAATAATCAAATAATCACCACCTTACATAATTTGGTGTATTAAGTGTACTGAGTGTATGAGTATGATTAATACACTTTATTTATATCATATGCAATGAGTGTAGTAAATAGTTCCATTCAATCTAATATTTTCTGTTCAGTTTGATTAAACTACTTATATTTGGAAAAAATATGTATGAATAGAATGGAGGGTTATAAATGAAAAAGGTAGTTTTTACACTTATTAGTAGTGCAATGATCTTCTCATTATCACTGCCTACCGTAAATGCAAGAGAGACAAGAGCCGTAGACGTTGAATTAGCTAAAAATGCATTATCTTCCGTTATTATTGAGCAAGATACAGGTGAAGTTTTATATGAAAAAGATGCAAGAAAGAAGCTTCCACCAGCAAGTATGACGAAGATTATGACAATGCTAATTATTATGGAAGAAATTGATAAAGGAAATTTAAAGCTAGATGATAAAGTAATGACTAGTGAATATGCTGCATCAATGGGTGGTTCACAAATCTTTTTAGAGCCTGGCGAAGAAATGACAGTTAATGAAATGTTAAAAGGGATTGCGATTGCTTCAGGAAATGATGCTTCTGTTGCTATGGCAGAAAAAATTGCAGGTACTGAAGAGGCATTTGTTAATTTAATGAATAATAAAGCAAAATCTCTTGGTTTAAAAGATACACATTTTAAAAATCCAACAGGATTACCAGCAGCTGATCATTATTCTTCTGCATATGATATGGCGATTATGGGTAGAGAGCTATTAAAGCATCCACTTATAACAAAGTATACAGGCACTTATGAGGACTATTTACGTCAAAATACTGAAAAACAATTTTGGTTAGTAAACACAAATAAATTAGTTCGATTTTATCCTGGAGCTGATGGTTTAAAAACTGGATTTACGCAAGAAGCAAGATACTGCTTAACAGCAACTGCAAAGAAAAATAACATGAGAGTCGTTAGTGTAATTATGGGTGCACCTACTTCGAAGGAAAGAAATGCACAAATGTCCAAACTGCTTGATTACGCATTTAATCAGTATCAAGTAAAGCAACTCATTAAACAAGGCGACAATGTTGACCAGTTATCAATTAGCAAAGGGAAAACAAAAAATGTAAATGTAGTGACAAAATCACCAGTTTCAGTCGTTATGAAAAAAGGTGAAGCTTTAAATAAAGTAACAAAAGACATTAAATTGAAAAAAGATCTACAAGCGCCAATTAAAAAGGGCCAGGTAGTAGGGAAATTAGTATTGAAGCAAGGGGATCGAGTTTTATCAACCACCGATTTAGTTGCTAGGAACAACATTCCTAAAGCAAAATGGTATGACTTATTTAAACGAACAATCGATGGTTTTAATTAATCTCATTCCATTTGATAACGTAGACTTTTGACGTATTTACACTAGTTTTGTCACCATGAAGGAATTTCACGAGAAGATAACGAAACTTTCATTTAACCGTCACAATAAGGAGGTTATTGAAAGTGAGTCTTAATATCGAACTAGAAGTGAAAAATGCAATCCTTTGTGTAAGACTTGCAGGTGAACTTGATCATCACACTGCCGAAGATTTACGTTTACAGGTGAATGAAGTATTAGAAACACAGCCAATACAACATATTTTATTAAATCTTGAACACTTATCTTTTATGGATAGTTCTGGATTAGGTGTTATTTTAGGAAGATATAAGGTCATTCGAAACAAAGGTGGAGAAATGGTCGTATGTTCTATTTCACCATCAATCAAACGATTATTTGATATGTCTGGTTTGTTTAAAATTGTACATTTGGCAGAAGACGAGTCTAATGGACTGACTGTTTTGGGGGTGGCGTAATGCGTAATGAAATGAACCTTCAATTTTCGGCGTTGAGTCAAAATGAATCTTTTGCAAGGGTAACTGTTGCAGCATTTATTACCCAGCTAGATCCAACATTAGATGAGCTGACAGAAATTAAAACTGTCGTTTCCGAAGCTGTAACAAATTCGATCATCCATGGATATGAAAACAATCCAGAAGGTATTGTGTATATTTCAGTTGTCTTAGAAGATCAGTCTGTTACATTAACAATTAGAGATGAAGGTATTGGTATTGCTAACTTAGATGAAGCAATGGAACCATTATTTACATCAAAACCAGATTTAGAAAGATCAGGAATGGGCTTTACAATTATGGAAAACTTTATGGATCACTGTGAAGTTGTTTCTACTGAAAACGTTGGTACGACTATTACTGTTAAAAAGTACTTATCAAATAGCAATGCTCTATGTAATTAAGGAGAATCGCCTATGGACGTAGAAGTCAAGCAAGATCAACCCCGTACGCAGTTAAAGGATAGTGAATTAAAAGAGTTAATTAAGCGTAGTCAGGCTGGAGATCAATTGGCTAGAGACAACATCGTCGGGCACAACATGAGACTTGTTTGGTCAGTTGTTCAGCGCTTTATTAACCGTGGTTATGAACCAGATGATTTATTTCAAATTGGTTGTATTGGATTACTAAAATCCGTAGATAAATTTGATTTATCATATGATGTACGATTTTCAACCTATGCTGTTCCGATGATTATCGGCGAAATCCAACGATTTATCCGAGATGATGGAACAGTAAAAGTAAGTAGGTCATTAAAAGAAACAAATAATAAAATTCGTAAAGCAAAAGAAGAATTGAGTAAGTCACTTGGTAGAATGCCTACAATTAATGAGATTGCTACATATATGGAAATAACACCTGAGGATGTTGTTCTTGCCCAGGAAGCAAGTCGAGCACCTTCATCGATTCATGAAACGGTGTATGAAAATGATGGCGATCCAATAACATTGTTAGATCAAATTGCCGATAACCATGAAACAAATTGGTTTGAGAAATTTGCATTAAAAGAAGCTATTAAGCAGCTCGATGACCGAGAAAGATTAATTGTCTACTTAAGATATTATAAAGACCAAACTCAATCTGAAGTTGCCGAACGGTTAGGAATATCGCAAGTACAAGTTTCGAGACTCGAGAAAAAAATTCTCCAACAAATGAAAGATAAAATTAAATAATTGATTCCTTAGAAGAGGAAGAAAAGTAGAAAATTGCTACTTTTCTTCCTCTTTTTATGTACATAAATTTGAAGTAGTTTTAGTTGTTATGACTATTTTTGAGAAGTTTTCACATACTAGTTGTAATCGAATACTTATTGCTTTGAAACCGAGGGGAAAGTATGAAAAAGGTCTTATACATTAAATTACTAAACCGAGTAGTAGTTCAAGTAGGTAAGAGTGTACGACTAGGTGATATAGCGAGACTACAAGGTATAAACATTCAGTTAAATGATATTAAAAATATTATCGTACACGAAGCAAAAAAGGAGGATGGTACGCATACTGTTATTGACATTTTAGAGCTCTTGCCACTCATTCAAAAAGTTGATCCAGATGTTTCATTTGAATTAATTGGTGTGACAATGTGTATTTTAGAGCTAGAGAATGCAGTGAAAAAAGAAAATATCTTATTATTTTTGTTTGTTTGGATATTACTTTTTGCAGGGTCATCACTTGCAATCATATATTTTCATGAGGACGTTAGTATGCAACAAGTACAACAAAGAATTTACTATTTAATAACTGGAGAATATCATCATAAGCCTTTACTATTACAAGTGCCTTATTCATTAGGATTAGGTATTGGTATGGTTTTATTTTTTAATCAGTGGTTTAAGACCCGTTTAAATGAGGAGCCAAGTCCTTTAGAAGTGGAAATGTTTCAATATCAAAGGTCAATGGATGAGTATGTATTAGTAAATGAAAATAAAAAACCAACGAAAAGTGTGAATGAAGATGATCCATGATTTATTTGTAGCTTTTATTGGTTTTTCAGGTGGCATTGCAGTTGGAACTGGTTTTGTTGCATTCTTATCTGTTATTGGGATTATTCCAAGACTAACGCAATTAACGAAAACAATCAAAAAAATAAGAGCGTATGAATTTGCAGTCGTAGTTGGCGCACTATTTGGTTGCTGGATTAGTCTGAGGGATACGGTATTTTTCATGCCAAGATATGTTTCTGTCCCGATTGGACTTTTAGCAGGTATGTTCATCGGCATGCTTGCAGCAGCATTAACAGAAGTACTAAATGTGTTTCCAATCTTAGCCAAACGAATCGGCATTCAAAAAAAAATAGTCTTTCTTTTGATGGCAATTGCTCTTGGAAAAGTATTTGGTTCATTATTTCATTGGATCTATTTTATTGAGTAAAGGATGAAGGTAATGAGTGGAAAATTAAAAGCAAATTATCAAGAAGGCATTAAACAATATCAACCTAAAAAACATGTGTTACGAAATTGTATCAGAGCTTTTCTTGTAGGTGGATTTATTTGTTTTTTAGGCGAAGCTATTTCTGAAATCTATATAAATTATTTTGGATTTACTGATAAAAATGCTGGTGACCCTACTGTCGCAACGCTAGTTTTAATTTCAAGTTTACTAACTGGATTAGGGATCTATGATAAAATTGGGCAATTTGCCGGAGCGGGTTCAGCAGTTCCAGTAACTGGGTTTGCTAACTCCATGACAAGTGCAGCGATGGAACATCGAAGTGAAGGACTTGTTTTAGGTGTAGCAACAAATATGTTCAAATTAGCAGGTTGTGTCATTGTTTACGGAGTTGTATCGGCTTATATTGTTGGTATGATTCGATATGCATTCAAAGTACTTTTTTAGGAGGTGAAATTTGTGGGACTTCTTGGTAAACAAACATGGGAATTTAAAAATGGTGTATATGTACAGGCCTCAGGTACTGCAGTTGGTCCTAGAGAAAATCTAGGTCTATTAAAAGGAACATATGATTATGCTTATGAAGATTTACATTGTAATGAGGATAATTGGGAATTAGCTGAACGTGCTTTATTGAGAAACGCCATTTCTATTACTTTAAAAAAAGCAAATAAAAATGTAGAAGATATCGATGTATTTTTAGCAGGCGACTTATTAAATCAAAATGTCACTGCAAATTTTATCGCAAGGGAACTACAATTACCATTCCTATGTATGTTTGGGGCTTGCTCGACATCAATGGAAACTGCCGCATTAGGTGCACAATTAATTGATAGTGGCTATGCAAAATTAGCATTAGCAGGGACTAGTAGTCATAATGCCACAGCAGAGAGACAATACCGCTATCCGACCGAGTATGGGGGTCAAAAACCTGACTCAGCTACATTTACAGTAACTGGAGCAGGAAGTATTTTGTTATCAAGTAAGAAAAGTCGGATAAAAGTAAAATGTGCAACAATTGGTACCGTTCAAGATTTAGGACTAAAAAATCCGTTCGATATGGGTTCTGCAATGGCTCCTGCTGCTGCCTATACGATTGTTCAGCATTTTAAGGATACAAATACAACACCAAATGATTACGATTTGATTGTTACAGGAGATTTATCAGTTGTAGGTGCACCAATTTGTGAACAACTTGTAAAGGAAGAGGGCTACGATATGTCAGGGAAATATAATGACTGTGGACTCCTCATTTATGATAGAGAAAATCAAGAAGTTTTTGCAGGTGGAAGTGGATGTGCATGTTCTGCAGTTGTAACATATAGTCACTTATTCCAAGAAATGAAAAAAGGAACATATAAGAGAATTTTAGTTGCTGCTACTGGTGCACTATTAAGTCCGACAATGATTCAACAAAAAGAATCGATCCCAACCATTTCACATGCTGTTGTCTTCGAAAGCTGTTAGGAGGTGTAAAGATGGAATTTGTTTATGCATTTATTGTTGGTGGACTCATTTGCGTTGTTGGACAGTTACTTTTTGAGTTTACAAAATTAACTCCTGGTCATGTCATGTGTATATTTGTTGTAGCCGGTTCTATATTAGATGGATTTGGAATTTATGACAAACTAATTGAGTTTGCAGGAGCTGGTGCGACGGTTCCGATTACAAGTTTCGGACATTCTTTATTACATGGTGCTATGGCAGAAGCGAATCAACATGGTTTTGTCGGTATTGGTATGGGAATCTTTTCACTCACATCTTCTGGGATCTCAGCAGCAATTTTGTTTTCATTCATTATTGCCTTACTATTTAAGCCAAAAGGCTAACATATGAAGACTAAAAAAGTCATTATTATAACTGATGGAGATGTTTATGCTCATAGGAGTATTGAACATTTAGCAAAACAATTTGGTGGGTGCACTATTTCCCAGTCGCAAGGAAATCCGACGAAATTCTCTGGTAAAAAAATGGTAGAAATTATCATGCAAGCCCAAAAGGAACCAATATTTGTACTATTTGATGATAGTGGTTTTATGGGAGAAGGACCAGGAGAAAAAGCATTGAAATATGTTGCTAATGATAAACATATAGAAGTAATAGCTGCCTTAGCGGTTGCATCAAATACGCATCATCAAGAATGGACGAGGGTCGATGTCAGTATTGATAATGAAGGGAATCTAACTGAATATGGTGTAGATAAATTCGGTGTACCTGATATAGAACTAGGTAGAATTAATGGAGACACTGTGTATAATTTAGATCAGTTAAATATTCCTTTAGTAATTGGTATTGGAGACATAGGTAAAATGGGAGGCCGTGATGATATTGAAAAAGGTTCTCCGATTACAAGAAAAGCAATTGAATACATCTTAGAAAGGAGTGAAATCCTTGACAACAGAAACGAAAACAACTGATTTATCACCTAAGTTAGTCACGAATGCAAATATTATTAAAGATCGATTAGGATTTGGAAAAAGCTTCGACTTAGGTCAACGGATTATTTATGTAAATAAAGTTGAGGTACAATTATATTATGTAAATGGCTTAACAGATACTGGTTTTATTCAAATGATTTTAGATGATTTAATTGGCTTAAAAGTAGAAGATAAAAATAAATCAGTGTTTAAAGAAGTAGAAGAAACAATTGTCCATCAATCAGTAACAGCTATATTAACAATTGAGGAAGTCATAAAAAATGTTTTATCGGGTTTAATTGTTGTATTAGTTGATGGAGAAGCAAAAGCATTAGCAGTAGACGTAAGAAGTTATCCAGGTCGAGGACCAACTGAACCTGATACAGAAAGGGTAGTACGAGGTTCAAGGGATGGATTTACAGAAAACATAATCAATAATACAGGCTTAATTCGCAGAAGAATTCGCGATGAAAATTTGCGGAATGAAATCATGCAAGTAGGCGATAGTTCAAAAACTGATGTATGTGTTACATATATTAAGGGTCTAGCGAATGAAGGTTTAGTCAAGGAAATTATCGATCGAATTAAAAAAATTAATGTAGACGGGATGTCTATGGCCGATAAAAAGCTTGAGGAATTTATCTTAAAGCAAGGCTATAATCCTTTTCCATTAGTAAGGTATTCAGAAAGACCAGATGTAGTTGCAAATCACATTATTGAAGGTCATGTCATCATTATTGTTGATACATCTCCTAGTGTAATCATTACGCCGGCTACATATTATCATCATATGCAGCATGCTGAAGAATTTCGTCAAACTCCAACTGTTGGTACATTCCTAAGATGGATACGATATGTTGGTATATTTATGAGTGTGTTTTTATTACCGTTTTGGCTATTATTATGTAATGTACCTGAGATCTTACCAGAAAATTTAAGCTATATCGGTCCGAAAGAGACAAGTAATATTCCGATTTACTTACAATTAATAATCGCAGACATGGGGATTGAGTTTTTAAGGATGGCCAGTATACATACACCAAATGCTGTCTCAACCTCAATGGGTATTATAGCAGCAGTATTAATCGGTCAAGTTGCAATTGATGTTGGGCTATTCCAACCTGAGGTAGTACTATATACAGCGGTTTCTATGATTGGTTCGTATGCTACACCAAGCTATGAATTAGCGCTAGCAAACAAACTAGCCAAATTTGTTATTTTAATTCTTACTGCATTTTTAGGAATAAAAGGCTTTATGATTGGTTCAACATTATTTATATTATTTTTAGCAAGCTTAAATACGTTAAATACACCTTATTTTTGGCCGTTCATCCCATTTGATGGACGAGCATTCCTGCACTTAATTATTCGTACGAAAGCAAGTGAAAGTGAGCATAAAAAAGGTGGAAAAACAATCGGAGATGCAACATTATAAAATGAAAAAACCTAGATAATCCGGTAAGATTATCTAGGTTTTATTTTGCTTTTTCATCTTATATTACTTAAAGAATGATAGGATAGCATCAAATAAAGCAGAAAAGAAATCTTTTAACTTTTGAATAAAAGATTGTCCTTGTTCTGAATTTAAGAAATCAGAAATTTGCTCTTTTGCTTGTGTTAATTGATCGCCTACTTGATCCCAATTAATATTTAAATCCTTCATTTTTTCAAATAAAGCCATTAAGCTAGCCATTTGATCTGATGTTAAATTAATACCTAATTCACCAGCTAAGCTGTTAACTAAGTCTTTTAATTCATCAGTTGTCATATTTGGATTTTTAGCAATTTCTTCTTTTACTTGAGCAACAAGTTGTACAGCTTTTTCATTTCCAACTGTGTCTGCTAGTTTAGCAGTTTTCACCATTTCTTCGTTTGCTACTTTTTTAACTTCTTCTGGAATTGCTTCGCCAGAGCTTAGCTCATAAGCTTTCATAATACCAGTTAAAGCTGCAGTACCAGAAACTTCAAAAGGTGCTGTAATCACAATATTTGCATCCTTCAAACCTGCTGTAATTAATGCATTTGTATACATTGCATTACTAACCCATGAGATGTTGTTTGTTTGAACAATAATCCCTGTATTTTTTTCACCAATTGTAATCATCGCTGATGACAGTGCGCGAGTTCCGATTTGAGCTTTAGGCACTGTTCCATCTAAATATTTATGTTCCTCTTGATTTGAAACTGTAACAGTTCTAGCATCAGCAGGTGCACCCATTTCTGATAATAATGCTTTTTTCTGAGTTTCAGTTAAGTTTTGACCAAGAGTAACGATTGTTTCACCAGGAACAGAATCTGCTAGTACTGATAACGGCATAGCGACTAATCCCATTGATAAGGTGAATGCTAAAATTTTTTGTTTCAACAAAGAAACACTCCCTTTATAAGTTAATACAAATTAAAAATCTTATAACACTATTATAGTAGTTTTCGAAAACTTGTCATTACTTTTCGTTTTTTGTATGATTATAAAAGCGTTACTAGTTTATTTAAGTAATGGTAATAATAGGACAATATAGTCTTAGATGTTTGTAATACATAAGGAGGAATTTTTTATGAAAAAGGCAAGTATTACATTTGAGAATGGTGAGCAAATTTTAATCGACTTGTTTGCTGAGCATGCTCCAGCAACAGTTGAAAATTTTGAAAGCTTAGCAAAAAAAGGATTTTATGATGGATTAACATTCCACCGCGTTATCCCAGGATTTGTATCTCAAGGTGGAGATCCTAATGGAAATGGTACAGGTGGTCCTGGTTACACAATTAAATGTGAAACTGCAGGAAATCCTCATAAACATAAAGCAGGTGCTTTATCAATGGCTCATGCTGGTCGTGATACTGGTGGAAGTCAATTCTTCATCGTACATGAGCCACAACCACATTTAGATGGTGTACATACTGTATTTGGTCAAGTTACTGAAGGAATGGATACTGTTTTAAGAATGCGTAACGGTGACGTTATGAAAGAAGTTAAAGTTTGGGACGAACAATAATCTAAAAAAAACTCTTTTCTGTTTAACAGAAAAGAGTTTTTTGTTTTTATCTTTACCTTACCAATACCGTGGTTGTTGATAATATGGCTGATAAGCGATTGGAGAATAGGTTTGATGATTTTGTGCTGGCATTCCTTGGCTTCCATTGTCTTTTTGACAAGTAATTGGTGGACCAATAAAAGTAGAAGGTTGAAGTGGTGCAAGAGTTTGGTTCCATTGATTTTCATCAAGACAGTAAGTATGGGCTACAAGATTTGATGGTGTGAACTTTAATAAATCTGAGAATAAAATCACATCCGGTGTAGGTGCATTAAAAATAGCCAATAAATGTGTTTGATCAGTTGTAGCAACTTCATAATGCCACCAACCTTGTGGAACATTTGCAACTTGACCTGGTGTAATAGGGTAGTTATGAAGCTGTCTTGTATAAGGGTTGAAAATTGAAACAATAGCTGACCCTGAAATACAGTAAACTAACTCAGAAGAATTCTGATGATAGTGAGGCTCGACTACATTATTTGTACTCAGATATATATCCAATAACGAAAGATTATCAAGTGTATTTAATTGATGAATACTCAAGCTATTGATGTAATTATTATTGTCTTTTTTGAAGGATGTATTTGTATTTAAATCAAAACTAAATTGGGTTGAAGGTGAAGCGTAATCCAAATCCAATCTCATTTTCACCATTCCTTTAGCAATTTCATTTAATTAAGGTCTAATGTATTCAAGTAGTGGGCGAATGGTTCCATTTTGGGCTGAACGTAGGCGCCTCCACTTTTCGGTTTGTCTAGTTCCTGCGCCTAGCCCCTCGAGGTCATAAGCCAATGCCAAATAAAGATTAAAGAGCAATCTTTATCTGTCCTTGTCTTATGCTTGTCGGGGCAGAACGTAGGCGCTTCCACTTTTCGATTTGTCTAGTTCCACAAGTTAGCTCTTCGGTAATATTCCATCCCCCTTTGAAGTGGAAAATCCCCACTTCTACAGGTGAATGGAGATATTCCTCTCAGAGCTGAACCAACTTGTTCCACATTTCGAATTGTCTAGTTCCGGCAACTTGACCCTCGAGTCATAAGCCAAAGCCCATGAAAGTTAAAAAGCAACTTTCAGTGTTCTTTGTCTTATGCTTGTCGGGTCAGAGCGAGTTGCCTCCACTTTTCGGTTTGTCTAGTTCCGGCAACTTGACCCTCGAGTCATAAGTCAAAACCCATGAAAGTTAAAAAGCAACTTTCAGTGTTCTTTGTCTTATGCTTGTCGGGTCAGAGCGAGTTGCCTCCACTTTTCGGTTTGTCTAGTTCCAGCGCCTAGCCCCTCGAGGTCATAAGCCAATGCCAAATAAAGATTAAAGAGCAATCTTTATCTGTCCTTGTCTTATGCTTGTCGGGGCAGAACGTAGGCGCTTCCACTTTTCGGGTCTTGACAGAAAAATGTGTAAATTATATATTTGAAATATTGATATATATGGAACGTATTTTTAGATTTTTCGTAATATAGTAAGGTAATAAAGCATATATTTTGAATGCTTTATTAGAAAGATTAAGAGTTTTATTAATTTTTAAGAGGGGTAAACATGTTAATTAGGTATAAGAAAACATATGAAAAAATTGCAATGGGCCTGCTATCGTTTATGCCGAATGAAAAGAATGTGAAAAGCTTAGTTAATACAATAAAAGACTATGAAACAAATGAAGATAATCATTTATTCCTTTGGAAATTAGACGATATTGTTGGAATTATTGGAATTCAACTTTTACCAGATAAAGTTCTTATGATTAAACATCTAAGTGTAAACCCTTCATTCCGAAATCAAGGTATTGCAACCTCTTTATATGATGCGATCCGAAATCAGTATGTAGATTATACGATTATTACAACTGAAGAAATAGCTTCATTTATTGAACATTGTAAAATTAGTTTGAAAGTTTTATAGAAAAAGTGTTCGACATCATTGTCGAACACTTTTTTGTTTTTTAATCATTGATTTTTTCTTATTTCAAGTTGCTTATTTCGCTCAGAAATTACATCTGATCTGTCCCTTGTACTATGTTTGTGAATCAAATCCTCAGTGAATGAAGTATAGTTATGTTTTTGTTTAATAAATCGTTGATATAATGTTTGATCCTTGATTGGCAATTGAAAGTGTTTGTATTGTTTGTGGTCGTTTATATCAGATTGTAAATTATTTACTATTTCTTTAAAGGTCTCATGATCAAGTCCGGCCATTTTAGTAAGTGTAGGGTCATTTGCATATGCATGAACATGACGCATTAATTTTTTCGCACCGGCATAATTCCCCCTACGATAGTGATATAGCACAACAGCTAGTCGGATGAGACCTAACCATACTTTTTTGTATTCATTATTGAGCTCTAGTTTCCATTGTTCTTCAAGAACTTCATGGCATTCAAAGAAATCATGGTCATAATGGAAATGACATAAATATTTTATGTAGCGTTCGTTTTGATTGTAATGTACCAACCTTCTTCACCTCTTTGATAATAAATGTAACAGAAAAAGTGATAAAAAAGAAGAAAGCCCAGAACAATTTCTAGGCTTTCACATTTTCTTTATTCACAAGTTAAACTAACAGATAAAAGCACATCCTACGATGATTAATAAGATAAATAATACTACAATTAAAGCAAAGCTATTACCATGTCTGAAATCTGGAGAAATATTGCCGCCTCTACTCATGATTAACCCTCCTTACTGCAAATAATTCTTCTTGCATTTATATATTATGAATTTATATAAAAATGGTATAGGCGAATATCTAAAGATTTTTTAAACAAAAGTGATTTCAAATCTAAAAAATCCTTTTCACTATACAGTTTTGTTCAATTATCCTTTATACTGTTAAAGAATATAATTTTAAAAAAGGCTTTGTTACTGTTTATTATTAATAAGTAAAAAAATGAAAATAAATAAACGATAAAATAAGAAGTTGATTGATACGAGAGGTGTTAGTCTTTTGTAAAAGAAACGGGACATGACAGAATATATCGACGTATGTCATAAAGAGGCTAACCGTACTTATATAAAAAGTAGCTACTTATAGTGGAAATCAACAATCATGTTTAACCAAAGCAATCATATTAGTAAGTTGGTGAAAAGTTTGTGAAGCAATATGAAGTTAAAATTGATGCATTTGAAGGACCGTTGGATTTATTACTTCATTTAATTCAACGTTTTGAAATTGATATATATGATATACCTGTATCAGAAATTACCGATCAATACGTTTTATATATTCATACAATGAAAGAATTAGAGTTAGATATTGCAAGTGAATATTTAGTAATGGCTGCTGAGTTGTTAGCAATGAAGAGTAAAAGTATCCTCCCTAACCATGAAGAACAAGCTGACTGGGATGCTGTTTTTGAAGAAGATCCAAGAGAAGAATTAATGAATCGATTGTTAGTATATAAACAATTTAAGGAAGCAGCAAACGTTTTTCAGGATAGAGAATCTGAGCGTGCAATGATTTTTACGCGTAATCCTACTGACTTATCTGAGTATGGCCCAGGACCTGAGGATATTACAATGCCAACTGATGTAACGATTTATGATATGTTAGGTGCATTGCAAAAGCTGTTTAAACGTAAAAAACTTCAAGAACCATTGCAAACCAAGATCGTCCGAGAAGAAATTTCTATTGAAAAAAGAATGGGTGAAATAGTTGACTATTTAAAACAACTTAAGAAACGGACTAATTTTATTAGTTTATTCCCATATCATGACAAGGAAAGTATAGTTGTTACATTTTTAGCAATTTTAGAGTTAATGAAAACAAAAGAAATTATTGTTGAGCAAGAACAAAATTTTTCGGAAATTTTTCTAACTTCACGAGAAATATTCGAAAAAAAGCAAGATGAGGTGTACTCGTAATGGAGAATGAACAAAAATTAATAGGTGTACTTGAGGGCCTATTATTCGTAGCTGGAGATGAAGGGATTTCAATTTTAGAATTATCGGATACATTAGAATGCACTCAAACTGAAGTGTTAGAATTAATTGAGAATTTAAAGTCAGAATATGAAAAGTCAACAAGAGGATTACAGGTAAGAATATTAGCCAATCGCTATAAACTAACATCAAAAAGAGAGCATGGAGAATTTTTTAAAAAGCTAATTGAAAGCCCATCAAATTCATCTTTATCTCAAGCAGCACTTGAAACATTGGCAATTGTTGCGTATCAACAGCCGATTACTCGTACAGAAATTGAAGATATACGTGGCGTAAAAACGGAAAAACCGATTCAAACACTCGTCTCAAAATATTTGATTAAAGAAGTCGGTCGTGCTGAAGGTACTGGACGAGCTATTTTATATGGAACTACATCTGAGTTCTTAGATTATTTTGGTTTAAAAAACATTAAAGAACTACCACCACTACCACAGGATTTAAAAATGGAAGAAATTGAGGAAGAAGCTGATTTATTTTTTAGTAAATTTGAAAAAGAAGATTAGTTAAAAAATTCTGCAATTATCTATCTATCCTATGTTACACTAAAACTATGGAAATCTTTGGAGGGTGAAAGAATTGTATATTTATAATTGTCATGGATATGAATTAGTAAAAGCTCAGTCAAACACTTCAGAAGACTTTTTTAATCGTTCTGAAGTTGAATATGAATATAATGGTCAAAAATATGTAACTTCAGTACTATATGTAAGATTTTTTGAAGATCAGCTTCCAGAAATGAGTGAAGTGAAAACAACTGTACTTTATGATAATGGAGAAGAGTCAATTTATTTCCGCGATTTAGTTGCACTTGCTTTCATTATTAATAATCCATCTTTTCGTGGTCGTAAACGAATTTATATAAATGAAATAAATGAGTTCGTTAACGAGCTTAAAGGTGTAGATTTTGAACAATTAGTTGGATATGCAAGAGGAATTAAACAAAGTACAAGTAAAAGAGTTGAAGTAACGATCTAATTTTATGGAGGGAATACAATGTCGAATAAGATGGTAGAGCATCAATTAAAAATAGTTGGTCATCAATTAGGTATTGTGGGATTAGAGTGTAATATGTTTTTAAATAAACATTCTTTACCATCATTTCAACAGGAAAATTCATCAATAAATCAAGCGTATATGGAAAGTATTCTTACATCATTACGCAGAATTTCGGTTTATAGTGAGGATGCAAGAGAGGTTTGTGAAAAGATTTTAAGTGGTGGGTTCCATAAGGCAACTGCAGAAGAAACATTACATAAAATTTATCACAGATGTATTGCGGAGTTTTTCTCTCCAAAGAATGATGCATGGTTTGAAAATAGTCGTGCTGCATATACAGGAAATCAGGCGATTACTTTTTATAAAGAAGTACCCCATTCGATTCAAGCATTGTTTACAAAATTAGAAAAAGTTTTTCAACAAATGAGAGAAGAACTTGAGTATTATGAAACTGATTATACAACGAAAAAGATGCAACAATATAAACAGTAATGATTCATTCATAAATTGTAAAATATATATAAAAGAAAAAGACTAGAGTAAATTTCTAGTCTTTTTCTTATCAGTTACGTTACAATACTTTAGAAATTGTTTTGAATGAGAAGAGGAAGAAAAATGAAATCTATGTTTTCAATAGGACAACGAACAATCAAAACCGCAATTGGAAGCGGGATATCACTCATAATCGCAGAAGCATTGCATTTGCAAAATTATAGTACAGCTGCTGTCGTCACTTTATTAAGTATTCAAAATACAAAGCGAAAATCATTTTTTGTAGCAATTCAAAGATTTATAGCTTCAGTTATCGCAATGTTTTTTGGTTGGATGTTATTTGAATATTTAAGTTATCATCCTCTAACAGTTGTTATATATTTCTTATTAACAATCCCTTTATTAGTTACATTAAAGCTTCAAGAAGGTATCATCCCTAGTTCGGTCATTGTACTGCAAATTTATGTCAGTACTGATAAGTCAATTGGCTTTTTATATAATCAAGTATTGATTCTTGCAATCGGAATTGGAATTGCACTGATTATGAATACATATATGCCAAGTATTGAAAAGAAAATGGTTGAGACACAAAAGAAAATTGAACAAAATTTTAAAATGTTATTGTTAGGAATTTCATTAAAAATGAAGGGTAAAGATGAGGATTTAGAAGAATACATAATTGAAACAAATAACTTATTACAAAAAGCAAAATCATTAGCATTTAGGCAAGTTGAAAATAGTTTTATTAAAACAAATGTATATTACTTAACCTATTTTGAAATGCGAGAAAGACAATTTGAAATCATAACGAATCACATCATTCCAATCTTAAAACAAATTGATATAAACTTCGAGCATTCAAAAATAATTGCAGAATTTTTTGAGGATACTGGTGTTTATTTGAAGGAAAAGTCAACAGGTATTGAATTATTAGGAGAATTTAATCATATGATGCAAGAATTCAAAAGAATGCCTTTACCTAAAACTAGAGATGAGTTTGAAACAAGAGCAAATTTAATGAAGGTTGTTTACGAGCTTGAAAAAGTCATTACTTTAAAACTGGAGTTCTATGCTGAACATCGTACCGTACTCGAGACAGAATAAAATAGTCATTCTAATCATAAGTCGATATTTCTTACCGGTAATACCGTTATCATAACCATCATACAATTGAAAGTAGAAGAGAATGAATTTTCTCTGTGGAGGTGGAATATGGTAAATCAATCTGAACTTATAACTTACTTTCAAGAAGTTGAGGATTGGTGTGGAAATGTCTTGCAATTACTTGCAGAAAGATTTGATCAACTACAGGAAAAGGAACTATTAGAATATAAAGTACAATTATTACTAAACCGAATGGGTACAACGAGTTATTATGTGGACCAAAATTCATTTCTAGATGAAATCTCAATGGATGTAGACGATATTCAAGAAAGATTAATTTCATTATTAAATGAAGAAGAATATGATGATAGTTATGCATATCGAGTTATGGAAGTGGAAGAAAAAATCGAAATTGGTAAACATGAATTACCTCCACTGCCTTATCCGTATAATGCATTAGAACCATATATTTCAAAAGAAATTATGATTCTTCATCATGATAAGCATCATAAAAGCTACGTAGACGGTTTAAATAAGGCAGAAATAGAACTGGAAAAAGCGAGAAAGAATAATCAATATGATCTTTTAAAGCATTGGGAGCGGGAATTAGCATTTCATGGTTCGGGTCATTATTTACACACTATTTTTTGGAACAATTTAAGTAAAGCAGGTGGGGGTAAGCCTCAAGCTGAGCTGTTAAAACAAATTGAAGATGATTTTGGAAGTTATGAGGATTTTAAAGAGCACTTTACACAAGCAGCTAAAAAAGTTGAAGGTGTAGGTTGGGCTATTTTAGTATGGGTTCCAAGAGCAAATCGACTCGAAATTTTGCAAACTGAAAAACATCAATTTTTTACACAATGGGATACAATACCTTTACTTGTATTAGATGTTTGGGAACATGCCTATTATCTTCAATATAAATTTGATAAAGACTCATATGTTGATAATTTTTGGAACATTGTAAACTGGGATGATGTGAATTACAGATATGAATATGCAAGCCAATTAAAATGGAAGCCATTTTATTAAGAAAATGTTACATGTAAAGAGATGTGTGTTGTATTCCACTCCAGGATGCACGCTTTCCATGGGGCATGTGGTGAGCTGCTCAGTCGAACATTTACCTAAATGTCAGCAATAAATATGATCATATTTTAATAAAAATGAAATATGCCGGATACATTTTACCTTTTAAGGAAATGTATTCGGCATTTTTCTTTTAAAAAAAAGTCATTTTTTTATCTTTCAATTCGTAAACTTGTACTAATTAGGACTAACTGTGGAGTGATGCGAAAATGAAAAAATGGCTAATATTAGGAATCATTAGCTTATTTCTTATTGGAATAATAATTCCAACGAATAACGTAAAAGCATTTGGAGGAGTTAGTGCTAGAAATGCGGTGCTAATGGATCAAAAGACGGGAAGAATCTTATATGGAAAGTCAATGCATGACCCTGAACGAATTGCGAGTATCACAAAAATTATGACAGCAATATTAGCTGTAGAGTCAGGGAAACTTCAAAATACAGTTACGATTAGTTCGAGAGCTGTACGTACTGAAGGATCTTCTATTTATTTAAAACCAGGTCAGAAAATTAAACTTGAAGATTTAGTATATGGTTTAATGCTTAGGTCAGGTAATGATGCTGCAAATGCTATAGCAGAAGCGGTAGGGGGCAGTATCGAAGGTTTTGTTTATATGATGAACGAAAAAGCGAAAGAAATTGGAATGAGCAATTCTTTTTTTAGTAATCCATCTGGCTTAGATGAAAATGGGAAGGAACATTATTCTTCAGCTTATGATATGGCACTTCTTACCAAATACGCAATGGAAAATCCAAATTATGCAAAAATAGCTGGAACAAAAATTCATAGAGCAAAAAATACAGCCGAGTCTTGGGATTATGTATGGAAAAATAAAAATAAGTTACTGACATTTATGTACAAGTATAGTACAGGCGGGAAAACAGGATTCACAAAGAAAGCTAGAAGAACCCTCGTGTCAACTGCATCGAAAAACGGAATGGATTTAATCGTTGTTACGTTAGATGATGGTAAAGATTGGCAAGACCATATGGCACTCTTTGAATACGGATTTGATCATTACCCTTTAACGAAAGTATTGAATAAAGGTGGCATTAGAGAAGTTAAGAATAAGCTGTATAAAGGTCATGTTTATTTGAAAAATGATTTCTTTTATCCTTTAGATGAAAAAGAGAAGGAACAAGTTACTGTAACGATTGAATTGGAAAAACCAACAGATAAACGATTTGAGAATGATGAAATTGTCGGTAAAGCGATTATAGAATTAGAGGGTGAACAATTAGGAACTAGAAATATATTTTATAGTAAAAGTAAGGTCAAGGTTTTTACAAAAGAGGTTTTTGAACAAAGTAAAGAAGTGTTACTAAACTTAATGGGAGAGCACTCAAATGGTTAATATCATTTGGGTTGCTCTTACGATTGTTGGATTTGTATTTGCGATGGTAAATGGGACAATTGAGGAAGTTAACAAAGCGGTGTTTGATGGAGGAAAACAAGCTATCACCATCTGTATTGGTTTAGTAAGTGTGCTTGTGTTTTGGTTAGGATTAATGAGAATAGCAGAAGAATCAGGATTATTAAAAATTTTATCGAAGTTATTTCAGCCATTTCTAACGTTCCTGTTTCCTAGAATTCCAAAAGATCACCCAGCCCTTGGGTATATTATGTCAAATATGGTTGCGAATTTATTTGGTCTAGGTAACGCTGCTACTCCGCTTGGTATTAAAGCAATGGAGCAATTAAAGGTATTAAATAAAAATAGCCAAGAAGCAAGTGATGATATGATTACATTTCTCACACTAAATACATGTGCCATTACATTAATCCCAACTACTGTTATCGGAATTAGAATGTCTTATCATTCAGCTAATCCGACAGAAATCGTTGGTGTTACGATTCTGGCTCAAGTTGTTTCATTTATTGGTGGTTTATTGATTAACAGCTTTTTTGCAAATAGACGTAATCGGAAGGGGAGAAGATAAATGGGAGTTATGAATACTATCTCGCTATATATCATTCCCTTTATCATTGCAGTCATCTTAATACATGGAACATTGAAAAAGGTTCCTACATACGAATCATTTGTAGAAGGTGGAAAAGAAGGGGTTACTATTGCAGTTCAATTAATTCCGTTTTTAGTAGGTATGTTAGTTTCAATATCAATATTTAGAGCTTCTGGTGCCTTAGAATTTTGTGTTGAACTTCTCCGCCCTTTACTAGCCTCTCTTGGTATACCAGCAGAAGTGTTTCCTCTTGCGATTATTCGACCAATATCTGGTTCCGCAGGTTTAAGTATTACAGCTGATCTAATTAAAACGTATGGGCCAGATTCATTTATCGGACGACTTGCTTCTACAATGCAAGGTAGTACTGATACAACTTTATATGTTTTAACGGTTTATTTTGGTGCTGTTGGAATTCGAAAAATGGGTGATGCTTTAAAGGTTGGCTTACTAGCAGATGCACTTAGCATAATTTTTTCTATCGTATTTGTAACGATATTCTTTGCTTAATTGAGAAGTACTTTTATTCCCTTTACGAGGTATAAAAGTACTTTTTTATTGCGTGATAAAAATAAATATCTTATAATACCAATAAGAATAGTTGGTATTAAGACAACGTTCAATTTTACCCATGTTGCATATAATGGATTGGAAGAAACTAACCTTTTTTTGTGGCATAAAGGAGCTTGAAAATATGAAAGTTGTAAAGTCAGTACATGAACTGATTGGATCAACACCATTACTTGAAATTACATCTTTTCCATTACCAAATGGCACGAGATTATTTGCAAAACTAGAATATTGTAATCCTGGTGGAAGTGTAAAAGATAGACTAGGGATGGAATTACTAGAAAGTGCGTTTAAAGAGGGAAAGTTAAAAAAAGAAGGCACAGTAATTGAACCAACTGCTGGAAATACTGGGATTGGTTTAGCATTAGCAGCGCTAAAGTATGAAGTAAATGTTATTTTCGTTGTACCTGAGAAGTTCAGCTTGGAAAAACAAACTTTAATGAGAGCGCTTGGCGCAAAAATTGTGAACACTCCAACTTCAGAAGGTATGACTGGTGCAATAAAAAAAGCAAATGAATTATCAAAAGAAATACCAAATTCTTTTGTACCTTCTCAATTTAGTAATGAAGCAAATCCTAGAACTTATTATAAAACGTTAGCGCCTGAACTTGTTGAACAATTGGAAGGCAAAATAGATGTTTTCGTCGCTGGTGCTGGTAGTGGTGGAACGTTTACTGGAACAGCCCAGTATTTAAAAGAAAAATGTAAGAAAGTAAAAACTGTCATCGTTGAGCCAGAAGGTTCTATATTAAATGGAGGCGAGCCCGGTTCTCACGAAACAGAAGGTATAGGAATGGAATTCATTCCAGGCTTTGTAGATACGAATTTATTTGATGAAATCTATACGGTTTTAGATAAAGATGCGTTTCATTTAGTAAAAGAAATTGCAAGAAAAGAAGGGTTACTCGTAGGAAGCTCTTCTGGAGCAGCACTTTATGCAAGTTTACAGGAAGCAAAAAAAGCTGAACCGGGAAGTACGATTGTAACAATTTTTCCAGATAGCAGTGAAAGATACTTAAGTAAAAACATATATAGCGGAGGAATAATATGAAGAAAAAGACAGCGTTAATTCATGGAGGAATCAGTAGAGATGAAGCAACAGGTGCAGTTAGTGTTCCAATTTATCAAACGAGTACGTATAAGCAAGATGCTGTTGGTAAGCATAGAGGCTTTGAATATTCCAGAACAGGCAATCCAACACGTCATGCGCTTGAAGAATTGATGAAAGATATTGAACACGGAGTAGCAGGATTTGCATTTGCTTCAGGTATGGCGGCAATTCACACGGTATTTAGTTTGTTTAAAACGGGTGATCATATTGTTGTTGGTGATGATGTATATGGTGGTACGTATCGCTTATTAACAAAAGTATTATCAAATTTAGGCATTACAGCAACATTTGTAGATACAAGTAACTTAGCACTAGTTGAAGAAGTTATTTCGCCGAACACGAAAGCAATCTTTATTGAATCACCAAGTAACCCATTGTTAAAAATTACAGATATCAAAGGTGTATCAAAACTTGCAAAAGAATATAATGTATTAACTGTTGTAGATAACACATTTGCAACACCATACTGGCAACAGCCATTAACACTTGGAGCTGATATTGTCGTTCATAGTGGAACGAAATATTTAGGTGGCCATAGTGATGTTGTAGCAGGTATTGTTGTGACAAATAACGTAGAACTTGCTGAAGAAATTGGATTTTATCAAAATTCAATCGGAGGCGTCCTTGGTCCAAATGACAGCTGGTTATTACAACGTGGTATTAAAACGTTAGGTATTAGAATGGAAGAGCATGAAAGAAATACTCATGAAATTGCAAAATTATTAAGTGCACATCCAAATGTTAATAAAGTATTTTATCCAGGTTTAGATACACATCCAAATCATGAGTTAGCAAAACAACAAAGTAGTGGTTTTGGTGGAATGTTATCATTTGAATTACAAGAAGGTTTAGATCCTGAAGTATTCGTAGGGAAATTAAAATGGTTTACATTAGCTGAAAGCTTAGGAGCAGTAGAAAGTCTTGTAGGAATTCCTTCAAAAATGACTCATGCTTCGATTCCTAGAGAAAAACGATTAGCATCTGGTATCTCTGATGAACTAATTCGTTTATCAATAGGACTTGAGGATTTAGAGGATTTAAAAGAAGATTTAGAACAGGCATTAATATTTGAAACATCAAGGGTGAGATAAATGGGTAGAGAATTTTTAGATGTATTCACAGGTTGGGCTGAAAGTTATGATTCATTCGTTCAAGGACACGATGCGGAATATAAAGAAGTATTCCGAGGATATGATCAAATATTAGATGAAATTGTAAAACGTAGTGGAGAAAATGTACTTGAATTTGGAATTGGTACTGGTAATTTAACAAAGCTTTTACTCGATTCTAAAAAACAAGTATTTCCGATTGAACCATCTCCAGAAATGAGACTAATCGCATCTAAAAAATTAGGTGAAAATGTTGTCATTCATGATGGGGATTTAATTGATTTTCCAAAGCCAACTCAACAAATTGATACAATTGTAAGTTCTTACGTATTTCATCATTTAACAGATGATGAAAAATATGAAGCTATTAAACTATATCATTCACTATTACCAGTTAACGGTAAAATTATTTTTGCAGATACAATGTTCCAATCAGAGGAAGCTTTTCAAAATGAAATTACAAAGGCAGATCAAGCCAATTTCATCGATTTAAGAGATGATTTGAAAAGAGAGTATTACCCATTAATACCAGTTATTCGATCTCATTTTGAAAAAAATGGATTTTCAGTCAGTTTCCAACAATTTAATGATTTTGTATGGATTGTAGAAGCAACAAAACAATAGAGAGATTTTTTAGGAGGATATCAATATGCCATCAGTAGAAAGTTTTGAATTAGATCATACAAAAGTAGTAGCACCGTATATTAGACATTGTGGGACGCACCAAGTTGGTTCAGATGGTGTCGTAACGAAATATGATATTCGTTTTTGCCAACCTAACAAACAGGCATTACAACCTGCAACAATTCATACATTAGAGCATTTATTAGCATTAAACGTTAGAGAAGCGGTACCAGCAGGCGAACCATTCAAAATTATCGATTTATCACCTATGGGTTGCCAAACAGGCTTCTATTTAATTATCGCTGGGGAACCATCAATTTCAGACGTGATTGCTTTATTACGTAAAACAGCTGAATTAGGAATTCAAGTTGAAGAAGTACCAGCAGCAAATGAACTTCAATGTGGTCAAGCGAAACTTCATGATCTTGAAGGCGCTAAAAAGTGGTTGAAATATTGGAGCGAACAAACAGACGAAAAATTAGCAAGCGTCTTTGCATAATATAAGAATATAAGAATGTAAAAAAAAACTAAATAAAACGTCATCAGATTTGAACTACTCTAATAAATGTTGGTCATAACTAACATTTAAGAGATAGTTTCTTGATGGCGTTTTTTACTTTCGTTTGTTATTAATTAATAACAAGCAGTAATTTTTCTTTGGGAACTGTAAACTTGATTTCACCAATATTATCTTCAATATCTTCAATCGTAGGTATTTCATCAAAACTTTGGATTGAAATTGCATCATCTAAACATAATAAGATATAAGGATAATTAGTTTCTGTAGAGTCATAGATTAGCTTGTATGCTTTCGAAGGTTTATGAGAAGTAAAAAATACATCGCCTAATTTAAACGATCCAACTGAATTATATTTTATGGATGGATTAAAAGAATAATTCATATTGTTTTCTCCTTTTTAAGTTAATAAATATAGTATTGACAGCTTATTGTTTGAATAAACTTTTAATTAGTAATTTGCTTGAATAGTTATGGAGAGTTTGTTTTTCTGAGTAACCATTGTAATCTCGCCGATCCAATCTTCTATATCACCTAAAGTAGGCATAATATCGTAATTTTGAACTAATCTAGCATCTGACAATGAAACAAGTACATAAGGATATTCCTCTTCATTCTCCTCATATACAAGCATATAAACTGTTTCATGCTTCTTAGTGATTAGAACACTACCAGGGGAAATGACCTTTGATCGATCAAATGCTGATGGGTGTTTTAATGTTAAATTCATTTTGAATACCTCATTTCTGCAAATCTAGTAAATTATATGTGTTCTTTCATAAAATATTCGTAAAGTGATAGATTTGAAAAACTGACCTTTGAATTCTTTAGTAAAATATCGCGGATGGCTAAGTTGAAACAAAGCTTTTTAGATAACCTGATTCAAAATTAGTTTATTTATAAAATCCCTGACATGCTTGTTTTATATAGTACAAAACAATGTTTAATGACTTGAAGTGATTCCCTAAAGTGTTAGGATGAGCTTTTTCCACTTTCAACTTGTATTCAGCCGTATAAATCTGTATGATGGTTGAAGAGGTGAATTGAGCGAATGGAAAGATTGCAGAAGGTTATTGCTAGAGCCGGGATTGCTTCTCGACGTAAAGCAGAAGAATTAATTAAAGAAGGAAAAGTAAAAGTAAATGGTCAAATTGTTACTGAACTTGGTGTAAAGGTTACTAGTAACGATAAAGTTGAAGTGGATGAAGTTCCTATCGACAAAGAAGAACCAGTATACTTTATTTTATATAAACCATCAGGTGTCATTTCTAGTGTGTCTGATGACAAAGGAAGAAAAGTCGTAACGGATTTCTTTCCTATGATTCCGCAAAGAATTTTTCCAATTGGCAGATTAGATTATGATACATCAGGAATTATTCTTTTAACGAATGATGGTGAATTCTCGAATTTACTACAGCATCCAAAGTATGAAATTGATAAAGAGTATATTGCTAAAGTAAAAGGGATCCCAACAAAAGAGCAGTTGCGTAAATTAGAACGTGGAATTGTACTTGAAGATGGAAAAACAGCTCCAGCCGGGGTAAAAATGATTTCACTTGATAAGAAGAAAAATACTGCAATCATTAGATTGGTCATTCATGAAGGTAGAAACCGTCAAGTAAAAAGAATGCTTGAGGCGATCGGAACTCCTGTAATGAAGTTAAAACGTGAACGTTATGCGTTCTTAGATTTATCTGGATTAACTGCTGGTGATGCAAGGGAGTTATCACCACATGAGGTAAAACAATTAAGAGCGATGGCTTCAGCAAAGCCTCGTTAATAAAAAGACTCGGCCAATGCCGAGTTTTTTCTTGTCGTGAAAACGATCGTGATAAATAGATGTTAGAATATTTAGTCTTTTAGCTGATACCTTCATATTTCTATTCAAGAATAGGAAATAATGATATTCTTACATATGGGAGGAACTGCTTATATGAAAAAAAATAGAACGTTAATTCGTACACTAATCCTTTTAATTATGGTAGCTGCAATCGGATATACTTTTTACATAAATTTCTTCAAAGAGGATGAAGTGGTAAGTAAAGGGAGTACTGCACCTAACTTTGCTTTAACTGAACTAAATTCTGAAGAAAAATTTACACTTTCTGAGCAGAAAGGAAAAGGTGTTATCATTAACTTTTGGGGTACTTGGTGTGAGCCTTGTAAACGTGAAATGCCTTTTATGAATGAGTTATATCAAAAGTATAAAGATCAAGGCATTGAATTATTTGCATTAAATGCAGATGAGTCAGAGTTTTCCGTGAAAAAATTTGTAAGCGATTATAAACTTACATTCCCGATTGCGATTGATAAAGATCAAGAAATTTTAAACATTTATGGTGTGAATCCATTACCGACTACATTTTTTGTAAGTCCTGATGGAAAAGTAAAAAGAATTGTGACTGGTCAAATGACATCAACTTCTTTTGAAAATTATATTAAAGAAATATTACCAAAATGATGCTGTAAAATGAGTTAGGGGAAAAGATATGGATACTTTTAAATGTGAATGTGGACATTTGAATCATGTTGGTACAGTAATCTGTGAATCTTGTGGTAAGCCGCAGGATGAAAACGCTACTGATTTACTTGATATGAAATATGAGGGTACAGCAAGACGATCTATCGTAAACAATCAAACTTTTATTGATAAAGTGTGGATGTTTTTTTCTTCTGTAAAAGTTGCTGTAGTCATCATTATTATTACACTTATTGCTGCTGCACTTGGAACAATTTTTCCTCAAAGAGATTTACTTCCACCAACTGCAGATCCAACAACTTATTACCAAGATGAGTATGGTACATTTGGTAAAATCTATGACTTAATTGGATTAGATAATACATTTAGCTCATGGTGGTTTATGTTACTAGTAGCTTCAATCGGCGTATCGCTAGTTATTTGTAGCTTAGATCGTATTGTCCCTCTTTATAAAGCTTTGAATAAACAAACTGTAACTAGACATCCAGGCTTTTTAAAAAGACAAAGAATGTTTGGAACTTCTAAAGTGGATAATGTCACTCTTGAAATTGAAAAAGCAAAGAAAAATCTAATTAAGAAACGATATAAGATTCGTGAAGAAAATGGAAATATTCTTGCTGAAAAAGGCAGATTTTCTCGTTGGGGTCCATATGTAAACCATATTGGATTGATCATTTTCTTAATTGGTGTAATGTTAAGATATGTGCCTGGAATGTATTTAGATAAAGCGCTATGGGTTCAAGAAGGAGAACTAAAGCCAATCGTTGGAACGAATCAAAATTATTATCTTAAGCTAAATGACTTCCATATGGAAACTTATAATAAGAATTCTGAAGGAAAAGTTTACGAAGAAGCAATTGAACGTTTTGGAAATGATAAAATTCCGAAAAACTATCAAGCAGACGTTACGTTATATAAACGTCAAGGGAACTTAATTCCTGGTGAAGAGCCAAAACTAAAAAAAGTAAAAGATTATAATATTCGAGTAAATGAACCATTAAAATTCCAAAATTTTGCTTTATATCAAGTAGACTATAAAATTGGAGAATTTAGTGCATTTTTATTTACACTTGAAGATAAAAAAACTGGTACGAAGTTAGGTCCATTAAAAGTAGACTTACAAAATCCGAAAGAAGTTTATGAGTTAAAAGATGGGTACAAAGTAGAGCTTAGAAACTATTTTCCTGATTTTTATTTCAATTCAGATGGTGTTCCTGATACAAAAACAAGAAAACCAAACAATCCAGCATTTGTATTTAAAATGACAACACCAAAGACGCCAAAGGGTGAGGTTGCATTCGTTGCAATTAAGCAAAACATTGAACCCGATGGTGTAAACAAATATAAAATGACGTTTGCTGGTATTGAAACAAAAGATTCGACTGGATTAACAGTTCGTAAAGATTTAACACTTTGGTTACTTGGAATTGGTGGAACAATCTTTATGATTGGCGTAATCCAGGGTATGTACTGGTATCATCGAAGAGTTTGGATCCAAAATCAAAATGGGGAAATTTGGATAGCAGCTTTTACAAATAAAAACTATTATGGTTTAAAACAAGAGTTGAATAAAGTGTTGGGAGACACTAAGATTGAATTGCCAATCGACCAACAATCTGAAAAAAGTGTTTAATAGGGGGAAAATATGTACGAGCTAAGTAGTAATTTCTTATTTATTTCGTTTATATGTTATATCGTAGCTACTTTCTTTTTTGGTGGCTCGCTAAAAGTAAACGATCATGGACCTAATAAATGGGCTACGATAGGAATATCAATAACTGTTTTAGGGTTTTTATCACAAATCATTTATTTTATTACACGATGGATTGCAGCAGGCCATGCACCTGTAAGTAATCTATTTGAGTTTATTACATTCTTTGGAATGATGTTAATTTTAGCGTTTATTCTGATCCATTTTATTTACAGATTAAATATTATTGGATTATTTGCATTACCAATTGCAATTATCATTATTGCTTATGCAACTGTGTTTCCACATGAGATTAAACCATTAGTTCCTTCTTTAAAAAGTTACTGGTTACATATCCATGTAACAACAGCTGCTTTAGGTGAAGCGATCTTAGCAATTAGTTTTATTACTGGTTTAATTTATTTAATTAAAAATCTTGATCAGTCAAAGTCAACGAAGAAAACTTTTTGGCTTGAAGCTGTTCTATACTTCTTAGTAACTGTTGTAGCATTTATTCTTATTTCAACTGCATTTAATGCTTCAGGTTACGAAGCGAAATACAATTGGGTAAATAAAGATGATGTCAAAGAAGAAATGATTTACAATTTACCATCGATTGTTGGTCCACATAAAGGTGAGTTAACAACAGAAGGTAAATTTGAAGCACTTGCAGAAATGCCAGCACTTATCAATGCTAAAAAACTAAATACAGTTATTTGGTCAATTTTTGCAGGAGTAGCACTATATCTTGTGATTCGTTTAATCATTAGAAAGCGTATTGGCGCATTTTTACAACCGTTCGTTCAAAAGGTTGATAGTGATTTATTAGATGAAATTGGTTATCGTGCGGTAGCGATTGGTTTCCCTGTCTTTACTTTAGGCGGCTTAATTTTTGCAATGATTTGGGCTCAAATTGCTTGGACAAGATTTTGGAGCTGGGATCCTAAAGAGGACTGGGCATTAATTACATGGTTATTCTATGCGGTATTCTTACACTTACGTTTTAAACGTAACTGGCAAGGTGAAAAGTCAGCATGGTTGGCTGTAATTGGTTTTGCAATCATCATGTTCAACTTAATTGCTGTAAACTTAATCATAGCTGGACTACACTCTTACGCTTAAAAGAATAGCGAATTGCACTCGGTCAGCTATGTCAGAAATTAAATGTAAATTAAGAAAGACAGAATAAAGTATGCTAGTTTACTTTATTCTGTCTTTTTTGCTTTATTTATGAAAATGATGGAAATAATAAGTTCATAGAATTATGTAAAAATGTTCACAAATTGGACTAGAATATACAATTTTTATTATGTAAAATTATGTAAAGGGGGTTGAATGAAAATGGATCAAAACATAAAAATTTTAATTGTAGATGATGAAGATAGAATTAGACGTTTATTAAAAATGTATTTAGAGCGTGATGGATACATGATAGATGAAGCAGACAATGGTGAGGATGCTTTAGAATTAGCGTTGAAAAATGATTACTCACTTATCTTATTAGATTTAATGATGCCTAAAATAGATGGAATTGAAGTTTGTAGAGAGCTACGAAAAGTAAAAACTACTCCAGTCATTATGCTAACAGCTAAAGGTGAAGAAACAAATCGCGTGCAAGGATTTGAAGTTGGTACTGATGACTATATCATAAAACCGTTTAGCCCACGTGAAGTTGTACTTAGGGTAAAAGCTCTATTAAGACGTTCATCAAATATGCCAGTTTTCACATCAGACAATTCTTCTGCAAAAGACGTAGTTGTTTTCTCGCATTTAACGATTGATAATGATGCCCATAAAGTAATTGTTGAAGGTGAAGAAGTTAGCTTAACGCCAAAAGAATATGAATTGTTATTATTCTTAGCAAAATCTCCTGATAAGGTGTTCGATCGTGAGACATTGCTAAAATCAGTATGGCAATATGATTTCTTCGGTGACTTACGTACTGTTGATACACATGTAAAACGATTACGTGAAAAACTTAGTAAGTGTTCAGAAGATGCAGCTAAAATGATCGTTACTGTTTGGGGTGTAGG
Organism: Gottfriedia sp. ABJ_BB2_2; assembly: GCF_055484705.1. Lineage (NCBI taxonomy): Bacteria > Bacillati > Bacillota > Bacilli > Caryophanales > Bacillaceae > Gottfriedia > Gottfriedia sp. ABJ_BB2_2. Next base: position 145,504 of record NZ_JBVFKR010000007.1, read on the forward strand.
CTATAAATTTGAGGTAGGTCAGGAGTAATGATTTTAAGAAGTTTAGTTGGTAAGCTATGGCTTACAATTATATTACTAGTTTCGCTTGTATTGTCATTTTTAACATTTGTTCTCATAGGATTCTTTGAGAAATTTTATATTGATCTTCAAGTGCAAAATATGAAAGATGATGCAACGAAAATAGCCGGATTGATCGAGAAAGGTCAATCAATGTCCGACGTTGAGTACTTATCCAATAATATCGTGAATCGATATTCGAGAGTCATCATTTCTATTGAAGATGAAGAACCTTGGTACTCAAGTAATAAATATGGCATACAAGAACTACCATATGAAGAAATTCTAAAAGATCATGTATTAAATAGAACGATTGAATACAAGGAAGATGTAAGTAAAAGACTTGTATACGGAAAGAATAGTGAAAGAGAAAAATTAGTAGTTGGTGTAGCGATAAAAGATCAAAATCATCATGGCGCTGTATATATGTATCAATCGTTACAGCCTGTTAAAGGGATGATTCATCAAACAACTAACTTCGTATTACTTGCTGCTTCCATTGGAATTGTGTTAACGACTTTTTTCTCTTTTTTCCTTTCTTCAAAAATTACTGCACCACTTAGAAAAATGAAAGAAGTGGTCGGTGATATGACATCAGGTAATTTTGATGCTAAAGTTCCGATTCACTCGAATGACGAGATTGGGGAACTTGCTTATTCTTTTAATAAAATGAGTAAGAAGCTAAACTTTAATATGAATGCGTTAAAACAAGAAAAAGAGAAAGTATCAAATATCATTACGAGTATGGTTGACGGTGTAATATCGATTAATAATGAAGGTAGTATTGTAACGACTAATCCACCGGCTGCTCGATTTTTAAAAATGCTAAATGATGATGAAATTGAGAATGACTCAGAACTAGTTTTGACAAAAGACTTATTAGATTTATATAAACTAGTAGTTGAAAGCGAAAAGAAGCAATTTATTGAGCTAAATTTAGATCAAGGTAATTGGCAAATAGTGATGTCACCATTATATAATCAAACAAATATTCGTGGTGTTGTTGCCGTAATTCGTGATGTAACAGAACAAAGACGTTTAGAAAAAATGAGAAAAGATTTTATCGCTAATGTATCGCACGAGTTAAGGACACCAATCTCATTATTACAAGGCTACAGTGAAGCGATTGTAGATGGCGTTGCAGAGTCCAAGGAAGAGATGCAAGAGCTATCACAAATTATATACGATGAATCATTAAGGATGAGTAGATTAGTAAATGATTTATTAGATTTAGCACGAATGGAAAATGGTTTTACTGAATTAAATCGTGAACCCGTAGCAGTCATTCCATTTGTAGATCGTATTATTAGAAAATTTAAAGCGCTAGCAAGAGAGAAGAATGTTTCACTTTTTGGTGAATTAGATGATATTTCACAAGTTAATATTTTGATTGATGAAGATCGAATGGAACAAGTCTTTACGAATTTAATCGTTAATGCGATTACACATTCAAATGAAAATGGTAGGATCATTGTTTCTGTTTCTCAGAATAGTGAAGATACTATATTTGAATTCATAGATTCGGGAGCTGGTATTTCCAACGAAGATTTACCATTTGTGTTTGAAAGGTTCTATAAAGCCGATAAAGCACGTACAAGAGGTAAGAGTGGTACTGGTCTTGGTTTATCAATCGTTAAGAATATCGTGAACGCTCATGGTGGTTCAATTCAAGTATTCAGCGAAATAGGGCAAGGTACGACATTTAAAGTGAAAATACCACATTTTATACGAATAAATGAAAAAGTTGTAGAGTAATCTTGTTTCATATAAAACAATTAAATAAAATAATTGAATTCTCACTTATTATACTTTACGATTAATATAATGAAATATTGATGAATTTAGTGCGATAATCGCTTAATAGGGAATCTGGTAAAATCCAGAACTGTCCCCGCAACTGTAATGTGGACGAAACGAACAAACCACTGTTCCATCGGAATGGGAAGGTCGGAGTAGGTTGAAGCAAAGTCAGTAGACCTGCTAAATTCATCCGTTTTCAATTCTTCGGGGAGTGAGAATTTGAAGCAGCAGTTGCAAGTTTTACTTGTATCATTATGTTGTTTCGAGCCCCTTCATAAATTTGAATGGGGTTTTTTTATGCTTTCCAACATACTAGGGGGAGAATTATGAAGAAAATCGTATCAAGCTTGTTAGTCGTTTTATTATGCTTAGGGTTATTTGGGTGTAATAACGAAACGGCGCAAAAAGAAACAAATGTTCCAAAAACTGAAGCTGCACAATTTCCATTAACAGTAAAAGATTCAACAGCAAAAGAGATTGAGATTAAAGAAGAACCTAAAAAAATTATTTCGCTAATACCAAGTAATACTGAAATCTTATTCTCATTAGGAAAAGGAAAAAACGTAATCGGTGTTACTGATTTTGATAACTATCCTGAGGAAGTTAAAGGAATCGACAAAGTTGGTGGAAATAATGCTGATATGACTTATAACATTGAGAAAATCATCTCACTTCAACCAGATTTAGTATTAGCTCATGAGTCTAGCCTTGGCATTTCCGCAGATGGTTTAGAACAATTAAAACAGGCTGGGATTACAGTGTTTGTTGTGAAAAATGCTGAATCAATAAATGACGTATATGATACAATTAAAGAAGTTGGTCAGATCACTGGCAAAGTTGATGAGTCAAATAAAGTTGTAAGTGATATGAAGGAAAAATTAAAGAAAATTAGTGATAAAGCTGCTACTATTGGCACGAACCCATTAGTTTGGTTAGAAATTTCAGGACCACCTGAAATATATACTGCAGGTAATGGAACATTTCTAAATGAAATGATTTCAATCATTCATGCAAAAAACGTTGCTGAAAAAGAAAAAGGCTGGGTAATGTATAGTGAAGAATCTGCTATAAAAGCAAACCCAGATGTTATATTAACTACATATGGTGATTATGTACCTGATTTAGAGAAAGCTGTACTAGAAAGAAAAAATTGGACCACTGTAAATGCAATTAAAAATAAACGAGTTTTTGATATTAATGCTGATACAACATCTAGACCTGGTCCAAGACTTGTTGAAGGAGTAGAAGAAATTGCAAAGGCGGTTTATCCAGAGATTTTTAAATAAGAATATATTTATTATTCCATCTTTTGTATTATTGTTATTATTTATTTTAGGGGTTTCGATAGGATCAACATCGATCCCCTTTTATTCTATTATTCAAAGCTTTTCAGATGCGTTTTTTAAAACTAATTTTGTCCCAGATGATATTCAAACAATTGTCATGAATATACGAGTACCTCGTGTAATATTAGCGGGTTTAGTTGGTGCTTGCCTCGCATTAGCAGGAGTTGCCTTTCAAGGTATATTAAAGAATCCTTTAGCTGATCCTTTTACTTTAGGTGTTTCTTCAGGGGCATCTGTGGGGGCTGTATTTGTTTTGTTTTTTCAGATTAGCTTACCAATCGTTACTTATTTTACATTACCCGTTGTCAGTATAATTTTTGGATTTTTTACACTTTTACTATTGATTTTATTTGTACGAAAAATAGATCGTTCTTTGAATGTTGAAACATTAATATTAGGCGGAATCATTATTAGTTCATTTTGTTCGGCTTTATTATCTTTATTTATAACATTTTCTGATAATGAATTGAGATCTGTAATCGGGTGGTTAATGGGGAATATTGGAGGAAGAGGGATACAGTATTCTATCACACTATTACCATTTTTAATTTTTTCCTTTCTCATTCTATATGGCCAACATAGACAATTAGATGCAATGACATTTGGGAGTACAAATGCAAAGCATATAGGGATTGATGTAAAAAAGGTTACTTATTTAATTTTATTTACTGGTAGTATTTTATCAGGTGCAGCTGTAGCAGTATCTGGCACAATTGGATTTGTTGGATTAGTTGTTCCACACTTTACGAGAGCAATCGTAGGACCATTACATAGAAAGCTACTACCATTATCAATGATAAACGGCGCAATCTTTTTAATAGCTTCAGATATTTTTTCTAGAGTCATACTAGCTCCAAGAGAATTACCAATAGGTGTGATTACATCTTTAATTGGTGCACCTATTTTTGCAATTATTTTACTTCAAATGAAAAGGAATAGAGGGAAACTATGATCAATTGTCATCAAATCTCTTATTCATATAATGGGATTCAAAAAGATATTAAGGATCTTTCTTATTCCGTCAATGAAGGTGAATGGTTAGGTATTATCGGACCGAACGGAAGCGGAAAGTCTACATTTATACATATTTTGTGCGGACTCTTGAAACCGTTAACAGGTGATGTAATGATCGACGGAGAATATATAACAAAGATGTCTAATAAAGACATTGCAAAAAAAATCGCCGTCTTATCGCAACAAAATTCTTATACTTTTTCTTATGAAGTAAACGAAACGATTAAACTTGGACGAATTGCATATTCTTCCTCACTATTTCCAAACTGGACAACTCAAGATGAAAACGCAGTTAATAATGCGTTATTAATGACTAGTACACACAATATGAAACAAAAATTTATTAGTGAGATAAGCGGTGGTGAGCGACAAAGAGTATTTTTAGCACAAGCTTTTGCTCAAGAAACGCCTTATATATTTTTAGACGAACCAAGCAATCATTTAGATTTAATGCATACGATTAAAATATTAGATTTATTAAAAGAATTACAACAAAAAGAAGAAAAAACAGTCATTACTGTTTTTCATGATTTAAATTTAGCGAGTTTATATTGTGATAGAATATTAGCGCTTAAAGATGGAACAATTTTCTGTGAAGGCAACACGGAAGACGTTTTAACTGAAGAAATACTTGAAGATCTTTATGGAACTTCTTTTCAAATTATGAACAATCCAAATACGAATAAAAAAGTGATTGTTTATAAAAGTAATTTTACTTAAATTTTTTGCTTTCTTATTTTGATTAATAAATAACTAGACTAATTGATTTGAAAAGCTTATTAAGTAGCTACATAGTCAAATTCTATTAAAGAACAATATATAAGATAAGGAGGAAATTTTCATGAAGATTTATACAAAAACGGGTGATAAAGGCCAAACAAGCTTAGTAGGAAAACGAGTAGATAAAGATCATTTGAGAGTGGAATCTTATGGCACGATTGATGAGGTTAATACAATCGTGGGATATGCTATGACTTATTTAGACTCAGAAGATACAAAAGACCTGTTCGAAAGCTTACAAAAAATACAACACGAATTATTCGATTGTGGTGGAGATTTGGCGGTTGTGAAGGAAGGCATCCCATTCAAAACAACTGAAAAAATGGTTGAGGATCTTGAAAAACTGATAGATGAATATATGGATGCAACGCCACCACTTGAAAAATTTATTTTACCAGGTGGTTCTAAAGCAGCGGCAATTATTCATCAGGCTAGAGCAGTAACAAGGCGCGCTGAACGTAATGTCGTTTCATTAATGAAAGAAGAAACAATTCATGTGCCAGTTTTCCTATATTTAAATCGCCTATCTGATTACTTCTTTGCATTAGCTAGAGTAATCAACACGCGATTGAATATAAAAGATATAGAATATGAAAGAGGCGCAATCGTCTTTCGGACAGATAAAAAATAATGTTTGAAAAAATGGTTATTAATTAGAAAAGTTTCGCTAATTAATAACTATTTTTTTGTATTAAATATTTTTTTCTAACATAGAATGGTTGAGTATGATGTAAATTTGAAGGATTACATATGAAAAGATTTCTTTAGAAAGAGGCAATTCTATTTATATGTTCCAAAAATTAGTAAGTTGCAAATCGTGGATTAAGCTAAAGATAAGTCATTGACATAAAAATATATGCAACTTGATCATTTGAAAGTAAGGATAGCATCCAGTTCTTCTTATTCTGATGACTATCTGGTAGTATCGAAGCGCGTCACTTTTTATATTAGGAGGATTACATTTTATGTTGGATTTGTTTAGAAGATGTTTGTTAGTTGTTGTATTTGTGTTAACAATTGGACTTTTGTTTATTGGTGGCAATAAGGAAAAATTTGAAGAGTTTGTGGCAGGTAAAAGTATAAAAGAGATAAAAACTGCTTTAAATCATTAGTTTAATATAATATTTTATTGGTTATTTTTCCTAAAAACATCTTAAAATTTAATATTTAATATTAAGAAATATGAAAGAAATTACTGACTTTTGTAATTTTTTTCATATTTTTTTTATGACTATTAACCTATTTGTCACAAAAAATTTATAAAAATTAGTAGAAAAATATGAAAAAAACGACTATTTTTATAATATTTTGAATTTTGTTAAAAATATGTTAGTTTTTTGTCAGTTTCATAATACTGTTTTTGTGTTATAAATTTGTTAGAAATATTTATATTTTCTGATATTTCTTTCTATTCTGCTTGAGGGGGTATGTAAACTACTAATATACAAATAATTATAGTTCCAATATGATCGGTATCGTTAAGAGAATGGGGAGGTATTTAGAATGAAGGATTTACGCAAACTGGTTGTTTCAGGCGTGGTAGCTTCTACACTTTTATTAGGTAGTGTGTCTACATATGCAGCATCGTTTGATGATGTTTCAGGCTTAGATAGTGAAATGTCAATTACGAAATTAGTTTCCTTAGGTTATTTAGTTAACAAGGGTTCTGATTTTAATCCAGAAAAAGGTTTTACAAGAGGAGAATTTGCTGATTTAGCAGCTAAGTTAGTATATCTTGGAAAAGCTCCTTCTAAATCAGTAAAAGTTAAAGATACAAAAAATGCAAATGCTGCAAAGCTAGTAAGTAAAGGTTACTTCAAACTAACAAAAAAAGGTGAATTCTTACCTAAGAAGGGCTTAACTTACGCTGAATTATCGAAAGTACTAGCAAGTGGTCTTGGATTTAAAACTAGCTGGTCAAACCGTCCTGTTGATTTCTTATTCTTCTTAGAACGTAAAGGGGTACTATCAATTGATACAAATCTTAACGCTGTTGTAACGAAAGAAGCTGCTGCAGTTGCAGTAGACAAGTTCTTACAAGCTAAAGATGTATATAAAGATTTAAATGGAGTGGTTGTAGGTTCAACTCCAACATCAATTACTTTAAAAAGTGATAGCGGTGTAAAAACTTACAAAATTTCATCTAATGCTTCATTATTCATTGATGATCAAGCTACTGATACAGATGCATTAGGACTTGGAACTGCAGTGGAAGTAATTTTTGATAAAACAGGAAAAGTTGCTTTCGTAAGTGGTGCTGGTCTTGATTCTTTTGAAGGTAATCTTGGTTATTCAAACGGTAAAATTACTGTTGGAACAACAACATTAGAAGTTGATCTTAACTTTGTTGTAAGTAACTTACCAAGTCATCCAGATAAAGATTTCACTTTCCGTGAATTTACTGGCTATTCAGCTGCTGGTGTAAGTTATTTTGGTTCAGTTTATACAAACTATACGAATGACCAAGTAACTGCATTAAATGCTTCAATTGCAAAACTTACAGATAAAGGCTTAACAGTTACTGCAACTGGTGACTATGTATTTGATTTCTCTGAAAGTGCACTTGAAAACTTAACATTAACTGCTGATGAAGCAGTTGTTGTAAATGTGACGAAGGATGGTAAAACTGCCGTTTCATCAACTTCAGATCTAGTTAAACTAATTGCAGACGGTTATAAATTAACTGCTTCTGTTGAAGTTTCTCCAGAAGGCAAGATCACAGTTGCAAATGTAAAAGCAGAAAAACCTGCAGCAAATTAACTAATTTAATCGAATAAGAGGAGGAAAATAGGTATGAAAAACGTAAAAAGTAAATTCGTATCAACAGCTCTTGCTGCATCAGTAGTATTAGCTGGCTTACCGGCATTACATTCAGACGCAGCATCTGTACGTAAAGGTTTCGATTCGAAAAAAGTTGGTGGGAAAGTTGTCATTTCAACTTTCGCTGATGCAGTAAGTTTAACGCCACTTAATTCGTCTGACTCTGCTTCAATTGATATTACAAGTATGGTGTTTGATGGCCTACTTACATTAAATAAGAGTGGTGCAGTAGTTCCAGCATTAGCAACTAGCTGGAAAAAAAGCGGCTTAACATATACTTTCACAATTCGTAAAGGTGTAAAGTGGCATGATGGCAAGCCTTTCACTGCAAAAGATGTTAAGTTCTCATATGATATGTTCATGAATCCAAAAGCTGAGAACCATTACGCATCATTATTTGATGCAGTAAAATCTACAAAACTAGTAAACGATTATTCGTTCCAAATTACTTTAAAGGAAAAGGATGTATTATTCTTAGAAAATACAGTGGCATCAGCACCAATTATGCCTAAACACCAATTCCCTAAAGGTGTAGATGATTACAACAAAAATAATAAAATCCATCGTAACCCAATCGGTACAGGCCCATTCAAATTTAAAGAGTGGAAATCAAATGAGCGTATTGTAGTTACGGCTAACAAAAACTATTTTGAAGGACGCCCATATTTAAATGAAGTAATTACAAAAGTTTTACCTGACGCTAACGTTGAAGCACTTAACTTAATTAAAGGGGATGTAGACTACGTAGAGTCTCTTACTCCAAAATTATTAGCACAAGTTAAGAAGGATAAAGATACAACAACTAAGTCTTATGACCAAGGTCGTTTTGACTTTATCGGATTTAACGAAGCAGTTAAACCATGGAATAACGAAAAATTCCGTGAAGCATTAGCTTATGGTTTAGATCGTAAGTCAATTGTTTCTAAGATTCAATTAGGCCGTGCTTACCAAGGTAGTGGTCCAATGCATCCAAAAATTCCACAAAATAATGACAGTGTAAAAGCACTTCCTTATGATGTGAAAAAAGCTGCTGCATTGTTAAAAGAAATTGGTTATGAAAAACGTGGAAATACATTATACGATAAAGATGGTAAAGCAGTAAAAATCGAGTTTGCTTATAACAATGGTAATAAAACTCGTGAAGCTGTAGCTTTATTAGCTCAACAAAACTGGGCTAAATTAGGAATTAAAGTAACGCCACGTGCTTACGAGTGGTCTATTTTCTTAGATAAGTATGCTGCTGGGGAATTAGATTGCTTCGCATTAGGATGGTCTGGATATGATGCAAACGTTGACCACTATCAATTCTTCCATTCTTCAGGTATTCCAACAAAAGCGAATCCTGGATTATCAAATCGTAACCGTGTAGACGATAAAACAATTGATAGATTATTAGAGCAATATAAGCAAGAAGAAAACCGTGAGAAACGTATTAAAATTTACCAAGAATTACACAAATACATGTCTGACCATGAAATCTTAATTTGGACTTACCATCCAAAATTAACAATGGGTTATGATGAAGATTTAGGTGGAGTTGAGCCATCAATCTCTAACGATAAGTTCAGCTTAATCGATTGGTACTGGAAAGACGCTAAAAAACGTAAATAATAGATAGTAAAATTCAAATTGAGATGGCCGTTTGCGTCTAACTGTCGCTTGCGGCTATCTTTCTAGTAAACTACTTTGTTATTTTAGGGGGGTAAACATGTTTCAATATATTGTAAAAAGAACGCTTCAATCAGTACCTTTGTTGTTTATCATTACAGTAATTTCTTTTGCCCTTATGACATTAGCTCCAGGAGATCCTACGGCTATGTATGAAAATCCAGAAGCCTCAGATGCTGGGTCAAATGTTCAAAAAGAATTGATTAAAGAGAAGTTAGGTCTAGATCAACCAATATATGTCCAATATTATAAATGGTTAAAATTATTTGTTACAGAGGGTGATCTTGGCTATTCATTTGAAGATGGTCAACCAGTAACAAAGAAAATAGTAGATAAAATTCCTGCAACACTAACCTTAATGAGTACAGCAATTGTACTTTCAATTTTGATTGCTATTCCGATTGGTGTTTATTCGGCAGTAAAACAATATTCTAAGCTAGATTATTTCTTTACGTCTTATGCTTTCTTGGGGATCGCCATACCGCAATTTTTCATCGCAATTCTAGTTATATTATTTTTCTCTATTAAACTTGGATGGTTCCCGGTATCTGGTATGAGAGAAGTGTATGAACATTTTGATTTGAAAGACCGTTTACATCACTTAGCACTACCAGCGATCACTTTAGCTTTTGGACTCATTGCAACAAAATCGAGATTTATGCGTTCTAGTATGCTAGAGGTTATAAAGCAAGATTATGTTCGAACTGCAAGAGCAAAAGGACTATCAGAGAGAAAAGTAATTTTTAAACATGCGCTGCGTAATGCATTAATTCCGATTATTACAATCATTGCTTTACAGCTACCAAACTTATTTGGTGGAGCACTGTTTATTGAACAATTATTTGCTTGGCCTGGAATGGGTAGATTATCGATTAATGCCATCTTTATTCGTGATTATCAAGTAATCATGGGTACTACTTTAATTGCTGCCGTATTAGTCGTAATTGCTAATTTAATAGCAGACATTCTATATGCAATCATTGATCCAAGAATTACTTTTGGTAAGAAATAGAGAGGAGTAGCAGACGATGAGTATACCAAATCCAGCGATAGAACCAACATTAAATAATCAGAATATTGAAAAAGAAATGAAAATTGAAAGTAGAGCAGCTGTCATCTGGAAACGATATAAGAAAAATAGATTAGCAGTATTCGGTTTAATCGTTTTTGTATTAATTGTTTTAATGGCGATATTTGCTCCGTTACTATCTCCACATAAACCTGAAGTTTTTGATATTTTAGATTCAAGCTTAAAGCCTAGTAAGAAATATCCTTTTGGTACAGATGCGATGGGTGGGGATGTTATGACTCGCTCATTCTATGGGGCTAGAATCTCATTATCGGTTGCAATTTTAGCAATGATTTGTACTGTTTCTATAGGTGTCATTTATGGAGCGATAGCTGGATTTTTTGGCGGATTTGTAGATAATACAATGATGCGTATTATTGATGCGATCCAGTCGATTCCTACTTTCTTCCTACTATTAATTGTTGCTTCATTAGTAGTTCCATCATTATGGTCGACTGTATTTGTTTTAAGTATTGTCGGTTGGACTAGTATGGCAAGGATTGTTCGGGGTGAAATTTTATCGTTAAAAAGGCGAGATTATATTGAGGCTGCCAGAGCGACTGGGGAAAATAGCTCCAGTATTATCTTTTATCATATTCTTCCGAATGCAGTTGCACCGATTATTGTTATTGCAACATTAGATATTGCTGCAAATATATTAGCTGAAGCATCTCTTAGCTTTCTAGGTTTAGGAATTCAACAACCAAAACCAAGTTGGGGTAATATGTTAACTTCGGCGCAAGATTTAACATCAATCGTTGATCAAACTTGGACGATTATTCCACCAGCATTCTTTATCATTGTAACTGTTTTATGTGTGAATTTTATTGGTGATGGATTACGTGACGCTCTTGATCCACGCATGAAGCAATAGGAGGATTACAAGATGACAACTACTTTAAAAACCGAAACAATCGTATCTGTAGAGAATTTAAAAACATATTTTTACACTGAAGATGGTGTCGTACCAGCAATAGATGGAGTAAGCTTTGAAATTAGGAAAGGCGAAACACTTGCAATCGTAGGAGAATCTGGTAGTGGAAAAAGCGTTACATCATTATCAATAATGGGATTAATTCCAAGTCCTCCAGGTAGAATTGAAGATGGTGATATTCACTTTCATAATGAAAGCCTGTTAGAAAAAACTGAAAAAGAAATGCGACAAATTCGAGGAAATCAAATTTCGATGATTTTCCAAGAGCCAATGACTTCTCTTAATCCAGTTTATAAAATTGGCGATCAAATTATGGAATCAATCATTCTTCATCAAAAGCTTACAAAAAATGAAGCAAAAAAAGAAGTTGTTCGTTTGTTAAATTTAGTTGGGATTCCTGAACCCGAAAGAAGAATTAATCAATATCCACATGAACTAAGTGGTGGGATGAGACAACGTGTAATGATTGCTATTGCACTTGCATGTAATCCAGAAGTATTGATTGCGGATGAACCAACTACTGCATTAGATGTAACAATTCAAAACCAAATACTAGCATTAATGAAAAAATTAAAAAATGAAACAAATATGTCGATTATGTTAATAACGCATGATTTAGGTGTAGTGGCTGAAATGGCAGACCGAGTTGTTGTTATGTATTCAGGTCAAGTAGTCGAACAAGGTGATATTTTTACAATATTTGAAAATCCAAAACATCCATATACAGAAGGTTTACTAAAATCAATGCCAAGTGTAGAAAAACGTAGTGGAAAGCTATATGCAATTGATGGAGTCGTTCCAAATCCACTTAATCTACCTAAAGGATGTCGATTTGCACCTCGCTGCGAATACGCAACGGATTTATGTCGTGAGGAAATGCCTGATATTCAATCACTTAGTGACGATGAAGTTGTACGTTGCTGGAAATACACTGATCGTTGGGAGGCGTAAAAATGGTGAATAGTTTTTTAGAAAAAACTGAAACAATCGAAGAAACAAATGTGAAAACTGATCAAGAAATTCTTTTAAAAGTCGATGACATCAAAATGCACTTCCCAATTAAAGGTGGATTGTTTGGTAAAGTACAGGCTCATGTTAAAGCGGTTGATGGCGTTTCGTTTGATATTTATAAAGGTGAAACATTTGGCCTAGTAGGGGAAAGTGGTTGTGGAAAATCAACTACTGGTAGAATCTTATTAAGATTACTCGAAGCTACTAGTGGTTCAGTAGAATTTGATGGAATTGACCTATTTTCTCTAAATTCTCAAGAGCTAAGAGAGAAACGGCGAGACATGCAATTAATTTTCCAGGATCCATTCTCGTCATTAAATCCAAGATTAAGTGTTGGTGAAACAATTGCTCGAGTATTAAAAATCCATGGAATGAATGATGCAGCAGCTCGTGAAAAAAGGGTAAAAGAATTATTAGAATTAGTTGGTCTGAGTGCATTCCACATGAGAAGATATCCTCATGAATTTAGTGGAGGGCAAAGACAACGTATCGGAATTGCAAGGGCACTAGCGTTAAATCCAAAATTAATTGTTTTAGATGAACCGGTTTCAGCACTCGATGTTTCGATTCAATCGCAGGTTGTAAACCTACTAGAAGAGCTACAAGAGGAATTTGGATTAACCTATTTATTCGTATCACACGGATTAAATATAGTTCGTCATATTAGTAATCGAGTTGGAGTTATGTATTTAGGGAAAATGGTAGAGTTGGCAGACGCTGACACACTTTTTGAAAATCCTAAACATCCATATACGAAAGCACTAATATCAGCAAATCCTATTCCAAACCCAAGAATGCGTGATAAAGAAAAGATTATTCTTGAAGGAGACGTACCTAGTCCAATTAATCCACCAAGTGGCTGTCGTTTCCATACAAGATGTCCTTACGTACAAGCAAAATGTAAAGAAGTAGAACCAATCTTTACAAAATCGGGAGAAGGTCAATACGTGGCTTGTCATTATCCGTTAAATTAAGTTAAAATTAAATTAAAAATTGCGCATAGAATGTTCGTTGTAGATTCGAACATTTGAATTTGACGGAGGAGTTCGAAGTGGAAAAAAGAATGTTAGTTGTTCATGAGAATCATGAATTAAGCATCGAAATTATGAATTACTTCCAAGAGATGTTTACTATTCAATCCTATCCAAATGGATTACAAGGTTTAGTAAAGGCGATTGATTGGAAACCTAATATTATCATTCTTAGTGCTTCATTACAAAATGTAGATAGTGTTGAACTTTGTAGACAATTACGAGAAAGTTTGAACACAATATTAATTATTTGTTCATCGGATCTAAGTGATCATCAAAAGATAAATTATTATTCCTCTGGCGCAGATGATATCGTTGATTTTCCGATGAATTTGGACATCCTGAAATGCAAATTACAAGTTCACTTAAAGCATCATATTGTGAATGAATTTAAAGAAGCTGATACAATTCGATTCGGAAACTTGGTCATGAATAAACTTACATACAAAATTCATTATGAGGAGCGAGAGCTTAGTTTTACGCGTAAAGAATTTTCAATATTATGGCTACTTGTTAGTAGACAGGATATTGTTGTAACACGTTCTGAATTAGTAAAAATTGTTTGGAGCTATGAACATGTTGACGATGATCGAATGGTTGATACTCATTTAAACCGTTTAAGAAAGAAATTAAAGCAATATGAAATGAATTTAAGTATAAAAACTGTTTGGGGTATTGGTTATAAACTACAACTCGAAAACTTTAAACCACATTTACAATTCTCAAATTAAATGCCTATTTATAGGAACTTTTCATAGAATCATTCACTTAGCTATTATTAGTAGAAGTGGTATGATATGAAAAGTTCTATTTTTATGTTGAGGGAAAATCAGCCATTATTTAAAAATGATAATAACTAAAATTAGAAGGTGATTTATGTGGCAAACATTTGGGATCCAACAAAAGTAATTCAAAAAGATACTGTTATACAAATACTAAATGAACAATTTCCTAACATATCAATCGAAAGTATTGAACAAATTGGCGAAGGCTTTGATAATACAGTATTTATCCTAAACAAGGAAATCTTATTAAGATTTCCTAGAAGAGAGGTGGCAGTAACAATATTAAAGACTGAAAAAAAGCTGCTACCTTTCCTAAAAGATTATATTAGCTTTCAAACGACCATCCCGTTCTTATTCGGGCGACCATCTGAAAAATACACCTGGCCATTTTTAGGATATAATTTCATAAAAGGTAAACCACCGATTTGTTTAAACAGGGAAGAACGTATAAACATGATCGAACCATTAGCGAACATACTAAAACAACTACATTCAATTCCTCTTTCAACATTTTCTCATTTAAACTTACCAGGTGATGAGTTAAAACGGCTAGATATTAAATATAGAAAACCTCAATTTTTAAAATATGTAGAAGAAGCAATCAAACTAAATCTGATCCCGGCTGAATTAAAAATCAAGCAATATATTGAAAATTTACAAGAAGTCATTCCCAAAACTCCATTGGTTTTGGTACACGGTGATTTGCATGTTAAAAACATAATTGTGAATAATGAATATCTATTAGAAGGTATCATTGATTGGGGTGATGCTCATATTGGTCACCGTGAACTAGATTTGTCTATTGTATTTAGTATCATTCCTAGTGACAAAAGAGAGTGCTTTTATGAGATTTATGGACAGATATCAGATGAGTCAAAGTTGCTTGCACAATTTAAATCCATCTACACAACTGTCATTTTATTATTGTTCTCAAAAGAACATCATGACGATGACTTAGTACGATTTTGTCAAGAAAACTTGACCAATGCGATAAGTTAAAATTTGAAAAAAAAGGGAAATCTTTTTTTATTTACAAACTGTATTTATTTTAGTAACATTAAGTTGTAATTTAATATTCGATCTATCTTCGGGGCGGGGTGAAATTCCCCACCGGCGGTGATTAAGCTTAGCTTATAAGCCCGCGAGCCTGTATTTTGGGCAGGATCTAGTGCGATTCTAGAGCCGACAGTATAGTCTGGATGGGAGAAGATGGAGGTTCGCAAGTTCAAAAAATTTACCTTTTTGAACGCTTATTTGGCGTGCTGAAATTTCTCCCCTATATTTAAATGTATAGGGGATTTTGAATTTCTAAGTGATTTTTGCCGGCATGTAACTTTTATTGATTCTTATTTTATTAACAATTAAATAAATACGCAAAATCACACTTGTCTAAGTAAGCGAACCTTTCATTTTTCTTGGTATGATCGGGAAAAAGGAGAGAGGTAATTATGCAACAACGTAACAACAAAGTTTTAAAAATGGTAGTGGTGGCAATGCTGAGCAGTATTTCATATTTATTGATGCTGTTAGATTTTCCACTTCCAGCATTTCCAGTATGGTTACAAATTGATTTCAGTGAGGTACCAGCTTTAATTGGAGCAATTATTTTTGGACCTGTAGCAGGCGTATTAGTGGAATTAATTAAAAACATCCTTCATTATATTATTGTTGGAAGTATGACAGGTGTACCAATTGGTGAATTTGCAAACTTCTGTGCAGGGGTATTATATATTTTACCTGCGTCGTATTTCTTTAGAAAATATCGTTCAATAAAAGGATTAACATTAGGATTAGTCGTTGGAACTGTAGTGATGACAGGGATCTTAAGTGTTTTAAATTATTTTGTTTTACTACCTGCATATGCGTATTTTATGAACTTTAGTCTTCCGAATGAAGTTATTGTGACTGCGATTATGCCATTTAATGCTTTAAAAGGATTATTAATTATGATTCTTACTTTAGTATTATTCCCTAAATTAATTGTGTGGTTAAATCAAAGAGTCAATGCTCATAACGTATAAATAGATGAATGTGCCTACAATTTGTGGGCACATTTTTTGTTTTTTTAACGTGGTGAAAAAGAAGTGTGTGGAATTTCCACTGCAGGATGCTCGCTTTCCATGGGGCTGGCGCTGAGCCTCCTCGTCACTTACGTTCCTGTGGGGTCTCAGCTGTCCAGCATTTCCCATAGGAGTCGAGCAACCTTCCGTTCCATACTACTTTTTTAAAACATCGAATCATCTCTAAAAGGCTTTATTTAACTACTTAAATGAAGCACTTTCAATTTTGCTTTTATTCAACTTCTAATAAAAAACAAAAAACTTGATAGTGTTTTGGAAAAAGAAGTGTGTTGAATTCCACTGCAGGATGCTCACTTTCCATGGGGCTGGCGCTGAGCCTCCTCGTCACGTACGCTCCTGTGGGGTCTCAGCTGTCCAGCATTTCCCATAGGAGTCGAGTAACCTTCCGTTCCATACTACTTTTTTAAAACATCGAATCATCTCTAAAAGGCTTTATTTAACTACTTAAATGAAGCACTTTCAATTTTGCTTTTATTCAACTTCTAATAAAAAACAAAAAACTTGAT
>NZ_JBVFKR010000008.1:0-154318 GCF_055484705.1 Gottfriedia sp. ABJ_BB2_2
CTTTTTTAAAACATCGAATCATCTCTAAAAGGCTTTATTTAACTACTTAAATGAAGCACTTTCAATTTTGCTTTTATTCAACTTCTAATAAAAAACAAAAAACTTGATAGTGTTTTGGAAAAAGAAGAGTGTTGAAATCCACTGCGGGATGCTCGCTTTCCATGGTGCTGGCGCTGAGCCTCCTCGTCACTTACGTTCATGTGGGGTCTCAGCTGTCCAGCATTTCCCATAGGAGTCGAGCAACCTTCCGTTCCATACTACTTCTAAAAGAAAATAAGACAAATTCTTTAATGCTTTTATTCAATTACATAGATAAAGCTAAATAATTTCTTAAATGCTTTTATCCAATTAATAGACAAGTACCCAAAAATAAAAACACAAGCTTTATCTAAGTGAATAGATGTAACTTCATAAAATAAAACCACCACAATCTAATGAAGTATGGTAGATTCGCTCTCGATCATCTAAAAACATATTTACAAACAACAATCTTTTGACGAACACTAAGTGTTTTTTAGAGGAAATAAAAAAACGACGATTTACATCGTCGTTATTTTTACTATTCGAATTTTAAAGCGTCGCCATCGAATGATTCGTCAGCTACTTTAATAGAATCTGTTGGACATCCTTCAAATGCGTCCATCATGTCATCTAATAACACGTCTGGAATTTCAACGATACCTTGGTTATCATCTAAAGTAACGTATGCAATCCCCTCATCATCATAGTCATAGATATCTGGTGCAGCAGCGCCACATGCGCCACAAGCGATACAAGTGTCTTTATCAACGATTGTATATTTTGCCATTGTGTTGACCTCCCAAATTATTCCCTGTTTTTATTACAGATACTATTTTTGTAATGTACCTGTAAATATTTTAAAACGGTTTCCGAAACTTTTCAATATAATTGTAACAGGTTTTGCAAAAATAGAGAAATGAAGTATGAAAAGGTAAAATAATTAAGTATTTTAATCATATTAAAATGGTTCGGATATTGATACATATGATAAGCTAGAAGAAATTAAAACTATCAATAAAAATAGTTTTGAATATTTTATTCAGAAATTATATTGAGCATAAAAATATTCAAATATATTATACAATTTTGTTCGAGAGGATTATGATGAATAAATTAACGATACTAGAAGAAGTCGTATTATTTTTAGTTAATCGATATAATGGTGAGCGAACAATTCAAGGTATTACCTACTTATTAAAAGGAAAACAAAGTGCACAGATTATTCAAGATAGTCATTTTTACCAAGTAACAAAATTTTTTGGTCTTTACCAATTCCTTACTCAACAGAATATGCAGGATTTAGTAAAAAGTTTAAAGGAAAAAGGATATATCGAAAAAAATGACGGGAATAACATTTATCGAGTAAGTCATAAGGGTTTAATGTATTTACAAAATGATAAATTACAATTCCATGCTTTTCAATATATAAATGGCTTAAGATTTGTAAGTGTACAAAAAATCTTTTGGAAAAGACTGTCACTATTTTTTCAAACTATCTCTAACATCAATCAAAATATTAAATATTTTAGAGCTGTTCAGCAAGAAAATGATGTGCAGGATTGGGTGAAAACAGAATTATTAAATGCTAAGAGAAATAAAAAAGATTTATTGTTTCATTTTCATACAGAATTACACCATGTATTACAGCAGTTACATAATGATGATGCTTCTTTATTTGTGAAACGACTATCCGGTGCAAATTCGTATGGGATGACTTTAGAACAAATTGCGTCTGATGAAAATAAAAGCGAAGACCTGATTTATATTCAATCTGTTAATGCAATGCATCATTTATTAACAATTTTGACTGAACAAACAGCGGAATACCCAATGCTAAGTCGTTTTCTAAAGGGGAGTTTTAGCACTAATATTACAAATACTTCGATTGAAACGAAACGTTTACTTGAAGCTGGTAAAACGATTAAAGAAATTGCAGCGATTCGTCATTTGAAAACCAGTACAATAGAGGATCATATTGTTGAATGTGTGTTGAGTGATGATTTATTATCTATCGACCAATTTATTAATAAGGAAGAATATATCAAAATTAAAGAAAAAATAGAGGAGTTACAGACTAGGAAATTAAAAGATATAAAAGAAGCACTTTTAAACGAAGTTACGTATTTCCAAATTCGTATTACTCTTGCAAGAATGGGTGATCTAAAATGGAATTAAATCAATTGTTAAAAGAAAAGTTTGGGTATGATTCATTTAGAAAAAATCAAGAAGCTATAATCAATGATTTGATTCATCAAAAAGATGTACTCGCTATGTTACCAACAGGTGGTGGGAAATCATTATTGTATCAATTTTCCGGCCTACTACTTCCAGGCATTATTGTCATTGTGTCACCACTATTATCATTAATGGAAGACCAGGTGGAACAATTAAGGGCATTTGGTGAGAAGAGAGTTATTGCATTAAATAGTTTTCGAAGCTTTGAACAGAAAAAGCATCTTTTACAAAATTTACAATCATATAAATATATTTTTGTATCACCCGAAATGCTACAAAATCAATTTTTAATTCAAAAGCTTTCACAAGCAAAGGTTTCTTTATTTGTTGTTGATGAAGCGCATTGTATATCTCAATGGGGACATGATTTTAGACCAGAGTATAAAGCTCTTGGTGAAATTAAAGAGAGTTTACATAATCCAACAGTGCTAGCGTTGACCGCAACTGCTACTGAAAGTGTAAGAGATGAAATCATTTCAACTTTGAAGCTTGGTTTTGTACATACATATATTGAGTCCGTTAATCGTGAAAATATTGCATTACATATTGAACATGTAGAGTCAGAAGAAGAAAAAATTGAACAATTAATTTATTATATAAAGCATTTAAACGGCCCTGGAATCATATATTGCGGTACGAGGTCGATGTGTGAGAAAATTTCACGTATTGTAAATGAATCAATCAAATGTCGAGTCGCTTATTATCATGGTGGCATGGACCAAGAACAAAGAATTTTAATTCAACAGCAATTTATTCAAAATCAGATAGACTTAATCGTTTGTACGAGTGCATTTGGTATGGGGATAAATAAGCCAAACGTAAGATTTGTCGTTCATTTGGGTTATCCGTCAAATATTGAAAACTATCTTCAGGAAATTGGCAGAGCTGGTAGAGATGGAGAACCTAGTGTAGCGATCTTATTTTTGACCGAAAATGATCATGACCTACCTTTACGCTTAATTGAAGACGAATTACTTTCAATGTTTCAACTAGAATCGTTTATCTCATATGTAAAAAAAATAAATGAGGCTACCATTCATTTAACAGAGAGCTTGATCGTAAATTGGAAAGCTACATTTCAATTTAGTGATATTCAATGGCAGACTTTATTTAGCGAATTAAATAAATGGAATATGATTGAACATAACCAATTGTTTGTTGATAGAGTGAACATCGATTTTTTACATGAATTAGAAAGAATGATCCAAGAAAGAAGAAATGTGAAATATGTAAAGCTAAAATCTATGAAGGATTTTCTAGCTTCAACGACTTGTTACCGTGAAAACTATCTTTCAGTATTCAATGAATCTATAACGAGTAGACCTATTAATTGTTGTAATCATTGTGGATTTTCATTTGAACAGTATTTTTCACATGTTAAAAATATTAGTAAAGATGATGTTTATACATATTCTTGGGAGGAAGATCTAAGTAAAAAATTAGGTCTGTGAGGAACAACTGATATGGAAAATGAATTAAGTCGACAAAACTTATCTATTAAAAATTTAAAAAAGAGTGTGTATGGTACGCAACTTATCATATTATTAATCGCAATCATCTGTATTGGATTTTTTATTGGATTTGATGATTTTGTACAAAAACAATCGTCTTTTTTAAGTCTTGAAACGTTCATCTTTGGTGTTGGTGGAGGAATTGTATTAGTCTTATTTAATGTATTGTTAAACTATACAGTCCCTGAACGATTTTTAGATGATGGTGGATTTAATAAAAAGTTTTTTACATCACTATCTGTATTTGAAATGACCATTTTATGTGTTTTAATTGCCTTATCTGAAGAAATATTTTTTAGAGGATTTGTCCAAACAAAATTTGGGATTATTTTGGCATCCATTATTTTTGCGTTAGTTCATTTTCGATATGTAAAAAAACCAGTTTTATTTGTGATTGTATTATTAGAAAGCTTTTTTATTGGATACTTATATTTAATCACTAAAAATATTTTGGTAGTTTTTATTACACATTTTATCCTTGATTATGTATTAGGTTTATATATGAAATTTAGTCTAGAAAGTGAAGAAGAGAAATGAGTAGAAAAGATCGAGAAAAACAGGTTGGTGGTTTGAAAAGAAAACACAAATTGAATAAAGGAATTGCTGAACCCCAATCAGTTGATATGTTGAATTTGCCACCAAGAAGTAAATCAATTCAAAAAAAAGAAGATGAGAGAAGACCTTGGTGGAAAATTAAATATCCTTTAATCACTGTACTTGTTTTTCTTTTTATCTTATTACCAATTGGTGTTGTCGCACTAGTTCAATATAAATATGAAGGGATTTTTTCAAATAAAAGTAGTTTATTTATTCCTTCTAATAAATTTGAAAAAGTAAAGATTACTTCGACAGAAGAGAATCATCAACAGCAAGAAGAAACAACGAATGAGGGAAACCAAAAGCCAGCAAAAGCAAATGAGAATAAAGATCCTAGGATACCAGTTCCAGATGAATCCTTAGGGATAAAAGAAATTAAGCATGTTGTCCAAGAGGGTGAAACACTATTTACAATCTCTATGAAGTATTATAAAAACCGAAATGGCGAAGAAATTATTCAAGATGAAAATAACTTAAAAGATATAGAGGTTAAACCTGGACAAGTCTTAAAAATTCCTTTAAATGTTGATTTAAATAAATAAAACGAAAAATAATAAATGATAAATAGAGAAAAGCTTATGTCCTTGAATGACAAGTGGACGTAAGCTTTTCTTTCGTTTCATATATTTTTCAATTTAGTAGAGTTTTTGTATAATAGTAGAAAAGTATTTGCTTTTGCCGAGTATAGAAAATAAATATAGAATCTTTAAAAGTTTAATTTTGACCTTTAATTGAGTATGTAAGTAAGGCCGAAATGGTTATGGACTTGTTATCACCGTAAATTCGGCACGGTGCTGGTTATGTTTACAGGGGGGAAATCACATAGTATTAGTATTTGTTAGTTTCATTTGTATGATTGCATTCATTTATTTACTAATTAAAAAGTCGAGAAAAAATGGTATCAGGTTTGAGAATAGGGAGATACAACTGAACCATACTGATTTAACTTTAGAAGAAATTCAATTGATTTGGATGACAAATATAGGTGATTATCGTATAAAAAGAGCGGATCTTGAAAGAATGTGTACGAATAATACGATTTTTATATTAAGTGGGTATTCAAAAAGGAAGGTAAAAAGATATTTTGAAGAAAATATTAAATTCCTCTCTTCCTTAGCTCCTTCTTATTATTTATGGAGTTCTGAAGATTATAAAGGGAATTTTAGAGATTTAAATGCACTGTTATTAGATTGCAAAGTAACTATTTTAGAAAATACTAGTGCATTGTTTGAAACTGAGAATGGTACAAAGTTTTCTATAATTGGTTTAGACGATGTAGGTACGAATCGAGATCATATCGTGTATGCCACTGAAAATACAAATAGTGAAGATATAAATATATTGACCAGTTTTACAGAGTTGAAAAATAGCTTTGAAAAGCAATATGAAAGTATTCAAGTTTATCTGTTTGAAAGAAGTCAAGATCATGTAAATCGTAATCAGAAAACGATATATTTGGAGCTAAACAATGAAAAAGGACTTTTGAAGCAAAAAACTATTTCTATTATCAACTTTAAAGTAATGTAGAGATTGTACTTTGGTTTCATGTAGCTATACTGGAGGAAAACAAAATTGGCCCAAATAGGAAAATACAATATTAAAGCAATCTCAAACTTAGTAGGTATTTTACCAGGTACATTACGAGCTTGGGAAAGACGATACAATATTATCAGTCCAGTTAGAAATGAAGCAGGACATCGATTGTATACTGAGGAGCATGTATATATTTTAAAATGGCTTGTTCAGAAGGTGAATGAAGGATTTACGATTGGACAAGCAATTAATTTATATGAAACAAAAGAGCATAAAACAAGTAGTGATAAGAGTTTTACTGAAAATCTCCAATCTGATCATTTAGTAAATCAAATAGTATCGGCGTTATCTTCGTTTGAAGAGAGTGAAGCGCACAATTATATAAATGAAGCATTTAGTTTATATTCAGTTGATAAGGTATTATTTAAAATTATTTCTAAGGTGTATCTCATTATTGGTGATAAATGGAGAAATGGTGAGATTACTAGTGCTCACGAACACTTTGCAACATCGTTTTTACGGACAAGATTAGGGATGATTTATCAGAATCTCCCAAATAATAAACATTTGCCAAAACTAATCGCAGTATGTGGCCCAGATGAAAAACATGAACTTGGATTACTCATTTTTACAATTTATTTAAGAAGAATTGGGTTTCAAGTAATCTATTTAGGGGCTTCAATCGATTCATCAGATTTAGTTCAAGTGATTAAAGAAGTGAATCCGGCAGGTTTTGTTATTTCATGTACTTTAAAAGAGAATTTAAAGAAAACGATTGATTTTGCTATTGCAATCAAAAAAATTCAGCCGAATGTTATTATAGGAATCGGCGGATATGCAGTGTCAACTTGCGAGAGTCCAATTATGGATTCTATTCAAGAATTTTATGTCGGTAACGCTCAATCAAATTGGGAAGAGTGGTTAAAGCAGAATTTTAATTATAAATGATTTTCTACTTTAGAATCACCAAAATTATATAAAAACATAAACTGTAATATGGTTAATGCAGCAAGGAGGCTAGTTCATGAGGTTGGAACGGTTGAACTACAATAAAATTAAAGTTTTTCTTACATCTGATGATTTATCAGAGCGAGGATTAACAAAAGAAGATTTATGGTACAATGCACCAAAAGTTCAACAGCTTTTTCAAGATATGATGCATGAAGCTAGCGTAGAATTAGGTTTTGAAGTAGATGGAAAAGTATCTGTTGAAGTATTTTCACTACAAGCACAAGGAATGGTTGTAATTGTGACAAAATCAGATGAGATTTTAGAAGAGGAAGAAGAATTTCAAGATGATTTTATCTCAATGGAAGTAATCCTTGATGAAAGTGAACATATATTGTACGAGTTTTCTACTTTAGATGATCTAATCCTACTTTCTGAAAAATTAGTTTCTTGTGATGTTTCTGGTGGAAGACTTTTTTCATTCGAAAATACATTTTATATAAAGTTTGAAGAACATGAATTAGGTCGTCTTGACCGAGAAACATTTTACGCAATTCTAGCTGAATATGGAAATCCTTCTACGAGAACGATTTATCGAATTATTGAATATGGAAAAGAACTAATTTCAGAAAATGCTATCGAACAACTGCATTTTTATTTCGTGGAAAAAAAGACCTCTCAATAGAAATTTTTTTGAGAGGTTTTTTGTTTTGTAAATTATTTTTAAATATATTGTATTAATTGTTAAACTATTCTTTTCAAACGTTAAAAAGAGGAGTATAATGACGGTAGAAAACGCTTACATTAGAGTATTATTATATTTTGTTTTCTATGTGTTTATAACTTTCAAAAAGGGATGGAAAGTTGTATACTAATTTCAGAATGAACGAATAATTTTTCATAGTTCAAATTTCTAGGGGGTTTACAATGGTTGCCGAGAAATCTACAGAGAAAAATAGCAACACTGAAGAACATTTAGATGTACTAGCGCCTACGCAGGTAGTTATTAAAGAAGCGTTAGAGAAACTTGGATATTCAAATGAAATGTACGAATTATTAAAAGAACCAGTTCGAATGATGACTGTGAAAATTCCTGTTCGTATGGATGATGGACAAGTGAAAATTTTCACAGGTTACAGAGCTCAACATAATGATGCAGTTGGACCTACAAAAGGTGGAATTCGTTTCCATCCGAATGTAACAGAAAATGAAGTGAAAGCTCTTTCAATTTGGATGAGCTTAAAATGTGGTATTGTTGATTTACCATATGGTGGAGGTAAAGGTGGAATTATTTGTGACCCACGTGATATGTCTTTCCGTGAATTAGAAAGATTAAGTCGTGGATATGTTCGTGCGATTAGTCAAATCGTTGGACCAACAAAGGATATTCCAGCTCCAGACGTATTTACAAATTCTCAAATCATGGCATGGATGATGGATGAGTATTCTAGAATTGATGAATTTAACTCACCAGGCTTCATCACTGGAAAACCATTAGTACTTGGTGGTTCACATGGCCGTGAAACTGCAACTGCAAAAGGTGTTACAATTGTAATCCGAGAAGCTGCAAAACGTAGAGGAATCAACTTAGAAGGCGCACGAGTTGTTATCCAAGGTTTTGGTAATGCAGGAAGCTTCTTAGCTAAATTTATGCATGATGCAGGTGCAAAAGTTATCGGTATTTCAGATGCATATGGTGCACTTCATGATCCAAATGGTTTAGATATTGAATACTTATTAGATCGTAGAGATAGTTTTGGAACAATTACAAAATTATTTAATAATACAATTTCAAATAAAGAGTTATTAGAATTAGATTGCGATATTTTAGTTCCAGCAGCAATTGAAAACCAAATCACAAAAGATAATGCTCACAATATTAAAGCAAGCATTGTTGTCGAAGCGGCAAATGGACCTACTACTCTTGAAGCGACAAAAATATTAACAGAACGCGACATTTTATTAGTACCAGACGTTTTAGCTAGTGCTGGTGGCGTAACAGTTTCTTACTTTGAATGGGTTCAAAATAACCAAGGTTATTACTGGACTGAAGAAGAAGTAGAAGAAAGACTTGAAAAAGTAATGGTTCGCTCATTCAATAATATTTACGAAACAAGTGTAAACCGTAAAGTAAATATGCGTTTAGCAGCTTACATGGTTGGTGCTCGTAAAATGGCTGAAGCAAGTAGATTCAGAGGTTGGGTATAATCTAAAATTAAAACAAGATGGAGATTCCATCTTGTTTTTTTATTGCTCAATTATTAGACAAAACGGATAATATCGGTAAAATAGATAATAGAATAACCGAGACCGCGTTTAATGGAGTTGTTATAAAATGGAAAAAGTTGATGTGCTAATTATAGGTGGAGGCCCTTGTGGGATCGCGACATATCTGTCTTTGAAATATAAAGGAATATCAGCACTGATTATTGAAAAAGGAAATATTGTTCATACACTCAGTCGTTTTCCTACTCATCAAACATTCTTTAGTACAAGTGAAAAATTAGAAGTAGGAAACATACCGTTTATTATTGAAGGTAGAAAACCGAAAAAACACCAAGCGCTTGCATACTATAGAGATGTTGTCAAAAGAAATATGATTACGATTCATTCTTTTGAAGAAGTAATAAAGGTTACAAAAAATAAAGATTTTCTTGTTGAGTCAATTACAATAAGTGGAGAACAAAAGCATTATCAGGCTAAAGCTGTAGTGGTAGCAACAGGGTATTATGATCAACCCAATTATCTATCAATCCCTGGTGAAGAGCTTGAAAAAGTATCACATTATTTTTTTGAAGGACACAAGCATTTTAATCAAAAAGTCGTCATTGTTGGTGGGAAAAACTCAAGTGTAGATGCTGCATTAGAGCTTGAAAAATGTGGTGCTGAAGTAACAGTTTTGTATAGAGGTGAATCTTATTCACCTAGTATAAAACCATGGGTATTACCAGAATTCGAGGCACTTGTTAGATCAGAAACAATCGAGATGAAGTTTCAAGCAAATATATTAGAAATTAAAGATAAGTCAGTAGTTTATGAACAACTAGGGAAGATTTATGAAATAGAAAATGATTTTGTTTACGCGATGACTGGATACCATCCTGATCACACTTTGATTAAAAGTATGGGTGTTGGTGTAGATGATGTAACGGGTCGTCCAACATTTAATCAAGAAACAATGGAAACAAATATTGAAGGAATCTATATCGCAGGAGTGATCGCTGCTGGAAATAATGCAAATGAAATTTTCATTGAAAATGGCCGTTTCCATGGTGATTTAATTGCGAATCATATCATTTCATCTAAATAATCATGATTAAAGAACGTAGTGTATGCTACGTTTTTTATTCTTTACAAAATATTAATTAGAATGGTGGGTTCCTATTTACTTGTACAATTTTAAGATGTTATAATTCCTGTGAAACGGGGTGTGAAAAATGAAAAAAGTCGTTCTAATTACAACAGGTGGTACGATTGCAAGTAAACCAAATGCACAGTCTGGTAAATTAGATTCTGGTGCATTATCTGGACAAGAAATAGCTGAAATGCTTAAATTACCGAATGATATCAATATCATTGTTGATTCATTTTTCCAAGTTCCAAGTATGCATATCAGTTTTAATCATTGGATTTTGCTTCAAAATAAAATTGAAGAGTATTTTAATGATAAATCTGTCGATGGTATTGTCGTTACACATGGAACGGATACACTCGAAGAAACAGCTTATTTTTTAGATTTAACTGTAGATGATGAAAGACCTGTCGTTATTACAGGATCTCAAAGATCTCCTGGTGAATTAGGGACAGATGCATTTATAAACTTAAGGCATGCGATCTATACTGCATCTGATGATGCATCAAAAAATATCGGAACTGTCGTCGTTTTTAATGAGCGAATATTTACAGCGAAATATGTTAAAAAAGAACATGCTTCAAATATCCAAGGATTCAACGTATTTGGATTTGGTTATCTAGGAATTATTGATAATGACAAAGTCCATATTTATCAAAAACCAGTCTTGCAAGACAAATACAAGTTAACAAAAGAATTACCACAGGTTGATATTATTAAATGTTACATAGAAGCTAAAGGATATCTTGTGAAAGCATCAGTTGATCATGGTGCAAAAGGTATTGTTTTAGAAGGAGTCGGTAGAGGGCAGGTCTCACCTCATATGACTGAGGAAATTGAAGCAGCAGTCAAAAAAGGGGTTAAAGTTATCATTACGACAAGCTCTGAAGAAGGCGAAGTATACCCGACATATGATTATTTTGGGAGTGCATACGATTTAGTTAATAAAGGTGTAATCCTAGGAAAAGATTATGATAGTAAGAAAGCAAGAATCAAACTGACTGTCATGCTAGCTTCAGATGTAGAAAACATTCACGAAGGCTTCCATAAATAAATGAATAAATACCTTACAAAAAAGAAACGTGTAAAGCACGTTTCTTTTTTGTATTTCATAAAAATGCTTAAAAAGATATGTAGAAATATATCTCTAATGACAAAAGACCTATTTTGGTTGTTTTACTCTGTAGTATTAGTACCATTTGAGTAATTAAAAGATTTCGTAATTGTGAAAAAACTACATATACTTACTCAATTTCATCATTTATACTAGTATTATATACCAATGAAGAATGACGACTTTCGTCACGGAATCAATTATGTGAACATTATTTGGGAGGGTCTAATGCTAAATGTAGGGGATGTACTAATTTTAGAAGACGTTGATGCAAAAGAAGTAAAACGATATAAATCAAAAATCGTAGAAATAAGAAATGAAGAATTATATATAGACTACCCTTTTGATGAAGCAACTGGTAAAGCATCTTTCTTATTAAATAACCAAAAATTAAAAGCTTATATTGTGACAAAAGAACAAAATGTGTTTACTTTCTATACTTCAATAATTGGAAGAAAAAAAATTGAGATTCCAGTCATTATCATGTCTTATCCAGGTAATGAATCTTTAGAAAAAACTCAAAGAAGACGTTACGTTCGTGTACCAAGTATAGTTGATGTAGCCGTTCATCCATTATTTGATGATTTTAAACCGTTTACAACAACTAGTCTTGATATTAGTGCTGGCGGCATTGCAATCCTTGCACCGCAAGAAAATGAGTTTATTATTGGTAAGACAATTGTTTTGTGGTTAGTATTGCCATTTGAAGGTGAATCACACCGATATGTTCAAACAAAAGCTCATATCATACGAGTAAATAGTCAAGTGGTTGATGGAAAACAAAGAGTTTCCCTTGAATTTGATGGATTATCACCTACACAAAGACAAGATTTAATACAGTTTTCATTTGATCAACAATTAAAGCATCGAAGAAAAGGTATGAAAATTTAATATTTGTTTAAATTGTGTATAAAATTTACTACATAAAATCATAATGGTAATTAAAAAGGTATGGATCAGAATGAAAAGAGTAGAAAGAATCCTTTTAAAATTAATTATCATTCAATTTTTATGTTTAGTATTTAGTCAATATCTTTTATCCTTTCCAAGTCTCTCTGTATATTTGACGAAAATTGAATTATACGAAGGGGTCACACAAAAGGCAAAAGATGTTACGCGAGAAGTATATAATGAAATTGGTAAATAAGATGAATTCAATCACTTCATATGGTAAGATAAAAAAAAGCAGGGATGCCTGTTTTTTTTATTTGAAAACATTTTTTTAGGACATGCTAAGACAAAGTTGCTATATCAAGTAGCAATTTTTTTATGTAGGGAGGACATATGAGTAAAAAAATAAGTATCGCTATAGACGGACCAGCGGCTGCCGGTAAAAGTACAGTTGCAAAAATAGTGGCAAAACAATTAGGCTATATATACATAGACACAGGCGCAATGTATCGAGCACTAACTTTAAAAGCACTTCAAAATGAAGTTGATGTGAATAATGAAAAAGAATTATCGCTATTACTTTCTAGAATGACAATTAAGCTTGTACCAGAAGATGGGGTACAAAAAGTTTATATTAATGAAACTGATGTTTCAGAAGCTATCCGTACACCAGAAGTCACTAGAAATGTATCATTTGTTGCTAAGCATAGTTTAGTACGTGAAAAAATGGTAGATTTACAACGTGAATATGGAGTTAATGGTGGCGTTGTAATGGATGGAAGAGATATTGGTACACATGTTTTAGTGAATGCAGAAGTGAAAATATTTATGATTGCTTCAGTTGATGAAAGAGCACAAAGAAGGCATGTTGAAAATCTTAAAAACGGTTTTGAAAGTGATTTAGACATTTTGAAAGAGGAAATTGCAACTAGAGACAAAATTGATTCGGAACGAGAAGTATCGCCACTAAAAAAAGCTGATGATGCAGTTTCATTGGATTCAACATCAAAAAGCATAAATGACGTAGTTGAAGAAATATTGTCGATTGTAAAAGAAAAAACAAATAATATTTAGATGAATTATTCATCACATTCCTTGACTTTTCTACCTATTTATTAGAAGGTAAAAGAGGACAATACATAAAAGGTCTAACCGTTTTCAAAAATAAGGAGGAATATGATATGGTTGAAAAAGTAATGCCAGAGGTTGGGGAAATTATCTCATGCGTAGTTGAACAAATTGAAGATAAGCAAGCAATTGTAGGTTTTGGTGGAAAAACGGATGGTATTCTTCCTATAAAAGAAATTTCTAATGTACATATTGAAAATGTAAACGAAGTATTAACTGTTGGACAAGAAATTGAATTAAAAGTAATTAAAATCGAAGAAGATACTGTTGTGTTCTCTAAACGTGCAGTTGATTCAGAAAAAGCATGGGATGTTTTAACTGAAAAATTAGCAAGTAAAGAAGTATTTGAAGTTATCATTACAGAGCAAGTAAATGGAGGACTTATTGCAGATGTGGGTGTACGTGGATTCATCCCAGCTTCATTAGTTTCTAAAAAATTCGTTGAAGATTTAGCTGCATTTAAAGGTCAATCACTTGAAGTAGTAGTAGAAGAAGTAGATCGTGAAAAAAATCGTGTGATCTTATCACACAAAGCAGTTGAACAATTAAATGAAGTTGAAAACCGTCGTAAAGCTTATTCTTCAATTCAAGTTGGTCAAGTTATTGAAGGTAAAGTTGAAAGATTAACGAACTTTGGTGCATTCGTAAATATTGGTGGAGTAGATGGTTTAGTTCATGTATCTCAAATGTCACATAACCGAATCTCAAAGCCTGAAGAGGCAGTATCTGTTGGAGATACAGTAAAAGTAAAAGTTCTTTCAATTGACACTGAAACAAATCGCATTGCATTATCTATGAAAGCAATCCAACCAGGGCCATGGGATCAATTAGATAGTAAATTAACAGCTGGTGCAGTCGTAGAAGGAAAAGTAAGAAGACTAACAAACTTTGGTGCATTTGTAGAAGTACAAGAAGGTATTGAAGGATTAGTACACGTTTCTCAAATTGCTGATAAGCATATCAAAAACCCAAATGAAGTCCTAACAGTTGGCCAAGAAGTAAAAGTCAAAGTGTTAGAAATTAACCAAAGTGATAAGAGACTTTCATTAAGTATTAAAGAAGCTGGCGAAGCTGAGCTTCAAGAAGAAATCTCAAAATATATTCAACCAAGTGAAAATAGTGGTTTCCAACTAAGTGAACTTCTTGGTGACAAACTAAATAAATTTAAAAAGTAATCATGAAAAAATCCTTTAGCATTTATTGCTAAAGGATTTTTTTGATGAACTTTGCACTCAGGATAAGTAATGGCAACATATTATTGATTCTTTGGCTTATGCTTGTCGGAGCTAAGCAGTCGCCTCCACTTTTCTTGATGTCTAGTTCCAGGCGTTTGCCCCTCGAGTCATAAGCCAAACCCCACTAATGGTAAAAAGCACCTTTATTGGTTTTTGTCTTATGCTTGTCGGAGCTAACCAGTCGCCTCCACTTTTCGAGATGTCTAGTTCCAGCGCCTAACCCCACGAGTCATAACCCAATGCCCAGTAAAAGTTAAAAACCAACTTTTACCGGTCCTTGTCTTATGCTTGTCGGGGCTGAGCAGTCGCCTCCACTTTTCTGATGTCTAGTTCCAGGCGTTTGCCCCTCGAGTCATAAGCCAAACCCCACTAAAGGTAAAAAGCACCTTTATTGGTTTTTGTCTTATGCTTGTCGGGGCAGAACGAGGCGCTTCCACTTTTCGAGATGTCTAGTTCCGGCTCCTAGCTCCTCGAGGTCATAAGTCAATCCCAGGTAAAGGTTAAAAAGCAACCTTTCCCTGGGCTCGACTTATGCTTGTCGGAGCTAACCAGTCGCCTCCACTTTTCTAGTTATGCTGATTTATTTCTCTTGCTTCTTCTGGTGTGTCGAGTCTTGTTGCACCCTTGTTGTGGATGCTTTGATCTCGGTCAGATTCTACTCTTCTTGATTGTCTAAGTTTTTTTTCTTGTCGATCTTTTCCCAAAGGTTTCACCTCCAAACGATTCACTTATAGGTTCGTTTTTATTGAAACTTCTTATTCACTTTCTTGAAAGATTGATTATTTTCATGGAGAAATGTCGAATACTAAGTGTATGTAAGTGGGAGGTTTTTGGCGTGAAAGGTTTGTATTTTTTATTTTCAATTTGGACAATCATTTTGTTTTATTCTAGAACGAAAGATAGTTTGAATGAAAAATTTTTAAAGTTGGGTGTTTTGTTTTGTTTGATCATTTGTTCTACTTTTAATTTCGAGTTTTTAAGTTATCAAATGAATGTAGCATTTCTTATGATGATATTTTTAATTAGTTATCATGTTAGTAAGTTAAAGTTTAGTGAACAATTTATTCATTTCTTTAAAGGACTCATTATCGGTATGGCGTATTGTAGTATGAGTATACTGGCGATTTATGATCCTGCGAGTTATTTTATCAATGATTTTATTTCAATATCATTCATGACAACTGTGTTGGCAGTATTTTTAAGTAATCATTACATTGAAAGATTAAGACTGCTAATAATAGGACTAATACAAGGTGAAGTATTTAACTTTTTTACTTATCGATCAATAAAAGTACAATATATCATAGGTGATTTATTATGGCTGGATTCTTTATTTTTTACCATTTTACTAATCACTACAATTAGATTATTGTCATTATATTTTTCAAAAAAGAATTTGAAAAGTGGAAAATTAGTAAAAAATTGATGAAAATTGGTCTTTTTTCACATTTTTTGTTAAAATAGATAAGTTATTTAAATAAATTATATATGAGATGAAAACTAAAAACATTTATTAAGAATTAAATGGTTCATAGTTATGCTAGGAAGGATGAATTAAATGTCTAAACCGACAGTTGCAATAGTTGGACGTCCTAATGTAGGGAAATCAACTATCTTTAATAGAATCGTGGGAGAAAGAATCTCGATTGTAGAAGATATACCAGGCGTTACTCGAGATCGTATTTATAGCTCTGCAGAGTGGTTAAATCAGGAATTTAGCTTAATTGATACAGGTGGAATTGATATTGGTGATGAGCCGTTTTTAGAGCAAATTCGTCAGCAAGCTGAAATCGCAATGGATGAGGCTGATGTTATTATTTTTCTAACAAATGGTCGTGAAGGCGTTACAGCGGCCGATGAAGAAGTTGCAAAAATTTTATACAAAACGAAAAAACCAGTCGTGTTGGCTGTTAATAAAGTTGATAATCCAGAAATGCGTAGTGATATTTATGATTTCTATGCGTTAGGATTTGGAGAAGTTTATCCAATTTCAGGTTCTCATGGATTAGGTCTAGGGGATTTACTAGATGAAGTTATCGGTCATTTTCCAGATAAACAACAAGAAAACTATGATGAAGAAACAATTAAATTTAGTTTAATTGGCCGTCCAAATGTTGGGAAATCTTCATTGGTAAATGCTTTATTAGGTCAAGAACGCGTTATCGTAAGTAATGTTGCAGGTACAACACGTGATGCAGTCGATACGCCTTATACAAAAGATGGACAAGATTATGTCATTATTGATACTGCAGGTATGAGGAAAAAAGGAAAAGTATATGAAAGTACAGAAAAGTATAGTGTACTTAGAGCATTACGAGCGATTGAACGATCTGATGTTGTTTTAGTTGTTTTAGATGGTGAAGAAGGAATTATCGAACAGGATAAGAAAATTGCTGGTTATGCACATGAAGCGGGTAGATCAGTTGTAATCGTCGTTAATAAATGGGATGCTGTTGAAAAAGATGAAAAGACAATGAAAGAGTTTGAAGAAAATATTCGCGCTCATTTCCAATTTTTAGATTATGCTCCAATAGTATTCTTATCAGCAAAAACACGTAAGAGAACTCAAACTTTATTACCAATGATCAATAAAGCATGTGAAAGTCATAGCTTACGTGTACCGACAAATGTTCTAAATGATGTCATTATGGATGCGATTGCGATGAACCCTACACCGACACATAACGGTCAAAGACTTCGTGTGTATTATGCAACACAGGTTGCAATTAAGCCACCAACATTTGTTGTATTCGTGAATGACCCTGAATTACTTCACTTTAGTTACGAACGTTTCCTTGAAAATCGTATAAGAGATGCATTTGATTTTGAAGGTTCACCAATTAAGATTATTGGTCGTGCGCGTGCATAAGTTGAGCAAAATTAATAATATTTTTGAATCTGATTTTTGAAAGTGAGTGTTTGTATGACAAAAAAAATAGCTGTTCTAGGCGCGGGTAGTTGGGGAACTGCCTTAGCCATGGTCTTAGCAGATAACGGACATACTGTTACTTTGTGGGGAAATAAATCTGACTTAATCAATGAAATAAATGAATTCCATACGAATAAACGATATTTACCAGAAATAGAACTACCACACTCATTAAAAGCGACTGTTGAATTAAATGAAGCAGTTGAGGATGCTAAATATATATTACTAGTTGTACCAACAAAAGCGATTAGAGAAGTATGTCAAAAATTAAATCCTATTTTAAAAAATAAAGTTACGATCATCCATGCTAGTAAAGGGATTGAACCAGATTCATCTAAACGTATTTCAGAAATGATATCTGAAGAGATTGATGAACAGCATTTAGGGTCAGTAGTCGTATTATCAGGTCCGAGTCACGCCGAAGAAGTTGCTTTGAGACACCCAACTACTGTTACATCGGCTTCAGCCAATATGGAAGAAGCTAGTGCAGTACAAGAGTTGTTTTCTAATGGCTATTTCCGTGTTTACACTAATGAAGACGTGATTGGTGTAGAAATTGGTGGTGCACTTAAGAACATTATTGCATTGGCGGCAGGTATAACTGATGGGCTTGGATATGGTGATAATGCAAAAGCAGCGTTAATGACACGAGGTTTAGCAGAAATCATACGTTTAGGTAAAGAGATGGGTGCTAACCCTCAAACATTTGCCGGCTTAACGGGCATGGGCGATTTAATTGTAACTTGTACAAGTGTACATAGCCGAAATTGGCGTGCAGGTAATTTATTAGGTAAAGGCCAATCATTAGATGAAGTGTTAGAGAATATGGGTATGGTTGTAGAAGGCGTACGAACGACAAAAGCAGCTTATCAGCTAGCGAAACAAGCAAATGTTGAAATGCCGATCGTAAATGAATTATATGCAGTGTTATTTGAAGGGAAAAACCCGAAACTTGGGGTTGATGCCTTAATGAATCGTGATAAGAGACATGAAGGCGAAAGTACTTCAAATTTTATTAGTGATTTGACGAAATAAGTTATGAAAGCATTAAAAACGACGTTTTTAATGCTTTTTATCTTGTAGCCTCTTTTAGGCGTTTCACCATTTCTATCTTTTTGCATAGCATATGGTGTATAGCGAAGAAGGAGGTTTGAATAGTGTCAAATAATCAAAATGGTTTCTTTGATAAAATTGAAAAAAAGGCAAATGTAAGTAAAACAGATATTTTTAAAGTTGCTGATTCAGTTAAAGATGCTAATTTCAAAGATGAGGCTACTGTTCGTAAACTAGTACGTCAAATTGCAGCAATGACTGGTCGTCAGGTAACGAAAGATAAAGAAGATAAAATTGTTCAAGCAATTGTTACGAATAATATGCCTCTTGATTTTCAATCTTTAACAAATATGTTTAAACAAAAATAATTGGGCTCATTCTCTGCGATGTATTGAGTGCATAATGTATATTTTATGCATAATATAGAATGACTTTTACCGGATGTATTCTGGTGGGTGTTAGTCGAAGTGAAGCAAGTGCCCCAATTTGCTTCAAGGAAAGAAGAAGTGAAGAAACTTTTTCTTTCTTTTTTAAAGATTAAAAGGACAAGCTAGGTTATTTAATTGATTTAAAACATTTGTAGAATTTGATTTAAAACAAGAAACTATTTTGTTACTATAGTAATGTGAGAAATTACATAGGGGGTTTAAGATGAATACTGAAATAAGCGCATTCGTAGGAATGGGATTAATGATTCTATCAATTTTATTAATTTACTTAAGTAGAAATTGGATTAAAATAAAATTTTTTAAAGTGGTTACAGCATTTTTAGCGTATATGTCATTAATTATTTCTGGTTTATTAATAACATATGTCGTTTTGAGCTGGCCTACCTAATTACTAATAAGGGGATTAACATGAAGAAGCTACTTTTTATCGTATGTATGTGCTCTGTTGTTAGTATGTTAAGTGGATGTTTATATCCAGATGATCAACTTGCACAAAATCAGATTCCATATGAAGATCAATTACAGTCAGTCCAAACTGCAGTTAATAAATTTAAAGAAAATAATAATGGTTTATTACCAATTAAAAATAAAGATATGACAACGCCTGTCTATTTAAAATATCCAGTCGATTTTACAAAACTAATTCCTAGCTATATAAGTGATGCCCCCGGGAATGCTTATGAAAATGGTGGGGTCTACCAATATGTTTTAATTGATGCAGAGACGAATCCAACTGTTAAACTAATTGACCTTCGTATTGCAGAAAAAATTAGAGATGTTTCTTTGCGAGTACAAGTCTATAAAGATAAAAATACATACCCACCAATAAAAGAAACGTTAAGTAAAGGTGTTTTCCTACTAAACTACAAAAAGATGGGGTTTAAAGAAGAACCATTTGTAATAAGTCCATATAGTCAAAAAAACTTACCAATCGTCATGGGCAATGATGGAGAATTTTACGTAGATTACTCAGCTGATTTATTTGAAAAAATAAACGATGCTAAAAAAATGAAAACCGGTGAAGATATACGTCAAATCTTAATAAAAGACTCACCGATTTTACCAGCATATTCATTACCGTATACGATTCAAGATGGA
This sequence comes from Gottfriedia sp. ABJ_BB2_2, assembly GCF_055484705.1. Classification (NCBI taxonomy): domain Bacteria; kingdom Bacillati; phylum Bacillota; class Bacilli; order Caryophanales; family Bacillaceae; genus Gottfriedia; species Gottfriedia sp. ABJ_BB2_2. The sequence goes on from NZ_JBVFKR010000008.1 coordinate 20,095, forward strand.
CAACCGGTATTTTTAGAACAAAATTAAATAAATAAAATCATAATCCTTTGATAAAAGAATACATTTTATCGAAGGATTTTTTTATTTCTTCCTAAAAAAATTGATAAGAAAAATTAAAAAATCTTGTCATAACTCTCTAGGACAACATCATAGAATGATATTGTCATAGGCATACTACTTCAAGTCAATTATTCCCATGTATTGATAAATCGGGAGGGGAACACATGGAAAAGATAGATATTTTTAAAGACATTGCCGAGCGCACTGGAGGAGATATTTACTTAGGTGTAGTAGGTGCTGTTCGTACTGGTAAATCAACGTTTATTAAGAGATTCATGGAAGCAGTTGTTATTCCTAATATTCAAAATGAAGCGGATCGTGCTAGGGCACATGACGAACTTCCTCAAAGTGCTGCTGGAAAAACAATTATGACAACTGAACCAAAGTTCGTACCAAATCAAGGTGTAAAAATTCACGTAGCTGATGGTTTAGATGTAAATATTCGTTTAGTAGACTGTGTAGGTTATAGCGTACCAGGTGCTAAAGGTTATGAAGATGAAAATGGTCCGAGAATGATTAGTACACCATGGTATGAAGAACCAATTCCGTTTAATGAGGCTGCGGAAATTGGAACAAGAAAAGTAATTCAAGAACACTCTACAATTGGAGTGGTTGTAACAACTGATGGAACGATTGGTGAGATTGCAAGATATGACTATATTGAGGCTGAAGAACGAGTTGTAGAAGAGTTAAAAGAAGTTGGCAAGCCGTTCATTATGGTCATTAATTCTTCACAACCATATCATCCTAATACAGAAAGCTTAAGACAAGAGCTATCTCAAAAATATGACATCCCTGTAATTGCGCTAAGTGTAGAAGCGATGCGTGAAGGTGATGTAATGAACGTATTAAGAGAAGCGCTATATGAATTCCCAGTACTAGAGGTAAACGTGAATTTACCAAGTTGGGTACTTGTCTTAAAAGAAAATCATTGGTTACGTCAAAGTTACCAAGAAGCTATTCAAGAAACAGTTAAAGACATTAAACGTCTTAGAGATGTTGATTATGTAGTTGGTCAATTTACAGATTATGAATTCATCCAATATGCACAGCTTGCTGGGATTGATATGGGGCAGGGTGTAGCTGAGATTGATTTATCAGCTCCAGATGAATTATATGATCAAGTGTTAAAAGAAGTAGTTGGAGTTGAAATCCGTGGTAAGGACCATTTATTAGAGCTAATGCAGGATTTTGCTCATGCTAAGCAAGAGTATGATCAAGTAGCAGATGCATTAAAAATGGTTAAACAAACGGGCTATGGAATTGCTGCTCCTTCGCTATTAGATATGAGCTTAGATGAGCCTGAAATCATTCGACACGGTTCGAGATTCGGTGTGAAATTAAAAGCTGTTGCTCCATCTATCCATATGATTAAAGTTGATGTTGAATCAACATTTGAGCCGATTATTGGTACAGAGAAGCAAAGCGAAGAACTTGTTAAATATTTAATGCAAGACTTTGAAGATAATCCACTTTCAATTTGGAACTCAGATATCTTCGGACGTTCGTTAAGCTCAATCGTTCGCGAAGGCATTCAAGCAAAATTATCGTTGATGCCCGAAAATGCGAGATATAAGCTGAAAGAAACGTTGGAAAGAATTATTAACGAAGGTAGTGGCGGATTAATTGCGATTATCCTTTGATCATTGAATGAATCAGATGGAGAGTTATCCATCTGATTTTTTTGTATGTAGAAACCTTTAGAAATCAAGTATTTTAACTTGTTTTTAACATTTTTTTTATAAAGATCACAAAGTTCTATCTACTTTTCAGAAAAGTTACTATTTTTTTCGAGGAATTCCAACATTTTCTTATAAAACATATTGAAATATGCGATAGAATCGTATAATATAAGGCATGACAATGAAATTATTGGTATTTGTTGTATAAAATTTTGAATTTTGGTCACTAATGAAAATAAGACTTAAATTATAACTTTTTTGGGAGGAGGTGAAAGACATGAACAAAACAGACTTAATCAATGCAGTTGCTGAAGCTGGTGAATTAACAAAAAAACAAGCTACTTTAGCAGTTGATGCTGTATTCGAATCAATTCTTGGTGCGTTACAAAACGGGGATAAAGTACAATTAATCGGCTTTGGTAACTTTGAAGTACGTGAGCGTGCAGCTCGTAAAGGACGTAATCCACAAACAGGCGAAGAAATCGAAATCGCTGCAAGTAAAGTTCCAGCTTTCAAACCTGGTAAAGCGCTTAAGGATGCTGTAAAATAATTACATAATTTAAGCGAAATAGAAGGATGCTTATATTGCATCCTTCTTTTTTTGCTTATAAAAAAAGAAATATGTTAAAATAAACAAATCTGATAGAAATGAATATTAGAATTTTTTTTATGCATGGGGGATCAGTTAATGAAAGAAGTAAACTTAGAACAAATTGAACAAGCAGTTCGCCAAATTCTTGAAGCTATTGGTGACGATCCAAATCGTGAAGGTATTTTTGAAACACCTAAACGAGTAGCAAAAATGTATGCAGAAGTTTTTTCTGGTATGCATCAAGATGAGAAGGAACATTTACATAAAGTATTCGGTGAAGATCATGAGGAATTGGTGTTAGTAAAAGACATCCCATTCCATTCTATGTGTGAACATCACTTATTACCATTCTACGGCGTAGCTCACGTTGCTTATATTCCTAGAAATGGTAGAGTTACTGGATTAAGTAAATTAGCTCGTACAGTTGAAACAATCGCAAAACGTCCACAATTACAAGAGCGTATTACTTCATCAGTTGTTGACGCAATTATGGAGGTATTAGAACCTCATGGTGCAATGGTAGTTGTTGAAGCGGAGCATATGTGTATGTCTATGCGTGGTGTTAGAAAGCCTGGTTCAAAAACTGTTACGACTGCTGTACGTGGTTCATTAAAAGAAGATGTACAAGGTAGAAACGAAATTCTTTCTATGATTCATTCAAAAAACTAACATCAATTTAAAAAAAGCAGGTCTTCCTGCTTTTTTTAAAAGCATTCATTAACATGAGAAGTGAATCAGTTTATACCATACATTACTCTTATGGTATAATAGTACAAGTTAGTAATTAATGGATTGGATGGAAATAATGAGTAACGTTGAACAGTTAAAAACCGAAGTAAAAACACAAATATTAAATGCAATTAAACATCCATATTTGAATAAACACCTCTTACCTCCTACGATCGATGAAGTGAAAGTGACGATTCTAATAGAAATAATGGATCAGCATAATTTTACAAAAGAGAAGATTATTCATTATTGTAAAGCATTGATGATCCACCAAATTGCACTTGATACTCATGAATTGGTGTCTACTTATGAAGGTACACCTCAAGATAGAGAAAAGAAACAATTGACTGTTTTAGAAGGAGATTTCTATAGCGGACTATATTACGAGGCTTTATCAAATACTGGTGAGATTAGTTTAATAAGAGAGCTTTCATATGCAGTTAAAGAAATGAATGAACAAAAAATTAATTTAGTACATCATAAATTTACTTCATTAGAAGAATTACTAAGATGTATTACCGTGATTGAATCGACGATACTTGTTCATTTTGCAAATTATATTGGTTCAAATCAATCAATCAAAAATATTGAAAATAAATGTTTAACGACAAGGTTAGAACAGGAAAATCAACATGTAAAAAATGGTGAGAGCACTGATTTTATTAAGCATTTAGGATCTTTACAAGGTGTAGAAAAAGAAAAAAACCAATTAATTGAAGTAATATCAAAAATAATCTTACAATTACAAAATTAATAACAGTCAGAAGTTATAATTAGTTCAGTGGGGGTTTACATGACTCAATCAAAAGAAGAACGCGTCCATGATGTGTTTGAAAAAATATATAACAAGTATGATAAAATGAATGGAATTATTAGCTTTCAACGCCATATTGCCTGGAGAAAACAGACAATGCGAATTATGAATGTTCAAAAAGGCATGAAAGCACTTGACGTATGTTGTGGAACAGGTGAATGGACTATTGCTCTAGCAGATGCAGTAGGTAAAGAAGGAAAAGTTTTTGGATTAGATTTTAGTAAAAATATGCTGTCAATTGGTGAGGAAAAGGTTCAAAACCAACAATTAAGTCAAGTTTCATTAATTCACGGTAATGCAATGGAATTACCTTTTGAGGATAATTTATTTGATGTCGTGACAATTGGTTTTGGTTTACGTAATGTCCCTGATTATTACCAAGTTTTAAAAGAAATGACAAGAGTTGTAAAACCTGGTGGAATTGTTGTCTGTCTTGAAACTTCACAGCCGACAACTTTTGGAATTAAGCATGTATACAAAGCATACTTTAAATTTATCATGCCGATTTTTGGGAAACTCTTTGCAAAGAGCTTTAAAGAGTACTCTTGGTTACAAGAAAGTGCAAGTACATTCCCTGGAATGAAGGAGCTTGCTAAACTATTCGAAAAAGCAGGCTTAGAAAATATTGAAATAAAACCATTTACATTTGGTGTTGCAGCAATGCATTTAGGTAAAAAACCGAAAGAATAAACATTGTAAGTTATAAATTGGAATGAATAGTAAGGTGAACGGAATGAAGGTTAAATGGAAGTATTCTTATTTAAAAAAAGATATAAACGAGATTGAATATACTCTTCATCAAACAGTCAATTCAACTCAGCCTATATTGAAAGATGCTTCTTTACAGCTACTTCAATCAGGTGGGAAACGAATTAGGCCATTATTTGTATTACTTAGTGCTAAATTTGGACAATATAACCTTCAATCTATTAAACATGTAGCTGCAACTTTGGAAATCATTCATATGGCATCATTAGTCCATGATGATGTAATAGATGAAGCTAGTCTAAGAAGAGGCAAACCTACAATCAACTCTACGTATGATAATCGAGTTGCGATGTATGCAGGAGATTTTCTTTTTGCCAAAGCACTAGAGTGTATGTCTGAAATTGAGATTCCTGAAGCACATCAAAAATTGTCTAATACAATACTAGAAATTTGCTTAGGAGAAATAGAGCAAATTAAAGATAAATATAATTATGAACAAAATGTAAAGTGCTATTTAAGGAGAATTAAAAGAAAAACGGCATTGTTAATTTCAGCAAGCTGTGAAATAGGAGCAATTGCATCGGGTGCATCTGCTTCAATTCAAAAGGCCCTAAGAGATTACGGTTATTATTTAGGAATGTCATATCAAATAATGGATGATATTTTAGATTTCACCGCATCAGAAAAAGAATTGGGTAAACCTGCTGGTAGTGATTTAATTCAAGGGAATATTACATTACCTGTCCTTTTTGCTATGCAAGATCAATCATTAAAGGATAGAATTACTTCAATTTACGAAGGTATTAATCCAGAAAAGGTCAAACCTCTTATCAACCAAATACGTAAAAGTAGCTATATTAAAGAAGCTAGAAGAATCAGTGAAGAATATTTAAACAAATCTTTAAAATGCATTGAAATATTACCAAATCATGAAGCAAAGGAAATGTTGATCTTAATTGCTAAAAATATCGGTAATAGAAAGAATTAGAGGCAGGCATGAAATGCTAATGCATTTTTGTAACTGCCTCTTTTGGCTTTCCTAGTGTTTTACATAAGTGTTAAAGTGTGAAACGAATAAAAACATTACCCCCCTGAAAAAAAGTATTTATTTCATACTCCCTACGTATCTGTAAGCGATTCCAATTTTTCTAAAATAATAAGATTTTTAACTATTGATAATTTTGGAAATAGATGATACTATTCTACTGTATTGTTTATACATAATTGAACTAGAGGGGTCGAGCATGATGGAAAGAACTTATTTAATGGTAAAACCTGATGGAGTACAACGTAATTTAATCGGAGAAATCGTATCTCGTTTCGAGAAAAAAGGTTTCCAATTAGTAGGCGCAAAATTAATGCAAGTATCAAAAGAACAAGCAGAAACTCACTATGCTGAGCATAAAGAGCGTCCATTCTTTGGAGAATTAGTAGATTTCATCACTTCAAGCCCTGTTTTTGCAATGGTTTGGGAAGGTGAAAATGTAATCGCTACCGCACGTCTTATGATGGGTGCAACGAATCCAAAAGATTCTGCTCCAGGAACTATTCGTGGCGAATATGCTGCAACAGTTGGTAAAAACATTATTCACGGTTCTGATTCACCTGCTAGCGCTGAGCGTGAAATTGGAATTTTCTTTAAAGACGAAGAGTTAATAGAATATTCAAAGTTAATTAAAGAGTGGGTATACTAATCCTAAAATTTATATGATAAGATAAAGCCAGCAGATATTTGCAGGCTTTTTTTTAAATAAATAATAGGGGAATATTATGGACGATTATATTGATTTTATAAATTTAGTAAAAAAGAAATCTGGTATTGATTTATACTTATATAAAGAATCACAAATGAAAAGAAGATTAAAATCTTTATATGAAAAAAAGGGTTATCGTTCTTTTGTCGATTTCTTTAAAGGCATGGAGAAAGATAAAGAGCTTTATTATGAATTCCTAGATCGCATGACGATTAATGTTTCTGAATTCTTCCGAAATCCCAATCGTTGGGAAGTTTTCGAAAAAACCATTTTACCACCATTTTTAAAAAATAATAGCAAATTAAAAATTTGGAGTGCTGCATGCTCCACTGGTGAAGAACCGTATACACTTGCAATGATCTTATTAAAACATTTAAAACCAAATCAATTTCAAATCATTGCTACTGACCTAGATGAAAATGTATTATCAAAAGCAAAAATTGGTGTATATAATGAAAAAGCTATTAAAGATGTACCTAAAGAACTGTTAGCGAAATATTTCAAACAAGAGGGAACAATCTATCAAGTTAGTGAGGAATTGAAAAAACAAATCCAATTTAAAAAACATAACTTACTATTAGATGCTTATGAAAAAAATGTTGATATTATCGTTTGTAGAAATGTTCTTATTTACTTTACTGAAGAAGCTAAAATTGAAATCTATACAAATTTCTCAAATTCATTACAGCAAAATGGAATATTATTTGTAGGGAGCACTGAACAAATTTTTCATGCAGAAAAGTATTCATTTACATCAAACGAAACATTTTTTTATAAAAAAACGTTATAAGAACCATTTTATGGTTCTTTTTTTATATTAATTTAAGATTAGGTTGTGATATAGTAGTAACTAATAATTTTAAATCTTACATAAATAGAAGGTGATGGAATGCGTTATTTAACAGCAGGTGAATCGCATGGTCCCCAATTAACTACGATAATTGAAGGCGTTCCAGCGGGTTTACCAATATTGTCAGAAGAAATTAATGTAGAGCTTCGTAGACGTCAAGGTGGCTATGGTAGAGGTCGTAGAATGCAGATTGAAAAAGATACTGCACAAATTACAAGTGGTGTTCGACATGGCTATACATTAGGTTCACCAATTGCATTAGTTGTTGAAAATAAAGACTTCACACACTGGACTAATATTATGGGTGCAGAGCCTTTAGAAAATTTAGAGTATGAAGGTAAAAGAAGTATTACAAAACCAAGACCAGGTCATGCAGATTTAAATGGTGCGATAAAATATGGCTTTAGGGATGTTCGTAATGTGTTAGAACGCTCTTCTGCTCGTGAGACAACTGTACGCGTTGCTGCAGGTGCTGTTGCGAAAAAACTATTATCTGAATTGGGCATTACAATTGCTAGCCACGTAATTGAAATTGGTGGAGTAAAAGCAAAAGAATTGCAATATAAAAATGTAGAAGATTTACATATTCAAGCAGAGAACTCTGAAGTAAGATGTATCGATCGAGATGCGACTGAACAGATGAAACAGTTAATAGATGAAGCGAAACAAAATGGAGATTCATTGGGTGGTATTGTAGAGGTTGTTGTAGAAGGGATGCCACCAGGAGTTGGCAGCTACGTTCATTATGATCGTAAACTAGACTCTAAAATAGCTGGAGCAATTGTTAGTATTAATGCATTTAAAGGTGTTGAGTTTGGAATTGGCTTTAAAGCTGGTTCAGTCCCTGGAAGTGAAGTGCATGATGAGATTGCTTTTTCAGAAGAGAAGGGTTATTACCGTCATTCAAATAATGCAGGTGGTTTCGAAGGTGGAATGACAACAGGAATGCCGATTGTCGTCCGTGCTGTAATGAAGCCAATCCCAACATTGTACAAGCCATTAAAAACAGTAGATATCGAGACGAAGGAAATTTATGAAGCAAGTATCGAACGTTCTGATAGCTGTGCTGTACCTGCAGCTTCAGTAGTGGCTGAGCATATTGTTGCTTGGGAGGTTGCAAAAGCAATTGTTGAGCAATTTGAATCAGATCAATTAGACCGTCTAAAAGGAAATATTGAAGAGTACCGTGAGTATGCGAGGAAGTTTTAATGGAAGTCATCGCAGTCAATACAAGCTCTAAACAATACAATGTATGTATTGGGTTTGATATATTAAATGGTTTGCAGTCAATGATTGAAGGTTTTTCACCGAAAGTTTCGAAAATACTCATCATTACTGATGATCAAGTTGCTCCTTATTATTTAGAAGAAGTTAAAAAGCAATTATCAAATTACGATGAATATATTATTCCTTGTGGTGAACAAAGTAAAAGTTTCACTTACTATGAAAAGTGTTTAGCAAAATGTTTTGACAGTAAATTGGATCGAAATAGTTTAATCATTGCATTAGGTGGAGGCGTCGTTGGAGACCTAGCAGGATTTGTTGCAGCAACATATATGCGTGGTATAAGATTCGTTCAAATGCCTACAACTCTATTAGCTCATGATAGCGCCATCGGAGGTAAGGTAGCGATCAATCTACCAACAGCTAAAAATATTGTTGGAGCATTTTATCAACCAGAGCTTGTACTATATGAACTTAAATTTCTTCAATCTCTACCGATTAAGGAATGGCGTTCAGGATTTGCTGAAATCATTAAAGAAGCACTCATTTCATCAAAAGATAATATTTCTTGGTTGATGAATCAGATCAATCAACTGAACGATCTTGATCAGCATGCAATTGAACAATCCGTTTTAATGGGTATTCAGGTTAAAAATCAAATTGTTTCAAAGGATGAAAAAGAAAGTGGCATTCGTGCATATTTAAATTTAGGTCATACACTTGGACATGCAATAGAAGCGTATTTAGGATATTCAAAAACCACTCACGGCGAAGCAATTGCATTTGGAACCCTATTTTCGGTTTATATGAGTGAGCAGTTATTTGAAGTAGACTTATCGTTTCGTGTATTAGTGAAATGGTTTAAACAACTTGATTATCCTTTTTACTTAGATTTACAAACAGAACCGATTATACAATTAATGAAACAAGATAAGAAAAACATCGATTTAAAAATAAATTATGTACTTTTAAAAGATTTCGGAAAACCAATTTTATGTGAATTAGATGAACAAGTCATTAAGGAACATTTGAATCGTTTCCTTACACTGTTAACTAAATAATTTTAATAGGAAATGATGTTTTGATACGACAATCAATCAAAATATCATTTTCTTTTTCTAAAAATGATCAGTAACATGATGTAAATTTATTTTAGATAATTTATTGAATATTTTAGGGTAATTAGTCGAACAGATTTTTCTTTAAAAAAAAGGTTTGAAACCATAAAAATGGAATGTAAATAACATATAGAAAGGTTTTAAAAGGTGTCTAAAATGAACAATTCACATTCAAATCATAAAGTCAGTTTAGTTGGAGAAGTTATAATTCCTGGAGACAAGTCAATCTCTCATAGAGCCATCATGTTTGGTTCATTAGCAACTGGGGTGACAAAAGTTACGAACTTTTTATTAGGGGAAGATTGTTTAAGTACAATTGATTGTTTCCGAAAATTAGGCGTACATATTGATGTTCAAAAGGATGAAGTGCTGGTTTATGGCAATGGCATTGAGGGACTGAAGGAATCAGATTCGGTGTTAGATGTAGGAAACTCAGGTACAACTGCAAGACTTTTAATGGGTATCATTAGTGGATTACCGTTCCATTCAGTTATTCTTGGCGACGAATCCATTGGAAAGAGACCGATGAAACGAGTAACGAAACCTTTAAAAATGATGGGCGCGCAAATTGATGGACGTGAAGATGCTACATATACACCGATTTCAATTAGAGGTGGTAAATTAAAGGGTATTTCATATGAATCACCTGTTTCAAGTGCTCAAGTTAAATCCTCAATTTTATTGGCCGGATTATTTGCAGAAGGTACAACAATCGTCTCTGAGCCTGAAAAATCTCGAGATCATACCGAAAGAATGTTAAAGGCATTTGGATGTGAATTAGTAGTTGATGGAAACACAGTTTCTATTCATGGTGGTCAACAATTGAAAGCTACGAATGTAACTGTACCAGGTGATATTTCTTCAGCTGCATTCTTCCTAGTAGCAGGGTCAATTATTCCAAATAGTGAAATCCTGCTAAAAAATGTAGGTATTAATCCAACGCGTATTGGCATTTTAACAGTACTAGATAGAATGGGTGCTGATATTACTTTAGAGAATGAAAAATTCGTAAACGGTGAACCAATTGCAGATCTTCGAGTGAAATCAGCAAAATTAAAAGGTACAACAATCGGTGGGGAAGAGATTCCGACATGTATTGATGAATTGCCTATCTTGGCTTTAGCTGCTTCTCAAGCAGAAGGTGAAACGATTATTAAAGATGCTGAAGAGTTAAGAGTGAAAGAAACAGATCGTATTCAAACAGTTGTTACAGAACTAACAAAACTTGGAGTAAGCATTGAAGCGACAAAAGATGGTATGATTATACAAGGAAGTAATAAAGCTTTAAAGGGCGCAAATGTAGCCTCACACGGCGATCATAGAATGGGAATGATGTTATCTGTCGCATCACTACTTGCTGATGGAGAAACTTTTATTGAAAACACTGAGTGTATAGCAGTATCTTTCCCTAATTTTAAAGAGCAATTACAAGAATTAGTAAAGTAAGAAGTTCGGATTAAGAGGTGTTTTAATGAGTAATATTTATGAAGCTATACAGCTTATTGAAAATGGTCAAACGGAAAAAGGTTTAGAGGTTTTAAAAAATAGTGTAAGAAATGCAAATGATGAAGAAAAATACGAAGCTGCAATTATTTTTCAATCACTAGGATTACTAGATGAGGCAAAAAATATTATTGAAGATCTAGTGTATTTATATGATGACGATGAAGAATTAAAAATTATTTATGCAGAAATACTATTGGATTTAGATTTAGAAGATGAAGCGTTAGAAATATTACTGACTATAAAAGAAAATAATGAAACAAAGGTTCAAGCTTTACTTTTAATGGCGGATTTATATCAAGTTCAAGGGCTAGACGAAGTTGCTGAACAAAAATTATTTGAAGCAAAAAGAATTTTACCGAATGAACCAGTTGTAGATTTTGCATTAGGAGAATATTACTTTAGTAAATACGATTATAAAAAAGCAATTCCATTCTACGAAAAGTTAATGAATCAAGATATTGAAGTAAATGGCGTAAGTAAAGAGTTACGATTAGCTGAAAGCCTAAGTGCAGAAGGTGAATGGGAAGAAGCAATTCCTTTTTATGAAAAAGGGATTGAACAATCAAAAGACTTTCATACATTATTAGGTTACGGTATTACATTGTTTCAAGCAGAACGCTATGCAGCATGTATCCCTATATTTGAGGAAGCAATTTTCTTCGATCCAGAATACTTAGTGGCTCACTTATGGTTAAGTAAAGCATTTGACATAGAAGGTCAATATCAAGAAGGCTACGATATCATACAAAAAGCTTTACTGGTGGATGAGACAAATGTAGAATGCCTTATGTCCGCAGCTAAATTAGCACGTAAATTAAAAAATCTAGATACAAGTAAAAAACACTTACAAGAAGCTTTAATTTATGATCCATCATTAATTGAGGCAGTTCAATTGTTAGTTGGGATTTTATTTGAAGAAGAAGATTACGAGGAAATAATCGGTACAATCGAATTGGCAATCGAGCATGGAGCTTCTGATCCTCATTTTAATTGGGACTTAGGAAAAGCATATTACGGAATTGAAAAATATGAATTGGCATTAAATCAATATCGCTTAGCATATAATGACTTTAACCAAGAAATTTCCTTCCTAAAGGAATTCGGAGATTTATTATTTGAAGAAGGCTTAATTCAGGAAGCGAAAGAGGTATACTTAAAACTTCAGGATGATGAATACCTTCAGGAAGAAGTAAGGGAACGTCTTGACAGAATAAATGAGATTATGTAATATTCTTTATTCGCCAAAAAGGGGACAAATATGATGGACAGAGGAGGGATTTATAAAATGGCAACCCCTGTATCTGTGAACGAGAAGAAGGATTTTGTGAAATGGTTTCTAAGTAATTTTCAACTTAAGCAAAGAGAGTGTGTTTGGATCTTAAATTATTTAATGAGCCATGATTACTTAATGAAAAAAGTTCATTTTGTAGAACAGTCTAAGTATTGTCCAAGAGGATTAGTGATGTCGACAAACTGTGTGAAAGAAGTGCCATTCCATTTTTATAAACAAAATGTAATGACGACAGATGCAGAAAAGTCATTTCATGATATTCGCCTGAATAGGGATGAAGATATTTATATCCAATTGAATTTTAAATCTTCTTTTCAATATCCAATGTTTGTTTCAGTTTTAGAAGAGAATCCTCATTTACCAAAAAACTTAAGTAGCAATGAAAAAGATCGGGTAATCGCTGAAAAGCTCCTTTCTGATTCATTAATAAATTTCCAAAGAAATCGTTTAATGAGACTGATTGATGAAGCCTTAGATCAGCAAGATGCAAAAAGATTTAAGGAATTAACAAATCAATTAAAAACTTTAATTACTTAAAGAATTGATCAACTAAAAAGTCCTCATTTTTTGAGGACTTTTTTTCTTTCTTAAAATAGTAATATATGGTTAAATGGAAATTAGATATTTGTTCACAAAAATTTCACAATTATGTTTAAGGTATTTTCAAATAGGAAGAAGGAAGCAAAATGAAATGGACGACAAGTGATTTAGAACAGGTTTTAGAACACCAGCAATACATTGATACGATGATTGTGCCACTTTGTCCTGTATCTTTACATAAGGATCAAATCAGTCTTGCAGAGCAACGTGAGGATCTAATTATTCTTACATCAGAAATTGAACGTACCTATAAAGGTAGAGTTGTAATCGCTCCGGAATTTACTTATTTATTAGGGGAAAACAACAAATTAGAACGATTGAATCAATGGCATCAAGAGTTTATCGAAAGCGGGATGAAGCATGTCTTTTATTTGACATGTGACTATGACTGGAAACAATCTAATACAGAGTTTGACGATACATTAATTTGGTTACCTGCATTAAATATTAATAATTTAGACGAGACAACCCAAAGAGTAATTGTTGATAAACAATTAACGTATTTAAATGCATTATTTTCTAAAATATGGGGATAAAAATAAAAACAACATTATTAATATGATTATTATTAGGATATTATTGACCTTCTAAATTTGTTATTATATTATGAAAGTGTCCTAGTTTTATTATTATAGCTGTTGTCCGTACAGGAGTACTTGTGATAGAGGGGGGAATTTTCATGAGTGAAAAGGTTTCAAGACGCCAGTTCTTAAACTACACGTTAACTGGTGTAGGCGGTTTCATGGCTGCAGGAATGCTAATGCCGTTAGCACGTTTTGCAATTGACCCAGTTTTACAAAAAGAAGAAGCTGGATCATTAGTGCAGGTAGGATTACTGAAAGATTTAACAAACGAACCAAAACGCTTTGACTTTAAAGTTAAGCAAGTTGATGGTTGGGTAAAATCTGATGCTCCTCATTCTGCATGGGTTTACAAGGATGAAAATGGAGATATCATTGCATTATCACCTGTTTGTAAGCATTTAGGCTGTACAGTAGGTTGGAATGACAATAAGGATAATCCAAATCAATTCTTCTGTCCATGTCATGGTGGTCGTTATGAAAAAAATGGTCAAAATGTCAAAGGAACACCACCACTTGCACCACTTGATCATTATCAAGTAAAAGTGGAAAAAGATGCTTTTTATCTTGGTAAAGCGTTACCACAAGGAGGAAAATAATCGTGTTAAACAAAATTTACGACTGGGTAGATGAGCGATTAGAAATTACACCTCTGTGGAGAGATATCGCTGATCACGAAGTACCAGAACACGTTAATCCAGCACATCATTTTTCAGCATTCGTATATTGCTTTGGTGGATTAACATTTTTCGTTACAGTAATTCAAATTTTATCTGGAATGTTCTTAACAATGTATTATGTTCCGGATATTAAAAATGCTTGGGAATCAGTTTATTACTTACAAAACAACGTTGCATACGGACAAATCGTTCGTGGTATGCATCACTGGGGTGCAAGTTTAGTAATTGTTATGATGTTCTTACATACTTTACGTGTATTCTTCCAAGGCGCATATAAAAAGCCTCGTGAGCTTAACTGGATTGTAGGGGTTTTAATTTTCTTCGTAATGCTTGGATTAGGCTTTACTGGATATTTATTACCTTGGGATATGAAAGCATTATTTGCGACTAAAGTAGGTCTGCAAATTGCTGAACAAACACCATTTATTGGTAAGCAAGTAAAAACGTTAATTGCAGGTCATCCGGAAATCATCGGTGCACAAACACTAACTCGTTTCTTCGCAATTCATGTATTCTTCTTACCTGGTGCTTTACTTGCTCTAATGGGTGCGCATTTCATGATCATTCGTAAGCAAGGTATTTCAGGTCCACTATAAGATTTAGTGCATGGGCTTTAGTTACTAACTAAAGTGTGTCGAAATAAAGGAGGGAGAACATGCATCGCGGTAAAGGAATGAAATTTGTAGGTGACTCACGTGTACCTACAATGGCAGGTCGTAAAGCAAATATTCCAAAAGATTATTCTGAGTATCCTGGAAAAACTGAAGCATTCTGGCCAAACTTCTTATTAAAAGAATGGATGGTAGGAGCAGTATTCTTAGCAGGATTCTTAACATTAACAATTGCACATCCATCTCCACTTGAGAGGATTGCTGATCCAACTGATACTGGTTATACACCATTACCAGACTGGTATTTCTTATTCTTATATCAATTCTTAAAATATAGCTTTGCTTCAGGTGATTATAACGTATTAGGTGCTTTCGTAATTCCTGGTCTAGCGTTTGGTGGTTTATTATTAGCGCCATTTTTAGACCGTAGTACTGAAAGAAAACCTTCTAAACGACCTTTAGCTACTGGCTTTATGTTACTTGGTTTTGCAGGGGTTATTTATTTAACATGGGAAGCAACAGCTCACCATGATTGGAAAAAACAAAAAGAGCAAGGTAAAATCCGTGCTTTTGTTGAGCTGAATAAAGAAGATCCTGCATACAAGTTATTACAAAAAAATACATGTGTATCATGTCATGGTGATAACCTTGAAGGTGGAGCGGCAGCACCAAGTCTTCAAAACAGCGGTTTAAAACCAGAACAAATTGCAGAAATTGCAGTTAAAGGTCAAAAAGCAATGCCAGCTGGCGTATTTAAAGGTACTGATGAAGAACTGAAAGTCCTAGCTGAATTTGTTTCGAAAGCTGGTCAAGCTGAATAATAAAGAAGAGTCGAATTTTCGACTCTTTTTTTAATACATATCTTATACTGAGATAATAACATGTCGGATAGGACTTTTGTCATTGGAATTGTGAACGTTGTGTTATAAAATACAGTTAGTCATTTAGTACAAATGAAAGTGAAGTGTGAATGTGAACGTTCTTTACAGTTTAATGAGGCTACGATCGAGTTTAATTGCCTTATTCATAGTAAATGTACTTGGAACAATATATGGCTATGTATGGTATCAATATCAATTAATTGAGACCCCTGCCTGGCTAAGAATAGTTGTTCCAGATAGCCCAACAGCATCTCTGTTTTTTTGTTTTGTTTTATTATTATGGTTTTTCAAAAAACAAAGTGGATTAATAGAAGCTTTAGCATACGTAAGTTTAGTCAAATATGGTATTTGGGCAGTTGCCATGAATGGTGCTGTTTTATACATAGAGGGTGAACTGAATCAAATTGCCATCATGTTAATCCTTTCCCATGCCGGTATGGCACTACAAGCGCTTCTATATGCCCCTATGTTTAAAGTTAAGAAATGGCATTTAGCGGTTGCTAGTATTTGGATTTTACAGGATTTAATTTTTGATTATGTATTTGGAACTATGCCTTCTTATCGTATGCTTGGGTTATACCAGGAATGGATTGCTTTATTTACTTTTTGGTTATCAATATTTGTTATTTTAATTGCTTATTTCCAGTTAATTTTTAAAAATAGAGCTTCGATCTGATCGGTTCTATTCTTGTCCGTTCTCTCATAATTATTAGTAGTTATGAGGGAGGGATTTGATGAAAAAATTAATAGTGGGAATCAGCATTTTTTTTATTTTCTTTTCATTTAATCATCAAAAAAGTTTAGCTAAAATAGATTCCGAAACTTCTTTAATAGAAAAATCACTATCATTAGTTCAAGAAGGTGATTATGTTCACAGTGCAAATCTCATTGAACAATTTGAAGTGAAATATATGGAAAGTGCAAAAAAGAATAAGGATTTTACACCAAAAGATTTAGAAACGATTTCTGTGACTTTCCAAAATGCTTTGCAATCATTAGAAAATGATGCTAGTGATTCTCAAGAAAAAATTGCAAAAGTTCTTGGATTAAGGCTATTAATTGATGCAAGGGAAACATCTGTTCAACCAATGTGGAAAGAAATGAAAAATGCCGTTATGACACCTTTACATAATATGGATGCTGCTTATAAAAGAGGTAATACAGAAGCATATGATATTCAATTAAATCAATTTTTACACCAATTTGAGATCATTTACCCAAGCTTATTAAGTGATCTTTCGTATGATGAAATAAAGAAAATCAATTCACTCGTTTCATTTTTAGACGACTATCGTGTGAATAAAGAGGCTTTACCTGCATTTAGTCAAAAACTAGATCAGACTCAAACAGAGTTACTAATGATTTTTGAACAAGGAAACTCAATATTTCCGCCAGCAACATTTTGGACATTATTTACGACAGGTGGTATCATAGTCGGTACTCTTTGTTATGTTGGATGGAGAAAATATATAGGTGAGCGGAACAAAAACAAAAAGCAAAGAGAGCATAATGATTGACAAATTTCCCAATTAATCATTACAATATTCTAAAATATCTTTCTTTGGAGGAATAGCAATGGGTTTTATTATTTACTTTCTACTTGTGTTAATCATTCCGATTTATGCACAATTTAAAGTGAAATCTACTTTTAATAAATATGCAAAAGTAAGCTCTACATCAGGAATGACAGGTGCAGAGGTAGCAAGAAAAATATTAAATGACAATGGATTATTTAATGTTGCAGTAGAGGAAACACGTGGTTATTTATCTGATCATTATGATCCGCGTGCCAAAGTAGTTCGATTATCATCTGCAAACTATCATGGTCATTCTGTTGCTGGTACTGCTGTTGCAGCCCATGAAGTAGGTCATGCAATCCAAGATGCAAATGATTATAGTTTCTTAAGATTTCGACATTCATTAGTTCCTGTCGCAAATTTTAGCTCAAACTTCTCTTGGATCTTTATCTTAATTGGGATTTTTTCTCAGGCATCAGGAATGCTATTAGTCGGAATTCTCCTTTTAGCACTAGGTGTTTTATTCCAAATTGTAACTTTACCAGTTGAATTTAATGCATCTAGCCGAGCATTAAATATAATGACAACAAGTGGGATTATAAATTCGAACGAAAATGTATATGCAAAACGTGTTTTAAATGCTGCAGCATTAACTTATGTAGCAGCAGCAGCTGTAGCGGTTGTAGAGTTATTAAGATTAGTATTAATCTATACAGGAATGCAAAGTGACGAAGATTAATGCAAATAAAAAGAGGTTCTTAGCAAATGCTAAGAACCTCTTTTTTTATGGCTGTATTGGTACTTTATTTTCGTCAAGGGTAAAGCCTTCACCTAATACATCATGAACTTCTGTTACGGCAACAAAAGCATGTGGATCAATATCTTGAATGATATTTTTTAGGTGAACTAATTCGTTTTTTGGAACGACACAGAATAAAACATCTTTACTTTCACCAGTAAATGTACCTGTCCCTTTTAAGTAGGTCGCTCCACGTTCCATCTCCTTCATAATTCGTGCAGCAATCAAATCATTTTTATCTGAAATGATATTTGCGCCACGTGCAGCGTAAGCTCCTTCTTGCATGAAGTCGATAATTCTTGCTCCAACGAATACAGCAACTAATGTGTACATTGCTTCATAAGCTTTTAAATAAGTTAATAATGATAATGTGATAACCACAAAGTCGAAAATAAACATTGTTTTACCCATATTTATGCCCTTGTATTTATATGCAAGACGAGCAATTATATCAACACCACCAGTTGTACCTCCGAAACGAAAAATGATTCCAAGTCCAACCCCGATAAATACACCAGCAAATAATGAAGCTAACATTAAATCTCCATGTACATCAATTGTAAATGGGAATTTCTCAAATAATTTTAAGAAAAAAGATACTGCAACTGTTCCAATAATTGTATAGAGCATTGTAACTGTTCCAAGTAATCTCCATCCTATAAAAAATAATGGAATATTTAACGCTAAATTTGAAATCCATACAGGAATATGAAATTCTGCTAAAAGAATTAAGTTTATTCCTGTGAACCCTCCTTCAGCTAGATTGTTTGGAATATTAATGTTCAAAATACCAAAAGAAAAAATTGCTGAGCCTAAAAGAATAAAAAAGATATTGCGTAACTTCAAATTAAAAATCATAAACTTCCTCCATACTAATAAAATCACCCTAAACTCTTATTTTTATCTTATCTTGTATTTTTTTCAAGTAAAATAATATATAATTTGTCAAAATGTGGTCATTTCGATAAGATTTAGTTGAGGAGTTGAAATTAGTATGCACGAAAAAACGATGAAAGAAATGCAAAATGAAGTAGATACATATATTGGACAATTTAAAGAAGGATATTTTAGTCCTTTAGCAATGATGGCTCGTTTAACTGAAGAAATGGGTGAATTAGCTAGAGAAATTAATCATACATATGGTGAAAAACCAAAAAAAAATACAGAAAAAGAAAAACTAATTGAAGAAGAGCTGGGCGATGTGTTATTTGTGATGATTTGTTTGGCAAATAGTTTAAATATTGATTTAGCAAAAGCCCATGATATGGTAATGGATAAATTTAATACTCGAGATAAAGATCGTTGGACAAGGAAGGATTGAATCATATGGAGAAAGTAATTCGCGTTGTATTGGCAGGACCAAGAGGAAAAATGGGTACAGAGGCACTTCAGTTAATTGAAAGAACTGAGCATTTTGAACTTGTTGCTGCAGTTGATTATAAATATGGCGGAGGATCTGTTCAACAGTTTTACCCGCAATATAAGGGTGAAGCAGCTGTTTATGAAACATTAGAAGCGTGTATTGAAAATGAGAAATTTGATGTTTTAGTTGATTTAACAACGCCGGAGATTGGCAAAAAACACGCATTTTTATCATTAAAAAACGGCATTCGTCCTGTAATCGGTACGACAGGATTTACGAATGATGAATTAGCCGAATTAAAAGAGCTGGCTTCTCAAAATGGGTTAGGCTGTATTATTGCGCCGAATTTTGCAATTGGTGCAATTTTAATGATGAAGTTCTCTGCAATGGCTGCTAAATATTTTAAAGACATCGAAATCATAGAGCTTCATCATGACCAAAAATTAGATGCACCGTCTGGAACAGCACTAAAAACTGTACAAATGATTGAAGAAGCACGAGAATATAAACGACAAGGTCATCCAAATGAAGTTGAAACTGAAAAAGGAGCAAGAGGAGCAGATCTTAATGGCATGAGAGTACATAGTGTAAGATTGCCAGGCTTAGTTGCACATCAGCAAGTTCTATTTGGCGGAGATGGACAATTATTAACAGTCCGACATGATTCTATGAATAGAGCATCATTCATGTCAGGCGTAAAGGTTTCAATTGAAGAGGTAATGAAGCTTTCAGAACTTGTCTATGGCTTAGAAAATATTATGGATTGAGTTACTCATAATTTTTAGAAATCTATTGGCAACTTTAGCCTCAAAAAACAATGTAATGCTTTATTTAGACAAAGTGATGTATTGCAGAACCTGTTGCAATTAACTCTCAGCTCAGCAAAGGCGATTGTAAAATTTAGATGTTAGTTTGGAAGCGAGTGAATATATTGGATTATTTTGATGTGTTAGCATTTGGTGCCCATCCAGATGATGTTGAAATTGGCATGGCCGGAACAATTGCGAAACTAACAAAGTTAGGATATAAAGTAGCAATCTGTGACTTAACGGAAGCAGAACTTTCTTCAAATGGAGATACAACGACAAGAAGAAAAGAAGCTGAAAAAGCAGATGAAGTGTTAGGTGTTAAAAAGCGTTTTAATTTGTCATTACCTGACAGAGGACTATATGTAAGTGAAGATACGATCAAGGAAGTCGTTCAATTAATTCGAATGACAAAACCAAGCATTGTATTTTCTCCATATGAAATTGATCGACATCCAGATCACGGTAATTGTACAAAAATTATTGAAGAAGCGGTTTTTTCTGCGGGGATTCGAAAATATCATGCAACTTCAAATTATGAAGCCCATAAAGTGAAAAATGTGTTTCAATACATGATCAATGGATTTCATAAACCCAATTTTATTGTTGATATTTCAGAAACAATCAATGATAAGCAATTGGCTTTAGAAGCATATGAAAGTCAATTTACCCCTGGTGAATCTGGTGTAGCGACGCCTTTAACAAATGACTATGTAAATAGTGTAATAGCAAGAGAGAAGATGATTGGAAAAGAAGTTGGTATTTCTTTTGGTGAAGGGTTTATGAGTAAAAAACCGCTTATGTTAAATGCTGATTGGCTTCTTTAAGAACGAAAAAGAGAAGATTATTAGGAGAGATAAAATGAAATTAAAAATAGGGATCACATGTTATCCCACTGTTGGTGGTTCTGGGGTTATCGCTACTGAACTAGGTAAATTATTAGCGGAGCAAGGACATGAGATTCATTTTATTTCATCAAGTATGCCTTTTCGATTAAATAAAGTAAATCCAAATATTTACTATCATGCTGTAGAAGTAAATCAATACTCGGTATTCCAATACCCTCCGTATGATTTAGCGTTAGCTAGTAAGATGGCAGAAGTAGCGAATCGTGAAAAATTAGATATACTACATGTGCATTATGCAATTCCACATGCTGTTTGTGCTTTTTTAGCGAAACAAATGATTCATCATGAGGTTAAAATCGTTACAACATTACATGGCACAGATATTACCGTATTAGGTTACGATCCTTCTTTAACAGAATTAATAAAATTTGGAATCGAAAAATCTGATGCAGTTACTGCTGTATCAAATGATCTAATTCTCCAAACAAATGAACTTGTTAGTCCGGATAAGGATATTCAAACGGTTTACAATTTCATTGATGAACGAGTTTACTATAAACGGAATTGTCGTAAGTTAAAGGCTGAATATGGAATAGAGGAACATGAAAAAGTCATTATTCATATTTCTAATTTTAGACAAGTAAAACGAACGAAAGATGTTGTAAATGTTTTTAATTTAGTTCGAAAAGAGATCCCAGCTAAACTACTATTAGTTGGTGATGGACCAGAGCTTTCAGTACTTTGTAAATTAGTAAATGAACTTGGTATAGAAAAAGATGTATTATTTTTAGGAAAACAAGAAAATGTTGAAGAATTGTTATCGATGAGTGATGTGAAGCTGTTATTATCATCAAAAGAAAGCTTTGGTCTTGTACTTTTAGAAGCTATGGCATGCGGCGTGCCTTGTATAGGTACAAGAATCGGTGGAATCCCTGAAGTGATTGAGCATGGTGAAAATGGTTACTTATGTGATTTAGGAGATATTGAGCAAATTACGTATCACACACTAAATTTATTAAAAGATGAGGGACTACACCAGAAAATTTCTAAGCGCTCAATTGAACTGGTAAAGGAGCGATTCCATTCATCTCAGATTGTTTCACAGTACTTATCAATCTATAAGGAATTATTAGGGCTAAATGAATCATGAATATATTTGAAAATGCAAAACCAATCTTAACGAAACTAATCGAAAATGGATATGATGCTTATTTTGTTGGTGGTTGTGTACGAGATAAATTACTAAACAGAGTAATTGGAGATATAGATATCGCAACTTCCGCTTTACCTGAAGAGGTAATGAGTATTTTCTCAAAAACTGTGCCTACAGGTCTACAGCATGGCACAGTTTTAGTCATTGAAGGAAATGATTCATATGAAATTACAACATTTCGAACAGAATCAACATATGAAGACTTTAGAAGACCTTCGGAAGTGATTTATGTAAAATCAATTCTAGAAGATTTAAAACGAAGAGATTTTACAATGAATGCAATAGCAATGGATGTAGAAGAAAACTATATAGATCCGTTTAACGGAGAAGAAGCAATAGAACAGAAATTAATACAAGCTGTTGGAAATCCAAATGAAAGATTTCATGAAGATGCCTTACGGATGATGAGGGGAATTCGTTTTGTTAGCCAGTTAGATTTTACAATGCATCATGATACGTTTCATGCAATCCAAGCAAATTGTTCGTTAATCGAAAAAATAGCGACTGAGCGAATCAGTGTAGAATTTGAGAAAATGCTAATCGGAAAATCTCCAAAGAATGCAATTCAATTATGTATTGATACGAACCTGATTCAACATCTACCTAACTTTAAAGATGGCAAACAGATTTTTACAAAAATGCAATCTCTGCCAATCGAAAATTTAAAGACAATCGAAGAGTTTTGGGCATTGATTCTACTATTTGGGAAGTTTGAACAACCCGAGTCTATACTCCGAAACTGGAAAATGTCGAATGAACGAATAAAACATATTCTAACCATATATTTATTGTTAGAAAAAGATGAAATAGAGTGGAGTCATTCAGAATTATACAAAACAGGTTTAGCGCATGCAATCAAGTATGAGCGATTACAAAACGTATTAGGGAATGTAGATAAGAGAAGAACTGAAGAATCATTAACAGATCAGTACAATCAATTATCAATTCATTCAAAAGCTGAATTATGCTTTACAGGTAATGATTTATTGAAATGGACAAATGAAAAAGCTGGACCATGGTTAAAAGAAGTGATTAGTGAAATCGAAATGCTAATTGTAGAAGAAAAATTAGACAATAACCAACCTGAGATAAAGGAGTGGTTTCAAAAGTGGCATCAAAAGTAAAAGAACAAATCATACAGCTATTCACAGAAAATCATGATCAATATTTATCAGGGCAATATTTGAGTGATAAATTAGGAATTTCACGTACCGCAATTTGGAAGTACATGAAAGAGCTACAAGAAGAAGGTATTGAAGTAGAGGCAGTACGTAAAGTTGGGTACAAAATTATTGGTAAATCAGACAGAATGACTTCAACTGATATCCAATTGGGGTTAGAAACAAAAAAGTTTGGTCGACAAATAGTCTATCAAGAAGAGGTAAATTCTACTCAAATTATTGCAAATGAGTTGGTAATGAATGACGCTCCTGAAGGGACGATCGTTGTTGCTGAGAGACAATTAAAGGGACGTGGCAGACTACAAAGGAATTGGGTCACATCAGATGGGAAAGCAATAGCAATGAGTTTAATCCTTAGACCATCTATTTCACCTAGAGTTGCGCCACAGCTTACTTTACTGACAGCGGTTGCGATTGCTTCTGCAATTGAAAAGGTAACAGGAATTCATCCGAATATAAAGTGGCCAAATGATTTATTAATTAATCATAAAAAGGTTTGTGGGATTTTAACCGAGATGCAAGGTGATGCAGATTGTATAAAAAGCGTCGTAATCGGAATTGGAATCAATGTGAATCAAGTTGAAAGTGATTATCCATTAGAGCTTTCTGATATTGCAACTTCATTAAGAATTGAAAAAGGACAACCATTTTTGCGTGCTAAATTAATTCAAGTCATTTTAGCAGAATTTGAAAAGTATTATGAAATTTTCATTGAAAAAGGATTTAAACCGATAAAAATTCTTTGGGAAAGCTATGCTATTTCATTAGGGAAACAAATAAAGGCAACGACATTAACTGAAGAAATATTTGGCCATGCAATTGGTATTACTGATGAGGGTCAGCTTTTAATTGAAGATCCTGCAGGTTTGATTCATACGATTTATTCTGCTGATATTTCATTTAATAAATAATTCTAGTCGTATTCTTGATAAATTGTTATAATATGGATTGAAATGGGTGGTATCCTAATAGGAACTACACCAAGCTATACCTTTTAAATATAAAAATGTGTCTGCCTTGATCCATTATTGGACTGGGACAGAGGAATGAGATGGTTTACAATTTTCCTTTGTTCTCTCCTGAGCAAAGGTTTTTTATTGTAGCCCCCATTTCCTCTTCATTCAAAAGGAGGAAACGAGATGAAAACAACAAAGGATTTTGTATCAATGAAGGAAAACAAGGATCCAATCGTAATGATTACAGCTTACGATTATCCATCAGCATTATTAGCTGAAAAAAGTGAAGTGGATATGATTTTGGTAGGGGATTCACTTGGCAATGTGGTATTAGGATATGATTCAACCATAAAGGTTACGGTTGATGACATGATCCATCATTCTAAAGCTGTTAAACGAGGAGCTAAAAATACTTTCATTGTTACTGATATGCCTTTTATGTCTTATCATATTTCAAAAGAAGAAGCATTAAGAAGTGCTTGCAGAATTATGCAAGAAGGGGATGCGCATGCTGTAAAGCTTGAAGGTGCAGATGAACATGTTTTAGAAGTCATTAAAGCATTAACAGCTGCTGGAGTTCCTGTCGTTGCCCACTTAGGTTTAACGCCTCAGTCAGTAGGTGTCTTAGGTGGATATAAAGTTCAAGCACGTGATTCTGAAAGTGCAATGAAATTGTTTAATGATGCCAAAAAATGTGAAGAAGCAGGCGCATTTGCGATTGTGTTAGAATGTATTCCAAAACAAATTGCAAAAGATATATCACATGATCTATCAATACCTACAATCGGGATTGGTGCTGGTGTTGAATGTGATGGTCAAGTTCTTGTTTATCATGACTTAATAACTTATGGTGTTGGAAAGGTTGCAAAGTTTGTTAAACAATATGCAAATGTTTCGACGACAATCGAAAATGCAATCGCATCATATGTTCAAGAAGTGAAGGCTAAACAGTTTCCTGATGATAAGCATTCTTTCACTATGAAGGAAGAACAGTTAAAGGCATTATACGGGGGAAGTTCGCAATGAAGGTTTTTCATAAAATAAAAGATTTACGAGATGAACTGAAATCTCGACGAAATACACAAACAATCGGATTTGTACCAACAATGGGTTATCTTCATGAAGGTCATGTAACATTATTAAAAGAAGCACGAAGAAAAAATGACCTTGTCGTATTAAGTATATTTGTTAATCCTACCCAATTTGGACCAAATGAAGATTTTGACAAATATCCAAGAGACTTTGAAAGAGATGAAAAGATCGCAAGTAATGCTGGGGTAGATTACCTATTTTATCCAACAGTTGAAGAAATGTACCCAAATGAATTAAAATCTACAATGAAGGTAACGAAACGAGTTGATGTACTTTGTGGCGAAAAGAGACCAGGTCACTTTGATGGAGTAGCATTAGTCGTTACTAAATTATTTAATATTGTTGGACCTAACGATGTCTATTTTGGGTTAAAGGATGCTCAACAAGTTGCCGTAATCGAAGGGTTAATTGAGGATTATAATATTCCAGTAACTTTAAATGCAATTCCAACTGTTAGAGAAGAAGATGGATTAGCAAAAAGTTCTAGAAATATTTATTTAACTGAAAATGAGCGATTAGAAGCTCCATTCTTATATAAAAGCTTACAAAAAGCCGTAGATGATATTAAAAATGGAGAACATAATGTTGAGCAACTAATTGAACAGATTGCTCAAACGATTAAAACTGAAACATCTGGCACAATTGATTATATAAATATTTATTCATATCCTAATTTAGAAAAAATAGATACAATCAATGGAAAAATCATCATAGCTATCGCTGTGAAATTTTCAAATGCACGATTAATTGATAATTTAATCGTTGATATTTGATCGTATGTAGGGGGAAAAATAGATGATTCGTACAATGATGAGAGCAAAGCTTCATAGAGCTACTGTAACTGAAGCAAATTTAAATTATGTTGGTAGTATTACAATTGATGAAAATTTAATGGATGCAGTAGATGTTCGTGAAAATGAAAAAGTACAAATTGTAAATAACAATAATGGTGCTCGACTTGAAACATACGTAATCCCAGGAAAACGTGGAAGTGGAGTTATTTGTTTAAATGGAGCGGCAGCTAGACTTGTTCAAGAAGGCGATAAAGTAATCATCATCGCTTACGGTCAAGTTGAAGAAGAAAAGCTTGATCAACATGTACCAAATATTGCAATATTAAATGATAACAATGAAATTGTCGAAATGATTGGTAAAGAAATAGCAGGGACAATTAAGTAATGGAAATCCCCTCTTTTTAGGGGATTTTTTTGTATTGTTTAATTTGTTTTATGCAAAATAATCACAATAGAGAAAATGGAGGTGGCAAAAAGTGAATAAGTTTGTTGTAGTTGACCTAGAAACGACAGGTAACAACAGTAGAGGTCAAGATCGAATTATTCAAATTGCAGCCTTTGTACTTGAGAACGGAGAAGTAATTGAGCAATTTTCTAGTTTTATCAATCCGCTTATTGAAATTCCAACCTTTATCAGTGAGTTAACAGGGATAAATAAAGATATGGTGTCTCATGCACCACAGTTTGAACAAATAGCAGAGGAATTATATCCTATCTTTGAGGATGCATACTTTGTAGCTCATAATGTTCATTTTGACTTAACATTTTTACAAAAAGAATTCGAACGTGTGGGATTCAAAAAAATCCATCCTTTATCAATTGATACAGTTGAATTGACAAGAATTTTATATCCGACATTATCTAGCTATAAGCTGTCAGATTTAGCAAAAGTATTTCATATTGAACACGAAAATCCACATCAAGCTGATAGTGATGCTGAAGTAACAGCAGAACTATTAACGATCTTACTTAAAAAGTTGGAAGGTTTACCATATGCTTCATTGAAAATACTTGAAAATCTAAGTAAAAGCTTCAAAAGTGACATTACATATTATATTTCTGATTTAATTCAAAAAAAATCAGAGTCTACAATAAAAGAAGAAAATATAGAAGAGTTTAGAAGAGTAGCGATTAAAAAAAGTAAATTCAGTTTACCTCAGGAAGAAGAGGACTTTGTTGAGTTTAAAGAATACTTGCAGCGCGATTTAAACCAGCGAATGGAAGTTGAGATGCCAACTTTTCATAAAAGAGAAGAACAGATTTCTTATATGCAGGATGTTTTTGAAGCATTTCAATCAAATAAAATGCTTTTATCTGAGGCAAGTACAGGCGTGGGGAAAACCTTTGGATATTTAATTCCGTCTGCTTTTTTCTCAAAACAGTTTGGTAAGCAAGTCATCATTAGTACTAGTACAATTTCATTGCAAAAACAAATTACGAAAAAACATTTACCAACAGTAGAAACATTATTGCCGTTTCAATTAAAAGTAGCTTCAATACAAAGTAAAAAAAATTATCTTTGTCTGCAAAAATTTGAATATGTAATAGATGAATTTGATGATAACTACGATAGTATTTTATCCAAAGCAATGATTTGTGTTTGGCTAACAGAAACAGAAAGCGGTGAACTTGATGAGCTTTCTTTACCATCTGGTGGGATTCATTTATGGGAACGAGTATGCTGTAATGATGAAAGTGAAAATAAAAGGTCAAATCCTTGGTATCATAACTGTTTTTATCAAAGAGCAAAAAATCAGTTAATGCTTGCTGATTTAATCATTACAAATCATGCTTATTTATTATCAACTTTGAAAAATAAAGAACATTTATTAAACTCTGTTAAAAATATTGTTATTGATGAGGCACATTCGCTTGAAGAAACATCATCGAAGACTTTTGGGATTACATTTTCGTGCTTAAAATATTATCAATATTTGAGCCGGTTAAGTACTTCAGATGGAAATGAGCTTGTTCATCGGTTATATAAGCTAGATGAATTGAATGAAACTCGAGTGAAATGGTGGAAAAAAATAGACCATTATATAAAAGAAATAAAATATGAATCAGATGAACTATTCAGGTTATTGAGAGATTTTATCTTATCAAAGCAAAATGAATTTGATAAAGATAATATAAGACAATCAATCACATTAAATGATAATAATACTTCTAGCCAAAATTGGAAGGTAATCATTGAGTGTGCAAATCGATTAGTAAATACGAATAATTCTTTATTTAAAGAATGTGAAAAATATTTTAAACTGACTAGTGACTTGAAAGCAAATTCATTTCAAAAATCGATGATAAATGAATTTAAAATGATAATTGGCCAATTATACTTAATGAAAAATGGTTTACAGGAAATCCTATTTGATCAAAATGAACAGTTTATTAGATGGATGGATACTGAATCTAAAGGTTCATTCCATACGACGATGTTATATAGTGAAAAAGTAAATAATGCAGACTTAATCAACAAGTTTTTAATCGCTGACCGTGATTCGATTATATTTACGTCTGCAACAATGAGTTTAAAAAACACTTTTACTTATATGAAATCAACACTAGGATTACCTGAAGAGAATGTTATCGAAAAGATTTATCCAGTTCCATTAGATTTCCAACAAGGAATGAAGGTATATATTCCTACTGATTTAAAGGGAATTAAAGATATATCTTTAGAAGAATATGCGTTCCAAACCGCGAATGCAATCAGTAAAATAGCAAATAAAATTAAAGGTAGAACATTAGTTTTATTTACTGCATTTGACTTGCTAAAACAAACCTATGATCATTTAGTTGATTCAACCAATTCAATTCAATCAACTGTTTTAGCACAAGGTTTTTCTCAAGGTGGAAAGCAAAGATTAATTAAACAATTTTTACAATCAAAACAAACAATTTTATTAGGAACAAACACATTTTGGGAAGGAATTGACTTACCAAATGAAGAATTAGATTGTTTAATCATTGTACGCTTGCCTTTTACGAATCCTGAAAAACCTATGTTTATTGCTAAATCAAATTTACTAAAGAAAGCAGGTGAAAATTCGTTCTCGAATTTAGCACTACCGCTTGCTGTATTTAAATTTAGACAAGGCTATGGCCGTTTAATTCGTAATGAAAAAGATCAAGGGTCATTATTTGTATTAGATAATCGAATTATTAATGCAAATTATGGGGAAGAATTTTTGAAGCTTATTCCTAGAAATAAAATCAAAATAAATACAATTGATGAACTATTAAACGATTTTTAGACATTTTTAAACAAAAGCATGAGAATATAGGGGAATCAGTTATTTCGTGTGGTATAATGACAATATTGTGATGTATATCCATATACATTTTTAGGAGGAGCAACATGAATACAAAGATTGAAGTATTATCAACAACTAAGATTGAATATACAAAGGAACTTTATAAAATTGTTGATAGTTTAAATCGAACTTTAAAAGAACAGGATTTAATGTTTGGACTAGCACTTGATAAAGAAAATCCAGAAAACGCAGTCTTTACAATTTATCGAACTTAAATGAGGTATATATGAAAAAATGGTTAATCATCCTGGGATTAGGCATCGTATTTCTAGCTTTATTTTTTATATCAACTTACCAATCATCTCTATCACCATTAAATGATGAAAAAAAGCAAGCAGAAGAACTTGCTGTTAAACAAGGCTATTTAAAAACTGTTGCTAGTAGTGATTACTACCATGGTAAAGAACAAGCTATTGTTTTGACAGGTAAGGATGATACAAATAATGAAATGATTGCTTGGGTACAGGATGGAAATATTATCGCTAGGAAAAAAAGTGAAGGTTTAACAGAGCAGGAAATTATAGAAAAAGTAACAAATGAAAGAGATCCAAAAGAAATACATAAAGTTAAGTTAGGAATAGAGAACAAAATTCCATTATGGGAAGTAGTATATATAGATAAACAAGGGCGTTTTAATTTTTATTATGCTGCTTTTGAAAATGGTGAGCTTTTAAAACGTTATAGTATCTAGGGGGAAGAAATGATGAAACTAGCAAAAAGAGTAAGCGCGTTAACACCATCGACAACACTAGCTATTACAGCAAAAGCTAAGGAAATGAAAGATAAAGGGATCGATGTAATTGGTTTAGGCGCAGGAGAACCAGACTTTAATACACCAGCTGCTATTATTGAGGAAGCATATGCAGCGATGATGAGCGGCCAAACAAAGTATACGCCATCTAATGGGCTTCCTGCACTTCGAAAAGCAATTTGTGATAAATTACAAAAGGATCAAGGTATAAGCTATTCTCCAGCTGAAGTTGTTGTAACGAATGGTGCAAAGCATGCGCTATATACATTGTTCCAAGCAATTTTAGATCCAGGCAGTGAAGTGATTATCCCGACTCCTTATTGGGTAAGTTATCCAGAACAAGTGATTCTTGCTGAAGGTGTACCTGTATTTATTGAAGGTCATGAGCACCAACAATTTAAAGTAACACCTGAACAAATTGAGACAGCAATTACAGAAAATACAAAAGCAATTATCATTAACTCACCAAGTAATCCTACTGGTATGATTTATACCGAACAAGAATTAAAAGAAATTGGTGACGTTTGTTTAAAACATGATATTTTAATCGTTTCTGATGAGATTTATGAAAAATTAGTCTACGATGGTGCAAAGCATGTATCAATAGCTCAATTAAGCCCTGAATTAAAAGAGCAAACAATTATTATTAATGGTGTATCTAAATCTCATTCAATGACGGGATGGAGAATTGGATATGCAGTCGGTAATAAAGAAATTATTAACGCGATGACAAATCTTGCTAGTCATTCAACTTCAAACCCAACAACAATGGCTCAAATTGCAACAATTAAAGCCTATGAAATGGGAGATGCTCCTGTTGAAGAAATGAGAGTAGCTTTCGAAGATCGATTAAATAAAACATATGAGAGACTTGTAACGATCCCTGGTTTCACATGCGAAAAACCAAATGGTGCATTTTATTTATTCCCGAATGTTACAGAGGCTGCTAAAATGGCAGGATTCAACAATGTTGATGAATTTGTGACAGAATTACTTGAAAAAGCAAGTGTAGCAGTAATTCCAGGATCTGGATTTGGCTCACCTGAAAATATTCGCTTATCATATGCAACTTCTCAAGAACAGCTTGATAAAGCCCTAGAACGTATTGAGCAATTTATGAAAGCAAGTATCCTAAGCTAACTTTAAGGCTTCTTAGTAAACGCATGATTTTTCCTTGATTCTGCTAAAGTAAGAAACTGAAGAAGCATTACTGTTTCTCGTCTGAGTTAGGACTAAGAAACAAAAGTGTTCAATTAGTATAAATAACGGATTTTCTTCAATTTCATTCTGGATTTGGTCTAGTGTTAGAACGTACTGTAGCATGGTTTTCAGGCGCTTATCATGTGCGTGAAGCTATTCCATTCCCACGTCTATTAAACCGTTTATACCCTTAATAAATCGATTTTTAGATGGTTTTTTAATGAATTATTAGATAAACTAATGAAGAGGTATGTTTCTCATACCTCTTTTTGTTTTCACTAAAAATGGAGATTCATTACAGTTTATTTCTTTAATGTAAACATGCTATACTATGCTAGAGGTGTTCGAAGTGAATAATAATAGCATTATAAATTGGATTGAATTTGGAAACTTAAGTATTCCAAATATTCTTCTTAGTAAATACGCTTCATTAAACATGAATGAAGAAGAGCTAGTCATGATTCTACAAATTTTTTCTTTTCAACAAAAAGGTCATACGTTTCCAACACCTTCTCAATTAGCAGAGATTATGTCATTAAACGATCAAAAATGTATGGAAGTCATTCGTCAGTTATTAAAAAAAGGTTTACTAGAAATCGTTGAACAAAAGGATGAAAGAAACTTACGATCAGAAGCATATTCTTTATCACCTTTATGGATAAAATTGATTGAATCAACAGAAGAAAAACAGCCGAGTGTAGAAGTAACAAATCCGATTCCATCAATTATTGAGCAAAATGAAGAATCTACTTACTTAGTGTTTGAAAAAGAATTTGGTAGACTATTATCCCCATTCGAAATTGAAACGTTAACAATGTGGATGGATCAAGATGAGCATGATGAAAAATTAATTAAAGCTGCTTTAAAAGAAGCAGTCATCAGTGGTAAGTTAAACTTTCGATATATCGATCGAATTCTTTTTGAATGGAAAAAGAATGGAATAAAACAAGTTGAACAAGCCATTAATTACAGTAAGCATTTTAGAAAAAAAGAACCACAATCTCAAAATAAAGAGCAAACTGAAACAAAATATACAGGAGCAATTCCTTTTTATAATTGGCTAGAAAAGTAAAGCGAGGACATGCTCCTCGCTTTTGTTAGTAAGGGGTGTAGGAATGTTAAACAAACAACAAATTTCCGAGGTTTTAAATACAATGGGTGATATGTTCCCAGATGCACATTGTGAACTAAATCATAAGAATCCATTTGAACTGGTTATTGCGGTTGCTTTATCAGCGCAATGTACAGATGTATTAGTGAATAAAGTAACGAAAACACTTTTTGAGAAATATAAAACACCACAAGATTATTTAAATGTTTCATTAGAAGAACTGCAAAATGATATTAGGTCTATTGGGCTTTTTCGAAATAAAGCAAAAAATATACAGAAGCTTAGTGACATGATTCTTACAGAATTTAATGGAGAAGTACCTAGAACAAGAGACGAGTTAGTCAAATTACCGGGGGTAGGTAGAAAGACTGCTAATGTAGTTATGTCTGTTGCATTTAATATCCCTGCAATCGCAGTAGACACTCATGTAGAGCGGGTCTCAAAACGATTGGCAATTTGTCGATGGAAGGACTCGGTACTAGAAGTTGAGCTGACATTAATGAATAAAGTACCAAAAGAAGAGTGGGGAGTTACACATCATAGATTGATTTTCTTTGGACGATATCATTGTAAGGCGCAACGACCCCAATGTGAAACATGTCCACTTCTTGATATTTGTAGAGAAGGTAAAAAACGAATGAAAGCGAAGAAAGCAGTATGAGTAGAATTCATGAAAACTTTATAAAACCACCATTTTATTTGGAAAGTAAGAATGAGATAGAACATGCTTCACTAATGATAAAAAATAAACCGTTTTTCTACGAAAGTCTTCATCTATTAGAAAATAGTGCTTTAAGCACTAAAGAAATTCGAGAGGAAATCATTAAAGACATGTTTTTACAATGGAAAGAGGAGTCTGAGCAACTGACAGGCTATTTTAGGAGACGAGATCGCAAAGCGGCATTAGAACCAATGCTAAGAGGCTTAGCTAACTTTATTTCGATTACAACTTGGTTAAACGATAAAATATTAACGAATGTAAATGACGTGATCAGTGAACTAGACTCTTTAACGTTAAAACCGATTAACTTGAACGAAAGAATTAGTTTTGTGATAAAACAGCCAGATCACTACCATTCATTTATTCAATTAAGTGGACTATATACAGAATTGGAAAAATTGTATTATAAACAAAAAATAACCTCCTCAAAATAAAATTGAGGAGGTTATTTTTTATGCTGTAATTTTATGATAACGATAATTTGAAGTATTATATGATGTTGGATTTGTGATAATGCCATTATTATCACTAGGTTTAGTAGGATCAGGTATCACCGGATTACCATCTTCATCAGTTTCACCGTCACCACCATCTCCATCTCCATTACCATTGCCATTTCCGTTGCCATTACCGTTTCCGTTTCCGTTTCCGTTTCCGTTGCCATTACCGTTACCATTGCCATTATCACCATTATCATCTGGTGGGGTAACAGGCTCTTCAGTTGTTGATAAATCAACGGTTACCGTCACTGGATTACTCTTACCAACATCACTTGTTGCGATAATCGAAATTTTTACAATATCACCAGGAACAATTCCGTTAATACTCGTTGCTGTTCCTTGAAGTTTTTGTGGTTGCCCTTTTTTCCCGTTAACGTCATAGCTTACTTCAAAAGAAGTCGAAGGAAGCAACTCAGGAGCGTATTGCCAGTTTAAAGATATATTACTTGTAACAGGATCATAATTTGCCGATACATTTTTTACAGGATCTAGTTTAATATCTTGAGGAACATCATCCATTTTTTCACCTTTAATATACAATTCATCACGATTTTCATATACTGAACTTGGTTTTTCGAATTTAGAATTCATATCCCCAGTAGCAGCAAGCATATCTCTTGCGATGTATTTTGCAATATTTGTAGATGATTTACCTAAATAATGATCTTTTTTATTTTTCTCATATCCTGTCCAAACAGATACTGTTACGTCTGGTGAGAAACCAACAAACCAACTATCACGAGTTGCATTATCAGGGAATCCATACTTTTGTTTTACTTCAGTTGGATAATTTGTTGTACCTGTTTTACCCGCCATGTCTAAACCAGGTACGTTTGCTCTACCACCTGTACCAAGAGGGGATTTAACAACATCACGTAGCATATCAGTAATCATATAAGCAGTATAATCACTCATTGCTTGCTTTGGTTCTGGTGTTAATACTTTTTCTGTCTTATCTTGATAAATGATTTTTGTAACAGCATGAGGTGTTATATAAACCCCGCCATTACCAAAGGCTGCATAAGCACCTGCCATTTCCATTGGAGATACACCTGTAAATCCTCCGATAGAGTATGATTCATAAATATCTTTTGGCAAGTCTAGACCTAATCCAACACCAAATTCACGAGATCGATCTAATCCAACTTCTTGCATTGTTTTTAATGCAGGGATGTTTCTTGAATCTGCTAAAGCATAACGAATTGAAATTTTACCTTTATATCGTTTATCCCAGTTACTAATTGGTACACCTTCAGAATATTGATAAGGCTCATCAACTATTTGATGGAAAGTGGACCATTTTAAGTATTGAATAGCTGGGCCATAGTCTAAAATCGGTTTGATTGAAGAACCTGGTTGTCTTTTAATATCTTTTGCAAAATTAATTCCGCCAGTTGTCGTATTTCTACCTGCACCAACTGCTCGAATTTCACCAGTTTTCGTATCCGTTAAAACGAAACCAGTTTGAAATTCATCACTTGGATAAAACTCTTTACCACGATTGATAATTTCATCAGCTTTTTGTTGAGCTTTAGGATCAATCGTTGTTTCAATTGTTAATCCATCAGTATAAACATTTGCATCGCCATTTTTTTCAACTTCATCAATTACTACATCTAAAAATGCTTGATATTTAGTACGTTCAGGTTGTGACACCTTTACTAATTTTTTCATTGGAGTTGCTTTTGCCTTTGTATATTCTTCTTCTGAAATATACTTATACTTTTTCATTTGGCTTAGAACGATATTTCTTCTGTTTTCTGATGCAGCGGGATGTTTAGCTGGGTTAAAATTATTTGGGCTTTGAACCATTCCAGCTAATATTGCTGCTTCAGGTAAAGTTATTTTAGACAAGTCTTTACTAAAGTAAGTTTCACTTGCTTTTGCAATCCCATAAACCCCACGACCATTTAAGCCGTTTGAGAAATAAACTTTATTTAAATACATTTCTAATATTTGTTGTTTAGAATACTTTTGCTCTAATTGGAATGCTAAATACCATTCTTGTACTTTACGTTTAATTGTTTTTTCAGGTGATAAAAATGAATTTTTTACAACTTGTTGAGTAATTGTACTACCACCTTGAGAACCAAATCCCCCAGTAATATTTGCTAATACTGCACCGAAGACTCGGCGTATATCCACACCTTTATGCTTAAAGAATCGAACATCTTCAGTCGCTATAAAAGCATCTTGAACTACTGTTGGTATCTCATTATAAGAAATTTTCGTTCTTTGTTCAGTCCCTAATTCAGCAAATACATTTCCATCTTTATCTAAAACAGTAGAGGATAGTGGGTCTTTTAACTTTGATTCATCTAAATCTGGTGCGCCACTAACTAAATAATAAAAACCACCGACACCAGCAAGTATACAAATGACTGCAACTGTTAATATTGATAAAGTGATTTTTTTCCATAAACCTTCACGTTTCTTTGTCGTACCTTTAGTAGGCTTTTCCATACGTTTACGTTCTTCTCGTGAACGATATTCTTTTGCCATCTTAATTTCTCCTGCCTTTCAAAAATGAACCTTAATCTTGATGCTAGTAAATCATGTTAAGTTAATAAAGTTCATCAATACAATTTAAGTAAGGAACAATAATGGGGTAACTAGTTTTAAGCAATGTTCCAAACTGTCTGCATTCTTCTATAGATATTGACTTTCTTCCGCCTTGTTGCTGCCTTTGCCAAAAGGTAAGAATATCGGAAGCTTTCATAAAATAAATTTCATTATATAATGAAAATTTTATTATGACAAACGATATTCCACCATGAATCATCACATTTTCCATATGTTGAATTTGGTGAAGGTGGAAATTTTGAAGAGGGAAGCTAGTCTTGTTGTTTGTTTCTTTAGCTTCAAAGTCAATATACTTTCCTTTATAAATGCCATTGTAATCAGTAGTTGATGCTTGCTTAAAATAAGCTTCTCGAATAACTGCTGCACTTCTTTTTGGATAATCTACTTTTACTATTTGTACAGGTGTTGGTTTTTTATGTATGTTTGCAATGTTATTTGCTAAATAATACGTATTAGTGGCATTTAAATCTTCCTCTAGAGACATTCCTCGATTACTATAAGTATTTCCTGTTTTTGAAATGAAATCATTGCTTTTTTGAATATTATTTTTTCGATTAGGATATTTTATTGTCATTCAAACCAACTCCGCCTTAAAATACATACTAATGTATTATAGCACTAAAACAGACGTTCGTGTTAAAAACAACCATGAATGCAGAGGTGATCTAATGATCCTGCAACACGATAGCTGGAAGGAATATATAAAACAGAGAAGAAAAGAACAGAATGTAAGTAGGAATGAAAATGAATTAATTGAATTGATCAAACACGAAACGATTCGAAATAACAGTGATAATATCTCAAGAACAATCGCTTATCAAATTTACTATTTTAGAATGAAAAATATTCAGTGGTCATTTTTAGCTAGTATGGTTTCACGTAATGCTGGATATAACATGACGGATTTGGAAAACCAAAACTATATTAATGGACTTAGTATAAAACAAAGAAAGCAGTTATATTTAACATATGAAAGAGCTAATTGGATTATTTTTTCGGATGCGTTTCCTCAATTATTATTATTTGAGTACTCTGTAAAACAAAATAAACCATTATTTTATTTACTAAAGCATTTTTCCGTCTCAAGTTTTATGGAAATTGAGTGGGAGAAATATTGGACGAATCGCGATCATGAACGTTTGGTTTATTCACTTATCATAAACGAACAAAATATGATTGAAAAACCCGTTATTCAAGATGAGTATTTCAAGCATGAAGTGTTTGATACTTTGTCGTATAAACTACAAGAGCAATTAAAATTAAGCAGCGTGATTTTCCCAAACTTGTTAGGGGAAATATATGGGTTGTCCATTTTTCAGTTTCAAGATATAAATAAGAGAATACAAATAGGCAAGCAGTTATATTCAATACTATTTCATGAAAATCTTCACCAAAATTTTTGTGAATTTGCAAAACATATAACTCACACAGGAAGTAGAAATGATTACGAAGAAATAGTAGGTTTCGTAAAATCTAATAATCCGGAATTAAGGGACGTATATCCAATTATTCCTCATAAAAGAACAAAAAATTTTGACTGGTATACTCAAACTGTATTCCAACCTGAATGGTATAAAAAAGAAGATTATTCTGATCAATATAAATTTAAAGAAACGTTTTTAATGAAACAAGAGTTGATGTTGTCCCTATTAAAAATGAAATCATTGTTTCAATAAAAGAAGTTAGCAAATAAATGCTAACTTCTTTTTTGTTATTCTTATCGACATTTAAGTGTTACGTCAAATCTACGGTCATAATCTTACATAACATTGGAAGTAAAACCAACAATAACTGGTCTTTTACTTATGCTTGTAAGAACAGAACTATTGCCTACACTTTTCTTAAGTCGCAGGGAAATTTGGTCCTTCTATTTTCGGGTTACCTGTTCCTTGAGATTTACTTTTTTCTTGTTTCTTCTTTTTTACATTTTTATTTTTTGCCATTTGAAAAACACCTCCCATTTATACTTTTCCCAAAACAGTTTATAGTTACAATTCTTTTTTTATTTTTGTCGAATGAGGAGACGAAAATAGAAAAATTCACTTTGTTTAGCGAAAAAGTACTAGTTTTGTCAATGTAGAAGGAGGTAAAGTTTTACTCGTTGAATACATGAGTTATAGGAAATTTGGTGCACAAAAGATGAAGAGGAGTTGAACTGTATGGAGGTAATTCAAAAAGAAGAATTTTTTCGAGCAATTGATGAATTTTTAAATGAGGTTGAATTTATTGAACACTCTTTAGCTTTAAGAATGAGTCAAAAATGTGAAGAAGAAAAAAGTTCACTTTTAAGCAAGGTTCAGTCTACTACGGTACATCTTCACCATTTTGAAAAGAAGGTAAATCAAGCTAGTGAAGGTGGAGGATGGATTTCTACACCATTATTAGGAAGAAAGTTAGCATTTATGTAACATTTGATCTTATAAATAGTCTCTTTTTTAAGAATGTAGTTTTGAATTTGAATTGCTATAGAAAAATGTATCTTACAACGGAAGGCTAAGGCCCCGGAGGGCACCGTGGAAGATTAGCTAACGCACCACGGAAAGGAAGCATCATGGAGTTGTTATCAACTAAAGCATTCTATAGCATTCATTCTAAAACAACTATAAATAAAATAAAGAGATACACATTTACGAAGTTCGTGAAGGTGTATCTCTTTATTTATATTCAATTTAAGTAATGGCCAATCAATTAGGCTTATTTGCGCCTGATAGTTCAAGTTCTTTAATTAATGCTCTGTAATGTTGAAACGTAACTTCTCCATTAAGGTAATTTTGTTGTAAGAAATCCATTAATTGATTAAGATCAGTAGGTTCAAAACTTTTTAAAGAAATAAACTTGTTCTTCAATTCTAGTAATGTCATGATTACCCCTCCAACATTAAATGTAATAAAAAACTTGTTTTTATTACATAAAATGTACCATAAATACTCAAGATTTAAATTTTTTTAAAAATTTAAACTTCCGACAGCAAATGACAAAAAGTTCTGTAAATATTTTTTTTTGATAGTAACAATTTAGGCAATTACATCATACAAATACTAAAAGAATATATATAATGGGTGTGAGAAAAATGAGATATCAAATGTTTCCGCCAAATCACGTTGATAACAGTTTTGAATGGTTTAGAAATCAGCAGCAATTAAATGACCATTATTACAATAATGGCACATTTAATCAGTATGATATGAATCAACAACAAAACGAAATGATACAGCGATATTATGGGAATATGATTCAGCCATATTCTCAAAACCAAACTGGATCTACAGAAATTCCACAAACTGTTCAAATGATGGAGACGTCTCCTTCTAGTGAGACGCAAACATTTCAGGCTACTAACTCAATAGATGACCTACAACAGCAAGCTTATACAGAACCAGATACAATGTTTGCAGCACCGCCTGAGTTTACCCAAGTACAACCGCAATTGATGCAAAATCCAGATGGACAATATCCTAGTCAGTCATATGCTCCGCCAATAGATAGTGGTTTTCCGGGTTATGTACAACAGCCTCAAGCGACGAATTATGCTAATTTTCAAATGTATTCAAACCCATACGGTAACCAAAATTTTCATACACAATTTCCTAATTTTACACAACAAGCGCCACAACACCAACAATATGGGCAAATGATGCAAGGAGGACCTTTTTCAGCACCTTCTATGTTTGCACCAAGTACACCTTATCCAACACAACCAAAACAATTAAATCAACAAAATAGTAATAGCCAATCATTTCAATTTTCTTCTATTTTAAATCAATTTAAGAATTCATCTGGATCGTATGATGTGCCGAAAATGATGAGTACAGCAGGCCAAATGATGAATACAATGAATCAAGTTGGAGGTATTTTCAAACAAATTGGATTTTTCTTCAAATAAAAAAGCCAGGAAAATTCCTGGCTTTTTAGTGTGTAGCGATCGTATGGTGGGTAGTTAATTGTGTTTTTAATCATTTCTAGAAAGAGAATGTACTAGCTTATAACGATCAGCACGATATACAGTTAACTCATGCTCAAGTACCTTGCCACTTCTCAAATAAGTTGTGCGATCGATTGATAACACTGGTGAATTTGGCGGGATTTCTAATAATTTCGCTTCTTTCTCAGTGGCTAATCTTGCTTGGATTGATTGATCTGCGTATTGAATCGGATCGGGTATATTTGAATTTACATAATCATAAAAAGATTTTTCAAGGACAGCTTGATTTAAGTTTGGGGCTATTTCGCATGGTACGTAAATACTTTCAATAGACATAGGCTTTAAATCTGCTAGACGAACTCTTTTAATTTTATAAATGGGATCGTTTTCGTTTATTTTTAAAATATTTGCTAATGAAGAATCTGTTTTTGTAATTTCGAATTCAATTAATTTGCTACTTGGTTTTAATCCTCTTTCAATCATTTCTTCCGTGTAACTATTTAATCTACTAATTCGTTTTTCTACTTTTTGACGACTAACAAATGTACCTTTTCCTTTTTGACGGTATACGAAGCCTTCTTGAACAAGATTATTTAAAGCTTGTCTTACAGTCATTCTAGATATCTGGAATTTTTCAGAAAACTCTCTTTCTGAAGGGATTAATTCATCGGCTGGATATTCTCCAGATGTAATTTTCGTTTTTATATATTCTAATAATTGATGGTAAATTGGGACTGGTGAATTTTTGTTAATCATTGTTTACTCCTCGTATAGCTGTATATTTACATGAATTTGGTAAATAAAACGATTTCATACTTATTTTATAGGAATAAGGTGGAATCGGCAACGGTAGAATTATATTTAAAATGTCGCAATATTTAAACTTTTATTTACGTCAAATTAATAGTTGTGAATTTTGTTCAAACCTTTTAAAATTAAAACTGTTGACATTTTAGATACTTTAATATATTGGAGAGAAAAAATTGAAAAATAAAATCCTTTTTTTATTCTTTATTACTTTAACTTTAACGTTTATTATCTTTACTAGTTTTAAACAAGCATTATATGTAATTCTTTCATAGAAATCAATAAATTGAATACATTATTTCAATTTATTTTAAGATAACGATGCAAAAAGTGAACTTTTTAACAATTTAAAGTAAACTACTTACTTATATGGCATTATTTCCGACACAAATTAATTTATATACATCTAAAGATTAAAACGGATATTATTTTCCTCGAGAAAACGGTAATGATCGTACAAGCTATTAAAAATGGTTTCCACAAATTCGGTTCTATTGATCATATTAACAATTCATTTGTTACTCCAATAATTTATCCTGCATTTACAATAGATGTCGTAAGTAGATATTATTTAAACCGAGTCGAGAAGATCATTTTATGAAAGTGCATTGCCTAAAAAAAGGAATACAAATAACAAAGGAAGAACAGTTTGTTCTTCCTAATTTCTTGTGAGGTCATATGAAAGTACTACTAGTTTCAGGATATAAATCTTTTGAATTAGGCATTTATTCAAATAAACATGACGCAGTAAAATACATAAAAAAAGCAATAAAAAATAAACTCCTTTCATACATAGACGATGGTTTGGAATGGATTATCACTTCAGGTCAAATGGGAATTGAGTTATGGGCAGCAGAAGTGGTTTTTGAGCTGCAGCTTGAATATCCACACTTACAATTAGGTATTTTTACAC
Source organism: Gottfriedia sp. ABJ_BB2_2 (assembly GCF_055484705.1). Classification (NCBI taxonomy): domain Bacteria; kingdom Bacillati; phylum Bacillota; class Bacilli; order Caryophanales; family Bacillaceae; genus Gottfriedia; species Gottfriedia sp. ABJ_BB2_2. Next base: position 62,170 of record NZ_JBVFKR010000008.1, read on the forward strand.
CTTATGAAGACCAGGAAAAAAACTGGAATGAAGCAAACAAAGCTTATTATGAGGAAATATTAGCACAGGCAGACCATGTGGATTCCATATCAAGGAAACCATATGAATCACCGGTTCAATTAAAAGCTAAAAATGAATTTTTAATTAGCAAGAGTGAAGGTTGTATCCTTTTATATGACACAGAAAAAGAAGGTTCTCCAAAATTTTTGTATGATTTAGCGATTAGGAAAAAGGAATTACATCATTATTCAATCGATTTAGTTACTTTTGATGATTTACAAGTGATTGCAGAGGAAATTATTGAGAATGATGCGAATGATTATAGGGAAATATAGAATAGATAATTGACAATTTATTAAGTCTCTGAAAAAATAGAAGGTAAATATTTCTAAATGTTTTGGGGTGACACACATGGAATCAACAAAAGTAAAACTAAGTATAAAAGATATCCTAAACAAAGAGTTCAAAGTTTCAATGCGTGGATATAATCAAGAAGAGGTAGACCAATACTTAGATACAATTATTAAAGATTATGAATCGTTTCAAAATCAAATAGTAGCCCTACAACAAGAAAATGCAAAGTATAAAAAATTATTAGAAGATCAAAAAAATACGACTCCAACTCCTTCGCCTTTTAATAATACGAATACGGATGTATTAAAAAGATTGTCTAATTTAGAGAAGCATGTCTTTGGTAGCAAACTATTCGAATAATTTTTACTAAACTTATTATGTAAGAAAGCATTGCAAACTAAAGTAGAATTTACTATACTAGATAATGTTCGTTTCATTATGTTCGGGTAATCGCTGCAACGCTTGACGTTGTTGAGGAAAGTCCATGCTCGCACAGACCTGAGATGGCTGTAGTGTTCGTGCCAATCGAAGTCATAAGATTGGGTAGCTGTAAAGCTAACGGCAGGGAACGGACCTAAGTCCTTTATGGATATGGTTCTACTACCTTTAAAGTGCCACAGTGACGTAGTCCTCGAAGAAATGAGAGGAGTGGAACGCGGTAAACCCCACGAGCGAGAAACCCAAATTATGGTAGGGGAATCCTTTCGAAGGAATTGAACTTAGAAAGGGACAGAGTATTCTGTAGATAGATGATTACCACCTTTACGTACGAGGCGAGAGCCGTTTGAAGTACTAAGGAACAGAACATGGCTTACAGAACATATGAAATGATGAAACTGTTTAAAACTCTCTAATCCTTGGAGAGTTTTTTGTAATTTTGACGTGTTTTGTTCATAATGAAGATATGGAAAATAAAAATAGAAAAGTGCATTCTTATTGAATGAGATAGGTGAAAAATTTGACTAAATATACACTAATTGCAACAGCAGCTATGGGTATTGAAGCGTTAGTTGCAAGAGAAGTAAAAAGCTTAGGTTTTGAAGATGTACAGGTTGAAAATGGTCGCGTTTTATTTAAAGCTGATGAAGATGGCATTGTTAAGGCTAATCTATGGTTAAGAACAGCGGATCGTGTAAAGCTTCGAGTTGGTGAATTTAAAGCAACATCTTTTGATGAATTATTTGAAAAAACTAAAGCACTACCATGGCATATGTTTATTCCGAGAAATGGACAATTCCCTGTTACAGGTAAATCTCAAAAATCGAAATTATTTTCAGTTTCGGATTGTCAGGCGATAGTGAAAAAAGCAATTGTTGATAAATTAAAAACAATTCAAAATGTACAAGGAATGCTAATTGAAGATGGCCCATTATTCCGTGTTGAGGTTTCAATCTTAAAAGATATTGTTACTTTAACAATTGATACAACTGGCCGTGAAGGATTACATAAAAGAGGATACCGCGTTGAACAAGGTGAGGCACCATTAAAAGAAACTTTAGCGGCTTCATTAATTTTGTTAACGAACTGGAACGCAGATTTACCATTTGTTGATCCATTTTGTGGTTCTGGAACAATTCCAATTGAGGCTGCCTTAATTGGTCAAAATATTGCACCAGGATCTTTCAGAAGCTTTGCTTCAGAGGAATGGCACTGGATTGGTAAAAAACGTTGGAACGAAGCAAGACAAGAAGCGGATGATATGGCAAATTATGATCAGAAATTAGAAATAATCGGATCAGACATTGACCATAGAATGATTAACGTATCAAAAGCGAATGCTGATGAAATTGGCTTAGCAGACTCGATCTCATTTAAGCAAATGCAAGTTAAGGACTTTACGACTAGATTAGACTATGGATACGTAGTAACAAATCCACCATATGGCGAGCGTTTAAATGACCGTCCATATGTTGAAAAATTATATGCTGATATGGGTCAAGTTTACACGAAATTAGACACATGGTCGGTTTATGTTTTAACTAGTCATGAAGGATTTGAACAATTCTACGGTAAACCAGCAACTAAAAAACGTAAATTGTTTAATGGATTTATTAAAACGGATTATTATCAATACTTTGGAAAACGTCCACCTAGAAATTTTGAATAAAGAAATGATAATAATTACTAACCTAGATGATCACATAATGAATATGTAAAATGTTTAATCGAGCTATATTTTTTCTCGGAAATTTTGAGAAAGGATGTGGCTCTTTTTTTAACTAACTCTATTTTCGTATATATTGTTGATGTGATTAGGGGTTAGTTAATTTCAACTCCAAGAGTCTCCCTTTCCAAGGGCAAAATGAAAAATTTGCAATGTTAAAAAGTACTAATTAACATGCTAACTAGTACTTTTTTAAGAAATATGTAATGTTATAAATTGATTGATGGAACAATTCTAAAACCATGATTCTTTTCAAGAAGATGTGCTACGTGCCAATTTGTTTCTGCAGTGCTTTTATACCTTGTTACCATGTCATGGAATTCATCACTTGAGAAGCTATTCTCATGTTGTAATAGATAAATATCTCTTACTACACTTAAATCATCGTTTGTATCAAAATTAGATTGAATAAGTGAATACAAATACAATCAATCATCTCCTATACAATTATTATCATTTGATCATATTTAATAGTTTCCCCATATTAATTGAGTTCATTTCATATTTTTATGTAGCTTATGAGTGTTTACATAAACAATTTCAGGATAATTTGTTAAAATGACAATATATGAAGTTAAATCTGTTTAAAAGGATGAGATAAATGAAGAAACCACGCATTGGTATGGTCGGCTTAGGGAATATTGCTCAAAAGGCTTATTTGCCGATACTTACAAAAGAAACAAACTGGAGTTTTGAAGGTGCTTTTTCACCAAGTAAAGATAAACGCAAATCGATATGTTCACAATATCGTATTCAAGATTTTAGTAGCCTCCAAACGCTTGCTGATCAATGTGATGCAGTATTTGTTCATAGCTCAACTAGCACACATTTTGAAATTGTTTCTTTTTTATTAAGTTTAGGAAAAGACGTTTATGTTGATAAGCCACTTGCGGCTAGTATTGATGAATCTGAAAAATTAGTAGAGTTAGCGATCAAACATAATCGAAAATTAATGGTTGGATTTAATAGAAGATTCGCGCCTATGTATGTAGCGGCAAAAGAGCAATCAAAGAACATTGCTTCCATTCGTTTTGAAAAACATCGAATGGATAGCATTGGACCTCATTCATATGAATTCACAATGTTAGATGATTATCTTCATCTAGTTGATACTGCTAGATGGTTAGGAAATGGGGATTTGGATATAATCGATTCTACAATGAATGTAAATAATGAAAAGAGTCTTACATACGCTGGTCATTTATTTAAATCTGAATGTAACGTTCCTATTTTTACAGAAATGCATCGTAAGGCTGGAACAAATTTAGAAAAATTAGAACTAGTAACAGAAGGTGCGATCATACGTGTAAAGAACATGAATTCATTGGAAACGGAGTCAAATAACCAACTTTCGATTTCAACAAGTCCTTCGTGGGATACTACTTTAAAGCAGAGGGGCTTTGAAGATTGTATCAATCATTTTATCGAATGTGTTCAAAATGACCAAAAACCAGAGATTGATGGGGTAGAGGGTCTAAAGTCACAAATTCTGCTACATCAATTAATTGAACCAAGAATATAGCGTTGAAAACATCAAAAACTTAGTCTTTCTTTATATTTAGTGTGTATTATTGTACTTTTAGTAAATATTTTGTATGATAGCCATTAGAGACTATTTTTTAACATCAAAGTAACAACAAATAAATTAGTGAATGTAAAGTTCTCATAGAGAACTTTTTTCTTTTTAATTTACATTTTGGGGGTAGCAATGAGTACAACATCAAAATTACCTTTTGAGGTAGGAAAGCAAGATTCATTTATAGACAAGCTTGGGGAATGGATTGGAGATGTTTTTTACGATCTATTACCTGATGCTGGTTATGAATTAAGAGATGAACAAATTTTTATGGCGTATCAAGTCGAACGTGCTTTTAAAGAAAAGAAGGTTATTTTTGCAGAAGCAGGTGTTGGTACTGGTAAAACATTTGTTTATTTACTGTACTGCTTATGCTATGCAAGATATACTGGAAAGCCTGCGATTATCGCTTGTGCGGATGAGTCTTTAATTGAGCAGCTTGTTAAAAAAAATGGTGATATTGAAAAATTATCAAATGCATTAAATTTATCAATTGATGTTCGATTAGCAAAATCAACTACGAATTATTTGTGTCTGAAAAAGCTTGATATTCAGCGAACAGAAGATGAAACTTCAGATCAAGTTTTAGCTGTTTATGATAACTTACCAAGTTTTGTGAATGATTATGGAACACTACAAACATTTACACCATATGGAGATCGTACAGAATATAAAGAGTTGACTGATGAAGAGTGGGACACGATTTCTTATGATTATTTCCAAGATTGTTCAACATGTGATCAAAGACATCGTTGTGGACAAACACTTTCAAGAGAACACTATCGTAAAGCAACTGATTTAATTGTCTGTTCTCAAGAGTTTTATATGGAACATATTTGGACAGTTGATTCAAGAAAGCGTGAAGGTCAGTTACCACTACTACCAAATCCAAGCTGTGTCGTATTTGATGAAGGTCACTTATTAGAGTTTGCTAGCCAAAAATCATTAACATACAGACTGCAACAAGAAACTTTAAATACATTTCTTTCATTTCTAATGCAATCTGGTACTAGAGAGAGCTTCCAGGAATTATTAGAAGATACTTTAGAAACATATGATCAATTCTTTTATGAATTAGATAATAATAGTGTAGAAGTAGAAGGGTCTAAACGTTATCAATTAAACATGAATAATCAATTAATTTCATTAGGAAAACATCTAAAATCTCAAATCAGTAAAATTGGTGATGAATTAGTTTTCGAAAGTGAAATGTATACAATTGATGAATATCAATTAAATATTGTTGATGAACATTTAGATGATGTTGAGCGTTGTTTGAATTTATTTATTAATGAATCTTCGGCTATTCAATGGATTGAATATAACAAAAACGAATTAACGCTTGTTATTATGCCTAAAGCTGTTAATGAGTTATTACAAGAGAAAGTATTCCAGCAAAAAATGCCAATACTATTCTCGTCAGCAACACTTTCACAAAATAGTTCATTTGAATATATCGCAAATAGTTTAGGTATTAAGGATTATTTATCTTTTTCAGTTAATTCTCCATTTGATTATGAAGAACAAATGAAAATTGAATTAAACAAAATTGAAAAAAATAAAACAGATCAGAAAAACCGAAACATTATTGAAGCTTTAAAAAATAATAACGGAAGCTCTTTAGTATTATTTAATTCTTCAAAAGAAATGAAACAATTTAAGACGCTAATTGAACAAGAGAATTTACAATTCCCTCTATATTTCGAAGGTGAAGAAGAAATTAGTTCAATCGTTCAAAAGTTCCAAGAGGATCAGACAGCTTCACTATGTGCTGTTCATCTTTGGGAAGGACTTGATATTCAAGGGGAATCTTTAAGTCAGGTAATAATCCATTCATTACCATTCCCTCCAAATGATCCAGTGTTCCAATCAAAACGTCAAAATGCTGATAATCCATATACAGAAATAGATGAACCATATATGCTACTTAGATTACGTCAAGGAATCGGTCGACTAATTCGTAGTCATGAGGATAGTGGTAAAGTCATTCTCTTTATAGAAAATGATATACAGCAAGAGACTTATGATAAAATATTAAAAAGTTTACCTGTTGAACCAATAATAAAAAGCTAGCGAATGCTAGCTTTAGTTTGTAGAAGTACAAATACCTAAGAGATTCAGTCTGAAAGCTAGCGAATGCTAGCTTTTTTGTATTAATAACAAATCCCAACTCTTAACTTTCTATAATTCTCTTCAAAAAATTCATTCACTGCAAAATGAGCCGTATCTCCAGTTGATATACTTTTGCCATCAACTGGTAAAAAGTTTTCACTAACTCGATAATTTTTTGTCATTTTACCGTCTGGTAAGTAGGTTGGACAAACAATTGTCCAATTTAACCGACTACCATTTAATAGATGATATAACTTTTCATGATCAGTAGCTGCTGTTTTTGACTTGCGTTTTGATTCTGAACTCAAATAACGTAGAGTATTTGGTTCAACTCTAGATTGTAAAATTCCTGCTGTACCAATTGTAACAATACGCTTAATATGAAATTCTTCTAGAAGAGGAATAAGTATCTGAATTGATTTTGAAAGGGTTTCATTTTCATCTGTATTTAAAGCAGAAATAATACCATCAATACCTTCGATTGATTTTCTTACATCCTCTTTTTGTAAAACATCACCTTGTAAAATTTTGATTAATCGATTTTGATTTGTAAGTTTTTGTTTATCTCTTACCAATACAGTTACTTCATGATTCGCTTCTAATAAAAAATCAAGAATCTGTTTTCCGACTCTTCCAGTTGCACCTAATAATAAAATTCTCATATGAAACACCTCACCTAAAAAACATTGTACTATAAATGATTTAAAAATGTCCTACATAAAAATTGGAAGAATATAGTCATAAATATGATAGAATGGTAGTGAAAATATAGTTCATTGAAAAGAGGGAGAAACATGGAATTACATTTAGTACAGGAAAAGTTTACTGATTATTTAAAGAAAATTGAAAATTATAATGAAGCCATTAATGTAATGTATTGGGATTTACGTACTGGTGCACCAAAAAATGGTGCAGAGCAGCGCTCAAATGTAATTAGTCAACTTTCTTCAGAAGTATTCGAGATGACCACTTCAGAAAAAATGGACCAATATTTGATACGTCTTGAAAGTGAAATTGGTACAGGGCGATTAAGTGAAATTGTAGAGAAATCAGTTAAAGAATGTAGAAAAGAATTTGATTTAAACTGTAAAATTCCAAAAAATGAATATGCAGAATATGTTAAATTATGTGCTTTAAGTGAATCAGCATGGGAAGAAGCGAAAGATTCGGGAGATTTTTTAACATTCCAGCCGTATTTAGAGAAAATCGTTGAAATGAAAAAGAAATTTATTGAGTACTGGGGTTATACAGATAAAAAGTATGATACATTACTTAATTTCTATGAGCCAGGAATGACTACAAAAAAGCTTGATGAAGTATTTAGTAAAGTACGAGAAAGTCTTGTACCACTTGTTTCTAAAATTTCTAATTCTGGTGTTTCACTTCAAAGAGATGAATTATTTCAACCAATTTCAAAAGATATTCAAAAAGAAGTTAGTGAAAATGTATTACGTAAATTAGGTTATAACTTCCAATCTGGAAGACTGGACGAAACAGTACATCCTTTTCAAATTACATTAAACCCAGGCGATGTACGAGTTACAACAAAATACATAGAAGATAATTTTATGAGTGCTTTATTTGGTACGATCCATGAGTGTGGCCACGCACTTTATGAACAAAATCTATCATCTAATTTAATTGGAACACCATTATGTTCTGGTGCTTCAATGGGTATTCATGAATCACAATCACTATTTTTTGAAAATATGATTGGAAGAAGTTTAGAATTTTGGGAAACACAATATGAAGAATTAAAAGCACAAACAGGAGATTTCTTTAAAGATATGACTGTTGAAGAGTTCTATCAAGCAATCAACCATAGTGAACCATCATTTATAAGAATTGAAGCGGATGAATGTACATATCCACTCCATATTATGGTTCGTTATGAAATTGAAAAAGAACTTTTTGATGGTGATTTACAAGTTAAAGATTTACCAAAGGTTTGGAATGAAAAAATGGAGAAATATTTAGGGATCGTTCCTTCTAATAATCGTGAAGGAGTGCTGCAAGACGTGCATTGGTCTGGCGGTGACTTTGGCTATTTTCCATCTTATGCGCTAGGTGCAATGTATGCGGCTCAATTTAAACATAAAATGAAACAAGATCTACCAAATTATGAACAACTTCTTAAAAGCGGTGAGCTACATCAAATCGTTAATTGGCTTACTTTACATATTCATCAATATGGAAAATTAAAAAAACCTTCAGAATTACTAATCGATATTACTGGTGAAGATTTAAATGTTTCATACTTCATAGATTATCTAGAAGATAAATATTCAAAGCTTTATAAATTAGTTTAATAGAAATCATTTTTAGAATGAAAGAAAGAGTCGATCTTAAGATCGGCTCTTTTTTGTGAGTAAAATATTATCGATTTATAGATAGAATATTTAACCAATAGGCGAATATTTTTAGTTAGAATTCCATTAAATGTATTAATTAAGTAATTTCATTTTTTGGAAGGTGATGATTCTATTATGGCTGAATTAATTTACCATGTTGCTGTTTCAATAGATAATTTTATATCAGACAAAGGTATGCTTGAAGGAGATATACACAAATCACTCTTTTTATTTGATGGTGAACATGTTCCAGATTTTTTAGCAGATATACAACAATATGATGCAGTATTGATGGGGACAAAAACATATGAGTTTGGTTTTCAATTCGGTGCGAAACCTGGAGAACCTGGCTATAAGGGATTAAAGCATTATATTTTCTCAAATTCCTTAGAATTTGAATCAAATGAAGAGGTAGAACTAGTTAAAGGAGACGCGATTTCATTTATTGAACATTTAAAACAGCAAAAAAGCGGGAAATTGTGGCTATGTGGTGGAGGAGAATTAGCAGGTTCATTGCTAAAACATAAACTCATTGACCAATTAGTATTGAAAATTAATCCTATCTTAGTAGGGGAAGGTACATCACTATTTGGCAGTGAAAAGTCATGTCTTAAACTAGATTTAAAGGAAATGAAACTATATCCAAACGGAGTAATGAAATCTACTTACAATATTCAATATGTATAGGTAAATCTCATTTTCTGATTTGTAGATAAGTAATTATGGTAATTAGTAATTTTTTAAAACGAAAAAACAGTTGTAAACTGTGTAAGATGTTGATTTGTTAAGTTTTTCGAAGAAGCAAAAGATTTAAATTTACCTACTTTAAAGGTGATGGGTGCAAAAATATAGTTGAAACTTTCATTTTATTGAGCCTTTATTTTGTTTTAATAAAATGTACAAATGAAAGCTTAAATCACAAAGGACTGTTTATCAGTCCTTTTTATTTGTGATTTTCAGATAGTAAAAAATAGTAAAAAATCTAATTCTAAAGTGATAATTAAGATTATTTAATGATAGGTCAATCCTCAGTGGCTCTATCAAAATACCATGATAAAAGAGTCATTTTTTATGAAAATGCTTATTTGTTTATGAATTTACAAGGTAAAAAATGGAAAGACGGAGAATATTACAATAACCTCAAAGAATATGATCCTGATGTAAAAACCCAAAAAGGAGTGGATAAGCATGTCCAAGTTTAGGTTAATTCCTTACAAATTGGAAGAAGTTAAAGGGCGTACAAAAGAAGTACCTGTTGGTGTCCGTTTAATCGAAGCTGAGTCTATCTGGGAAAAAGGGTTTCAAGGGGAAGATGTGGTTGTTGCAGTAATTGATACCGGCTGTCAAACAGACCACTCAGATTTACAGGACCGTATAATTGGAGGGTATAACTTTACTGAAGACTATGGAGGAGATCCAAACGTATTCTTAGATAATAACGGTCATGGTACTCATGTTTGTGGTACAATTGGTGCCACTCAAAATGGACAAGGTGTAGTTGGCGTAGCTCCAAAAGTAAAGCTACTTGTTCTGAAAGTACTAAATGGTAGAGGAGAAGGTAGCGTAGAGGCTGTAACAAAGGCGATTGAATATGCAACATATTGGAAAGGCTGTAATGGAGAAACTGTTCGAGTAATTTCAATGTCATTGGGTAGTCCAGAAGATGACACTGGTTTACATGAAGCAATTCAAAATGCGGTAGAGCAAAATATTGTGGTCGTTTGCGCAGCTGGTAATGAAGGTGATGGCAGCGGAGATACAAGTGAATATAGCTATCCGGGTGCCTACCAAGAAGTTGTGGAAGTCGGATCTGTCAATCTACAAAAGCGTCTATCCTATTTTAGTAATACAAATGATGAGGTTGATTTAGTAGCACCAGGTGAAAAAATACTTTCCACTTATCCAAGAAATCAATATGCTTCTCTCTCGGGTACATCCATGGCAACACCACATGTATCAGGAGCAATTGCTTTATTGATTCATCAATATGAAGCTGAAAATAATGAGAAAATTACTGAGTCGGAAATCTATGAATTGCTAATTTCTCATACGATTTCGCTAGGATATTCTAAATTAGAAGAAGGAAATGGATTATTACAGCTCGGTATTAATGTCCCTGCTAAAAATTAAATGAAAATGAAATAGATAGAAGTCCCGTTAGGTATGTTTTGCTATCGGGACTTTTTTACGCTTCTATTACATTTATTCAAATAGTATGCCAAAAAAATAGAGGTTTTTTCGAAAAGATATGGAATATATTTCCTGATAAGTTGTATTGGCTTAATCAAAGATTTTATAGGGGGAAAAAAATGAAAGTCGGATTTTTAATTATAGACATGCAAAAAAACTTGCTGGATAAACAAAGAGAAGTGATGAATGTTGATGGCGCTTGTGAGTACATAAACTATGTTGCAGAGTTGATTCGTGAAAAAAATAATGTTGTCATTCATATTCAAGACATTGAGGGAGCAAGTGATATTGATGATGATTCTTTTTCAATTATTCCAGAAATAAAAGTGGATCAACATGATATTTGTATCAAGAAAGAGCATTCAAATGCATTTTGGGAAACTGAATTGGAACAAGTGCTACGAGACCAAGGTGTTAGCTTAGTGATTATTGCAGGCTTTGCAGCTGAGCATTGTGTTCTATTTACTTATAATGGAGCAATGGAAAGAGGCTTTAAACCAGTATTATTACAAAATGGAATATTAAGTACAAAAAGCGATGTGATTACTCAAACGTATCGTGATCGAAATATCGTTGCATATTCAGTGATACCATTTCTTGGCTAATTATGATGTTTATATAAAGTAATCGTAAGAAAAAAAGACCATTGCGGTCTTTTTTTGTTTTTGGTCAGGTTACAATCTACGACTATTGTTTAGGTGTAATTCAATAACTAAGGAACTAATTTTGTAGTCTATAATTTTTTACTTGCTAATTCTAAGGCTGTATTAGCCGTTGTTACATTAACTTTTGTTTGTTCGTTTAAATCGATTGGATGATAAAACCCCTTTGTAACCATATAGTTACTGATCAATTCATGTGTTTCTACTGCTACCCGTAGCTGTTGGCGTAATGTTTCTCTTAACTCTTTAGAGGCTGTTTCTGTTAAAGCAAATGCGAGATTCCTAACACCTGATTTTGAAGTAATTAAGAAATCAGTCGCAATTACTTGATCAGTCATTCCGCCCATGCCCGCTATATTCTGTAAGATGTTTGTCATACTTGATCACCAGTAATCGTTAGGAATTCTTTTAAACGTTGTATATGCTCATGACCATTTTTCGCATCATCTAATAGAATTGTTTGTAAGTCCAAATCTTGAACTAGTCCACTCATTGTGGCTGATTTTGTAAGGCATAGGCTTTTGAAAGTAATTAATTCATGTAATTCTAATGTTTCATGAAGTCCTAAAATTCTTTTCATTTTTTTCCTCCTAAGATATATATCCACACTATCTTCTGTTTTTACGAATCTTCTTATTCATATTCATTTCTGTTTTGCGATTTAATATTTCTGAATTTAAATACGAGCATAACAAACAGTAAGAATGGTGACATTACATATAATTGAGCATTGATGGAGGTGACACAGTGGAACAGGAAGGTTTGGCATTCCATGAGACAATGGAAGCTCATGAAATTATTAATTTTAAAACTGTTAGTTTATTAAAATCTAAATTAATGATGGGTATTTGTTTTGATAACGATTTGAAGCAATTAATGGAAAAAGATGTACAGCAGTCTATTGCTGCTTTAACAGAATTGAAAGGTTTTTATGAGGGAGCAAGAACCAACTATTTAGAGCGAGGTGAATAATCATGATAATGGATTACTTAGATCCACAAGGAGCCGAACATATGCCAGAAATGGCAGATGCCACATTTTCAACTGATTTCTTACTGTCTATTAAAAGTGGCATTCATACATATGCAATTGCAATCACTGAAACAACGAGTCCAAAACTACGAAATGCTTTCTATCGTCAAATGGAGCAAATGCTTGATTTACATGAAGAACTGACTGAATTGATGATCAATAAAGGATGGTTATATCCTTATGATGTTGGCAAGCAAGTTGAATTAGATTTAAAGTCAGTAGAAAATGCACTTTTTATAGCGAATATGAAATTATTTCCTAATGATACCGATCGACTCGGTATGTTCGCAACGCCGAATAAATGAAAGAGGGGAAATCACCATGAAAGCAGTAACGTACCAAGGCAATAAAAATGTACAAGTAAAAGACGTAAAAGACCCTGAAATACAAAAATCGGATGATATTATTGTAAAAATTACAACTTCTGCTATTTGTGGATCGGATTTACACTTAATTCACCAAATGATCCCTAATTTGCCAACCGATTATGTCATAGGTCACGAGCCAATGGGTATAGTAGAAGAAGTTGGTCCTGGCGTTGAGAAATTAAAAAAAGGTGACCGTGTAATCATCCCTTTTAATGTTAGCTGTGGTTCTTGTTGGTACTGTACACATGATATTACAAGTCAATGTGACAATTCGAATGTACATGGTGAAATGGGCGGTTTTTTTGGTTATTCAGAAACAACAGGTGGTTATGCAGGTGGCCAGGCTGAGTATATGAGAGTACCTTATGGAAACTTTACACCGTTTAAACTGCCAGACAATTGCGAAGTAGAGGATGAAAAATTAGTTTTACTTGCAGATGCAGCATCAACTGCTTACTGGAGTGTTGATAACGCAGGTGTAAAACCAGGGGATACAGTGATTGTTTTAGGATGTGGACCAGTAGGATTACTTACGCAAAAGTTCGCTTGGTTTAAAGGCGCAAAAAGAGTTATTGCAGTTGACCATTTAACTTACCGATTAGAACACGCGAAACGGACAAATAATGTTGAAACAATAAATCTTGAGCATCATGAAAATGTCGGTGAGTATTTGAGAGAAATAACAAAAGGCGGAGCGGATATTGTCATTGATTGCTCAGGAATGAGTGGAAAAATGACACCAATGGAATATCTTGCGTCAGGTTTGAAACTACATGGAGGTGCAATGGGTGGGATCGTCATTGCATCTCAGGCTGTACGTAAAGCTGGGACAATCCAAATAACCGGTGTATATGGAGGTCGATATAACGCCTTCCCATTAGGTGATATTTTCCAAAGAAATGTAAACATTAAGACAGGACAAGCACCTGTGATTCCTTACATGCCTTTCCTTTATAATCTAGTAAATGAAGGTAAAATTGATATTGGTGATGTCGTTACTCATATATTACCTTTAAACGAAGCAAAGCATGGATATGAAGTATTTGATACAAGAACAGATGGGTGTATTAAAGTAATTCTAAAGCCTTAATAAAAATTGAAGTTTACAAAATACCCACCTCCAATAGGAAGTGGGTATTTTGATATTATAATAAAACTGTTGCTAAATATTCCTCAAGTTGTTTGAATGTGCCACCGAAGCCTTGTTTCATTGATTCGTGCCCAGCTTCATATGATTTAATTTCTTCTTCAGTTGCATTAATAGGATTCCCTCTTAATGTCAGAGTCGTTTTTCCATCATGTTCTTTAAGCGTTAAAGTGTTATGAACTTCTAATGGCCATGGCCATGTCTCAGGAAACGGTGAACTAGTAATATTTCCATCTTTATCAGAGAATGAGTTTACAAATACAATTTTTTCTGGTTCTACAATCTCAACATATACAAAAAGTCCCCACATTTCAAATCCTTCAGGTGAACGCATACTATAGTGGAATTTTCCACCTGGTCTGAAATCTAAAGATTCAACTATAAGCTCTAAGCCGGTTGGACCCCACCAGTTTTGTAAATGTTCTTTTTCTGACCAAACTTTAAAAACTAATTCACGAGGTGCATCTAATACACGTGTAATCACAAGTTGACTTTTATCTACTTTAAATTGTTTTTCAATCATTATTAATTCCTCCAAATATCTTTGATAATGATATAGGTAATCAATACTGTTTATCGTTCAGAAATGTGGTTAGCAAGTCGATCTAAAGTCTGTTTGCCGCCTTCAATTGCACCAAATTCTATGACATGATTGCGCTCTTCTGCGGAAGCAAATAAAGTACACATCGTAAGTAAGGTTTTACCTTCGTTTTCCTCAAATGTAACTGTGACTTCAAAGGATCTTGGATCGTTCTCCTCGCCTGTACCATGTTTATAAACAAGTTTTTCCGGTTTTATAACCTCTAAATATTGAATTTGATTTGGATAGTCAATACCATCTGGACCGTGCATGATAAACGTCCAAATTCCACCTGGTCTTACATCCCTTTCCTGAGTTGTGATTGTAAATCCATTTGGTCCCCACCATTCTCCAATATGAACAGGGTCAGTAAAAGCACTAAATACAAGCTCTCTTGGAGCGTCAAACACGCGATTAATTGTTATTTGTCTGTCTTCCAAATTTAAGTGTCCATCAGTTAAGTGACTCATTTTATTCCTCCTTTAATTGTTAAACTAGAATTCCTTTCTAATAAATTTGAGTATAAAAACTAGAATCATAATTGCTGCAAATAAATTACGTTATTTACCTTGTAACTTTTTTAAATAATCATCCAATCGATCCAACTTTTCTTCCCATACGTGACGAAAGGATTCAATCCACGAATCCATCTCTTTAAGTGGTTGAGGTCTAAGTTTATAAATTCTTCGATTGGCAATTGGTTGAACCTCTACAAGACCAGCTTCACTAAGAACACGGAGATGTTTAGAAACTTGAGGTTGCTTTAGATCCAACTTTTCAGCTATCTCTCCAACTGAAAGTGGTCCGTCACGTAATAGTTCAACAATCTGTAATCTGTTAGGTTCTGCTAGTGCGATCAAAGTCGAATTCATAATTAGAATATACCTCATAAAGAATATTCCCGTCAAGGAATATTCGAGTTAGAATATTTTGTTACATTTTCGGATGTGACGAAGAGTATGGAGGGGACTTTCATAGTAATAAAGTTTTTTTATAGATTATAGGTTGTAGTATGTTCTAGAAATAAAACGCGTATCCAGAAAACCTTTTTTATACTTTTCAACCTGAATGTAGGTGGCACCTGTGTGATTTGCACGAAGGTTGAGACATCTGTGTGCAAGAAGGGTAGGCACATGAGAAACTGCAACATCCTGTAATAACGCACATGCATGAACCACACTGTGTGGATGGGAGGCTCAGCTCACGCCGCACGTAAAGGGAGTATCCTAAAGTTGTCTTTCATTAGCACATTCTTAAATATGTTTTGTCGATAATTTTTCAATCTGAGAAATCGTTTTTGTGTTACTATTTATTTGACTGAATTATTTGAAAATGTAAAGGTGGGTGTTTTAATGAGTTTGAAAGAGTATGAGGCTTCGTTTTTGGCATATGTTAAGAAATTATTAAACATTCAAGAAGCTATTAGTGTTCTTTATTGGGATCTAAGAACCGGTGCACCTAGAAATGCCGTTAATCAGCGTTCAAATGTTATTAGTCAATTATCATCAGATGTTTTTAAAATGAGTACATCAAAGGAAATGGAACACTATTTAATTACACTAGAGGAAGCGATTCAAGCTGGAAAGTGTTCATTAGAAGTTGAGAAGACAGTTGAGTTCCTAAGAAGAGAATTTGATCATAATACCAAAATACCTGTAGATGAATATGAAGCATATGTAAAATGCCAGGCAGAAGCTGAGAGCGTATGGGCAGAAGCCAAATCTGAAAATAATTTTTCCAAATTTGAACCTTACTTAACAGAAATAATCGAATATAAACGAAAATTTGTAGAGTATTTAGGATATGGTGATTCAAGATATGATACATATTTAAAACAATATGAACAAGGTATGACAGTAGCAAAACTGGATGAAGTATTTGCTGTTGTACGTGAAAAGTTAGTCCCTATTGTAAAAGCGATTTCTAATAGTGGGAAAAATTTTGAAAGAGAAGAAATGAAAGCGAATGTATCAAAACTAAAGCAAAGAGAAATTTGCGAAGATTTTTTAACGACGCTTGGTTACGATTTTAACTCAGGTCGCTTAGATGAAACTTCACATCCATTTGCTACAAATATTAACTTAGGTGATGTGAGGGTAACGACTACATATCATGAAGATTATTTTGCAAAAGCTCTATTTAGTACGATTCATGAATGTGGTCATGCATTGTATGAGCAAAACATTTCTAAAAGCTTAGAAGGATTACCGATTGCTCAAGGTGCATCGCTTGGGATTCATGAATCCCAATCACTTTTATTTGAAAAGATGATTGGTCAAAGCCTGGAATTTTGGAAGGCTAATTATGCCAAGCTTACAAAGCAACTAAATGGTGTGTTAGATGATGTAAGTCTAGAGGATTTCTACAAAGCAATTAATCATAGCAAACCATCATATATTCGAATAGAAGCCGATGAAATAACATATCCACTTCATATTATGCTTCGTTATGAAATTGAAAAGGACTTATTAGATGGAGTAATCCAAGTGAAGGATTTACCGGCAATTTGGAATAAAAAAATGGAAGAATATCTAGGCATCATACCGCCTACAAATCGTGAAGGAGTTTTACAAGACGTTCATTGGTCTATGGGGCTATTTGGATATTTTCCAACTTATGCGCTAGGTGCAATGTATGCGGCACAAATTAAATCTACTATGGAAAAAGATTTAATAAATGTAAATGAATTAATCGAATCTAATGATTTTCATTCAATACTTAATTGGTTAAAAATTAATATCCATCAATACGGAGCAACAAAAAGCCCTCAGGAACTATTAATAGATGTAACCGGTGAAGAATTAAATGTTCAATATTATATTGAATACCTTGAAAACAAATACGCAAATTTATATGGAATTTCTTTTTCTGAGCAGAATGTTGGATCAGAGACATGATTCTCATAAAAACAATCTAAAATGATGATGTAAATGAATATTTATTTAGCGAGTAAATATCTTGATCATCATAGACAATATTTAAAATGGAAATAATTGACCACTGATTGAAGCGGTCAAATCAGTTATACTAAATTTGCACAACAAAGAAATAAATACTCCTTTAAAACGTTTAGACAATTCAATGGTATTCGTTCATTTAGATGAATGAATCGTTGAATTGTTTTTTTTTGCATAAAATTCCCTCAATTTACAAAAAGTATGAGGTAGAAAGGATGGTAAATTATGCCTTTGATCTTATCTGTTGGTACTGCTGTTCCTAAACATAAAATAAACCAAGAAAACATTGTCCCTTTTGTTAGAGAACTATTTGTAAGCAAATACCCATCAATCGACAGGTTACTCTCAGTATTTCAAAATGGAGAAATTCAGTCGAGATATCTTTCTAGAGAATTATCATGGTATAGCGAGACTCACAGTTTTGAAGAAAAGAACCGAACTTATGTTGAGACAGCAATTCAACTTTCATTAGAAGCTATAAAGGATTGTGTGGTCAATAAAGAGTTTTTATCTTCTGAGATTTCATTTGATGAAATTGACGGAATCATTTTTGTTTCTTCGACTGGAATTTCTACACCTACAATAGATGCACATATTGCGAATATCTTACCATTCAAATCAACGATTAAGAGAATACCAATTTGGGGATTGGGATGTGCTGGTGGAGCAAGTGGCGTTGCACGTGCCTTTGATTATTGTAAAGCCCATCCTGAGTCTAATATTTTACTAATCACTGTTGAACTTTGTAGTTTAACATTCCAAAAAGAGGATTTATCCAAGAGTAATATTATTGGAACCTCACTTTTTGCGGATGGCGCTGCAGCTGTATTAGTAATTGGTGATGAAAGCAAACTAAAGGAAAGAACCATTCACGTTGCACTTCCATATATTAAGCAAACACATTCAACTCTTATGCCAAATTCATTAGATGTCATGGGATGGGATGTACGTAATTCAGGTCTATTTGTTATTTTTTCAAGAGATATTCCATCAATCATAAAAAATTGGTTGGAGCCTGTAGTTTCAAATTTTTTAAGTGTAAATAATATATTACTGAATGATGTATCACATTTTATTGCCCATCCAGGAGGAAAAAAAGTTTTGGATGCCTACATTGAATCGCTAGAAATTAATGAAACAAAGACAAGGATTTCTCTGGATATACTAAGAAATTATGGAAATATGTCTTCATGTACGGTTTTATTTGTTTTAAAGGAATTTATGAAAATAGGTAAGAAAAACGAATACGGTCTATTGTGTGCATTAGGACCTGGATTTAGCTCAGAACTATCACTTTTAAAATGGGTTGAATGCTAATGTTAAAGATATTATTCCTGTTTATTATTTTTCAAAGATTAGCAGAGGTTTTTATCGCCAAAAGGAATGAAAAGAAATTAAAAAAACGTGGTGCAATTGAATTTGGAAAAGAGCATTATAAATATTTTATTATTTTACATAGCACATTTTTCATCTCGATTTTAATTGAGAATTATTTTCTTACATTTATTGAGTTTGGATTCTTTCAGTCTATATTCATTATTTTCATTATTCTTCAGCTAGCAAGAGTTTGGGTCATTTCTACATTAGGCGAACGCTGGAATACAAAGATTATTGTATTACCAACAGAAAAATTAGTGAAAAAGGGTTTATATAAATATATTAAGCATCCGAATTATCTGATTGTCACAATGGAATTGATCATCATACCTTTACTTTTTCGTGCCTATATAACGGCGGTGATTTTTTCAATTTGTAATTTCATACTTTTAAAAGTAAGAATAAAGGAAGAAAATAAAGCACTCTTACATTCACTTGAATAAACCATTGACATCAATCATATATTTGATATTATTAATATAGAATGAAAATCATTATCAACTTCGAAAGGTGATGGACGTCAATGGTTATTGGATTTGTGTCTGCAACTATTCTTTTATACTTTGGATTAACTAAATATGTGCTAAAACAAGTTCAAAACTAGGTGATGTTACCTAGTTTTTTTATTTTTAATGAAATAGCCTATACATTCTTCTTCCCAATTAATATATATACGGATAAAATAATTTTAGGGTTTATTTGAGTTTGATATGAAATGGGGAAATCACGTTGCAAAACACTAAGGTTAACAGAGGGGATTTATTAAATAAGGTTTCTTCAGGAATCGAATTATTAACGAAACAAGAAAATTCGAAGGAATTATTCCAATTAAAAAAGTTAGCTTACAAAATACAAAATAAAGAAAGTTATTATGTTTTTTGTGGACATTTTTCTGCTGGTAAATCTTCATTGTTAAATGATTTATTACAAGTTGAAAAGCTTCCTACAAGCCCAATTCCAACAAGTGCAAATGTCGTAAAATTAAAAAACGGACAGAATGATTTATTAATTACGTTAAAAAATGGTGACATGTATCAAATTGAAGATGAAATCGAAGTTGAAGATTTAAAGAAGCTTGCTAAAGATAGTTCTTCAATTATTGAATTAGAATGGAGCCAAGAATCATTTAAGATTCCTGAAGGGGTTGTATTGATTGATACACCAGGAATTGATTCTACAGATGTGGACCATTTGGAAGCAACTAATTCAGTCATACATTTAGCAGATTGTATTTTTTATTTAATGGATTATCAGCACGTCCATTCAAAAACAAATATTGATTTTATTCATTCATTAATTGAAAAGAATGATCGAGTTTGTTTAGTCATCACTTGTATTGATAAGCATGATGAAACTGAATTAACGTTTGATGCATTTAAGGATGGCGTTATTAGCAATTTAAAGAAACAAGGATTAGAGAAATTAACAATTTTTTATTTATCGACTAGAGACAAGTCAGTACAAAATAATGAATATAAATCTTTTATTGGATTTCTGAACAATTTATATGATCAACAAGAAACAATGCAAATTGAGCATGATTCTTCTAGTTTTGAAACGATTATGAAAGAACAAATGCTGCATCTTGAAAATGAACAAATCGAATTGGATGAAAATTTTCCACAGTATAAGGCAGATTACAATGAGATATTAACTGAAATATCTGTATTAAACAATGTAAAAGTTCAATTTGAAGAAGATTGTTCACAATCAACTCTACAAGTATTAACGAATTCCAATATCACGCCCTTTGAAATGAGGGATTTAGCTTCAATCTACCTTGAATCAGAAATTGCTTTGCTAAATAAAGGATTTTTCCAATCGCGAAGAAAACTTGAAATTGCTTCTGAAAATGCAAAACAATTATTTATGAGTAAAGTGAAAGAGCTTACAGAAAAACAAATTGAATATTTTATTAAAGAAGCGGCTAAATCTGCAGTAAATCGTATTGAAGAGATACACATTGATCTGAGTCAACATGAACATATACTAGAGCCAAAACTTAGTGAATTGACGCTATGTCCAAAACCCACACAATTAATTAATAATAGTGGTAACTACTTATTACAATACACGAAGGAAGTCAGTGACGGAATTAAAGCGGTCTATCGTAAAGCCATTAATGAGTTTATTCAGTCAGTATTAATTGAACTATCTAGACAAAGCGAGAAACGTTTAAAGGATCTAAACAGTAAGAAAGATGAGATGGGTCAAAAAGTAAGTGAATTAGAAGCAATTGATTTGAAAAATCATCAACTCATTCAATCTATTGTTGAAGTTAAAAATATACTTGAACAGAATCAAGTACAACCAAGTAATGTATCAAATATTTTACCAATTAGAATGTCTGTAAGTGAATTAATTAAAAAAGATATATTAAAAGATGACATTCAACTCGAATTGGAAAATGAAGATAGATCTGTTACACATCAAATAGATGCAGTTAAATATTCAAATGAAGAAATTCAGTCGAAGTATGAAATTGCTGATCTTTTACTTAATAAGCTAGCTGAAAATAAATATATTAAAAGTAAAATTGATGTATTAATTGAAAAAAGAAACCAAATTAAATCAAATGAATATACAATTGCATTATTTGGGGCATTTAGCTCTGGTAAAACGTCGTATATTAATACTTTATTGGGAAATAGAGTACTACCGGTTTCACCACATCCAACAACAGCAGCAATATGTAAAATAAAAAAGTCAACAGTAGATTCTGCTAATAAAACCGCAGAAGTTACTTATAAATCATTTGAAACATTACAGGAAGAGTTTCTTGATTTTTTCAAAAAATGGGGAATTGACAGTAATGGTAAAGAATGGATTCAAACGCTAAAAAGTGTCATAACAAAGCAGAAAGAAAAAGTTCCAACAGATGCACTAATCTATGCAGAAAGTGTTTGTCAAAACTATGAGGAAATGAGTCATTTATTAGGCACAACTCAGAACTACCAATTAGATGATTACGTTCGAGTAATTAGTGAAGAAGTTAGAGCTTGTTTTGTAAAAGAGAGTACAGTTTATTATGATTGTGAATTGACACTAAATGGAGTTGTATTAGTTGATACACCTGGTGGAAACAGTATCCATTCACGTCATACGGAGCTTGCTTTTGATTACTTGAAAAAAGCTGATTTAATTTTATATGTGGCACATTACCAACATGCGTTTACACGACAAGACGAATCATTCTTAATGCAAATTGGACGTATGAGAGAAAGCTTTGATAGCGATAAAGTATATTTTGTATTGAATGCATCTGATTTAGCGAAGGATGCAGATGAAATAACAATCGTGCAAAACTTCTTTATCAATCAGTTAACAAAGCTAGGGGTTCGTTTCCCTTCTGTTTTTGCAGTATCAAGTATGCTTCAAATTAAAGGCTACAATACTTCACCAATCGGTTTGGATCTTGAAGCCAATTACACTAAATTAAATAATAAAATTCAAAACTATTTCCAATACGAAATAGCGAATGAAGTGTTTAAAACTTTTATGAATGATATGTTAGTTATTGAGAAAATTCTCATTGATACAATCAAACGTATTGAAAGAATAAAAGTTGAAAAGGAACAATTTTTATCAGAACTTAATACAATTCGTAATCAAGTGCAATCAATTACTAAAAACACACTTCCTACTTCATTACCAAGATCTTTTGAGAAGGAGAATGAACAATTACTATTTTTCATAGAAAAACGTATTGAATATCGTATGAGAGATCTATTCCCATACTTCTTTAATCCAAGTTTATTTAATCATTCAACGAAAAATAGTAAACAACTAGTTATTACAAAAATTCGTGAATTCATCTATGAAGTTTTAGAAGAAATTATGAAAGAATTGAGAATTACAGGTTATCGTTTAGAGAAATTCTTAATGAATGAAATCAATTTGATTCAAAATCGTTTAATTGAAGAAATCCATTCAGTTCAGACAGAATTCATTGTACAAAAAACTGAGGTGCCTGAATTAGAAACGATTCAGCTCGATAAGCCAGATCAATTCTTTAATGTAAATAGCTTTGAAAATTTAAAGTCTTACTATAAAAATCCAAAGAGCTTTTTTGTTGAAAATATGAAAGAAAAAATGATTGATGAGTGTATTTCACAATTAAAAACACCATTAAAGTCTTATTTAACAAGCATGGAACAAATCTTTATCAGTCATTATCAAAGCCAATTTATTGATACAATTACAATTTTATTTAATAAATATGGGCAACAAGTTGAAAATGATATTGAACAATCTATTGAAGCTACAAATAACTTAGATGAAAATATCGTCCAAGATGATGTTTTAAAATTGTTTAAAAATCTAATCTAAATAAAGGTGGCCATAAAACATTGAAATATATTATTGATTCAAATCTGGCAAATACATTACTTAACCATCCAAATGTTGTTTTTTTAGATTGTCGATTTCAATTAGCTGACTCAAGCTATGGCTACAATGCATATGTGAAAAATCATATTCCACATGCTAGATTTGTTGATTTGAAAAATGATTTATCAAGTGAAGTCCAAAAACATGGTGGGAGACATCCATTACCTGATGTAAATGACTTTAGTAACTTATTAGGTAGAGTAGGTATAGATCAAAATACAATTGTTATTTGTTATGATGATGGTTTTTTAGAAAATGCAGCTAGATGTTGGTTTTTATGTCGCCTTGTTGGGCATCAATTTACATTCGTATTAAATGGTGGATATAAAGAATGGATTGAAAATGGTTTTGATGTAACAGACAAAATCGACTATGTCACTTCAAAAAAGTTTGAAGCAAATATAAATGATCAAATGCTTAGTTTTATAGCTGATGTGAAAGAAAAGCAATTTAATGATAACGTACACTTAATCGATTCTAGAGAATATATTCGCTATAAAGGGGAAGTTGAACCAATTGATCGTATTGCAGGACATATTCCAGGTGCGAAGCATTCATTTTGGAAAGATGTTTTAAATGAAAATGGACGAATCAAGTCAAAAGAAGAGTTACAAATTTTATTTAAACAGTTTTCAAAAGACAAACAATCAATTGTTTATTGTGGCTCTGGAGTTACTGGCTGCGTAAATTATTTAGGTTTAGTAGAAGCTGAATATCCAAATGTAAAGCTCTATGCAGGCAGTTTTAGTGATTGGATTTCATACGAAAAAAATGTCGTGAATAAGGTCGATTTATAAGTTGCAAAATAATAAAGTATAGTATAGAATAAGGATACAAATTAATTAAAAACCCTGCTGTGTGCGTTGTCAGTTTATGTCTTAAACCAATGAGAGTAGACAGGAAGACCGATATTTAAGTAACAACATCGTGCCTATTTTAGGAGGATGAACGTTACTTGTGAGGACATCCACCTTAGAGTTTCGGTTTACTTAGACATAAAAGGAATAACGGCATTTGCGGGAAAAAAACCATTCACATTTTGTGAATGGTTTTTTCATCTTTATATTGTTCTTGTTTATGTTTTTTTAATTTTAGTTGTGTTAATATGATTGAAGCTAAAATGAGGACAGAACCAATTAAGCCAATTTCTGTCAGTCTCTCGCCACCATAATAATATCCAGCAATAGCAGCAAAAACGGGTTCAGTTGCGAGTATTATACCAACTTCTGTAGCACTGATTGTTCTCTGAGCAAACATTTGAATGAAAAAGGCAAGTGCTGTACAAAACAATGCTGTAAACAGGATTGAGAAAATAAAGAATTTATTAGTCCATAACGCTTGGTTAAAAATAACCTGCCAATCTTCAAATACTAAAGCAAATGTCCAAGATGCAAGCCCTACGAACGCAATTTGAATTGTTGTTAATTTTAGTGAATTATAACTTGGAGCATAAATTGTAGAATAAATAATATGAAGTGCAAATGCAATAGCGCTAAAGAACGTTATAAAATCACCAAAATTAAAATGAGAAGAAGTATTTGAAATCGTAATTAAGAGTAACCCACATAAGGCAATAACTGCACTAATTGTTTCGGGCATTGTTGGTTTTTTATTATACTTAAAAAATAGAAGAAGTGGTACGACTACAACACTGATCCCAACGATAAATCCTGCGTTTGAGATTGTTGTATGTTGTAAACCATAAGTTTGAAAAACATAACCTAAGAATAAAAATAATCCAATTAATATGCCTGGAAACACATAGCCTGCTTTTTCATGAAATCTTTTGTCTCTTTTTCTTTCTGATAAGGTTTGAACAAAAAATAGAACAATTGCAGCAACGATAAAACGGATTGCATTAAATGTAAATGGTTGTACAATAGTAAGTGATTCTTTGACAATAAAAAAGGAAGAGCCCCAAAAGAAGGAAACAATTAATAATGAGGTAAAAGCAATCATTTTATTTTTCATAAAAAACATCCCTTTTTATTTAATGGCTTTACGAGCAAGTTCATCAGCAACTTTATTTAAGCTTGATGGAATCCATTTAATGAAGAACAGATCGAGTTGATTAATGAGTAGAAGTGATTTTTCTAATAAGGGAATAAATATTTCATTTTTCGAATATTCCTTATCAATACTCTGTTCAACAATTTTAGAGTCAGTTCGAAAAGAAACCATTGATAAATCATTTTTAACACAATATTCAAGTGCAATCAGTAAAGCATGGAACTCTGCTTCATGATTTGACATTGATTCTAATGGAATACTTAAAAAGACAGGTTCTTTTATCCCTTTAATGAAAACGCCTGCACCAGATGGACCAGGATTTCCTTTGGAAGCACCGTCAATATAGACTTCAATCATAGTTAACCTCCGAAGTTTTATATCATCATTTTAGTATATATTCAAAAAAATGAAAACTTAAAACGAATGAAGAAAAAAAGATAGTACAAATTATCTAATATTTACAATACATTTTTGATAAATATATATAAAATCGGTCGTTTTAGAGAAGTAATAATGAATATAGACTCTCTAGGAAAGGTGAGTATTATGAAGCTTAAGATTATTTGGAAGTATATAACGAAAAAAAAATACCAAATTACATTAGACACGGACTGGTTAGAAATAAAAGAGGCACTTTTATTGGCAGAAGACTTCGAAAGTACTGGTCGAACGAAGGAAATTATTTTTTTAGATCAATTTGATTCGCAATGGACGAAAAAACAGGTTATAAAATACTTAAAAGAATTAGAAGACGAACCACATGATATCATCGTTTATTTTGATGGAGGAATTGATATTCAATCAGGAATCTCGGGAATTGGCGTCAGCGTGTATTTTCAACAAAATGGGAAGAAGTTTCGGAAACGATTTAATGAAAAATTATCAGGATTATCAACGAACAATGAAGCTGAATTTGCAGCATTAGAAAATGCAATATTCTTATTAGAAGAAATGAATATTACAGGACAAACGATCTCTGTAAAAGGGGATTCACAAGTAGTTATGAATCAAATTAGCGGTGACTGGCCTTGTTATGAAGAACAGCATGAGAGATTTATTAATCGAATTGAAAAAAAATGTAAACAGAATAAACTAACTTTACAGTTTGAACTGTTAAAAAGAAACGATAATAAAGAAGCTCATAACCTTGCAACTAGTGCCTTAAAAGGGAATAAAATAGAAAGTACGATTGAAGTCACTTGAAGAGGTGAGATAAATGGAACGAAAATTAATATTAGAGGAAATAGATACATTATTAAAAAATTATTGTGAGGGATGTTTTGTGTATAAAACATTCCGAAAAGAACATAGCCAAAAATTTGCTCAATCCTTTTGTATACAAAATTGTACGGTTGGAGAAAAAATTAAAAATATAGGCAAACAACTAACATAAAAAGAAGGTACTAAAAAGTACCTTCTTTTTTGTATTTCATTAAAAAATTTGTGCTTCTCTAAGTTGTTGCTCAACTTGTGTTAATTCTTCTTCTTGTCTTGCTAAAAATTCTTCATCTAAATCAGTTGCAAGAGATTTCATTTTCTCAAGTTGACTTCTAGCTTGGGTAATTGCATCAGTAGCGTCTGTTAATTGTTGTTGGTCCATGCTCATTGTTGCATATCCAACCAATTTTTGTGCTGCTTTAACTTTCATTTCAACTTGTTCAAAATTATTAAAATCTGACATATAAATACCTCCTTATTTCACTTCGTATTATTCCCAAATCATAAAAGATTCATTTATATATGAAGTAGAATTTTTAGGAAGTTTAGAACAATAAAAAAAGGACTGTTAAAAACAGTCCTTTATGTAGTCAAAGTTTTATTAGATCTTTACTACGTTAGCAGCTTGAGGTCCGCGGTTACCTTCAACGATGTCAAAAGAAACTTCTTGGCCTTCGTCTAAAGATTTGAATCCATCGTTTTGGATAGCTGAGAAATGTACGAATACATCGTCTCCACCTTCAACTTCGATAAAGCCAAAACCTTTTTCATTGTTAAACCATTTTACTTTACCTTGCATACTTCTTTTCCTCCTAAAACATTGCACATGAAAGCGCGTAAAAATTTGCATTTATTTAGTTTATTATGACTTAATAAATGTTGCAATTAATATACAACTATTAGAAATAGAAGTCAAGTAAGCGCTTAACGACTTAATTTACTTACATTATACATTATTTTGCTATAAATTTTATTTGTGAAAAAAATGGTGCATGTGATGTTTTTGCACTGTATTCGGGGAGGGTGATAATGATAAATAACCAATGATTTTACGGGAAAAATTACGATACAATTCATTGTATTTCCACTTCTTAATTTGGGAAATCAAATGATTATTAAATCCCAATCTAATGTCCTCATTGGAAACTACATTCACTTTTTTTATTTTCCATGTGATTAATACGTTATATAATAGTGTGATGATATCAAAAGATAGATAAAACTGTTTAAATGTGAGGATTAACATGAAATTAATTATAGCGGAGAAGCCTGACCAAGGATTAAAACTTGCGGCACCATTTCAATTTCAAAAGAAAAAGGGCTATTTAATCATACAACCAAATGAGTTCTTCCCTAGGGGGGCGTACTTAACTTGGGCGATCGGTCACTTATGTGAGCTATTATCTCCAGAAGAATATGATGAAAAATGGAAAAAGTGGTCACTTACGACTCTACCAATTATACCGAATCGATTTCAGCATAAAGTAACAAAAGGAAAATATGATCAATTTTCTATCATTAAGAATTTGGTCCATACAGAAGAAGTAAATGAAATCATACTTGCAGGTGACTGTGAGCGTGAAGGTGAGCAT
Source organism: Gottfriedia sp. ABJ_BB2_2 (assembly GCF_055484705.1). Classification (NCBI taxonomy): domain Bacteria; kingdom Bacillati; phylum Bacillota; class Bacilli; order Caryophanales; family Bacillaceae; genus Gottfriedia; species Gottfriedia sp. ABJ_BB2_2. Next base: position 90,249 of record NZ_JBVFKR010000008.1, read on the forward strand.
ATTGTCCGATTAATATTAAATCTTGCAGGTAATAAAAAACCAATGAAAAGACTTTGGATTTCTTCCTTAACCGAAAATGCTGTAAAAAAGGGATTTAGTCAATTACTAGATGAAGGTGAGACAAAAAATCTTTTCTTTGAGGCATATAGTCGTGCTTGTGCGGATTGGCTTGTAGGTATGAATGCCTCACGTGTATATTCACTGCATCTTCAAAAGAAAGGGATACAAGATGTATTTTCACTTGGCAGAGTACAAACACCTACTTTAGCGTTGATTGTAAAAAGAGAACTTGAAATCGAAAAATTCCAATCAGAACCATTTTGGGAAGTATTTGCGACATTTCAATTTGGTAAAGATAAATTTTTTGGTAAATGGCATAAGGATCAAGACTCGAAAATTAAAACAAAAGAATTAGCAGAAAAAATTGCAACGTTTTGTGCTGAAAAAGAAGCCAATATAACTGACATTGAGCAGGAAAGAAAAGAATTTCATCCGCCCTTTTTATACAATTTATCTTCTTTACAAGCTGACGCAAATGCTAAATTTAAATTTTCACCACAGAAAACGTTAGAAATAGCGCAAAAACTTTATGTTAAAGGGATTATTTCATACCCAAGGTCGGATTCAAGTTTTATTACGAAAGAAGAGGCATTGATGCTGCCTGATATTCTTAAAAAAATACAAAATATTGAGCAGTTTCAAGGTTTTTTTCCGTTACCGAATCCTTCGATTCTAAATAATAGTCGTTATGTAAACGAAAAGAAAGTTACAGACCATTATGCAATTATACCAACTGAGCAAGTACCTTCTATGAATAAATTAAATGATGAAGAACAAAAAATATATGAATTAATAGTCAATCGATTAATTAGTGCTCATTATGAAAGTGCAATCTTTGATTACACGACTATTCATACAATTGTAGATCAGCGTGCTAGCTTTGTTTCTAAAGGAAAAACCTTGATTCAAGAAGGCTGGAGAAAAGTAATTTTCGAAAAATCAAAAGAAAAAAATACAGACGAACAAAATCTTCCAATTGTTTCAACTGGGGATCAAGGAATTGTAAAGAAAGTAGAAGTGAAGGAAAAGAAAACACAACCTCCAAAAAGATATACTGAAGGACAATTGATTACACTAATGAAATCAGCCGGTAAACATATTGAAAACCCAGAGTTAACGAAAATCCTAAATAAAACAGAAGGTCTTGGTACTGAAGCAACAAGAGCGGGGATTATTGGAACTTTAAAAAATAGAAAGTATATAGATGTTAAGAAAAATCAAGTATTTGCAACTGACAAAGGAAAGTTAATTATATACGCACTCGGTGAAAATATTTTAACTTCTCCTGAAATGACTGCTAAGTGGGAGCAAAGATTAAGCGAAATTGGTGATGGTAAAGCAAGTAGCCTTGATTTTATGGATCAAGCAAAAAAATTAACAGAAAAAATAATTCATGATGCGTTTCAAAATGAATCTCAATGGAATTTTTCAGATTATCGTGTTGATGAAATGAAGAGTTCTAAATTTGGTAGTAAGAAAAAATCTACTAGTGTAGGAAAATGTATTAAATGTGATGGGAAATTAGTAGATAAAGGTACTTTTTACGGCTGTGACAATTACCAAAAAAACAAATGTACAGTTACAATTTCAAAGAAAATATTAGGGAAAAATATCACGAAATCAATTATTAAGCAATTACTATCAAAGGAGCCTACAGATGTCATTCAAGGTTTTGTAAAAGATGGAAATCAATTTGACGCATCTTTAAAATTCTCTGAAGAAGGAAAAATTATCTTTGTTCATACATCATCGAAAAATGAATAACGAAACTTGAATTGAATACTACAATATTTTAATTATCTACAAAAATAGTCAATATAAAGAATAAATAAGAAATAGGGTACTCAAAATACAACTGTATGATGAGTTACCCTATTTTGGTTTTGATAAATAATTTCGCATTCAAACTGTACTGTACCCCTTATTCCTTTATCCAATACCCATCCTCATGTTAAACTATCAACAAATACTAACGTAGAAGGTGAGATCATGATTTGTTTTTTAGAAAATACATTTCAACTAAAATTACACAAAAATGATAAAGATGAATACTCTATCATCGTAACTGATGAAGGTATATTTAGTGAATCTGACTTGGAGAATCAACCAAGTACGTATATAAAATTTATTCTAAATGAATATGATGAATTAACAATTGATTGGTTTGTAGAGAATATAAACCGTTTTTCAGTTAAAAGCTTACAAGTACATCAAATGGTTCTGATTAATGATGAAGATGAATGTTCAATTCAATTCGTTATTGAAAGATGGCAAAGTAGAATGTTTAAAATAGAATGGAAACCAAGTTTACATATTGAATTTGGCTTATATTATGAAGTGTGCGATGACTGTGACTAAGAAGACTTTTTCGGTTTCAATAAAGTCAATATGATAAAAAAGCTAATCCATCCTATTAAAGGATAGAGGAATGTTAATAACGGGCCATACCCAATTACACTAATGAATAGACAGCAGATTAGTAGTAAAATGACGACTAAATCGTTATTTAATCGGATGATCGAACTAATTTGTCTCGACATTCCATACACATTCCCAACTAAAGTTGTAAAGATCTCTGCTAAAATCACCATTAAAAAAAAGTAATAAAATACAGGATGGATTTGTTTAATCACTTCAACCATAGGAATTTCATATTGATGGAAATTAACTACTTTCGATACGTTTAAATGAATCAATAAGAGGATAATTCCTAATATTAGACCTCCTAATATTCCACCATTAATAATAGAAGATTTATCTTTACATTCAGATCCGATCGGTACTAGTACAGCTTGGGCTAATGCCATATTTAAGCATACATATGTTATTGGTTTTGTAAAAACAGATAAATTAAGACCATTTAAAGATGGCATCATATTGTTTACGTTAAAGTCACTTAAGGAAAAAGGTAAATAGGAATTAATAAAAACTGCAACGATAAAAGCACACATGATTGGTACAACAGTGTTGTTTAAACTAAATAACCCACTTGTTCCTTTCCTTAAAACCATAAAAGTAAGGAAGATAAATAGAATTGAACCAATAAAGGAATTAAAGTGCAAGTAATTTTTGAATACTGCACCAGCCCCCGATAGCATGACACTTGTTACCCCTAATAAGACAAAAAACAAAAGTCCATTGATGATATTTCCACCAAGTTCACCGAAAAGTAATACATTAAATTGCTGAGCTGACTTTAATTTATATGTATGTGCAATCTCCATAATTTTTGTTCCAAACCAACAAAATAAAATAGTGGCAAAAAGTATACCAAATGCCCCATAAACCCCATTTATTGAAAAGAACTCTACGATCTCTTTTCCTGTTGCAAATCCTGCTCCAATCACAGTCCCAACATATGTAAATGCAATATTACGAACCTCTTTATTCATATTGAGTTTCATAGGAAGTCCTCCTAAAAGTAGTACTAAATTGTATGTTTCATTTTATTAAATTAGACATGCTCTAGTAATTTATCTTTATGAATGATGCCAATGGAAAAGAATGAGTTGTTTTAAAATGAAAATCGAATATTACAATTTACCAGTTTTTTATAATGTGTTAAAGTGAGTAAGTTAGAAGGGGGACGGGTTACTATGAATATTCTTAAATGGAATTTCAATATGAAAGTTCGACTTGTCGCTGAATTTTTCTTTGGCTTATTTTTCTGGATGTATTTACCGTTTTTATCGATTTACTTTTCAGTAGAATTAGGAAAAGTGACAGCAGGAGTACTATTAATGTGTTCACAAGCTGTTGGTGTTTTTGCAAATCTGATTGGTGGCTATTTGGCTGATACGTACGGTAGAAAACGTATGATGGTCATTTCATCTTATATTCAAGCAGGTGGAATGGTCTTATTAACAATTGCAAATTCAGAAATTTTAGAATCACCATGGCTTACATTTATTGGATTTGCCATTATCAGTATTACACAAATGCTATATATGCCTGCAAGTTCGGCAATGGTTGCAGATACAGTTAAAGATAAGGATGAAAGAAATCTAGTTTTCGCAGTATTTTATACGATGATTAATATAAATGTCGTAATTGGTCCTATTATTGGTGGTTTATTATTCTTTACAGCTAGATTTGAGTTATTTACTGCATCTTCTATTATTTTCCTAATGGTTGCTCTTATGATTACCTTTTTAATAAAGGAATCTTTACCAGTAGATGAAAATAGAGAGAAGGAAGAAAGTGTTTCGAAAGTAGTCGTGAAACAAATTAAAAATTATCGCGTTATTTTTACCGATAAAGTTTTCTTTTTATTTGTTGCTGCAGGTATATTAATCTCTCAAACTTTTACCCAATTAGATTTATTATTGGCGGTTTATATAAAAGAATCGATTCCAGTTCAAACTTTATTTACCTTAGGGGATTTTATACTAAAAACAAATAGTGAAACGTTATTTAGTTGGACAATCGCCGAAAATGGGCTAATCGTTGCTTTATTTACGGTAATCATCACTAAGTTCACTAACAAATTTAACGAAAGAATGTTATTTTTAATTTCATCTATTTGCTATGCATTCTCTATGCTATTATTTGGTTTCACATTGTCTGCTTATGTCATATTTATTGCAATGGCAATCTTTACATTAGGAGAGATTTTAGTAGTTGGAATTCAAAATGCATTTATTGCGAAAATAGCACCTGAAAACCAAAGAGCGCAATATTTTGCGGCAGCGGGTCTAAGATGGTCAGTTGGTAGAACAATAGCGCCTTTGACAATTCCTTTAGCAGGATTAATTGGCTATAAATTAACATTTATTATGATTGCGCTATTAGCATTAACTGGGGCATATTTGTTCGAGGTGATGTTTAAGGAAATGAAAAAAAGACCAGATCTTTTAACGGATGAATATAAAGCTGGATAAAACTGAAAGGACCCAAAAGGGTCCTTTTATTTATTATTTAAAGTCTTATCTAAAATTTGAATATTTTCTTTCATTAAATCAAAATAATCTTTATTATTTTTCAAATCTTCTTCTGATACAGTAGCTAAGTGATGCAATCTTAAAATTTCTGCATTTGTTTCATCTTTAACGACTGAAGCAACCTTTGGAGTAGCAAATGTTTCAAACAGTATATACTTCACTTTGTGTTCTCTTGTAAAATCAACAACTTTTTTTAATTCTTTTTGTGAAGGTTCTTGAGAAGGTGAAAGGCCAGTAATTGGAATTTGTTCGATTCCGTAACGGTTTTCCCAATATCCATAAGCAGCATGAGATACGACAATATCCTTACGCTCAGAGTGAACTATCAAACTTTTTAATTCGTTATCAATTTGATCGAATTGACCTTCAATTTTGTTGAAGTTATCTTCAAAATATTGCTTGTTTTTCGGCATTAGCTTCGTTAATTCATTTTTAATATTTTCTGCTTCAATCTTTGCAAGAGTAGGATCCAACCAAACATGTGGGTCCACATCATGATGTTCACCTTCGTGATCATGTTCATCACTGTGCTCTTCTTCATTAGCGTGAATGTACTCGATATTTTTAGAAGCTTCCAAAATGGCAACATCATTATTTTTTAAAGTTTCATCTATTTTTTCTGCAAAAGGTTCCATACCAGCACCGTTATATATAAACAGGTCAGCATTTGCAATCTTTACAATTTGTTTAGATGTAGGTTCAAAATCATGAGTGTCGACGCCTGCAGGGTATATGGAAGTAACATCAACATATTTTCCACCTATTTTTTTCGCAAAATCCAATAAGGGGAATATGGTTGTATAAATAGTAAGATGATTTTTATTTTCATTATTTGCAGTATTTTTTTGCTCACAACCCGATAGAATGGCACCCGATAAGAGCATTGTGATCATTGCTAATTTAGTAAATTTCAATTTTATCTCTCCCTATGTAAGAACTCTATTTAGTAATTTGTCATGACTATAAAAATTAAACGAAATAAATGGAAAAAAATCCATTTTTTAATACGTAATCATTCCTTTTTACGGTTCAAAAAAATAATAACTTCTTAGAAACCTAGGTGAGATAATCGGTTTATGTAGAAGTTAAACAATTGTAAAACGTAATAGGTACGATTTAATACTTTGTTATTATAAAACAGCGGAAATAATTTTGCAAGAAATTCCTTATATTTTTAGAAATGAATTGATAATGAAAAAAGTATGTTTATTCGTATCATACGGATAAACATACTTTTGATTACGATTTACGTTTTAAACGAAATCTTCGAGGTTTTTGATTTGGTTTTCCAGAATGTTTCTTTTTACTTTTAATAAACTGGAAAAATATAAAAAATATGTACAAAGGAATAGCAATGTATATGAAAAATGGCCATTCTTCTTTTTTTGCATGCCATACAAGATAAAGAGCATAACCTAAAAATAATGTAACAAGTGTACCATATTTTGGAATTGGAATATCTTTAAAACTAGGAATTTTTAGTTTACTAACCATTAAAAAGGCTAATGCAATAAATATTGTGATCATGACAATTTGAGGAATTCGATCACCAAATAATGTTAGAAATGCAACTAATCCACCAGCAGCCGTAATGGGAACACCAGTAAAATATTTTAACGATGTAGCGATTGGTGTCACGTTAAATCGTGCTAATCGATAAGCTCCAAATAATGGGAATAAACCTGCAATCGCAAGCCCTAGTAAGCCCTCATTTGAAAATTGAGTGCAATAAACTAAATAAGATGGGGCAGCACCAAAGGTTACGATATCAGCTAAAGAATCAAGCTCCTTTCCTAGTTGTGTTTGTACACCTAAAACCCTAGCTAAACGGCCATCCATACTATCAAGCATCATTCCGATTAAAATTAGAATTGCTGCATTTCTCACTTGACCATCTGCAGCAAAACCAATCGAAAGGAATCCACAATACAAATTACCAAGCGTAAAAAGGTTTGGAATACTTCGTTTAATCATAATTTCACTTCCTAAAATTGAATTAAAAAATAATAAAATAAAGTCTATTATACCCCAAAAATTAGTAAGAATGGAAACTTATAAATAATATGTTCACGTTTTAGAAATATTTATAAGATTATTAAGATTGTATTAAGATATATAATAAATATTATTATGTGAATAATGGCACAAGCAAATTTTACTATGATTTATTACTAGAAAAATAAGCTGAATTTACTAAAAAAACACAATTTTTCAATAAAAAATATTATAAATATTAAAAAAATACTTTTTTTTCAGAAAAATGTGTAGTATATTGAAAAAGTAATAAGTGATTATTCAGAAAAATAAGAAAAACAGAAGGGGATAATCACTAAACTATGGAGGTGCTCGAATGAAGCGTAGATTAGCGACAACAGTTTCAAGTCTTTTAGTACTAAGCACAGTGCTAGCAGCTTGTGGCAAAGACACAGAAACAACATCAAACAAACCAGAAAAGAATAAAAAACAAACTCTTAGATTGACTACTACTACTGAGATTCCATCAATGGATTCTGCAAAAACTACTGATGCAATGTCATTTGAAGTATTAAATAACGTAAATGAAGGATTACTTCGTTTAGGTGAAGGCGATGATGTAGTTGATGGAATCGCGAAAAAAGATGAAACAGAAATCAGTGATGATGGTTTAACTTATACTTTCCACTTACGTGATGCGAAATGGTCTAATGGTGAGCCTGTAACTGCTAATGATTTCGTATACTCTTGGCAACGTGCAGTAGACCCTAAAACTGCTTCAGAGTATTCATTCATTTTATACTATGTAAAAAATGCTGAACAAATTTTCAATAGTAAACTACCAAAAGACCAACTTGGTGTTAAAGCGATTGATGATAAAACTTTACAAGTTACATTAGAACAAGCTACACCTTATTTCTTACAGTTAACAACATTCGGTACTTACTTACCGCAAAATCAAGCTTTCGTTGAGTCACAAGGTGATCAATACGGTTTAGAAGCTGATACTCAATTATATGATGGACCATTTACATTAAGTGAGTGGAAGCATGCTGAAAGCTTTACATTAACTAAAAACGATAACTATTGGGACAAAGATACTGTAAAATTATCTGAAATCAAATACAATGTCGTTAAAGATACGTCTGCTGCTGTAAACTTATACGAAAATGGCGATATCGATAAAGTAATGTTAGATTCAGAATTCGTAGATAAGTATAAAGACGATGCAGAATACCAAACACAATTAGATGCTCGTTTAGTATTCTTCCGTTTCAACCAAAAATTAGATCTATTCAAAAATGAAAAGGTTCGTAAAGCGTTTGACTTAGCTTATGACAAAGAAGCGATTACGACTGCGATCTTAAACGATGGTTCTAAACCTGCTTATTGGGTTGTTCCTTCTGAATGGGTTAAAGGTCCAGACGGAAAAGACTTCCGTGAGCACAATGGCGATTTCAACCCATACAATGTAGAAGAAGCACAAAAATTATGGGCTGAAGCGAAAAAAGAATTAGGTAAAGATAGCTTTGAATTAAAAATGCTTTCTTATGATGATACTACTAGAAAGAAAGCTGCTGAATATATCGCTGGAGAACTTACTAAGAATCTTCCAGGTTTAAAAATTACTGTTGCTCCACAACCATTTGAAATCAAACTTGATCAAGAGAAAAAATTAGAATATGACTTCTCATTCTCTGGATGGGGACCGGATTATCCAGATCCAATGACATTTATTGATATGTTCTTATCAAACAGTGCATTCAATGAAATGGATTACAAAAACCCTAAGTATGATCAATTAGTAAATGATGCTAAAAAAGAAGCAGATCCTCAAAAACGTTGGGATAACTTGGTACAAGCTGAGAAAGTTATCATGGACGAAGCTGGTATCTCACCAATCTATCAACGTGGACGTGCTTTCTTACAAAAAGACTCAGTTAAAGGTATTATCGCTCATAAATTTGGTGGAGACTTCTCTTACAAATGGGCAACTAACGAAAAATAATATTGGAAAGAGAGAAGGGAATCCCTTCTCTTTTTTTGTTTATGAAAAGATTTGCCAATTTTGTGCAACTAAAAATTTGTAATAAAAAGAAATGTTTATTTATATATAAAATAGGGGAGCTTATCTTAGTGTGCGGCATGGTATTGATTAAAGAGATGTTTAGTTTAGAACTGCGAGAATCAAGTTTTAAAAAGCTTCCTAACCTTAATAAGTTTTGATCAATTTTAAGAAAAGGTAGAATAGCATATCTCAGGAGCACTAGTAGACTCTATCGAAATTCATCACTCTACTCTAACTGTGCCAATTTTAATAGAGGAGGTAAATTTATATTTATAAGAAAGAATGAGCAATTATACAAAAAAATGGAAAAATATGTGCGAAAACTAACAAAAAGTTAAACTTTTATGTTAAATTTATTAAGTTTTTTGAAAAAAATGTCGATTTATTGTTGATATTTTCTAAAAGTTATGTAAAATAAAAGTATATTAAAGATTATTAAAAATTCATACAATGAATTGTTCGAATATTTTAATAGTTTTTAAGTCTAATTGTACTATTTTTATTGGGGAGGCAAACAAATGAAAAAGAAGGTTTCTTATTTTTTATCTCTATCTGTTGCTGTAAGCATGCTTTTAACTGCTTGTAATTCAGGTAAAGATGAAAAAGACACTGGAAAAAACACAGACAAAAAATTACCACAGGTTCTTAACTTAATCGGTCCTGCAGAACTTCCAGGTCTTGATTCTGGTACAACTACTGATGCTGAATCTTTCAACGTTTTAGCTAACGTAATGGAAGGTTTAAATGTATTAGGTGAAAATGATGAAGTTAAACCAGGTATCGCTGAAAGCGTAGATATTTCAGATGATAAATTAACTTACACATTCCACCTACGTGATTCAAAATGGACAAACGGTGATCCAGTAACAGCTGGCGATTTCGAGTACGCTTGGAAACGTGCTGCTGATCCAAAAACTGGTGGCGAGTATGCTTTCATGATGAACGCACTTAAAAATGGTGAAGCTGTAACTACTGGTAAAGCGAAAGTTGACACTTTAGGTGTTAAAGCTATTGATGACAAAACTTTAGAAGTTGTTTTAGCTAAAGCGATTCCTTACTTTGATTCTTTAGTAACGTTCCCAACATTCTTACCATTAAACCAAAAGTTCGTTGAAGCTCAAGGTAAAGATTACGCTCTAGAAGCTGATAAATTAATCTTCAATGGTCCATTTGAATTAAGCGAATGGAAACATAACACTAGCTACCAATTAGTGAAAAACGATGATTACTATGATGCAGATGCAGTTAAATTAAAAGAAATCAACTTTAACATTGTTCTTGATGAGCAACCAAAAGTTAACTTATACGAAAGAGGAGAAGTTGATCGTATCACTTTAAGTGCTGAGTTTGTTGATAAATTCAGAGAAGATCCTAACTTCGATTCATTCTTAGAGCCAACAGTATTCTTCTTACGTGTAAACGAAACGAAGAACCCAGCTCTTAAAAACGTAAACATCCGTCAAGCTTTAAACAAAGCTTTCGATCGTGAAGCAATTACTAGTGTAATCTTAAACAACGGTTCTGCTCCATTAACAGGTTTAGCTCCAGCTGATTTCTTAACAGCTAAAGGCGAAGACTTCCGTAAAGCTTCTGGCGACTTAGTAACATTTGATGCTGATGCAGCTAAAGCAGCTTGGGAACAAGGATTAAAAGAAATCGGTAAAAAAGAAGTAAAATTAGAATTATTAGGTTCTGATAGCGATGTTAACAAAAAAATCTCTGAGTACCTACAAGGTGAATTCCAAAAGAACTTACCAGGATTATCTATTAGCATCAAAACAGTTCCATTTGGTCAAAAATTAGACTTAGAAACTGCTAAAGATTATGATATCTCATTCGGTGGATGGGGACCTGACTACAAAGATCCAATGACATTCTTTGATATGTTCATCACTCCTTCTTCATTCAACCAAATGGGCTTCTCTAACGCTGAGTACGATAAATTAATCGGTCAAGCTGGTGGAGAATTCTTAACAAACCCAGAAAAACGTGAAGAAGCATTCTTAGCTGCTGAAAAAATCTTAGTTGAAGATCAAGCTGCTATTCTTCCGATTTACCAACGTGCGATTGCATATGTACAACAACCAAAAGTTAAAGGTTTAATCAACCACAACTTCGGTGCTGACTACACTTACAAATACGTTGAAATCAAAAACTAATTTTTAAATGAGAGGGCCACTTTAAAAGTGGTCCTTTTTTTACTGAATTTTGACATAAAACTGTTTCCTTTGTATTATCTTGATAGTACAAGTTGTTATATGAGAGGAGAGTAGCTTTTGACTGAAATCATACATCAAATATTAGAGTTCTTTGCGTCATTAGGCTATTTTGGAGTGGCTTTAGGTTTAATGATAGAGGTTATACCAAGTGAAATTGTACTAGCATATGCTGGTTATCTTGTAGCAGAAGGTCATATCAATTTTATTGGAGCAATCATTGCAGGTGTTATAGGTGGGACAATCGCCCAGTTATTTTTATATTGGATCGGCTATTATGGTGGAAGACCAATTATTGAAAAATATGGGAAATACATACTGATAAATAAGCATCATCTTGATTTGGCGGAAAATTGGTTTTCTAAATATGGAGTGGGTGTAGTTTTTACTGCTAGATTTATTCCGGTTGTAAGACATGCTATTTCAATTCCTGCTGGTCTTGCAAAAATGCCAATTAGTCAATTTACTTTTTATACTGTTTTGGCAATCATTCCTTGGTCAATTTTCTTTGTGCTTGTGGGAGAGAAGCTAGGTCGTAATTGGGATACAGCCAAAGAAGTTTTAGCACCATATACACCAATGCTTATTGTGATTGCATTTGCTTTATTTGTCGTTTACTTATTAATTAAGAAGCTAATCTCAAATAAAAATAAATAAGTTAAATGAGTGGTTTGTCCTGTTTCTACATATAATAGAAAAACTTAATGTAGAAAGGATGAGTTTACTTTATGCATTCAATGAATTATGAGGATGTAAAAAACGATGTATCAAATACACTATCTAGTGTTCAAGAGCAATTAACTGCTGGAGACTTTTCAAAAAATACAAAAGAAGAGCTTGAAAGTCAGGCAAAGTTATATGAGTATGTAAATGATATGACAGAAATGAATCATTTATATCAAAATGGGTATTAAGAGTAAAGGTCACTTGTAGTGACCTTTTTCGTTCTACTTAATATGTATATATTAGTAAAAATTTCCAAATAAAACTGATTATTAGAAAAACCGCTTTCTTTATAATAAAGGTTGAAACAAGCATGAATGTTTCGTATGCTATTAATGTGATGTGTTGTTTTAGAATTAGAGGTGAGTATATATGTTAAATTTTTACGTATCTGATGCAGGGGGAAAATTAAATCAAGTCGATACAATTGAAAAAGGTTGCTGGATCAATGCAATCAATCCAAGCGAACAAGAGATTCAATTTTTAGTTCAAAAATTGGATTTAGACTTAGATTTCATTAAAGATCCACTTGATGATGAAGAACGTTCAAGGATTGAAATTGAAGGAGAACATACTCTTATTATCGTGGACATTCCAATTGTAGCTCATGATGATACTGGAAATACAATTTTTGATACTATTCCAATCGGGATGATTATATCTTCTAATACGTTTGTAACGATTTGTTTAAGTGAGAATCCAATTTTCGAAAGATTTATCTATCAAAAGGTTAAAGGATTTTTCACGTTTAAGAAGACTCGTTTTGCACTTCAGTTATTGCATACATCTTCTACTTACTATCTTCGTTATCTTAAACAAATTAACCGTAAAACGAATGAGATTGAAGCTGAATTACATCAGTCAACGAGAAACCAAGAATTATTTACAATGCTGAATCTTGAAAAAAGTCTTGTATACTTTACAACATCACTAAAAGCAAATAAAATTGTGATGCAAAAAATCCTAAAAGGTAACGTATTAAAAATGTATGAAGATGATGAAGACTTATTAGAAGATGTAATCATTGAAAATAAACAGGCAATAGAGATGGCAGAGGTTTATAGCAATATCTTAAGTGGTATGATGAATACTTTTGCATCCGTTATTTCAAATAACTTAAATATTGTCATGAAATTTTTAACATCAATTACAATTATCCTATCAATTCCAACGATGGTTTCTAGTTTCTTTGGAATGAATGTACACATTCCTTTAGCAAACATTCCACATGCTTTTCCGATTGTTATTGGAATCTCAGCATTATTATCTTCAACAATTGCATTTATATTTTGGAAAAAAAGGTATTTTTAACTCACATGACCGACCTGATTTAAGGGAGGTTTTGTGAGTTTAATTTTTAGCAACATGGGGTGAGAACATGACTTCGAATTTATATCATTCATTTTTGCAAATGAACACGATTTTTATATCAATCGTAGTTGAAGCATTGCCATTTATTTTAATTGGTGTCTTCATATCAGGGATAATTCAAATTTTTATAACAGAAGAAATGTTATCAAAAATCATTCCTAAGAATCGGTATGGTGCTGTATTTGTGGCAATACTATTAGGATTTATTTTCCCAGGATGTGAATGTGGTATCGTTCCTATTGTTAGTAGATTAATAAAAAAAGGCGTTCCACACTATGTAGCAGTAGCATTTATGTTAACTGGGCCTATTATTAATCCAATTGTACTATTCGCAACATTTATCGCTTTTGGGAATAATATTGAAATAGTAATCTATCGAGCAGGAGCTGCAATGATCGTAGCATATATAATTGGTATCATATTATCATTTCTTAAAATTGAAAACCCATTAAAACATGATTTAGAATCTATTCCTGTCAATCATACATTACCAGTGAAAAGAAAATTATGGAGCGTGTGTGTTCATGCAATTGAAGAGTTCTTTTCAATGGGGAAATTTTTAATATTAGGCGCATTCATTGCTGCTTTTGTCCAAACTTTTATCCCAACTTCGACGCTAATGAAAATTGGAAATGGTCCAGTTACAAGTATTATCGTTATGATGATTCTTGCATTTATACTATCACTTTGCTCAGAGGCTGACGCATTTGTGGCATCATCATTCCAGAGTACATTTTCAATTAACTCGATTGTTGCTTTTATGGTATTCGGCCCAATGGTAGATATTAAGAATACTTTAATGCTGTTTCAACACTTTAAAAGTAAATATGTTTTCATTATTATCGGACTAGCTGCGATTTTAACGTTTGCAGTAACAATATTAATATAAGGGAGAATCTATATGGCAAGAGCATATGTATTATTAGGTTTTACATTTTTCTTAATGCAAATGCATATTACAGGTAGTATCTCAAAATATATCAATATGAAATACTCTTATTTATCATTAACTGCAGGTATTCTATTTGCTTTTTTAACAATCATTCAAGTCATTCATACATTTAAAACAGCAGATCAAGGTCATGACCATGATCAAGAATGTAATCATACATGTGACCATGGCCACGTTCATAAAGAGTCTAAAGGAATCAGAAAAGTATTAAATGGTTTTATATTTTTGTTTCCGTTAATCACAGGGATTTTCCTGCCGATTGCAAGTTTAGATTCTACGATTGTTCAAGCAAAAGGATTCCATTTTCCAGTTTCTGAACCAAATAATCATGACCCGTTTATGCAAAGACAGTACTTAAAACCAGATTTAAGCATTTATTATGGACAAGAAGGTTATCAGAAGTTAATTGACCAAGAATCAAAAGAATATATTAGCAAGGACCATATTGTTTTAAATGATCAGGATTTCTTAAAAGGAATGGAAGTACTTTACGATGAGCCTGGCCATTTTATTGGTAAGAAGATTACGTTTAAGGGCTTTATATATAAGGAAAAAGGACTTAATGAAAACCAATTGTTCTTATTCCGATTTGGCATTATCCATTGTGTAGCTGATTCAGGCGTTTACGGATTATTAATTGATTTACCTAAAAACCAGTCATTTGAAAATGACCAATGGGTTGAGGCGACAGGAGTTATCAAAGAAATGTACTATCAACCATTTAAAGTAAACATTCCGTACATTGAGATAACTGAAACAAAAATGATTGATCCACCGAAAAACCAATATGTATATAGAAATAAATAAAATGGGCATAAAGCCCATTTTTTTTTTGAAGAAATGAAATGTAAAGATATCCGACCAATTAATTCTAATTTCACGTACCGTAATGAGTGCTCTTTCTTACTTTTTAGAACTGTTTAGGGATGTTTTGTTTCAATTTTCATCATTTATTAATGAAACTGCCTAAATTTGAGAAAAAACTTGTTCATATATAGGTATGTACACATTCATAAACAACCATCTCTACGTATGTTAAGTATGTACAATAAAATAATTATAGAGGTGTTTTTAAATGTGGGGATTTTGTGGTGGTTGTAATCACAGACGTACTGAGCCAGTAAGAGACGATAGAGAGTGGGTAACTGTACGTAAACCATGTAAGAGAAAAGATGACGAGGACTGTGGCTGTCACAAAGATAGAAATCGTGATCGTAATGACTCTGTATCACCAAGCTCTTTCTGCGAACGCCAATTGCGTGCAGCTGAAGACAGTTGTATCGCAAACCCAAGAACAAACTTTTCTGGTTGCAGAAGATAGTATTTTTGTCTAGTCTTTACAGCTATGGTTAATCTATGTCAATTCTTCAAAAGGGTGTCTATTTAGACACCTCTTTTTTTTATAGATATTTTCATTCTAATTAATAGAGCTTGTACATAGGATTTAGTAGAGGTGATTTAATGAGACAAGCAATCTATATAAAATCTATTAACCTGAAACGAGTTACGGCAAGTGTCTTTGTTGGCATTGTCTTGTTATTTTTGGTCGCAAGTCTTTTTGTTACATCCATGAAAAATACAAAATCCTACTATATACATCAATGGTTTGAAAAAATGAGCTATGAAGGATTTATCAAAGCGTTTGAGTATGAAAATGGCCATTTCAAATTAGGAAACGAATTATCAAAGAATGGACAACCTATCAGCAATATTTTATTTTCGTTTATCACAAATATCAGACTTTATGATCCTAAAAGTCTTTTAGTTCACGAAATCTCAAGTATGACTAAATTTGAAAATAATATATTAGTTGCTGGTGAGGGAACAGATTTTACGAATTTACCAATTGAATCGAGTTTAACGATAAATGAAATTAATCAGAATCCCGATGTTAAGGATCCAGTCAATGAACCGTTGAAACCAACTAAACCACCTAGCAAAACAACTGATGGTAATGTGTTCTTTATTTATCATACACATAGCTGGGAATCGTTTTTACCGCTAATTCCTGGAGCAAAGACACCAAACCAAGCATCATCACCAAAAGTAAATGTTAGTTTACTAGGTGAGCGATTAAAGAAGAATTTGCAAGCTGCTGGTATTGGTGCTGTTGATGATAAAACAAATATCGGAAATGAACTATCCAATAGGGATTGGACTTGGGGATCATCTTACAAAATGTCTCGACTCATTGTACAAGAAGCAATTGCTCAAGATCAGAATTTAGAATATTTAATTGATATACACAGAGACGATCAAAGAAGAAAAGTAACAACTATAGATATTGATGGTGAAAAATACGCAAAACTTTACTTTGTTGTTGGCGTAGAAAATAAAAATTACAAAAAGAACTTAGCATTCGCAAAAGCGATAAATAATGAAATTAAGAAAGTAAATAAAGGATTATCGAGAGGGATTTATAGTAAGAACTATAAACAAGGTAATGGCGTATATAATCAAGATTTATCTCCTAATTCTTTATTAATTGAAGTCGGTGGCGTAGATAATACATTACCTGAACTGTATCGAACAATTGATTTACTTTCAGAGATTTTGAGCGAATACTATTGGAATGCAGAGAAAGATAATGGTTAAGAAATGGAGCAAAGTGAAGGAAGCTCAAAAAAATAGCGGGTAAAGAAATAGACAACAAGTTAAACAATCACCCCATGAAAAAAGCGTATCAAAGAACGAGCACGCATACTTAATTTTAACTAAAAACTGAAACTACATGAAAGGCAACTAATTAAAATATTAATTAGTTGCTTTTTTTGATGTAAAAACTTGGTGATAAATAGCAAGTACAATATATTCGGTTTGATAATATTATTATGTAAACTAAAACGCTAAATAGATTTAATTTTTTAAATATTATTATATTAATCTTCCAATATATGTTTCTTTCTTATATGATAATTATATACAGAATTAGACAAAAGGAGACAAAAACATGAGGAGTTTAAAAATCCTTATCATATGTTTGATTAGTAATGTTTTATTCATTTCGAATTCTGTAAATGCCACCTTTAAACCACCTAATATATTTACAGATGAGAAAATTCAAATTTCATATTTGCAAAAAGGTAAAATCTTACCAACGGATTTAAATATAGAGGGAACGATTACGAATATAGAATTTATGAGTTGGCTTCAATATTTTACATATGATGAGAAAAAGAATTTACGTTCAAAATCTATGTCAGAAGATGCAAAAACAAAGCTAGTTATAAAAGAGTTAAAACTAGATACTATTTATCAAAAGTGGGAAAAAAGTGGAAGTTTAAAGAAACAATTAACCTATTATGAAATGATGTCAATTTTATATCAGCTAATTGGTTATGAAAAATTAAGTGAAACACAATTAATTCAAATGATTGAATTAGAAAATGTAATGTCAAAAGAAGAAATAAGTTTTGTTACTAAAAGTTCAAATTTGAAGAAAAAAACAGCTGCAGTACTTTTTGCTAGATTTATTAGGCATTTTCAAAAGAATCAGTACGAAGCATCGGGTCAAGCAATCACTTCAGACAGTACACTATTCCTTACCGAAGGACCCTCCTCTAACTTTCAACACATCTTAGAAATTCCAAAGAAAAAAAGTTTCATGGTCATCTCAAAATTAGGTAATGTAATTGTTGC
Source organism: Gottfriedia sp. ABJ_BB2_2 (assembly GCF_055484705.1). NCBI lineage: Bacteria > Bacillati > Bacillota > Bacilli > Caryophanales > Bacillaceae > Gottfriedia > Gottfriedia sp. ABJ_BB2_2. The sequence goes on from NZ_JBVFKR010000008.1 coordinate 108,192, forward strand.
TAAATTTAATGGTAAAATTGGATTTTTATCAAAATCAATACAATTTTCATTTGAAAAAAATGTTTATAAATCGAATGCAAATAAAGTCAATATGCGCTTAGGACCGTCAACTTCTCATCCAATTATAAAAGTAGTAAATCAAAATGAGCAGCTTGAAGGTAGGCAATTTAACTCAGAATGGGTTGAAATTTCTTCCATCAATGGCAAAGCTTTTATTTCAAGTAAATATGTAAAGAAGATAGATTCACCTCAAAAAAATAATGAAAATATAGATGATACTGAAAATTTAGTAAAAAAAGTCTATGTATTAGCCGATAAATTAAATATCAGAGCAGAACAATCTGTATCTTCTAGTATAATTGGCTCGGTTTTAAAGGGTGAAGAGCTAGTATTATTAACCAAATATACAAAATGGTCAAAAATTAAGTATAAGAAAATAGTTGGATATGTAAGCAATGATTACATTTCTCCAAAATCGAATTCACTTGATAAGACAATTGTAATTGCGATCGATGCAGGACATGGTGGTAAGGACCCAGGTACACACTTTAAGGAGTTAAATGAAAAAAACATTACATTAGAAACTGCGTTGAAAATTAGGCAATCGTTTGAACCTTCAAACGTCAAAGTCGTTTTAACGAGAGAATCGGATGTATTCTTGGATTTAGGTGAACGAGTTAGAATTGCGAAGCAAAATAAAGCAATTTTGTTCGTAAGCATTCACGTAAATTCAGGTAGTGGAAGTAACGGCGGAGGTTCTGATACTTATTACTATGGTAATAACGGAAAAAATCCATTCATTTCAGAAAGTCAATCGTTAGCATCTTCCATTCAAAAAGAGATGTTAAATGCTTGGGATTTAGCTGATAGAGGGATTCATCATGGTAATTTCCAAGTAATAAGAGATAATTCAATGCCTGCAGTACTTACAGAGTTAGGTTTCATTGATTCAAAAAAAGATCAGGTTTATTTAAGCTCTAGTGAGCAATTAACAATAATCGCAGAGGCAATCCATGACGGAATTGTAAACTATTTAATCACAGAAGGATATAACTTTAAACAGAGTTCTTAAAAATGATTCAAAAGGAAAATAACATAGATCAATTTACATATTATTTTTTGAAAATTAAATATATAAAAAGGGGTTTTCTGTAATGATTCGCTTGAAAAATATACGAATAAGTGGGAAATATGGAATTGTCACGATTGGTACAATTTCTGTATTTGTTGTTTCATCAGCTTTAACATTTGGGTTATTAAACTCAATACGAAGTGAATACAAAAATGCAAACGAAATAAATCAGCAAGCTTTATTGGCTGAAAAATTATCATCAACTTTTTATAAAAAATATGTAGCACTATCTGGTTATGCAACTTTTAAAGACCAAGCTTCACTTACTAATTACAGAGAAATTGATCAGGCATTTTTAAAGTCAATTAAAAAGACAAAATCAATTAATAATAAGAAAATACAAAAAACAATTGGTGATGTAGTAGAATATAATCAGCTAATGAATGATATTTTTGAGAAGAAAATAGTACCAACCGTAGAAGAAGGTGGGAGTGATGACTCATACATAAAATTACTTGTACAACAAGCATATGGTACGCAAAAATATATAGATGTAAAATCTAGCGAAATAATTAGTATTTTAGAAAAGAAAAATAGTAAAGTTGATGAAAAAGTTGAAGGTGCAATAAAAACTGTTAAAACAGTATTAATATTAGCGGTTTTAATCAGTGCTTTACTATCGAGCATTGCTCTATATATTGCAAATCGCCTTATTAATAAAAAAATGAATAAAGTACTTTATTCAATTAATGAAATTTCAGAGGGTAATTTAGCTGTTAATAATGAAGTCTTTGATGGTAAAGATGAAATTGCTTTACTATCTAGTGCAACAAATAAAGTAAAAGAGAATTTACTACGTATTGTTAAGCAAATGAATAATGTTTCAACTGAAATGAACGAACGTAGTAATGAATTAACGCAATCAGCTTCAGATGTTCAAAAAGGTTCTCAACAAATTGCAGCTACAATGCAAGAATTAGCAACTGGATCTGGTATTCAGGCTGAATCTTCTAATCAGATGGCTGAAATGATGAGTGATTTCAATGATAAAATGTCTGTTGCTGGTCAAGCAGGTGAAACATTAAAAGGCGCTTCTAATGAAGTTCAAGATCGTACTAGTCTTGGCTACAAACAAATGAATGAATCATTACAACAAATGACAATCATTCATGACGTTGTAAAGGGCTCAGTGGAAAATGTAGAGCAATTAGTTTCTCATGCAAAATCTATATCAAAAGTAATTAAAGTAATTCGTGATATTGCTGATCAAACGAATTTATTAGCATTAAATGCTTCAATTGAAGCTGCTAGAGCTGGCGAAGCAGGTAGAGGATTTGCAGTTGTTGCAGAAGAAGTTCGAAGACTTGCTGAAGGAGTTAAATTATCTGTTCAGGATATTACGTCAATCGTACAATCAATCCAAACAGAGGCTACTGCAATGGCAACTTCTTTAAATGCTGGATTTAAAGAAGTTGAAAAGGGTACACAATCTATTGAAGCTACTGGTGAAACGTTTAATGGAATTAATAGCCGAGTAGAAAATATGAATTTAGAAATTCAAGAAATAGCTACTACATTATTTACAATGCAGGACGGTAGCATGGAATTAATGAAATTTATTGAACAAGTTGCAGCTGTTACAGAAGAAAGCGTTGCTGGTGTTCAACAAACTGCCGCTTCAGTCGAAGAACAAAGTGCTACAATGGATGATGTAGCATCAAGTGCAGTTTTATTAACAGAGCTTGCTGGTCAATTAGATCATGTAATCAGTCAGTTTATTATCGATGAATCAGTCGAGAAAGGTAGTGTTGATTTTGTATCTGAACAAGCTTTTGAACAGAATGAAATCAATGAACCAACACAAAATAAAATAAATAACATTGAGAAAACAGAAATTCAAAATGAAGATATAAATGAATTAGTTAATGAAGAAATGATTCTAGAGGATGACAACGATGTAGTAGAAGAAGTTATTCTTGAAGAAAATGAAGATGAATTAGAAGAAACTGAAGAATTAAGTTCAGTTGAAACGATTGAAGAAATTCAATACGAAGATTTAGAAGTAGAAGAGAATAAAAAAAAATAATTGACTAGAAAACTGTTTAGAAATCTAAGCAGTTTTCTTTTTTTGGCCAAAAATGTAAGGATTTATTCAAAATAACGATCGATTCAGTCATCGATGCACCAAAAACAAGTTTGGATTTCAAAAGTCAGTTTTTATGACTACATATAAATGTAAGTTGTAACATAACCTTTTCGAAATTGTAAAGAATAGAAAGTAAGTAAATCATTAATCTATGGAATGGGGGTCTGTACATGAAGAAAAAAATCCTGATCTTATTTGTATTTTTATTATTTTCAAACTCTAAACCTACATATGCAGTGACTGCACAAAATGAAGTTCTTGAAGATGCGGTATTATCAATTTTATTTCCAACGATTAATAACGAATTGTTCAAAATGTTTGGCCCAGGTGAAAAATATAATTGTGCAGCAATTACTAGTATTAAAAAGAAATATAATGGAACGTATGTGTTTGGCGCAACAATTCAATTGGTCGCATATAAACCACAACAAGCACCACCATATACTTTAGTAAAGTTTCATTTCTCAAACGACGATGGAGAATGGAGTATCAAATCTGTTACTAAAGAACCAATTCAAACAAAAACAACAAATTTATGTAGACCACCTGTATAATTGCTAGGGAAAAAATCATTATTATTAAAAAAAATGACAAATATTAGTAATTTTTGTAGGTAAAAAGAATCTATTTTTTCATATTCAATGATAATTATCCAATAAAATATGATATGATAAAGAAAAAAATTAAAGGTGGCATTTTCGTTGGCAGGAATTGATTCGGTAAAGGAGATTATCTATATTTATGGTGATAAGCATAATCACTGCTTTATTACTTCTGGAATAAATTATAAAGAATTTGTACAAGGGCTGCCATTTCCACTTCAAAATATTCTTTTATTAAAACATGATGTACAATGGTCGGATTTTAACTTAAATTCTTCTTTTTTTTATGTTGAAAAAGATTATATAAACCAATTTATTTTAGATCAAACCGAACAGGATGAACTTTGTTGGATCGATTTCGAGGAATTAGCAGACTTAGATGAACTAGAGCCTAAAGAAATTGCAGAACTTTTGTATCTTGCACATAAAAAAGAACCATTAAACAAGCCATTTATACCAAGATTAAATAACTCATTTGCTTATATGAGTATTAGTGATGGAATGTATCAAAAAGTATATTATAAACGAATGAATGATTTTATCATTATGCTGTGTAATGTTATTTCATATAAAATGTCACATCTTCAACGTAGAAGTTTAAATATATTTCAACGTTCAAAAGCAATCACACCAATCAATTTAAAGCTAATGCTAACATTATTTCCTCTAATGGAGGATGGATTAATCATTGATATTAGTGAAAGAGTCGAAAATAGAAAAGTAATTGAAATACCAATTTTCCGTGTTGATTTTTATTCTGGTGTTGATGAAGTGTTAGAAAATGTTGAAGAATATAAAGAAATAACAAATCACTTTGCAAACTTAACTTACTCTAAAAAAGATGATGAGTGGAGTGTTATTGAAGTTTAAAAGAGGATTCTAATGAATTCTCTTTTTTAGTATACTTACATTCAGACTGGCAGGGGTGTGTAGCTAGGTTTAAATGAGTTTTACTTAGTTTTTTATAAAAACACTGTAAAAAAGTGATATATCGAAGAAATCTTAAAAGAGGATCCTACTGGAATCCTCTTTTTTATGCTATAAAATTGCACTTAAGACAAATAGTAAATTATAGAAAATGGAGACGATCACCGAAAATAAACCAAAACCAATTGATGTATAACCTAATGTTGAGTGACCTTTTGTAACAGTATAAATTCCGAGAACAATCCCGATTAATCCAAATAATACCGGCATGAAAAATAATGAAAATAGAGAAAAAAATAGAGCGGTATATCCTATAACCAATTTCCAAAGATACGTTTTTGATTCAGAATCAGTATCACTATAGAAAACATTCCTTGTCGGATAGAATTCTGTACTGTATTCTTCATTATGATCATCTGACAATTTATGATTTCGTTTATTCGTTTTATTTTTTTTATGACGATACATAATTCCACTCCTTTCATTTATGCCTTATGTTTAGTATGCATCTAAGCGGTTCTTTGATAAGTAGAAAGAATTACTAATTTGAGCACCAAAATCGTATTTTTGAATGTAGAATTGATAAAATGAAAAAAGTGTCAAATCATGCTATAATTTGGATATCGAAGAAGAGCTAATGGAGATGATTTAATGAGCAAGTCAGATTTAGAAATTGCATTTGAATCAAAAATGAAAAAAATATCGGATATTACGAAGGATTTAGATTTATTTGAAGATGATGTAGAAAATTATGGACATTATAAAGCTAAATTATCACTGTCAGTATTGGAACGTTTAAAAAATAATGATGATGGGAAGTTAATATTAGTTACTTCAATCAATCCTACACCAGCAGGAGAGGGTAAATCTACGGTAACTGTTGGATTAGCACAAGCTTTTCATAAAATTGGAAAAAAAGCGATTGTGGCATTACGTGAACCTTCATTAGGACCTACTATGGGCGTAAAAGGTGGAGCAACTGGAGGAGGATATTCTCAAGTTTTACCAATGGATGATATTAATTTACATTTTAATGGTGATATTCACGCAATCACGACAGCAAATAATGCACTTGCAGCTTTTATTGATAACCATATACAACAAGGAAATGAACTTGAAATTGATGTTAGAAGAATTACGTGGAAACGTGTTGTGGATCTGAACGATCGTGCATTGAGGAATATTATCATCGGACTTGGTGGACCTACCGAAGGAGTACCAAGAGAAGATGGATTTGATATAACTGTAGCTTCTGAAATCATGGCTGTTTTATGTTTAGCTTCTGATATCCAAGATTTGAAAGCTCGTCTAAAACGCATAGTAGTTGCTTATACTAATGAAAAAAAACCGGTAACGGTAGGAGATTTAAATGTTCAAGGTGCATTAACATTATTGTTAAAGGACGCAATTAAACCAAACCTCGTACAAACAATTGAACATACACCTGCAATTATTCATGGTGGTCCATTTGCAAATATAGCGCATGGCTGTAATAGTGTAATCGCAACGAAGATGGCATTAAAATTAGGTGATTATGTCGTCACAGAAGCGGGTTTTGGTGCAGATTTAGGCGCGGAAAAGTTTTTAAACATCAAAACTAGAGCGCTTGGTGTTACGCCTGATGCGGTAGTAATTGTAGCAACTATAAGGGCATTAAAAATGCATGGTGGAGTACCTAAAAATGAGCTTTCGACTGAAAATGTTGATGCGATTAAAAATGGGATTTGCAATTTAGAAAAACATGTTGAAACGATTCGAAAATTTAATGTCCCTGCCGTAGTGGCAATTAATAAATTCATTACTGACTCTGAAGAGGAAATCAGTTTTATTCAAGAGTGGGGCAATAAAAATAATGTAGTTGTTGTATTAACAGAAGTTTGGGAACATGGTGGATTAGGTGGCGTTTCTCTCGCTGAGACACTTGTTTCTTTACTGAAAAAACCGAAAGAGCCTTTTGAATATTTATACGATGTAAATGATTCAATTGAATTAAAAATCACGAAAATAGTGAAGGAAGTATACGGCGCTGACGGAATTAATTTATCTACAAAAGCAAAAAAACAAATCCAAGAATTTAATGAAAATGGATGGGGAAATCTTCCAATCTGTATGGCTAAGACACAATATTCTTTATCTGATCAGCCACAAGCATTAGGTAGACCAACAGGATTTAAGGTAGAAATTAGAGAATTAAAAGCTTCGATTGGAGCAGGTTTTATTGTAGCTTTAACAGGGAATGTTTTAACAATGCCAGGACTTCCAAAGAAACCTGCCGCATTAAACATGGATGTTGATGAAAATGGTCGAGCTTTAGGGTTATTTTAATTCTCTGAAAGATTTTTTTGATTGGAATCATAAAGATTGAAGTTGATTACAATGGAAGGTTCGAGTGCGTTTACTTTCAATAGCAACATTAAAAAAGTCTATTTTAAAGATACATTAATTTTAACAGAGGTAGAGGATACCAACTTACTGGATATCCTCTTTCTTATGTAAAGGGGAAATTCATATGTTTGATCCAACAGCATTTGATAATATGAAAGTGATTGTTGAAGGAATCTTATATGATAAGGATTTAGATGGTGACTATCTGATTATTGATAGAGATGATTTTATGAATTTATCGAAAATGAATCGTGAATTTTCGATAACATATAAAAAGAATAGTGTGAAAAGCAATGTGAGTTGTAAATTTACATTAGTAACAACGGCTAAAGATTTATACGCTGAATTGATAGCTTCTAGTGAAGATGTTGGTTGTTATATAGAGCAAACATTTTTTTTCAATAAGGAAATAGAAACTGAAATTTTGCAAAGAAGTTTAATGCTACTGCAAAATCACACAAAACAACAATTCAACGTTTTTCATAACATTAAACAATCATTTTTTGATAAAAATAAAACAGAAACATCGTTAATCATTAAATTTATCAAAAAAATAACAGAAGATGAATTTGATCAATTAGAAGAATTGATACATATTTCGGAAATAATGTTACAATGGTTTGATGAGAAATATTAAAGGAGATTTAAATGGAACATTTTCAGTTAACAGAGAAAACAATTTTAAAAATAAAAGAAAATAATATTACAAAGTGGACTTCTGTCCAAGAAAAGGCGATTCCAGCAATTCTAGAAGGAAAAGATGTAGTTGTTCAATCGCCAACTGGAACAGGTAAAACACTTGCTTATGTATTACCACTACTTAAACTAATTGATGAGAATGAGGAAAATCCTCAAGTTGTCATAATGGCACCAACTCGTGAATTGGTAATGCAAATTTTCCAAGTTGTACAGGACTATACTCAAAATACAAATATAAAAGTAGCTTCAATTGTTGGTGGTGCAGATGTTAAACGCCAAGTTGAAAAGCTAAAACAAAAGCCGAAAATTATTGTAGGTTCTCCAGGTAGAATTATGCAGTTGATTAAGTTGAAAAAACTTAAAATGCATGCTGTTAAAAAGATTGTATTTGATGAAGTAGATGAATTAATTAAGACTGATGATCAAAAAGACCTACCTCAAATTGTTAAAGCGACATTAAAAGATCGTCAGTTATTATTCTTTTCAGCTACTATTACTCCTCAAGCGATGCAGTTTGCGAAAGAGCAAAGTACGAACCTAGCAGAAATTACAGTTGATCAAAGTCTTGAAGGAAATATCATGCATGGATTTATTCCTTGTGAAGAAAGAGAAAAATTAGAATTACTAAGAAGAATAGGATCAATGCAAAATATGAAAGCACTAGTATTTAGTAATGATCCATTTAAATTAGAAGGCTATGCATCGAAATTAAACTTCAGAGGAATTAAAACTGCTGTGCTTCATTCAAAATTAGGTAAAATGGAAAGAAGTAAAGTATTAAAAGACCTTCAATCTGGTAAAACATCGCTGTTATTCTCAACGGATGTAGCAGCAAGAGGTATCGATCTTCAGGACTTACCATTTGTCGTTACTTTAGACGTACCTGAAAAAGTTGAACAATATACACATCGCAGTGGTCGAGTAGGTAGAATGGGCAATCAAGGTACAGTTATTAATTTAGTGACACCTCGTGAAAAGAAGCATCTATTTACATTAAGAGGTACGCAAAAGTTATTCTTTGAACAGTTATCCGTTACACATGGAGAAGTTCGTAAACTTGAAATATCTGAGAATGTAGAAGAGAAAGTAAGAATTGAAAAAAATAAGAAATTACCGACAAATAAAAGTCCAAAAAATAATTTTAAAAAGTTTAAAAAGCAAAAATAAATTATATTAAAAGCGTGTGAATGATCACACGCTTTTTTTATTCCAAAAAAATGACCAAATCGCAGTCGAAGTGGTCACAAAACAGTCAAAATAAGTGTGAAAGAAACGCTATCCTTAATTGCTTCGTTTTTTATTTTTTTCAACTGAAAGGATTAGTCCCATTGCTGAAACTTCTATATCTAGTTTAATGATATTAAATACTGGATGATCTGCTTGAATGTTCTTGTTAATCAATTCTTGTTTAATCTCTTCGAACAAAGCATTACTCAAATATGTACTTTTCCCATAGAATGTTAAATTTGGATATTGCTCAATAATTGAATTTGTTTTATTCATAAATAAATCTAGATAAGAAGGAATGGATTCATAGATAAATTGTGTTTGATTTGATAAACCATAGTGACCAAAACAGATGGCATCTGGTTGAAAAGATTTAATTAAATGTAAAGAATCAATCATATGTTCATATGAAAATTGGTTAGGTGACGTTGACGGTAAAACAAATGGTCCAATTTCATTTTCTAACTGTGGATAATAAATGCCGATTGTATCACCTGTATACATATATTTACTTTGATGATCAAAAATTGAAATGTGATGATTTGCATGACCAGGAGTATATAAAAATGACAATTTATGATTCTTTCCGATCATTAGCTCTTCACCATGTTGGACAGAATAGATTCTACGTTGATCCACAGGCAGAATCGGATCGAATAAACGGTCGAAATCTTCTCCATAAACTTGTCTTGCACTTGCTATTAGCTTAGTTGGATTCTCTAAATGGGGTGCTCCTTTTGGGTGTACATAGAGAGTTGCATTTGGACATTTTTCCATTAATAAACCTGCTCCACCTGAATGATCTAAATGAATATGTGTCACAATCAAATGTTTAACTTTTTCAAGAGGAATGTTTAATTCCTTTAGTCCATTTAATAAGTATTCATGCGAAGGACTTGCGCTTGTTTCAATAACGGTAATTTCTTCTGAAAGTATGACATAACTGCCGGTTCGATTAGGAAATGAAAGATCATATAAATCAATTAAATATGTTAGTTCGCCGATTTTTTTCAATTTCTTTCCTCCAATTTCATATGTAAAATGGTGAAGAAAAACAAATTCCCATCTTAACTATAAATTAATTATGTTTATGTTTGAAGAAATTTTAAAAATGAGGCTTTAAAATTAGACATTTTGTTGGAAAAAAATTACTATAAAAGTAAATCCAATTAGGAGGAATGTATAGTGAGTATCTATGATTTTCAAGTAAAGGATAGTAAGGGAGAATTAATACCTTTATCTAACTATAAAGATCAGGTAGTTATCGTCGTCAATACTGCAAGTAAATGTGGATACACTCCTCAATATAAAGATCTTCAAGCGCTTTATGAAGAATATAAAAATGAAGGTCTAGTTGTAATTGGATTTCCATGTAATCAATTCATGAATCAAGAACCTGGTTCAAATGAAGAAATTCAAAGCTTTTGTGAACTGAACTATGGTGTATCCTTTCCAATTTTAGGGAAAGTAGATGTTAATGGAGAAAATGCAGATCCACTTTTTAAATATTTAAGTAAAAATGCTCCAGGAATAATGGGACTAAAATCAATCAAATGGAATTTCACAAAATTTATCATTGATAAAAATGGTGAGGTTGTTGAAAGAGTAGCTCCACAAACAAACCCACAAGAAATGAAAGCTACAATTGAAAAATTATTAAAAGCTTAAAAAATGCCTTCACATATTTTTGTGAAGGTTTTTTTATCGTACAATTATCGTTCCAGAATTATACTCTCGTTGTTTTTCATTCAAAGAAAAATGTTATAATAACTCTAGTCTATTCTTGGAGGGACAAAGAATGAATCAGCAAAAAATCATTTCTAATTTAGAAAATTATGTTCGAAATATACATAGTGGAGATAGTAGTGGTCATGACTGGTATCATATTGACCGTGTAAGAAATTTAGCTGTTCACATAGCACGTAAAGAAAATGCAGATGAATTTATTGTTGAATGTGCAGCACTTGTACACGATGTGATTGATGATAAATTACATACTGACCTAAAACATCAAAAGGAACAACTAATTGAAACGCTCTCTAATCTTTTACATAATTGTGATCAAGTCAATGCAATTATATACATAGTAGAAAACATTTCATATAAAGGTGGCAATGGTGTCATTCCAACAACACTTGAAGGAAAGATTGTTCAAGATGCAGATCGACTAGATGCAATTGGGGCAATTGGAGTTGCGAGAACATTTGCATATGGTGGCAAAAAGAATCGTAGCATGTTTAATCCAAACTTTGAAATTAGAGAAAATATGACGTTAGAAGAATATAGAAGTGATCAAAGTTCGTCACTTCATCATTTTTATGAAAAGATACTAAAATTAAAAGAATTAATGAATACACCCAGTGCTTATGAGATGGCAAAGGAAAGACATTCATACGTGGAGAATTTCATTGAACAATTTATGAAAGAGTGGAATTTTACTAAATGAAAATATTAAGTGTAGAAAATTTAATGAAAACTTATGGTGAAAAAACCTTATTTGATGAAATTTCATTTACTGTAAGTGAAGGGCAAAAAATAGGATTATTAGGTGTTAATGGAACTGGTAAGTCAAGCTTATTAAAAATTATTGCTGGTACAGAATCAGCAGATGACGGGAAGATTATTACACCGAAAGATTATGTAATAAGTTATTTACCACAGCACGAAGATTTCGATAAAAAACAAACTATATTAGAAGCTGTTTTCGAAAGTGAAGATAAAATCATGACTTTAGTAAAAAATTATGAAAAAACTCTTCAAAAACTTCAAGCTGATCCATTAAATGATGTATTACAAAATGAGTTATTAACATTGCAAGCTGAAATGGATTCGAAAAATGCGTGGGATTTAGAAGCAAATGCAAAGACGATTTTATCAAAACTAGGATTAAACGATTTAAACTTAGATGTAACCCTACTTTCTGGGGGACAGAAAAAAAGAGTTGCCCTAGCGAAAGCTTTAATTCATCCATGTGATTTACTAATCTTAGACGAGCCTACAAACCATTTAGACTATGAATGTATTGTGTTTTTACAGGAATACATTAAGAGACTTCAGAATGCTGTATTATTTGTCACGCATGATCGTTACTTCTTAGACGAAGTGACTACTGCTCTATTAGAGTTATCTAATGGGAATATATATCGATATGAAGGAAACTATCAGTACTATATTGAACAAAGAGCGGCTAGAGAAGAACAAGAAGCTGCAACAAATGAGAAAAGAAACAACTTATTTAGACGAGAACTTGCATGGATGCGTAGAGGTGCAAAAGCAAGAACAACTAAACAAAAAGCTAGAATTCAAAGATTTGAAGACTTATCTAGTAAAATGGGTCAACAAGAGCAAGTCGAGTTAGAAATGAACTTCAAGCAAACTCGATTAGGGAAAAAGGTTGTTGAGTTTAAAGATGTAAGTAAATCATTTGGTGAGAAAAAAATATTAGATCATTTTAATCTACTATTAATTCAAAATGATCATATTGGCATTATTGGTGAGAACGGTGCTGGTAAAACAACACTTTTAAAAATGTTAATTGGTAAAGAAAAAATTGACGATGGTGAAATTGAAACAGGTCAGACAGTAAAAGTAGCATATTATTCTCAAATTCAAGAGGAACAATCACCAACAATGAGAGTAATTGATTATATTAAAGAAGAAGCAGAAGTAATTTATACACCGGACGGTAAAACAATTTCTGCATCGCAAATGTTAGAAACTTTTCTTTTTCCAACTCATTCCCATGGTGTTCAAATTGGAAAGCTATCTGGTGGAGAAAAAAGAAGACTATACTTATTAAAACTATTAATGACAGCACCGAATGTTTTACTATTAGATGAGCCAACAAATGATTTAGATATTGATACATTAACGGTACTTGAAGATTATATAGAAAACTTTAATGGGGTTGTAGTAACGGTTTCCCATGATCGTTATTTCTTAGATAAGGTCACGAATAAACTACTTATTTTTGAAGGTAATGGGAAAGTTTCTTCTACTCTTGAGAGCTATACTGAATATTTAGAACGAAAAACAATTGAAGCAAAAGAAATTCAATTAGAAAAAGCAATAGTTGAAAAACCAGTTTATCAGAAAGAACAGAAGAAAAAGCGTTTAACTTACCAAGAGCAAAAAGAGTGGGATAGTATTGAATCCGACATTGAGATTTTAGAAAGTGAGATCGAAAGACTTAATGAAAAGTTGTTAGAGGTCGGTTCAAACTTTGAAGAAGCATTTAAACTGTCAAAGGAAATTGAAGAAAAAGAAGGCCAACTTGAACATAAAATGGAGCGATGGTCGGTTTTAAGTGATCTAGTAGAAAGTTTGAAATAAGGTGAAATATGATTTTTGAAATGCCAATTGTCTTTAACAGTTTAATTTTTACATTTTAAATTGTAAAATTTGTTAAATAATATTATGTAAAAGGCCATTTCCATGTTTTTACGAGATACGTTTAAAAGTGTATTGTAGTTAAAAAAAGGAGTTGGTTATCATGATTAATAATGTTGTCATTTTAGGGAGATTAACAAAAACACCAATGTTACAAACTACTAATAATGGAAGGAAATCATCTTTTATTAGTATCGCTACAACTACTTACAATGCACATATGAAAAAGAACAAAACGAATTATGTTTCCATTAAGTTATGGGGTCAGACAGCAGATTATGTTGCTAAAAAGGGTAAAAAAGGAATGGAAGTTTCAGTTGAAGGAATTGTGAAAACTTCAAGTTATGTTAACGAGCAGGATAAACAAATTTTTGTGACTGAAGTAGTTGCTGAGAAAGTTCACCTAATAACTGGTCAATTTGAAGAGACAGCTCAAAATGTAAGCAATTCAAATGCTTCTGAATTTGAAAAATTTGTGAATGCATTACAATAGTGAGTTTCTCCTCTTTTTGATAAGATGAAGATAATGAAACAAGAAGAGGAGATCACAATGAAGATTAAATCAATTGAACCAACACCAAGTCCAAATACAATGAAAGTGTTACTTGATGAAGAATTACCTTCTGGTAGCAGGAATCATTATTCCTTAGATAATGTAGATAAAGCACCGTCCATCATTAAAGATATATTATCAATTGATGGCGTTAAAAGTGTATATCATGTATCGGATTTTTTAGCGATCGATAGAAAATCGAATGCAAATTGGCAAAATATTTTACAACAAGTTCGCAGTGTATTTGGTGAAGATTTGAATGAAACAAGCGTTGAGGAAAATCAAATTGATACTCATTTTGGAGAAGTTCAAGTATTCGTACAAATGTATCATAATATTCCTATGCAATTAAAACTAATTGTAAACGGAGAAGAACAAAGAGCAGCATTACCTTCTTTTTATAAAGAAGCAATCATGAAGCTCACTTCAGCAGCATCCAATGTCGTATTTGAAAGACAATGGGTAGACTACGGCATTCGATACGGTGAGTTATCTACGATTGAAAAAGAAATAATTGACGAATTAACGGCTACTCATACAGAACAAGATGTACAAGCAATCGTAAATCAAGTAATGAATAGTGAAGTGGCGCATAAGGAAAACATCGAAGCACCAAAATTCGAGCCATTTACGATGGATATTTTTAGTGAAACAGACTGGAAAAAGAGATATGCACGTTTTGTTAAAGTGAATCCAACAATAGAAGATTTACCACTTCTAGAAATCGCATTAAAAGATGAACACGTTTCAATCAGAAGGTTAGCAACAGCATATCTAGGTATGATAAAATCAGAATTAGTCTTACCGTATTTATATGAAGCTTTAAAGGATAAAGCAGTAGGTGTTAGACGAATTGCGGGAGACTGCTTATCTGATTTAGGATTTGAAGAAGCTACACCTGCTATGATTGAGGCTTTAAAAGATCCTAGTAAATTAGTAAGATGGCGTGCAGCAATGTTTCTATTTGAAGTTGGAGATGAAAGTGCGATCCCTGCTTTGAAAGATGCGTTAGATGATCCAGAATTTGAAGTGAAATTACAAGTTCAACTAGCTTTACATCGTATAGAGAATGGTGAAGAAGCTTTAGGATCAGTTTGGAAACAAATGACTGAAAAAATGAAATCAGAAAATAATAAAGGGGAATAAAACAATGAATGCATACGATGAGTATATGAAAGGTATTGTAAAACCAATGAGGGAAGAATTAACTTCAAACGGTTTTACTGAACTAACATCAAGTGAAGAAGTAGAATCATTTATGAATAATTTAGAGGATACAGCTTTTTTCGTCATTAATTCAGTTTGTGGATGTGCTGCTGGATTAGCAAGACCATCTGCAGTTCAAGCGCTTATTGAATCAGAAAAAAAACCAGTACATGCAATGACGGTTTTTGCTGGTCAAGATAAAGAAGCAACTTCAACTTTAAGAGAATATTTAGCTGATTTTGCACCATCTTCACCTTCAATGGCAGTGTTTAAAGGTAAAGAAGTAGTAGGCTTCATCCCAAGAGAGCAAATTGAAGGCTCTAGCCCAGAAGATATTAAAGCAAGAATTCAGTCAATCTTTAGCCAAATGTAAAAAGAGGAATTTTCCTCTTTTTTCTTAATGTAAGGAGACATATGATCGTAACAACTTGCCTAAGGCCAACTTTATTACTCACTAAACAAGCAGAGGAAATTGCAACAGATTTACATAGTAAAACTGTAACTAGAAAAGAATTTAGCTTAGATGAACTTTACGAGAAGTGGAATGAGCCCATACTTGTCGTAGGAAAGAAGAGATTAGAATGGTATGAAAATGGACAAGCTGCACCATTTTTCTTCCATCCAAATTCTTCAGTATTTAGAATTAGAAGATTATTAAAAGGGGAACATGATCCTTTTTGTGATGCTAGTTTATTATCAAAGGGCGACTCATTACTCGATTGTACGCTTGGAATGGCTTCGGATAGTATTGTAGGAAGTTTTGTAGTAGGTGATTCGGGAGTGGTAGTTGGATTAGAAAAAAGCCCGATTATTGGATATTTGACTTCAAAAGGACTTCAAACTAACCAACAAAATATCTCTGATTGGATGAATATTACAAATCGAATTATTGTTGAGAATGTTGATTATAAAAGTTATTTATCAAATTTAGCAGATAATACTTTTGATGTTGTATACTTTGACCCTATGTTTGAAAAGAATATTGAAGCTTCAAATGGCATTGCGGGGTTAAAAGTACTGGCTAACTATGATGATTTAACGTTAGAAGTCATTGAACAAGCTAAAAGAGTAGCAAGAAAAAGAGTGGTACTGAAGGATCATTTTAAAAGCGAACGTTTTAAAAAATATGGATTTACGCAAATAATTCGAAAAACTTCTGAATTTCATTTTGGATATATTGAAAAATGATTAGAAAAAATCTGATGAAACCTTTAAAATAAAAATAGTTCATCGAAAGTTTAAAAGCTTAGGAGGGTCAATATGAAGCAATACTTAGAATTATGTAAACATGTACTAGATCATGGAATGACAAAAACAGACCGAACTGGAACAGGTACGATTAGTACATTCGGTTATCAAATGCGTTTTAACCTCCAAGAAGGCTTTCCTTTAGTCACTACAAAAAAGGTTCATTTAAAATCAATCATTCATGAATTACTTTGGTTTTTGAAAGGTGAAACCAATATTCGCTATCTACAAGAAAATGGCGTGAGAATATGGAATGAGTGGGCAGATGAAAATGGAGAATTAGGTCCTGTTTACGGTCACCAATGGAGATCATGGCAATCGATTGATGGTTCAACAACCGACCAAATTTCAGAAGTAATTGAACAAATTAAAACGAATCCAGATTCAAGAAGACTGATTGTGTCAGCTTGGAATGTAGGTGAGCTTGATAAAATGGCTTTAGCACCTTGTCATTGTTTTTTTCAATTTTATGTAAATGATGGTAAGCTTTCATGTCAACTTTATCAACGTTCTGCTGATATTTTTCTAGGTGTACCATTTAATATTGCTTCGTACGCACTTTTAACGATGATGATTGCGCAAGTATGTGATTTAGAACTAGGTGATTTTGTTCATACATTTGGAGATGCACATATTTATACGAATCACCTTGAACAAATTAATTTACAACTAACGAGAGAGCCAAAAAGCTTACCTAAAATGAAAATTAATCCAGAAATCAAAAGTATTTTTGATTTTACATTTGAAGATTTTACATTAGAAGATTATGATTCACACCCGGCTATTAAAGGGGTTGTTAGTGTATGATTGCTGCAATTGTTGCGATGAGTGAAAATAATGTCATCGGTATTAATAATGATTTACCTTGGCATTTACCTCAGGAATTAAAATATTTTAAACAAATAACAACTGGCCATACGATCATCATGGGTAGAAAAACGTATGAATCAATCGGTCGACCACTTCCAAATCGCAAAAATGTCGTTGTCACAAGACAGTCAAATTACGATGCGGAAGGTGTAACAGTTATAAATGATCTTGAAGAATATTTGAAAGAGCATAAGGAAGAAGTACTATTTGTAATAGGTGGGGCAGAATTATTTAAAATGGCTTTTCCTTATTTTGATACATTATATATAACTGAAATTCACCACAATTTTGAAGGTGACACGTTCTTCCCGGAGTTTAATAAAAATGAATGGGTCATTACATCAAAATCAGACGAACAAATAGATGAAAAATCAAAAATAAAATTTACATATTTTGTTTATGAAAAAGTGTTGACATCTTGAATTAAAGATATTAATATGAAGATAAGGGATATGAAATCCCTTTATTTTCTGTAATATATCTCGAATTAAAGATAAACGAAACTGAGAGGAAGAATAATATGACAAAATTACTTTACATTACTGCAAATCCAAATGCGATTGAAAATTCATTTGGTCTTTCTGTAGGGGAAGCATTTATTAACGAATACAAACAAGTGAATCCTACACATGAGGTTGTTCACTTTGACTTATTCAAAGAAAATGTACCAATGATTGATGGATCTGTATTAGATGCATGGGGTAAATTAGGAAGCGGTACTTCTTTTGAAGATTTAAGTGCTGAACAACAAGAAAAGATTGCGGCAATGGGAAAAAATCTTGAGTTATTCTCACAAGCTGACGAATATGTATTCGTAACACCATTATGGAACTTCAGTTTCCCAGCTGTTGTGAAAAACTTTATCGACAACTTTACTGTTGCTGGCCAAACTTTTAAATATACTGAAAATGGTCCAATCGGATTATTAGAAAACAAAAAAGCATTACACATCCAAGCTAGTGGCGGTGTATACTCAGAAGGACCTGGAGCAGCAATCGACTTCAGTAGCTCATTCTTAAGAAATGCTTTAAACTTCGTTGGTGTATCTGATGTAACTACATTATTCGTTGAAGGTATGGCAGCAATGCCAGACAAAGCAGCTGATATTAAAGCTGACGCAATCGAAAAAGCAAAAGTAGTAGCAAGAGATTTTAGTGCAATTAAAGTTTCAAACTAAAGATAATTGATTTGAAGAGAATCGGCTATATTAGCCGATTTTTTTTTATATTTTTAGATCGTAAATTCAGGATAAAATGGTAAATACTTTTCAAGTCATGGTGCATTTTGTATAATAATTAACATATTCAATTTACGGAGGAATAATATGTTTCGCACAATATATGCTGCAACGCGTATCGTCGCTGGTGTAATAGAAGCTAAGCTTAAATTACCAGCAGTTAAAAAATTACCAAATGATATACCTGTACATGAAAGAGATCGAAAAATGCACGAATTCCCTGATTATTTTGGAAAAATGATGATCGGTTGCACAGGTAGTAAAGTGACGGTAGAAGGGTTAGAAAATATCCCAAAGGACCAGTCTGTTTTATTTGTAAGTAATCATCAGAGTAATTTTGATATTCCTTTACTATTAGGGTACTTAAATAAACCGATTGGCTTTATTGCAAAAATGGAAATAACTAAATTACCAATCGTTCCAGGTTGGATGGAACAAATGCATTGCGTTTTTATGGACCGAAGTGATCGAAGACAATCGCTAAAAGCGATAAAAGATGGTGTAGAAAAACTCAAAAATGGCCATTCATTAGTCATTTTTCCTGAAGGAACAAGAAGTAAAGGTAGCCAAATGGGTGAATTTAAATCAGGTAGCCTTCATCTAGCTACAAAATCAGGAGTTCCTGTTATCCCTGTGAGAATTGAAGGGACATACAATATTTTAGAAGCAAATGGCAATAGAATTAAACCTGCTAATGTTACTTTAAAAGTGTTTCCACCTGTTTATCCTGAACAAATTGGTATAACAGATGCAAAGGAACTAACAAACTATATTAAAGATATAATTGAACAATAATTAAGATTCCTCATATTGCTAGTGGATAGATTGAGTGAATAACTTAAATAATATTCATTTTTCAATAACTTTAACAAAATAGTTAAAATGTTGTTTTCATGAAATTAAGGCATTGCCATTAGGCAATGCCTTTTATTATTATACTTAGTTCTTTTGAAATGAATAATACATGTTAGCGGTGCTACAAATTAATTATCGATTTTATTATCATTTACAATATTTCGATATACCCATCTGTACCATGAACCCGAATTCGTTGACCGTCTTTTATCAGATTAGTTGCATTTTCAACTCCAACAACAGCAGGTAATCCATATTCGCGTGCGATAACTGCTCCATGGGTCATTAGTCCACCAACCTCTGTGATGAGGCCTTTTATTGACACAAACAATGGCGTCCAGCTTGGGTCAGTAAATTTGGTGACTAAAATATCACCATCTTTCAAATCAGCATCTTGCATGTTTAAGATAACACGTGCACGTCCTTCGATTGTTCCAGATGAAACAGGTAGACCGACAATCGCTTCGTCTGGGAGATTTCCTCTTTTGTAAGTACCAGTAATAATTTCTCCATCTGAAGTGATCACACGAGGAGGAGATAGTTTCTCAAATAATTTATACTCATCTTTTCGTTTGTTAATGATTTGGTAATCCAGTTTATTTGAGCGTACGACTTCTTGAAGTTCTTCAAGAGTGAGATAGAATATATCTTCTATTTCATGAATCAAATTGGAGTGTAAAAGTTGTCTGGCTTCCTTCAGTAAAGATTGTTTATAAACGAAGTAGCGATTAATCATACCGTATTTTGGATATTCCCGATAACCGATGAAATTCCGGATAAGGCTGATTTTTTCTTTTGTCTCTTTGGCTTTTAGATCACCATCTGGTAATTGCTTCAATCGTTGTATTAACTCCTGTTCTTTTTCAAAAGCTTCCTGTCGTCCTTGCTCAAATATCCGTTTACTAGTATTAGGCTCAAAGTTTTTGATGTTATTGAGAATCAGTGGAACAAGTGTTATTGGTTTTTCACTCCAACGTGTTTTAGAAATATCGATTTCTCCACTACAGCGCATACCGTATTTACCTAGATAAGCAAAGATTGCTTCTTGGATTTTTTGTCCACCTTCAAACTTAACCAAATCATCCAAGAAAGTATCATCTTTCACATCCTGTAAATAATCAATTACCTTTGGATAAGGACGAATCACATCTGCAACATCCAATAATGCTAAACCCATTTCCGAAGTAATATTATTTGGTACAGATTGAGATAGTGTATCTGAAGCGTTTTTTTCACCTAACCACTCGTTCATTTTTTCGTTAATCCATGCTGAAGCATGGATAGCAGCCATAAATACTGCTGTACTCTGTGGATCAAATAAAATCTTCTTTAATTCCTGAATATCCTCTTTTATAAATTCTATTAAATCTGTACCAGATTTCGTTTGGATAATTTGCTTTAACTCTTTAATCGATTCTTGATTCTTTTGAATCAATTTAGAAACAATGGTCGGATTATTTGCGAATGGTACTTCTGAAGTAGAAGAAGGAACATTTTTATTGGAACTCTGTTCTTGCTTATTACTTGGTATTGATTTTATGAAATCTTTTCGATCTACTATGGTCATTAGTGCGTCTTTCATGAGCGGATCATGTTGCCCCATCGTATCTAAAAACTTTTCTCTGTTGTCAGGTGAAGCTAGCATATGTGTGACATCAACAAACATCCTTCCACCAGCTTTAAACCTTGGTCCAAAAGATGTTAACTCGTAAATAGACATTCCTAACGGTTTCAAAGGATCTGTCATCATTTGTTGGTGGCCAACAGATACATAAACATGATTTTCTTGATCACTTGGTTCAGGGATAGGGTATAAAGTAGTGATTGGGCGACTTTGTACGATATAAAATGCATCATCAACTAAACACCATTCAATATCTTGTGGGGAACCAAAATAAGCTTCGATCTGTCTTCCAATGCGTGCAAGTTGTAATATTTGCTGTTCGGTCAGTGTTTGAGCATTTTGTTGTTTATTATCTATCTGTTTTGTTTCTGTTCCACCTTCTTTTCGAGCATAAATAGACAATTTTTTTGTTGCGAATATCTTACTAACAATTTCATCTTTTTGTACTTTATAACAATCCGCAGATACCAAGCCAGAGACCAGTGCTTCTCCAAGTCCAAAACTGGCATCGATAGTTATGAGCTTTCGGTTAGACGTAATCGGATCAGCAGTAAACATAATCCCTGAAGCCTCTGGGAAAATCATTCTTTGGACGATAACGGATATATATACTTCCCTGTGGTCAATTCCGTTCTGAATTCTATAGATTACCGCGCGATCAGTAAATAGAGAAGACCAACATTTTTTGATATGGTGTAAAATTTCTTCTTTACCAATAATGTTTAAATAGGTATCCTGTTGACCAGCAAAAGAGGCATGTGGTAAATCTTCTGCTGTAGCACTAGAACGAACAGCATAAGCATTTTTTTCACCAAACTTGGAGAGATAATGAAAAACTTCATTCACTACATTTGAGGGGATTTCTACTTCCATTATGACTTGTCGAATCTGCTTACAGATTTCACCAATTTGGTCTCGACCCGTTATGTTTAACTGTGAAAGTTGATTCAACAAAGCACGATACATTTCATTTTGTTTTATGGCATTTTGATATACTTCTGTTGTAATACAAAATCCTTCTGGTACTTGAATTCCTGGGATTTTTGATAATTCCCTTAAATTTAACCCTTTCCCGCCAACGAGTAAAAGCTGTGCTTTTTCAATCTCCTGAAAACTAAGAACCAAAGAACTCATTCAACATCACTCCTAACCATTAATGTTCTATTGATTTTAGCAGTAGTAAATGAGAATAAACAGTCTATTTTAACTTTTATTTACATGGTATAATTAACTTAGGAAGAGAAATAAACACATAGATAGACCTACCCAAATTAATTAGATACCCCATATTATTCAACCGAAAAAAGCTTCTATACTTTTTAACCCACCAACAGTAAAAAAACATCAATATCACATAAGAAAAAGTCGGAAGAATTGAATTTGTTTCCTACTGAATAGCATTATCGTGGAATTTTCTAAAGCAATAAAAAAGAGATGCTAATTCATTTGTGAATTGCACCACTTAAATAAATACACTTGATGTTTTTCAACGAATTAAATTACCATTGGCTCAAGCTTAGCTAAAACGGAAAGGGAGCATTCTGGAGCTGTTATCAACTTACGCACTTTTAATTAGCAACAAAATACGAAAACTGCTTCTTTTAAACAACAAACTTAAACACACATACATACATCGATGCACTTCCAAATAGAACAAAAAGATGCCATATAGCATGACTATAAGGTATTTTTTTTGCGAGAAAAAAGATTGATCCGACAGAATATAATAATCCACCTAATAATAAATAGAAAAATCCATCACCTGTTATCCCATAATAAATTGGTTTAATTGCAAAAATGATGAGCCAACCCATTATTAAGTAGACGATTGTAGACATTAATTCAAACCGATCAACAAATATAAACTTAAAAAAGACACCTGAAACAGCCAATGTCCAAATGATAGTAAATAATGTCCAACCAATTGTGCCTCTTAAAGTTACAAGTAAAAAAGGAGTATATGTCCCAGCAATTAATAAATAGATAGCTGAGTGGTCTAATATTGTAAAAATCCGAATCATATTAGGATGACGAATGCTATGAAGAAGTGTAGAGCAAATGTAGAGTAAAAGCATAGTTGCTCCAAATATCGTAAAAGAAATAATATGCCAAGCACTTCCATAGTTAATTGCTTTTATGATTAATAATATCAAAGCTGGAATACTTAAAATTGCTCCAATACCATGTGTGATTGCATTTGCTATTTCTTCTTTAAGTTCTCTTTTCATAAAATAGCCTCCTAGAACAATTGTGTTAATAAGTTTTTCTTCAGTTAAGCCTTGGTTCCTAGTAGTTGTCCGATAGAATATATAACATATTAACATTTAAATATGATAACCTAAAATCAAACGATTATAACAATTTGGAGGATGCTATGATTCTAATAAAAAATGGTGAA
This sequence comes from Gottfriedia sp. ABJ_BB2_2, assembly GCF_055484705.1. Lineage (NCBI taxonomy): Bacteria > Bacillati > Bacillota > Bacilli > Caryophanales > Bacillaceae > Gottfriedia > Gottfriedia sp. ABJ_BB2_2. The sequence goes on from NZ_JBVFKR010000008.1 coordinate 131,630, forward strand.
GTATACTCACCGACAGCTAACGGCGAGCAAGATATTTTAGTTTCCAATGATAAAATTGCATTTATACAAAAAGGAATGGCCCTTGAAAATACAGCATTGCCTATACAAATATTGGATGCATCAAATTGTTTTATTGTGCCTGGCTTTATCGATTCACATGTTCATTTAATAGGTGGAGGAGGAGAGGGCGGATTTAAAACCAGAACGCCAGAGTTATTACTGTCAGATTGTATTAATAGTGGTATTACGACCGTAATTGGCGTACTTGGAACTGATGGGACAACTCGTACTATGCCCAGCCTTTTAGCTAAATGTCGAGCATTGGAAGAGGAAGGTATTACCTCTTATGTTTATACTGGATCTTACCAAACACCTGTGAAAACATTATTCTCTAAAATTGAAGAAGATATTATATTAATTGACAAGATAATAGGGGTAGGAGAAATTGCGATTTCTGATCATCGATCTTCACAGCCCACGAAACAAGAATTGGCTAGAATAGCAGCTGAGGCAAGAAATGGTGGATTATTATCTGGTAAATCTGGGGTTGTAAATTTACATATTGGAGATAGTAAATCAATGCTTTCTATGATTGAGGAGATCATTGATGAAACTGAACTACCAATTACTCAGTTTTATCCAACACATATTAATCGAAATAGCTATTTATTTGAAGCAGGTATTCATTACGCAAAAAAAGGTGGATTCGTTGATTTTACAACGAGTACAATTCCACATTTCATTGAAAATGGGGAAGTAAAATGTAGTGTTGGATTAAAACGCATGTTAAATAGTGGTGTGAAAATCGAACAAATCACATTTACTTCAGATGGTCAAGCAAGCCTACCTGATTTTGATGAAACGGGAGTATTACGCGGCATGAAGATTGGTAGAGTAAATAGTTTATATAAAGAAGTAAAAGACGCTATTATAAACGAAGGAGTACCACTAGAGGAAGCGATTAAAGTCATCACGAGTAATCCAGCTAGCATATTAAAGTTACAGAATAAAGGGCAAATTAAGGAAGGATATGATGCTGACCTTGTTTTCCTTAATAAAAATACATTAGAAATAGAAACGGTTATTTCTAAAGGAAGAATCATGTTACAAAATGGGGAATTATTAGTAAAAGGTACATTTGAATAAAGAACTGATAGTAGGAAACTGAGACTTCGATTGACAAGTCACTGTTGCCTACTATTTTTTTACATAAAACATGATTTTCAAAATCATACTACAAATAATACGAAAAAATGAGGTGAAAGGTAATGAATAGATGGAGGACTGCATGCATTGTCATAATATTATTTGCAGTCGCTATCTCTGCATGTAATGACAAAGATGCATCAAAAGAAAAATATAAGATAGGATTTGTTTCAAACACTTATGGAATAGATGATCAATATTTTAACCAAGCATTTATGGAAGAAGGAATTACCAAATTTGCAAAAGAAGAAAATATTATTGTAAATAAAGAATTAAAAAAAATTGATTCTACTAGTGAATATAAACTTGAAAAAAACGTAAGAAAATTAGCAAAAAACGATTACAAACTAATTTTTGGAACTGGCTATAATATTGACTATGCTGTAAACAATGTCTCAAAAAATTATAAAAATACCAATTTTGCAATCATTGATTCAAAAGTCTATCAACCAAATACGGTAAGTATTGTATTTAAAGAAAATGAAGGTAGTTTTTTAGCGGGAATGATTGCAGCATTGAAAACGAAAACGAAAAAAGTAGGTTTTATCGGTGGGAGTAATAACGATGCGATTAATCGATTTAAATATGGTTTTCTCGCTGGTGTGAAAATGACTGATAAGCATATTGAAGTATTAACAAAGTATGCGAATACATATGAACAACCTAAGATTGGAACAAAAATAGCTGCTAATTTTTTTAATCAAGGTGTTGATATTATTTTTCAAGCTGCTGGTTCAACGGGAATTGGTGTATTTAAAGAAGCTAAAAAACAGAAAAAAGAGCAAAAGAAGGAAGTATGGGTTATTGGTGTAGACCAAGACCAATATCAACAAGGGTTACCAGAAAATGTTACACTCATTTCTGTCGTGAAGCGGTTTGATAAAGTTGTGTATGATGTTGCAAAGCAATCAAAAGAACATCAATTCCAAGGTGGTAAAACATTACTTTATGGACTTAATGAGGATGGTATTAGACTGATAAAAGCAAAAGAAAATGTTGATGATAGCATTCTAAAAAAAGTGACTTTGTATAAAGACCAAATTCAAACGGGTAAACTATCAGTACCAGGTACTGAAGAAGAGTATAGACAATTCGAAAAAAGTCTATAAAGGAACTCTTTTGAAAAACTAAATACAAGTAAATAATATTATTATGTAAACTAAAGTGCGTTAAATTATTAATAATGTCTAATTTTATTTAAAATGATTTGACGTACGAGCATATTTTTGACAAAATTACTATATAAGGAAAGTAAGGCAAAAGTACTTACTTTTTATTCGTGGATGGAAGTTGGGGGAAAATAATGGCTAACATAGGTGTTCCAGGTTTAATATTAATTTTAGTATTAGCTTTAATAATATTTGGTCCGAAAAAACTGCCTGAGATTGGTAAAGCATTTGGGGAAACTCTTAAAGAATTTAAGCGTTCAACTCAAGGACTTACAAATGATCTTTTAGAAGACAAAGATGACAAAAAATCTAGCAAATAAATAATTGAAACTCGGTATATTACCGAGTTTTTTTATTTTTAGGCTCTTTTCATAAAGATTGTAACTTTTGAATTTATATTTGACATAAATTGATTTCAATGATTGAGACCGGATGGTAGCATACTGGAGTAGTAAATCAACTAACGAAATTTAAACAATCTAATTAACATTTCTAATCATTAGATCAAAAGAACTAGATATTTTTCGTACTACATAATTTATTTTAGACAAAAATTTGTAACAACTGAACACTATATACTCTACTAGTCCTTAATATATAATGTTTTGTTAAATTAATAATGTTATAATGAATTTACTTTGTAAAATTGATAATTGCTTATTTAGGATTATGAGAATGATGGAAAAGAGAGATGTATAAATGTCAAAAATTAAAATTGTTACTGATTCAACGGCAGATTTATTAAAAGAAGATATTGAAAATTTAAATATAAATGTTATTCCTCTATCTATTCAAATAAATGGTGAAACTTATTTGGATGGGATTGACATATCTCCAAAGCAATTTATTCAAGAAATGAAACAATCAAATGAGTTGCCAAAAACTTCACAACCAGCAGTAGGTACATTCGTGGAAACATATGAGAAATTAACTGCAGATGGTAGTAAAGTCATATCAATCCATTTAACAAGTGGAATGAGTGGAACTTATTCAACTGCTTGTGCAGCAGCTAGCATGGTTGATGGGGACATAACGGTTGTTGATTCAGCTTTTATTACGCAAGCAATGGCTTTTCAAGTTATCGAAGCGGCGAAAATGGCAAATCAAAATGCAAGTGTTGAAGAAATCGTATCAAAAATAACAAAAATAAAAGAAAACACGTATTTATATATTATGGTAGATACCCTAGATAATTTAGTTAAAGGCGGAAGAATTGGAAAAGGGAAAGCATTTATTGGTTCTTTATTAAGTATTAAACCAATTGCTTCTTTAGAGGGTGGTGTCTATTCACCAGTTGGAAAAGTTCGTAATCATTCGCAAGTAGTAAAAACCTTAACGAAATACTTCGAGCAGGATACGAATGGCAAAACAGTAAGCGGTATAGCAATCGCACACGCCGAAGCGCCACTGTTAGCAAATTCATTAAAAGAATCTGTTCAAAAACTTACAAGTTTTAACATTCCTGAACCTTGCTACACGACACCGGTTATTAGTACGCATACTGGTGAAGGAGCAATTGGATTCGTCTATTATACAGAATAATTTTGTAAACGTTTAAAGAAGCCTAAAATAAGGCTTCTTCTTTTTTATTTGATTGAATCGAAGGAAGAATGGTTTCACCAAGTAATGCAATCTTTAATTGTTCCAAAGGAATTTTATTTTCTCTCCAGGCATTTTGTAATCGATCAATCGCTTCTTGTGGGGTATCATCTGCTAATTTAAAAGTCCCATAGTGCATTGGAATAAATTGACTAGCATGTAGATCTAGAAAAGCATTCACAGCTTCCTCAGGTGACATATGGTCGTGCTTCATAAACCATTCTGGTTCGTATGCACCGATTGGAAGTAATGCAGTATCAATTGAAAATCTTTTACCTATTTCTTTAAAACCTGAAAAATATCCACTATCCCCGGCATAATAAATGCATTCATCCTTCGTTTCGAAGACAAATCCTCCCCAATGAGAGCGGTTTGTATCGAATAAAGTTCTTTTTGTCCAATGTTGAGCTGGAACAAATGTAATATTCAATTCAGTTAGCTTCTTTGTATCCCACCAACTCATTTCAAAGACATTTCGATATCCACGATTTGTAAATTTATGTTTTAAGCCGATTGGTACAAGCAACATAATATCTTTGGAAAAGTGACGTAATGTATGAAAATCCAAATGGTCATAATGCCCATGAGAAATACAGATCATATCAATTTTAGGTAATTCTGATAGCTCAATACCAGGTTTTGATAATCTTTTTGTAAAAGCCATTTGATTTGCGTATACTGGGTCTGTCATGATATTTAAGCCATTAATTTGAATTAAAAATGTAGAATGTCCGATCCAGGTAATTGATGTATCACTTTTATTTTCACACAAATAAGAAACTAACTTATTATCAGCTTGAGGAATGGATTGACTAAAGTCTTTTTGTTTTTTACTTCTTTCAATTCGCCAACTTATAAAGTCTTTAAAGCTATTTCGATAAGCTGGTTTATCATAATTCTCATATAGTTTTTTTGACATAAACAATCATCCCTTCAAAAAGATTATTTGTTAATATGTACCATTTTACATTTCGTTTGTAAAATTTCTTGCGCTAATTCTTAAAAAATTATGTAAATACGTCCAAATTGTTAGAAAGGTGGATAAGCATTTGTTACAATAAACAAGTACAATGCGACCTAGGGGGATATTAGATGAAAAAGTATTTTGTAGCGTTACCACTCATCTTAGTGCTTTGCTTAGCATTTTTAAGTGGATGTGGAAATAAAATAGAGAATCCATTAAATTGGGATTTAGAAAAATTTACATACACAAATCAAGAAGGTAAATCTTTTGGTACTGCGGATTTAAAAGGAAAAGTATGGGTTAGTAATATGATCTTCACTAGCTGTGAAACAGTTTGTCCACCAATGACAGCAAACATGGCTAAATTACAAACAAAAGCTGCTGAAAAAAAATTAGATGTTGATTTTGTATCATTCAGTATTGACCCTGAAGTGGATTCGCCAGAAGCGTTAAAAACTTATTCAGAAAAATTTAATGCAGATTTATCAAGCTGGCATTTTTTAACTGGTTATTCTCAATCTGATATTGAATCTTTTGCTTCTGAAAACTTTAAAACAATTGTAAAAAAACCAGAAAATAACTCTCAAGTAATACATGGTACAAAATTTTATTTGATTGATCAAGAAGGCAAAATTGTCAAAGAATATAGTGGTGTAAGCAATGTTCCGTTTGATGATATTTTGACAGATATCGAAAAATTAACAAAATAATGCACGTTATGTCTTCTCAGCTGACTTAAAATGACTACATAAAAAGAACACCAAATTAATAGCTGGTGTTCTTTTTTTATTTACATATTTAATTAATCTAAAAAGATTTGTTTTTGGTATTCAGGAAGCTTTTGACCTTTAATGACTAACATACCATTTTCATAGCTCGCAGTAGCAGTTGTAGCATTTATAGGGAACGGTAACTTTACAATACGTTGAGACTGACTATATGAATATTTTTTAAATGAATAATTTAATTGATCATCTTTTACTTCTTGAGTTGTATCATTTTTCAAACCAATCGTTAAGATTGTACCTTCAATATCCATATATATCTGTTCTTTGCTAACGCCAGGTAAACTAGCTTGAATGACTAATTCGTCACCGTTTTCGATAATATCAACACCTATTGAGGAAAATACACCATGCTTATGGAAGAATTTATCAATCTCATCAAATAAACCACGAATTGGTGAATGATCAATTAATTCGTCCACCTTTTTTAAATAATGTTGAAAGTCTACTGACTGACTTTGCTTTTCTTCTGGAGTGTTTTTATCTTTTTCACTCATATCCATACCTCCTTACGGTTGAACTATCGCAGTATATGAAATTTATTCAAACACTGTGCATGTATATGGTGATGAAACAGAAATAACTGATTTTATTTTTGTTTCAAGGTAAAATAGTTTTAAGATCTAATTGAAATGAGGTATATATATGGGTACTACTTTCGAATTCGCAACAGCTGAGGATGTAAAAGAAATTTTAACAATATATAATGATGCAATTCTCCATACAACTGCAACATTTGATACAAAGATTAAAACAGTTGAGGAAATGTTAGAATGGTTTAGTCATCATCCTAAACTATACCCTGTCATTGTTTCAAAAGAGAACAATGTAGTTACTGGATATTGTTCATTGACTCAATTTAAAGAAAAGGATGCTTATAAACATACAGTTGAATTATCTGTTTATATTCACCCAGAGCATAGGCGTAAAGGGCTAGCAAGACAATTAATGGAAGAAATCATAAAAATTGCGAAAAATTTAGGTCATCACACAATCATCTCATGTATTACGAGTGGAAATGAAGTAAGCGAAAAATTACATGAAAAGTTAGATTTTCAAAAGGTAGGACACATCAAAAAAGCTGGTCAAAAATTTGATGAGTGGTTAGATATTGTTTATTATCAAAAAATGATATAAAGAATTGCCAGTATTTGAACTGCACTTCAACTGTTAGATTTAATAACTGTTGGGGTGCAGTATTTTTTATGTTAATTTAGTTCAACACTTTTTAGTGGATGGGTAGATCTGTATTAAACTTCGAATAAAATTTATGTTCAATTTTTATACAAGCCAATCAATATAGAAAAATAACCGAATATTCATAAATTATGAGAAAGCAACGTAAAATGAATGAGGAATGTCGGAAAGTGGGGGAAATGACCTTGAAATTAAAACGCGCATTGACCCAAAAATTGGCTAAAAAAATGCATAACTTTTTATTTTTGGGAAAAATCGTCACTGAAAGAATTGTGGATAATGAGAAACAAACTTTATTGTACTATGAAGACGAGGATTACATCCGTTTTTATGTTGAATGTTTATCACCAATACCTCAAAAATTGAAAATAAGTTTTTCAACACAAGAGGTTCTTTTTGTAGGAACAACAGCAAATAAAAATAATGAAAGTAAAATAAAGCCTTTCATTAAACATAAGAAAAAAGATGAAATCATTGCAGGCTTAAAAAAGATTTTTGACACAAAGCTAGTTATGTTTCGCCTTGAATACGCAAATGAAGTCATTACGGTTGATATTGTGGACTTTTATGATGGAAAGAGAGACACGATATATTCATTATTACCAGTCATTGAATTACGGGGTGAAGGAAAACGAGAAGAAGTTGAAAATCGTCTGATTAAAGGCTCTTTACCGATTCATTTACCTAAATATTATAATGATTTCGATCAACCAGAATTTGTATATTATGATAATAGACTATATGGAAATCTATTTTTGAAGTCGATGATGAATGATATTAGTTATTTAGAAAAACAAAATCAAGTTACTTATCAAGAATATGAGGTAGAAGAACTAAATAATTCGTTTATTCACTCAAATCATTTACTCTATTTTATCCCGGAAAAACAGTGGGAAGAATTGAAAAAGAATTATAAAAAAGAATGTAAAGAATTAATCTATACGCAAGATTATAAAGAGAAACAGACATTTCCAATTGAATGGACAATTGATCAAAGTGAAAATGCATTTATTGAACGGTTTTATCAAAATTGTTTACAACAGGGATTGTTATATGAAAAGAAAGATATTATTAATTTTCATATTTGCTGTAAATTCCAAGCATTAACAATATTAGGTGGCGTAAGTGGAACCGGTAAGTCACAATTAGCAAGAATTTATGGGGAAACACTTGGACTGGAATTTAGTAAAGAATTACTTTTTGTACCAATCACTCCCTCATATAGAGAACATTATGATCTATTAGGCTATTTGAATCCATCAACTGGAATTTATATAGATTCAGAGACTGGATTAACGAAATTACTAATTGAAGCCGAGCAATTTCCACATCGAATGTATATGGTCATATTTGATGAAATGAATTTATCCCAAATTGAGCATTGGTTTAGTAAATTTCTTTCGATTCTTGAAATGCCGCTAGAAAAGAGAAGCATCACTTTATTTCATGATCATAATGTCGTAATTAATCAATACTATAAGCCTAAAGTAAAAGTAGGAAACAATATTATATTTGTCGGAACAGTAAATTTTGATGAGACTTCAAGTGAATTTTCATTAAGATTACTAGACCGCGTCAATATTATTTCACTTCGTTCAACTTCATTCGTTAATTATTATGAAAGAATGAATCAAGAAAATATATATGAGACCGTACCACAAATCTATATTAATGCAGAACTGTATAATGACTGGACAAAATATACGTCTAGTTCTTTGGAGCTAACAAAAGATGAACTTAGCTTCTTTGATGAGTTTAATAATGTCATAGAACAGTCTCTTAGTGAAAGAATTATTTCACCACGTATGATTAAAGATTTATCTAATTACCTATTAAATATCCCAAATCTTCCTTCTCATAATCAATTTGAAAGAAAAGAAGCGATAGATCTGTTTGTAAAACAGCGGGTGTTAACGAAGGTACGTGGATTACTAGCAAACTTAGAGGAGTTAATAGGAACAGGTGAAAATAATGAACAAGAAGGTATTCTAATTTCATTAATGTTATCAAATCTTGGCCGAAAAGTTTCAGATTTTGAACATTCCATTCATGAGCTGAAAAAGAAGAGGAAACAATTGGAGATTGATGGATATGTCAACTAATTTTGCGATTACAGAAATTAGTAATGAAGCCATACATCTACCATTTTTATTGTCTATCCGTATAGGGACTAGAGGGAAAGAAGATAAAATACAATTAAATACATTAACTACGAAATCTAAGGATGCCTATTTATTTACGTATGAGATACAAGAATTAAAGCGATTTTTTTTCCAAATAGAAGGAGATTTCGACGGAAAAGTAACATTTATTTGGAACAATCTATATCATTTTCAACAGGAAAATTTAGATGACCAGCAATATATTTTTACAAATGAAACTAGAAAAATACTAATTTACGAACATGGGAAAACGGAAAATGCATATCCATGGAGATGCGGTTATTATGAGTTTTGTATCATTTATCAGGACCAGCGATACTTTGGAATGGTCAAAATCATCCCAAAAAATCTAGAATATGATCAGCTAGAGTGGATGCATGAAAATTTGAATCAACAAATTAATGGAATTATGAATGATTCACAGTATTTTAAAAAATCGTCAGCAACTTTAACACAAAATGGCACAATGTATTTTTGGCCAATCATTCGGTTTATTGAAGCAAATGAAGAAAGATTATTAGTTGCAATACAGCAGTTTATAAGCAAGCTGAAGCGGAAACAGAAAAAAGAATATGAATTACAAAGAAAAGTGAGAAAGCTTGATTTTACGACGTTAAGATGGAATTTAATGCATCCTGCGATATCGAACGCTACGAATTTAACAATGCAGCCTGTTTTAATAGAGGAAAACTATATTGATGAAATAAAATATGCCAAAAATAAAGTTAGGAAATTCATTTTAACGATTGAAACATTATTAACATTTGTAAAATATGAATTAGTAAAAGATACAAAGAAAATGGAACAAATAGATTTTCAAGTACAAGATATTGAAAAAATGATGCAAAATGTAGTAGGAAATGGCTCAATCACTGAAAGAGAAAAAGCAAAATATCGACAATCAAAGTCATTAAAAGAAATGGAATTAGAAAAATTAAAAACAAGTGTCACTGAAAAAAATAGAATTACATCATCACTTGAAAGTTTATACGAAGTGTATTTTAGAGAGTATACGCTAGGTATTTTTCGAATTACATCCGACACTCACACTTCGAAATATCCGGCGAGTCCTTCAAAAGTATTTTTAAACTTTATCCATTCTTTGAGCTTATTTGATAAAAAAGTAAAAGAATATGGCAAAAAACAAATGTTATTACCAGTATATAAACCAACATTTTTATTATATGAGTATTTTGTCTATTTTTCGATTTGTTCTATCTTTTTAAAAAAGGGATTTAATAATCCAAATGACCCATTAGATGAACAAATATTAATGCATATAAAAGATGATGAATTAATGGATGGAGCCAATGTAAAGCTAGAGAATAAAGATTGGGTAATAGATCTTGTTTATAATGAGATTATTGAAGGTAGTCCACAAGTCTCATTATTAAAAGGAACTAATTTTTTTAGCGGAGAAGAGTCAAAAAAGCCGGATATCCGACTTGATTTTTATAAAAAAAAGACCGGTGCATTTGCCGGTTCAATTATTTTTGAAATTAAATATAGTCCTATGTTTAATATATTTCAACCAGTTGGAAATACAAAAGCGATGGAGCAAATGTATAAATATTGGGGATTAAAATATGTAGAACGTGTAAATGGAAAGCTTTCATATGTCAGAAAACCGATTCAAGAAGTAATTTGTTTATATCCTGGTAGTAATGTTCATCGAAAGGTTCTAGAAGCTGGATGTGGAACATATATTCAGTTTTATCCAAAGAAAAAAGGTGAGGATCATTATGAGCTAATTGGAGAAAAAGAATTACTAGATATTATTAATCGGACAATCGTAAATTTAATGTAAAATTTATACAAAAATATAAATGTATGCGTTTACAAAGATTAGAATATTTTGTTAAGATATTAAAAATGGGAATTTTAATAAATTGTTAATCTAACAATTATATACAAGGATGGGGTTATTGTGTTTCGTATTATTCATACAAAAGAAGAGAACTTATTATTTGATGAGCTTTGGGGAGATTTTTGTGAAGAAAACGAAATACCTTTCTTAAAAAGAACAAATGATGTCATGCGATATGGAATTTGTGATACAGAGAAGAAACTCATTGGAACAATCGAATTTGATAAATATGATGTAAATAACCAAAATAATAATGAGTATTATTATAATTTTACAGAAAATAAGTATATTAAATACATTCAAAACGAAGAAATCTATGAAATTAGTAAATTATTAATTAATCGTGAAAATAGAGGTAAAGGTTTTTTTAAGCAAATACTATTAGCTTGTTATGACCATGCAAACCAAACAAATGCTGATTGGTATATTGGTACAATCAACAAAAGATTATATATGTTTGCAAGAAGTGTAGGATTTAAAATCTTGCCGATTGATGAATACTTTGATATTAACGAAAATATTATTGCTGTTCCTTTTTTACTCGATATTAAACATGCAATAAAATTATTAAAATACTCAAATGAGTTTAAAGAAATATTAATGTATTATGATAAATAAACAAAAACTCAGGTTCATTAACCTGAGTTTTTTGTACATTACCCATTATTCTTGTGAAAGCACTGAAGCCGTATTGTTAGTATGATTGTAGGCATTTTGGCAGGCTTGTAGTGCCTGCTCGATTAATTCATGATTATCTGGCTTTTCAACAGTTTCAAGTGCTGACTGTAGATTTTCTACAGCGTGCTTAATAGCAGTAGTTGCGTCTTGCGTATATTGACGAGCATTTTTGTTCATTGTAATTCCTCCTTTCATTCTAAAAATTATTTTCACCAATCAATCCAGAAGTATGTAAAAAAACGCAGAAGATGATCTTCTACGTTTTATCAACATTTATTAGAATCCACTACAAATATAAAGCTGCCTTTGTATAAATTTTATAGCAATATTTACACACCAAAAATTGATAAAATTGCAAATCTTTTCTTTGGTTTAAATGCAACGATTTTCTTTTGATCTTCCAATTCATTTTTTAACGAAGTATTGCTTTCTTTTAATTGAAGTACTTCGTCTCCAAGCTTACTGACTAATTTCTTTAAATCTTCAATTTCTCTGCGGTGTTCTAAAATTTGAACCGAAACTACTTCATTTGCTTTTGTTTCAAGTTTTTCTTCGATTTTTTCTAGTTTTTGATTTAATTCAATGATGTGTGTAGAGTTGGATTGGTCATTTTGTTTTGTTTCTACAGGCTGGATTGACGCTTCGTAAATTTCTTTTATTTTCTTCATTTGTTCATCCGTGAATAAATACGTACCATTAGACGATTTCTCTACATTAAGCTTCCCTTTTTTTGAAAATAATAAAACTTTTTTATTTGTTAATTGAAGCTGCTCAGCTACTTGAGAGGTTGTATACATTTTCGTTCCTCCTCTAAATGGTTTATAAACTTAACATTCTTTTTGTGCTTTAAATGTCCTTCACGAATGACAAAACTAGTGTCTGCTCGTCAAAAGTTCTTATTTTACGTACATTATGAAATGAATGGTCGAAATTTGATGACTTAAATATTTTTGATAACAAGTCCCATAACTGAATATACTAAGGTAAGCCTGTAATAAAATATTATGTAATTAGAAGAGTGCTTTCTACTTCCAATTGGAGGGATGAAATAGTTGTCTATAGGTACTAAATTATTATTAGTTGTTGTATTAATTGCCTTTACTGCATTTTTTGTAGCATCGGAATTTGCAATTGTAAGAATTCGTAGCTCACGAATTGATCAATTAATAGGTGAAGGAAATAAAAAAGCGCAAGCAGTTAAAAGAGTAATCTCACATCTTGATGAATATTTATCAGCTTGTCAATTAGGGATTACAGTTACTAGCTTAGGTTTAGGTTGGCTAGGTGAACCTACTATTGATAAATTATTACACCCGGTCATTGATAAATTAAATTTTCCAGCTGCTGTAAGTCAAACCATTACTTTTTTAATTGCGTTTGGTTTCATTACATTTATTCATGTTGTGGTGGGAGAATTGGCACCAAAAACTGTTGCGATTCAAAAAGCAGAAGCTGTTATATTACTCTTTGCACCACCATTAATTTTATTTTATAAAATTACGTATCCATTCATTTGGTTATTCAATAATTCAGCAAGGCTTGTCTTGAAATTATTTGGTATACCGCCTGCAAGTGAGCATGAAGTAGCTCATTCAGAAGAAGAACTTAGAATTTTGCTGTCTGAAAGCTATGAGAGCGGTGAAATTAATTCATCGGAATATAAATATGTAAATAATATTTTTGATTTTAATATGCGTGTAGCCAAGGAAATAATGGTTCCTAGAACAGAGATGGTTGCAATTGATATGAAAGTTCCTTTTCATGAAAACATTCAATTCATGAGTTTAGAAAAGTACACACGCTTTCCAGTTGTTGATGGCGATAAAGACCATGTAATAGGACTCATTAATTTTAAAGACGTTTTTACTGATTTCGTATTACACAATGGTGAACCAGAGGTCAAAGAACTCGAACAATATATTCGACCCATTATTCAAGTTATTGAATCAATTTCAGTTCATGATCTACTTGTTAAAATGCAAAGAGAGCATATTCATATGTCTATTCTGGTTGATGAATACGGTGGAACATCAGGATTGGTAACAGTAGAGGACATATTAGAAGAAATTGTTGGTGAAATTCGAGATGAATTTGACGTAGATGAAAAAGAAGAGATATTTAAAGTGAATGAAAATAAATATACCATAGCAGGTAAAGTACTGATCAGTGAAGTAAACGATGTTTTTAATTTAGATATAGATGATACAGACGTTGATACGATTGGTGGCTGGATCTTAACTGAGAATTTCGAAGTGCAAGAAGGCGATACAATCAAAGTCCATCCATATACATTTAAAATACTTAAAATCGACGGTCATTATATTAAATTAATTGAACTAACAAAAGATACAGTTAAAAATCAACAATTAGATCAAGAAAGCGCAACAGATTAAAGTAAATCTTTTGCGCTTTTTGTATATCCAATTTTTAAATTTCACGTACCGTAATATTAAAACTTCGTTGAATGATACAATTCGTCTTTAATGAAAATTTCATTCTGATCAACAGCATTTTTATGTGTAAGAACTAAACCAATCGGTGTTGGTGTTGGCAAATTATTTACAAGGGAGAAGGGGAGGTTCGTTTTATTAGCTAATTTTATATATTTAGAAATAGCTGAATACGGAAGAGTGCCATTTAATAGTAAAGTTAAATTTTTATTTGAAAATTTTGCTTCAATTTGAGAATAGATTGAATTTGCCATAACTTGACTAGTTGTAAGTGCAATCTCTACTCTTTCTCGAATTGTACCTAAAAAAACATTTCGTTCTTCTATTTTTATTTGCTTTTCACCATAGATTCCTTTTATCAAGTAATCTTCAACGTTATTTCCAGCCATTTTTATACCTTCCTTCATACTTTTCTATATTGTAACTAATTGTATCGTATTCTCCCTTGTTCATTATTGACAATTTTGTATATATTTAATGGATAAAAAGTATGATAAAATCAGTGATATATTATAAAAATATGTAATATTATCGCATAAGAATACAACCATATTACTAATTCGACATTTTTTGTAATTTTTGCTTAACGAATTTTTAAAAATTTGTTACTATTTAATTAATAATGTATTTACGGAGGTGTTCCTTATTGATATGACAATTGAAAGTAGGTATAGTTCATTTATTAAAGAAAATATGCCTACACTAGTAAAAAATTGGGTCTCAGAAGCGTTGATTAGCGATCATGATCCCTTTAAATCTGAAATTATCATTAATGGAACAAAATTGATTGATTTCACTTTATTATTTTTAGAAGCTAAGATTGATGAAGATCAAATTCAAGATTTGTCCTATAAAATTGCTGAAGAACGAGCCCAAGCAATCGCGAATATAGGTGAATTTGTATATAATTCGAATTTGGGAAGAAGTGAATTATTCAAACACTTAGCAGCCTTTGGTGAGAAAATTGGAGAAGTTCAGCCTTTAATTGATAAAATCAATTACGTATTTGATCAATTTATTTATTATACTGTTAAAAGATATTCATACATAATTACTCAGGATATTGAAGAAAAAAAACAATTTATAGATGAGACACATAAGGAAAGACTCACAATTCTAGGACAAATGTCGGCTAGCTTTGTACATGAGTTTAGGAATCCGTTAACGTCAATCATTGGCTTTGTTAAGCTATTACGAGTAGATCATCCACAATTAAAGTATTTAGATATTATTGACCATGAATTACATCAATTGAATTTCCGAATTGATCAATTTCTTCATGTTTCAAAAAAAGAACATGATCAAGTAGTAGAATACTTCTTGATAAATGATCTTTTCAAAGATATAACAGAGTTTTTATACCCAAGTATTGTGAATTCTAATGTTGTATTACAAGAAGGGTTAACACAAACTATTTATATTCCAGGTTTTAGAAATGAATTGCGTCAAGTATTATTAAACATTTTTATGAATTCAATCGATGCTTTGTCTGAAAATAAAGGTCAAAAAATTATTCAATATCAAGTAGCAGACATTGGAGATAAAGTAGTTATTCAAATTCGTAATAATGGTCCTAAAATAAATGAAGAAAATATAGTAACAATATTTGAACCATTTGTAACCACGAAAAATCATGGTACAGGTATTGGATTATTTGTATGTAAGCAAATCATCGAAAAACATGAAGGCGAAATAAAATGTTTATCAGATGATCAATGGACTACATTTTACATTACTTTGCCAAAGAGACCATAAAAAAACTCGGTATTTAACCGAGTTTTTTTATTTTAGTATCATTACATCAAAAGTATGGTCCTCATTTATCAATCCGATTGAGATAATATCATAAATCTTATTTTTTTGAAATTTTGATTTGTATAAAGGATATAGGATTGATTTAGTACCAGATAAGCGAAGCTCCAAATTAACTGCCATTGGTGTTAACACAAGATATTCTGAGGATTGTTTGAAGGATACATTTGAAAATACTACATCACCTTCACCTTGTTTCACTGCTAAATCAAGGTTTGGAGCTGTGTTAGCAAGATGAATAAAACGAATTTTTGTTTCATTAACTGGTAAATATGGGTCATCGACAATTTGTAAAATGGTTAACTGGTTAAATTGACTTGTCACTGCAATGGTGTAGTAAAGAGAATTTTCAAGAAAAATTATTTCAGTTTGTAAAGGTTGTATTAGATTATGTGAATCATAAACATCAATTTGGTGATTCCCTGATGAAAGTTCGATATAGTCTGAGGCGTTTTTATAAGATAAATGCGTAATTTGTATTCCATCAAGATAGATATGAAACGGAGACATAGTTGGAACAACATTCAACAATCTGACAAACGACTTTTGTTTTATTTTCGTCACATCAATTCCGTCAGTTTTCTGTATAGTTGAAGCGTTAATTTTTTGAACAAAATTGGTATGTTTATCATAATATTGATGTAAAAAGTTAGTTAAAAGGTGTTGAAAGTCAGTAGATTGCTCATTTTTTATTGAAATAAATGAATCATTTTCTTGCTGTTTACCTTCATTCAAAATGATACCTCCCTTTATAGCCCTCGCATGTAAAATCCTATTCAATAACGAGAAAATTATGAATTATTTTATATTTGTTTTTATGAAAATAGTCATTGATTTTTATAGTTATAATTTAATAGAATACTTTTAATATAGTTTTTTACCGACAACTAAATATTAGCTAATTAAGTTCTAACACAGATTGTTTTTAGGTGTTTCTTAATGCGCTCGTATAATTTTGGAAATAAACGGTCCAAGAGTTTCTACCAAACTCTTGGACCGTTCTATTAAAGCCTTATATAGTAAGGGTTTATTAGATTAATTTAAAAAACTCCCCCAAATTCTCCCCCAGAATAGAATAAATCCTTTATTCCCCAATTGCTTTTAGAAAAGCTAATACTGCCTCGCTTTCCATTTCTTTTAGAGAATGCCCGTAAACGCTTAAAATCGTTTTTGGGGTATTTCCTAAACGATCAGCTATTATTTTTATAGGAATTCTTTCTCGCATTAAAATAGTGGCATGTGAATGTCTTAATCCATGTGGTGTAATTCTTTTGATTTTTGCTTTTTTAGATATACGATCAACAGCGTAGGTTACAACATCATCAGAAAGAGGGGATGCATACTGTGAAATGAAAATAAAGTCATCTTGTTTTAGATGTTTTCCATTTTGGAACATAATTTGTTTACACCAATTATGATATTGTTTCAATTGTTCGATTACTTTTTCATCAATTAGAATTGTTCTATAACTGTTTTTAGTTTTTGGTGTACGAATACTATTATTATCTCTAGTCCTTTCAACTGTGACTGTTTTACTATCGAAATCAATATTGGCCCAATATAAGCCTAAAGCTTCTCCACGTCGTAAGCCAGTAAAAGCAAGTAATAAAATTAAAGTGTAATAATGTATAGGTTCATATTCTTTTGCAGTTTTTAAAAAAATCCTCAATTCCTCTGGAGTGAGGAAGTTTTCATTTATAGATTCATTATCATTAGGGATAGAAATTTTTGTAAGGCGATTTCTTGGGATAATTTCATTATCTACTGCAGCATTAATAATTGTTCTAAAATGTTGATGAAAGAGACGAACAGAACCAGGAGAATGCGATTCAGATAACTTGTTAATAAATTCTCGCTTATAAGTAGTTTTATCAAGTTGTGAAAGCTTATGTGGTCCTAGGAGAGGTTTAATATGGTTTTTAATAACAGATTCTTTACGTTTTCTAGTTGGTTCTTTCCAATCATCTTTATGTGTTTCAAACCATATATCAATCCACTCAGAAACAGTCATATTTGAATTCTCGATAAATTTTGTATCTCCGTTAATTATCGAAGTCTTTACTTCCAACAGAGCCCTAAATGCGTCATTTTCTTTTTTGAAACCCTGTTTAGATTTCTCTTTCCTGTTGCCAAGTGCGTCATAATATCGATAACGGTAACACCAAAACTTCTCGTTCTTTTTATTAAAGTAATAAAATAGGTCATTATCTTTTTTTGATTTATATAGTTTCATTTTTATTTTTCCCTTCATTACATGGACAGATGTTATAAGGGTGAAATCTATTAATCAATAAAAAATTCTAAAACTCCTAATGGATCAAAATAGAGTGTGAAATCTTCAATTGTTGTGTGTAATCCATATTCTTCTTGATATCTAATTAAAGCATCCTGCAAAAACTCCTCAGTTACGTTTAAAAACTGGGCTAATTCGTAGCGATTTCTAACACCACTTTTATGTGCTTGCACAATTTTAGTAAGTGGTACTAATTTTTTATAAGCCCAAGTTCTAGCTCTAGTTTCTTGTTTACGATTAAGAAGATTACTTTGATCTAAAATGTCTCCACTTGATGTATGATAATGTCCAAGTTCTTCAGCTAAAACACAATTTTTTTCTTCTGTACCCATCTGATTGTTAATCCAAATAATATTATCACTGTATAACCCTTTAATAGATGGGGTCAACTTTTTTTCATATACATCAACTGATTGTGAATCAGCTTCAATAAGGAGAGTTTCATACTTCATAATTATTGCTCCAATTATTTATTTCTTTTCGCTTTCACAAATTCTTTAAATCTTTTGATTTCCTCTAATTCTTCATCTGACCATTCTTCACCATCATGATGTGCAGCGATTGTTTCAATAGTTTTATTATCCTCTTTTTTTCTAGGTGGAAAAAAATCATCTACAGATTTATTAAATAAGCTAGCTAGACCGAATAGAACATCTTGATTAGCAGCTCTATCTCCTGATTCATATCTGCTAATAGTTTGTCTTGTTGTATTAAGAAATAGAGCAATGTCATTTTGAGTTATTTTTTTTTCTTCTCTAAATTCTTTTATTTTAGCTCCTATATATTTTTGAAGGTCTTTTCCTTCCATTACCGTATCACCTTTTCCTAATTAATTAAGTTGATAATAACATATAAATCTCCAATTCGGTAACTTTTTATACGATTTCATAAAAAAATATGTTTACAAGTTACCAAATTGGTGCTATCCTTGTGTTCAAGAAGGAGGGTTCCTACATGCAGTTATTTCTTTACAAATTAAGAAAACAACATAAATTAACTCAAATGGAAATGGCTAATATTCTTAAGATTAGTTCAAATACATATGGAGCAAAAGAAAGAGGTGAATATGAGTTTACACAAGATGAGATGTTTCTTTTAGCTGATTATTTTTGTAAAAAGATAGATGATATTTTTTTACCTAGATGTTACCAAAATGGAAACATTGATGAGCGTTTGTTACCGAATGTGTAACGGTTATTGGATGGAGGATACATGAATGAATATTGCACAAATCAATATAGATGTGAATCAAGAGGAAGTAAGAAAGTACATAAACGAAAAGATTGATGAAGCAATTAGACAAAGTTTTTTTACATGGGATATTGAAGAAATGGCAAAGCGAACTTGCATGAGTAAATCATTTTTAGAAAACGAGTTTTTAAGAGATCCACGAATGAAGTTACTTGAAAGGAGGAAAGAGAAGGGAAAGAGATTTTGGTTTTACGAGCAGAGTTTGCAAGCTATGAAACAGATTATGGATGAATGGTAAAAATACACGTGGACAGATGTTTTGGGGTATGTAGGTATAAGATTAAAAGAATGATAGAAAAAATCAACCTCTATTTAAGATGAGGTTGATTTGGTGGAACATTAAATAAGTATTTATTCTAGAATAGTTTACTATACTGATATGAATTTTTAATAAACAAATGATGATATCGTCCTTTTGAAGGTGCATTTAGTAAACCTTCATAAACGCTTTCTGGCACATTGTAATATACATAATTTCCAGAGTGGAAGTTAATATATAAAGCTTTTCCTTTTGTGTCATAGCCAATAGAAAGTAAATTTGAAGAACTTACAGGAATCATTATCATTTAATCACCTCCTTCAATTAGAGATATTCGATTAGACTATTAAAAAACATTGGGAGTGAAGAAATATGAAAAAATTACAGATTTTAAATAATAATGGAATTTTCGTAGTTAGTAGTTTAGAAGTTGCTGAAATGATAGGGAAACGCCATTCGGATCTGACAAGAGATATTGCTAAATATGACCAAATTTTACTCAACGCAAATTTGCGTTCAGTGGAATTTTTCTTAGAAAGTTCATACAAAGATACAAGTGGTAAAAACAATAAACAATATTTACTAACCAAAAAAGGATGCGACATGGTAGCAAATAAAATGACTGGAGAAAAAGGGATACTTTTCACTGCAGCATATGTAGAACAATTTCATGAAATGGAAAAAAAACTCACTCAACCTAAGGTTTTATCACAAAAAGAACAACTAATGGCAAGTATGAGGCTTTCACTTGAAAATAGTGAAGAAGTCGCAGAACTAAAGTTTGAAGTACATCAGATAAAAAATATGGTTACTGAACAAATTACCATCGATTATGGTGAGCAACGTAAGTTTCAAAAACTTGTAGCAAGAAGAATTTACTCGTTAGCAGATCAATCAAGTGAAAGATCATCGCTATTTAGAGAGTTGCATAAAGAAATTAAAGATCGTTTCGGTGTAGCGAGCTATAAGGATATTAAACGCAAGGATTTTGAAAATGCAATTAAGTATATTGGTGCTTGGATTCCAAAGAAAGTAGCATCATGAAAAACTATGTAAGTGTGAGGAAAGGGGAATTAATTATAAGATTTATAGATTAGAAGATTTCATCAAAATACCAGGATTAATATAACCACAAAAAAAATAGCTAACCAAAAGGTCAGCATATTCCAAGTCTCGATAACTTGATTATATGTACTGACTACTACGGTTTGCAAGTGGAGATTTTATTTTAAAGAATTTAACTGAATTTAAGCGGTATAGTGTCCGCTGTACTCCTTAGGAAGATTGGATGCCGATTAAAGCTAATATAGGAGGTACATATGTTAGGGTGGATAAAACTTTATAGATCAATTTTAGATAAAGCAATTTGGTTAGAATCAACTCCAGAGCAAAAAGTTATACTCATTACTCTACTCATGATGGCTAACCATGAAGGAAAAGAATGGGAGTGGAAAGGTAATCGATTTAGTGCCGCACCTGGTCAATTTGTGACGAGTCTGCCATCATTAGTAAACAAATGTGGGAAAAATATTACAACGCAGATTATTAGGACAGCATTAAAAAGATTTGTGAAATTTGAATTTCTAACAGATGAATCAACAAAGACTGGAAGACTTATAACTATTGTGAATTGGGGATATTATCAATCTAGTGAACAACAAATTAACAAACTATCTAACAGTCAGGTAACAGTCAATCAACAGACACATAACAGTCAGCTAACACCTAACAAGAATGATAAGAATGATAAGAATGAAAGAAATAGAAATAATAATAATAGTCATTCAGAAACTCCTTCAGATTTTAAAGAAAATAATATTTCAGAGAAAATATTCCAAAATGCATTTAATTTTTATGAACAAAATTTTGGAATGATTAATAGCTTTATAGCTCAAGAGATAGAGCATTGGGCCACTGATTTAAATGAAGGAGTAGTAATAGAAGCTATGAAAAGAGCTTTAGAACAACAGAAGAAATGGAGTTATGCCAAACGTATTTTATTTAATTGGGTAAATAAAAATGTTAAAACAGTTAACGATGTACTGGCTTTGGATGAGGAATTTGAAAATCGGAAAAAAAACAGAACGCCTCAAAATTTTAACAGACATATTAGACAAGAAATTGTTCCAGATTGGCTTCAGGAACAAAAAATTAAATTACCTGAGGATTCAAAAAAAGTTGAAATTGATCGGAAAAGATTAGAGCAAGAGTTGCTAATGTTTCAAAGGAAAAAGGAAGTGAACGTGTGACTGAATGTATTGAAAAACATGTATTACAATATGCTGAATTATAACGACTACTCATAAAAGAAATCAATATGTTACTAATAGATAATCAGCAAAAAGAAGCAATTATACTAACGCAAGCAAAGACCATTAAATTAACAAATAATTTACATGAACAGTCGGAGTGCTAAATGAAGTTTATAACGGAGGCATTGTATGCGATTGGTTGATTTAGAGATAAATAAAGAAATTATGAATCTTGAGATAGATTTACTTGAAAATAATGGCAATTTTGCCGTAATAGTAAGTGGTGGAAAAGCTAAACTAACAAGATTACCTGAACATGGAGAAACAAAGATAGTTACTCATCAAGGCAAGGTAAAACGTGTTAAGTTTGATGAGGGGGAAGAGTTTTGAGGAAAAGTAAGTTACAGAAAATTCAAAAGGAGAGTAGAAATACCTTAAGTTATCTGAAGAAAATGGAAAAGCATTTATTTAATGGTAAAAAATTAAAATCTTTTTATGAAAGAAAACATTTTAGAGGATATATAAAAGAAAACCATTCTGAAGATGAAATTAATTTAATGATTAACGATATAGAAGCTGAATCAAATACAAGTAATGAATTTTATAAGATGCTATTTACGGTAGTTACACCTCTATTTATTTCATTTTTTTCATTTGTTTCTGCAGTTACGATTTTCTTTTTTAATTCTAATATTACTTTACTTGGTTTATTAAAAGAATTGAACAATCTTAAAGAATATAAACC
>NZ_JBVFKR010000009.1:0-133924 GCF_055484705.1 Gottfriedia sp. ABJ_BB2_2
GGCAGGGCGAGTTGCCTCCACTTTTCTTATTGTCTAGTTCCAGCGCCTAGCCCCTCGAGGTCATAAGCCAATGCCAATAAAAGTTAAAAAGCAACTTTTCTAGTCCTTGTCTTATGCTTGTCGGGGCTGAGCGAGGCGCTTCCACTTTTCTTTCTACTTTATCGTTTTAACTTTTGATCTTCTAGCAACCCAGATTGCTATGATTAGTGCTCCTACTGTGTCTGCTACTAGGTCTGTCATTGTGTCGAAGTTTCCTCCACCTTGGGTTGTTGTTCCGAGGAATTGGTCTGCGCTAAATTCATAAATTTCCCAAAGTACTCCTCCAAATACTCCAAAAGAGAGTACATACAGAAATATAAACCAGGCCGACATTTCGCTCCTTGATTGATCAGTTGTGAACTTTTCCATTAAATCGACAGCGAGGAAGGATATTAATGCACCACTTAGTAAATGTAGAAATGGTGTGTCCCACCAACCTAATGAATAGAGTCCTAACATTGAACCAAGGCATTGTGAAGCGACTAAGAAAGCAAAATATGAAATGATGAATGGTAAAGTAAATCGTATTTTTAAAAATTTATCTAAAGCAAATGGAATGAGACCGCATATGATACCGCCTATTGCAATTTGATATCGATACGTATCTCCTTTTAAGAAAAAGATTACGAATAGAGCAACCATTAATATGGTATAACCAAGACTTAATATCGTTTGAAAACCTCTTTTCATTTTCAACACCTCTTTTATTCCATATAAAAATTCATTACTATCAATTTTCCCTAATTAATAAATTCTAAGCAAAATGAACCAAACTGCTTTATAAAACGGGAAGGAATCAATAGCGGATTTCTCGAATACTTAAAAGGTTACTTTTGGTATACTATTAAAATGATTGTATTGTATATATACTGGTTAGTTTTCAGTTTTATCAGTGCTAAAAAGGTCATTTAATAACATACGATAAATTAAACAATAGTTACTTATTACATATGAAATGAAGGGGTTAAGATGAAAAACTGGGAAGGGTTAATTTCGGCCGAAGATAGAACGAAAATTTATGTTAGAAAATTTATTCCGGATCAACCGATTGCAGTCGTTCAAATTGTACATGGTATGGCTGAACATGGGGGCGCATACGAAAAATTCATTGAATACTTAGTTCATCAAAATATTGCGGTTTATATTCATGATCAAAGAGGACATGGAAAAACGGCAAAGAGTGAAGATGACTTAGGTTATTTTGGAGATAAAATTGCATGGGACCAAATTGCTAAAGATATTATTTATATAACAAAAATCATAAAGGAAGAATTGAGTGTTCCGCTTATTTTATTCGGTCATAGCATGGGGTCTTACCTAAGTAGACGTGTCGTTCAATTAGATGGACAGCTATACGATGGGTTAATTTTATCTGGTACGGGATTTGATCCTGGTATTTTAAGAAAGTTAGGGGTATTATTATCAGGCTCTGAATCCTTCATTATTGGTGACAAAGGAAGAAGTAAGCTATTAGACTTTTTAACATTTGGTAATTTTAATAATCATTTTAAATTTCCAAGAACAAAGTATGATTGGCTAACTCGAGATGAAGCTGAAATTGATCGTTATATAAAAGATCCTTATTGTGGGTTTATTTGTTCTCCAAGTTATTACCGAGAGCTTTTAAAAGGTGTTGGGATTATCCACCGAAAAGAAGAAATAAGAAAAACGCCAACAAATTTACCTATTTATATTTTTTCAGGTAGCAAAGATCCAGTTGGTCAAAATGGTGATGGCGTGAAAAAAGTTTACGAGCTCTATAAAAATTTAGGTTGTATAGATTTAACAATGAAACTATACGATGAGGGACGTCACGAAATGCTACACGAAATAAATAAAGATGATGTTTACCTAGATGTTAAAACATGGATAGAACAACATGTACTCTCATCTTGAAGTAAACTGTTCTTCATAGTAGAATAATAAGTAACAGTGTTTACTGTGGAGGTGAAGAAATGCATACGTTTTTATCTGTTTTATTAATTATCGTTTCAGTTCTTATGATTGTTCTAGTTTTACTTCAATCAAGTAAAAGTAATGGATTATCAGGTGCGATTTCTGGTGGAGCTGAACAGCTTTTCGGAAAACAAAAAGCACGTGGTTTCGAATTAGTTTTACAAAGAATAACAGTTGTTGTAGCAGTATTATTCTTCATTTTAACAATTGCTGTAACTTATTTAAAACTGTAATAAACTAGCTACCTGCTAAAGGTGGCTTTTTTATTTGTTGTTATATGATATTAAGCTTTGTTAGTTTTTTATTTTTGGGCGAAGCTAATTGAAAATTGAAGGATTCGTCATTAAATCTAAAGAAGCAAGAGAGATTGCATTAGCGGAAGTAAAAGACGCTACAATTACAGAGATAGAAAAAGAAGATGAAGATGGAAAATTTTATTATAGTGTCGAATTAATGAAAAATCATATAAATTATTCAATTGATATTGACGCGAAGTCGGGAAAAATATCGTCTATTGAACAAGAAGATATCTTTTTAAATGATTAATAAAGGAAGAGACAACCTTAGAATGGTTGTCTCTTTCTTTTAAAATTATTTCTTCATTTGAGCCCATTCTTCTCTGCTAGGACCATAAATTCCTGGTACGACTAATCCAGCTTGTCTCATTAGTACTGTCATTTGACCTCTATGATGGATTTGGTGATTAAGTGTCATACGAAGGATTGCAAACACAGGCATATCAAAACCAAAGCAATTTTTCATTTCTTTTAAGCTTTCGTCATTCCATTGTGCTTTTGCAGCTTCAACTATTGCACTACTAACCTTTTTGTAAGTTTCAGCAATTTCTTTTGCTGATCCAGGCATTTCGTCTTGAATTGTTACATCAATTTGTAAGCCAGATTGTGAGACGATTCCTTTAGCAGCTGTAGTAACGTGCCAAGCTAGTTCTCCAAGTGAAAAATGATCTTCTTCAATTGCTTGATCAAGTGAATCGTCAGTTAACACGTTTAAATATTTTAATGTACCTTCTGCTTCATGTGTCCACTCTTTAATAAATTGGTCAATGCTAATAAACATAAAATGCCTCCTAAAGTTTCTTATGTATATACAAAGATATTATAGCCTCAAGTATCATTAAAGCATAAGCATAAAGATAAAAAAACTCTTTATTGGTAAATAATGCAAATGAAAGGTAAAATAAAATAACACTTCCTATAAGGGTAAACTAATATGGGAAGAGTTATGTAAGTTTGATTGTAAGATGTAATTTAGAATGAATTTGAA
Source organism: Gottfriedia sp. ABJ_BB2_2 (assembly GCF_055484705.1). Classification (NCBI taxonomy): domain Bacteria; kingdom Bacillati; phylum Bacillota; class Bacilli; order Caryophanales; family Bacillaceae; genus Gottfriedia; species Gottfriedia sp. ABJ_BB2_2. Next base: position 3,280 of record NZ_JBVFKR010000009.1, read on the forward strand.
ACTCATTAGTATATAAGTTGTAAAAACAAAGGAATCTAATGAAAAAATGGATAGAACAGTTTTGGAGTGAGTATAAATGAAAGTAACAATGCCTAAGCCTTTCACATTTGAAGGTGGAGAGCGAGGAGTTTTATTATTACATGGTTTTACAGGGCATTCAGCCGACGTTAGAATGCTAGGTCGATTTTTAGAAAAACGTGGTTATACATGTCATGCACCACATTATAAGGGGCATGGGGTACCACCTGAGGAGCTTGTTCATACTGGGCCAGAGGATTGGTGGAAAGATGTAACGGAGGCTTACCAATATTTAAAGGACCTAGGTCATGAAAAAATTGCTGCGGTAGGTTTATCTCTAGGTGGAGTATTTGCACTGAAACTAGGTTATACAGTCCCATTAAATGGAATTGTGACAATGTGTTCCCCAATGTACATAAAAAGTGAAGAAATTATGTATGAAGGTGTTCTTGAATATGCTGCTGAGTTTAAAAAGCGAGAAGGCAAAGCACCGGAACAAATAGATATAGAAATGGAAGAGTTCAAAAAAGCACCAATGAAAACATTAAAAGAACTTCAAGGGTTAATCAAAGAAGTTCGTGAAAATGTAGACACTGTTTACGCACCTACATTTGTAGTGCAATCCAGAGTTGATGCAATGATTAATACAGATAGTGCAAATATTATTTTTAATGAAGTTCAATCTGATCAGAAAAAATTAAAATGGTATGAAAACTCTACTCATGTTATTACGCTCGGACAAGAGAAGGATCAATTGCATGAAGACGTCTTGGCGTTTCTGAATGATTTGGATTGGTAGAATCATGTTATTATGGACAAACTTAAATAAAAGACCCTTAACCGGATTGGTGAGAAAAGGAGGGAAATGTATATGCAAGATTTTCAACATTGGAAAGATAAGTTATTAACATTAATGAAAAGTGAAGACTACAAGCCTTTAAATATTCAAGGGTTAGAAGAAGAATTACAATTAACTGACGCTGTAGATTTTCGTGAAGTGGTCAAAGCGCTTGTCACATTAGAAGATGAGGGTTTCATTGTCCGTTCACGAAACAATAAATACAGTTTACCTGAACAATCAAATCTAGTAAGAGGTAAACTTACTGGTCACGCACGTGGTTTTGCATTTGTTATTCCAGAAGAAGCGGGAGCAGAGGATGTATTTATTTCACCATCAGATTTAAATGGAGCACTACACGGAGATGTTGTTTTAGCAAGAATTACGAAAGAAAAAAGCGATGCTCGTCGTGAAGGCACAATCGTAAAAATACTTGAGCGTGGTCAAACGAAAATGGTTGGGACATTCCAAGCACAGAAAAACTTTGGCTTTGTGGTTCCAGATGATAAACGATTTGGTAGTGATATTTTTATTACAAGAAGCAATTCACAAGGTGCAGTTGAAGGACACAAGGTAGTTGTGGAACTAACTCAATTCCCTGAAAACGGCAAAAATGCTGAAGGAATTATTGTTCAAATCCTTGGTCATAAAAACGATCCAGGAGTAGACATTCTTTCAGTCATTCATAAGTTTGGATTACCACAGGAATTTCCTAAAGAAGCAATGGATCAAGCTAATGCTGTTCCTGAAGAGATTGATGAAGCAGATATTGGTACTCGACGTGATTTGCGAGATCAACAAATCGTCACGATTGATGGAGCCGACGCAAAAGATTTAGATGATGCTGTTACTGTGACAAAACTTGAAAATGGCCACTATAAGCTTGGCGTACATATTGCTGACGTATCTTATTATGTAACGGAAAATTCTCCGATTGACCAAGAAGCTTATGATCGTGGAACAAGTATTTACTTAGTTGATCGAGTGATTCCGATGATTCCACACCGACTATCAAATGGTATTTGCTCATTAAATCCACAAGTTAATCGATTTACTCTTTCTTGTGAAATGGAAATTGACCAAAAAGGTGATGTCGTTAAACACGAAATCTTCGAAAGTATCATTAAGACAACTGAACGAATGACATATAGTGATGTTAACAAAATTCTAGATGAAGCAGATGTCGAGTTACGTGAACGTTATGAGCCACTTGTTCCTATGTTTGAAGAGATGGCTCATTTAGCAAGCATTTTACGTAAACGTAGAATGAATCGTGGTGCAATCGATTTTGATTTTAAAGAAGCGAAAGTTCTTGTAGACGCTGAAGGTCATCCTGAAGACATCGTACTACGTGAGCGTTCAACAGCAGAGAAATTAATTGAAGAGTTTATGCTTGTTGCGAATGAGACTGTAGCAGAGCATTTCCACTGGTTAAATGTTCCGTTTATGTATCGTGTTCACGAAGATCCTAAAGAAGAAAAACTACAACGCTTTTTTGAGTTTATTTCAACATTTGGTTATACAGTTAAAGGTGCGGCTAATGATATCCATCCGAGAGCATTACAACAAGTTCTTGATATGGTACACGGTCAACCAGAGGAAACGGTTATTTCAACTGTTATGCTTCGTTCAATGAAGCAAGCGAAGTATGAAGCTGATAATTTAGGACACTTTGGTTTAGCAGCGGAGTTCTATACGCATTTTACTTCACCAATTCGACGTTACCCTGATTTAATCGTACATCGTTTAATACGTACTTACTTAATTCAAGGGAAAATGAATGATGATACTAAGCGTGAATGGGATGATAAATTACCAGCCATTGCTGAGCACGCATCAAATATGGAGCGTCGTTCTGTAGAAGCTGAACGTGAAACCGATGATTTGAAAAAAGCAGAATTTATGCTTGATAAAATTGGCGAAGAGTATGAAGGAATTATTAGCTCAGTAACAAACTTCGGTATGTTTATTGAATTGCCAAATACGATTGAAGGTCTTGTTCGTGTAGCTGATTTATCGGATGACTACTACAACTATGATGAACGTCATTACGCTATGGTAGGAGAACGAACAGGTAAGATCTTTAGAATTGGTGATGAGGTTTCGATTCGAGTTGCCAATGTAAATAAAGAAGAACGTGCAATTGATTTTGAAATTGTCGGTATGAAATCAAATAAACCTCGTCGAAGTGGTGGAAGAGGTCCAGTGAATCGAGATGGCGGCGGTTCAGGAGGCCGAGGTAGAGGTCGTGGAAGAGGACCAACAGAAAGAAGTACTGATCGCAATAGAGGTGGTAGTTCACGTGGTAGACGTGGTGGAGATAATACCACTTCAAGTGAAGAAAGAGACAATGGCCGAAATGGGAAACCACGTAACAAACGAGATGATCGTTTTAACCCAACAAAAAGTAAAAGTAAAAAGAAAAAACCTTTCTATGATAAAGTAGCAAAAGGGAATAAGAAGAGATAATAAAAAATAAAGCAGTGGACTGATGAAATGTTCACTGTTTTATTCTTTTTGATTAAGTCCGGAGAAGTCCTATGTACATAGAAAATGGTTTCACTTTATGGTAAAATAAGTCAAGATAGTGAGGTGTTTCAAACATGCCAAAAGGTGAAGGTAAGGTTATCGCGCAAAATAAAAAAAGTTATCATGATTATTTTATTGAAGAAACGTATGAAACAGGTATCGTATTACAAGGTACTGAAATAAAATCATTACGTGCTGGAAAGGCTAATTTAAAGGATTCATTTGCTAGAGTTCAAAACGGTGAAGTTTGGCTTCATAATATGCATATTAGTCCGTACGAACAAGGCAATCGATATAATCATGAACCATTACGTACCAGAAAATTACTACTTCATAATAAAGAAATTGTTAAATTAATTGGTTATACAAAGGAAACGGGTTACACATTAGTGCCTTTAAAAATCTATTTAAAAAATGGATATGCGAAGTTATTACTTGGATTAGGTAAAGGTAAGAAACAATTTGATAAACGTGATGATCTGAAGAAGAAAGAAGCAAAACGTGAGGTTGAGCGAGCGTTCCGAGATCGTCAAAAAAGTTAATTGGATAATAGTTGAAGCTTTTCCATTCTGTATTACTATTAACAACAATTGTTAATTGCAACTGATGTCGAATGTGCTATAATAAGTTTGTAAGTTAATGAAACACATAAATGAGCACGATGATGTGCAGATTTTATAGATTATGAAGCTAAGCTTTTGTTTAGTGCTTCGTAAGTCACTCATAGCCACGAAGACTGAAAAAATGTCGAGTGTGCATTTTATATGGGGACGTTACGGATTCGACAGGGGTAGTTCGAGCTTAAGTCGCGAGTCGAGGGGTCGGCCTCGTTAAAACGCAAAAGCCTATAACTGGCAAAAACAACAATTTCTCTTTAGCTGCTTAATTGCACTAAAGGCTCCTCCTATGTATCGCCCATGTGCATAGCTTAGAGGGGTTCACTCATTAGTGGGCTACGCCGGACCTCACCGTCTGAGGGGAAAGGAAGAGACTAACCAGACTAGCTACTAGGAAGCCTGTCAATAGGCTGAATAGTATGCGAAATACGAATATATTGACTACGCTCGTAGAAGCTTAAGTGCCGATATTTCTGGACGTGGGTTCGACTCCCACCGTCTCCACCAATACATATTGTTGGTGGTTTTTTTATGTCAAAAATTCTGTTTTAATCGCTAATGGTTACTTTTAGTTTAATCTTTAACGAATTATAAAAAAGTAGATATCTGGGCTATCGTAAAAAGAAAATTTACTTTAGCCCATTTTCTTTTTCGATGATCATGACTAAATTTCTTGTTTCTCAAATTATTCAGCAGCTATTTTTGTTTTAGGATTGCAGGGGTTTATGGGTACGAACAAAAAAATTTTACTTAACATCTTTACAAACTTCACTACTTAGTGTTACGATATACAGGTACTAAGTAATACAGAATATCTGTAATACTAAATAGAGAATGTTTTTTAAAAAAATTTTAAAAATAGGTTCACATTTTAGCTACTCGGTAATACAATGTACTATTACTAAGTAACACAGAATATCAGTAATGCTAAATAGCTGAAAGGATAAATAAAGGTTAACACTTATGAAATCCTTGTTTCTTAAGTTATTTAGAGTTTTTTATTCAACACTACTAAGTGATACTGAATATCTGTGTTACTAAATAGCTATACTAAAAAGAAAATTAATTTATATATATAAGGAGGTGTATACCATGGAAAATTTAACAGAAATGCTTAAAGGTTCATTGGAAGGTTGTGTGCTTGAAATTATCAGTCGAGGTGATACTTACGGCTATGAGATTACACGCCGACTTAATGATCTTGGATTTTCAGAGGTTGTTGAAGGTACTGTCTACACCATTTTGGTACGACTGGAAAAGAAAAAGCTGGTGAATATTGAAAAAAAACCATCTGAAATGGGGCCGCCTCGTAAGTTTTATTCATTAAACGAAGCTGGACATGAGGAATTAAAACAATTTTGGGGGAAATGGGATTTTCTTTCATCAAAAATTAATATTTTAAAGGGGGAGAAGTAATATGAAGAAATTTATAGATCTAATCATTGGAGATTTGGAAAGCAAGAAGGAATACAAAGCATTTATGAAAAAAGTAAATGCGCTACCGAAGGATTACGCCTTTGTATTTAAAAAGATTCAAAAGTACATGTGGAATTTCGGTTTTGGATTTGGTGAAGAAATTATCAATTTATATGAATTGTTTGAAGCAAGTGCAGCAGAAGGCAAGCATGTCCTAGACGTTACTGGCGAAGATGTGGCAGCATTTGCCGACGAATTAATGGCTGTTTCAAAGTTAGATGAGGAATCCGGGATTAAATTAGGTGAGCAAGTAGAGTTGAATAAGGAAATTGAAAGTAGAGTTGAACAGCAAGTAAAAATATGGACGAATAAAAATAAATAGGGGGTTCAATACCATGGTAAATTTCATCAAAAAGATATTAAACGACAAAAAAGAATATAAAGAAATGATGGCGCGTGTCGAAGCTTTGCCTGGCGACTACCCAGAAGCATATAAAAAAATTTGTGAATATATGTGGCGTTTCTCTGCTGGTAGCGGCATGGATATGCTGAGAATCCAGTACGATTTAATCGACTTGTTTGAAGATGGTGCGGCAGAAGGAAAAGACGTTTTGGAAATAACAGGTGAAGACGTTACAGCATTCGCTAATGGACTGATTGAACAAGCGAAAAGATGGGATGATAAGTTACGCAATAACTTAAACAAAAGCATTTTAGATCATTTAGGTAAGAAAAAATAAGGTAGAAGAATCTATGGAGAGTAAACCAGTTGTTGGGCGCTATCGCGCTTTGAGCACGCGCCTTCAACATTAAATAGGGAGGGGAACAAAATTATGAGTAATACAGCAATTTCAGTGAAAGGGCTGGAGAAATCCTTCAAAGATAAAGATGTTTTAAAAGGTGTAGATTTTGAGGTGAAAAAGGGCAGTGTTTTTGCGCTTCTAGGGTCAAACGGTGCCGGTAAAACAACTATTATTAAAATATTAACTACTTTACTAAAAACAAACAAAGGTGAGATTGAAGTTTGCGGTGCCAATCTTCGAACAAATCCAGAGCAGGTCCGTGCGAAAATTAGTCTGACTGGGCAAAACGTGGCAGTAGATGATATTTTAAGCGGACGTGAAAATCTTGAATTGGTTGCAAAACTTCGCCATTTACCAAATCGCAAAGAAGCTGTAGAGGAAAGTCTGCGTCGCTTTGATCTAATAGAAGCTGGTGATCGTGCTCTTGCCACTTATTCTGGTGGGATGAAACGTCGTTTAGATTTGGCTATGACAGTGCTTGGCTCACCTGAACTTGTTTTTCTTGATGAACCATCTGTTGGACTTGACCCGGAAGCACGCTTGGCTTTATGGGATGTGATTCGAGATATGGTGAAAGCTGGTATTACAGTTTTTCTGACTACTCAATATTTAGAAGAAGCTGAACAATTAGCAGACCGCATTGCCATTTTGCATGATGGAAAAATTATCGTGCAAGGTACAATGGAAGAGCTTAAAGCAATTCTTCCACCTAAAAAAGTAGAATACGTGGAAAAACAGCCGACACTTGAGGAAATTTTCCTTGCGGTCATAGCTAAGAAAGGAGCGGAATAACGATGAGTAAAGAACATTTAATAAGTGATACAATGACGATGAGCGGACGGGTGATGAAGCATTCCCTTCGTAGTGTAGATACAATCATCACTACAATCCTTACGCCTATTATGTTGATGCTGGCATTCGTCTACATTTTCGGAAGCGCCATGACAATGGATAAATCGGATTATGTTAATTTTATCGTTCCTGGAGTTCTGCTAATGTGTATTGGAATGGGGATTTCATACACAGCGGTAAGGGTGAATATGGATATGACAAGAGGGATTTTTGACCGTTTTCATTCCATGCCAATCGCAAAATCTTCAATTTTAGGAGGGCATGTCATCTCCACTTTGTTATTAAACTTATTGTCAGTTGCTGCGGTGATTCTCATTTCCTTCCTTATGGGGTTCCGTCCTCACGCTAATTTTGTGGAATGGACAATAGCATTAGGTATGATCCTTCTTACCATTTTCGCTTTCACTTGGATGGCGGTAGCATTCGGACTTATGGCAAAATCTTATGAAGGTGCAAGCGTGTTCTCGTATCTGTTAATGGGTCTAATGTTTGTAAGTTCAGCCTTTGTTCCGACAAATAACATGGGTAGCAAGCTTCGTGCTTTTGCCGAAAACCAACCAATGACACCACTTGCTGAAAGTGTGCGTTCACTTCTAGCTGGAAATCCGAACTATGGTGACCTTTTAACAGCGGTAATATGGTTAGCTGGGATTGGGATTTTGTTTTACTTGATTTCGATGAAGGTATATAAAAAACGAATGAAATAGATTGGTTAAGTACGGGTTGGAGATTTCGTTTCAGTCTGTACTTTTTTTATTTAAATAAATTGTTATTTTTGAATATCTTTTCTACTAGTAATTTCATGAGTCTGTACAGGATCAATGCATTACTTTTAAAACTTAAAAATGAAAATAAAAAACCATCATTCATAGTTCAAATACTATGCAATGATGGTTTTTAAAATTAATTATCCAATTTGTTTATTAACTTCTTTTTCGTCAACCCAAGCTTCTAAATGCTCACGACCTGGTAGATTTGAAATGGAATCTGCATGGAAAACTGGATCCACACCTTTTTTCTTTTGCGCGATATAGTCCACTAATAGAGCTTTAGCAACTTTAGATAGACGCGTAATTGCGTATAAGTTTACTAAAACCATTAGTCCCATAAAGATATCAGCTAAAGACCAAATTAATTCTGCACTGTATAGTGCTCCGAATAATACCATTCCAATTACAGCAAAGCGATATAGGTAAATTGTTTTTTTACTATTCTTCATGAAGCTAATATTTGATTCACCATAGTAGTAGTTACCCATAATTGTACTTAAAGCAAATAAGAATACAGAAATAGATACAAATGTTGCTGCAAAGTCACCAAGACTTACACGTAATGATTCTTGTGTTAAAGGAATACCCGTTAATTCAGACGTTTTGTAAACACCTGAAACTAATACGATCATAGCAGTAGATGAACAGATGATAAATGTATCTACAATTACCCCTAAAGCTTGTATAAATCCTTGTTTTACAGGGTGAGTAACATCTGCTGTAGCTGCTGCGTTTGGTGCAGAACCCATACCTGCTTCGTTCGAGAATAATCCACGACGAATTCCATGAAGTACTGCAGCACCCATTACACCACCAAACATTTGCTTGAAAGTAAATACACCCTCAGAGAAAATTGCACCGAAAACGTTTGGTAAGATATCGAAATTAGCAATCATTACCCATAACGCTAATATTATGTAAACACCAGCTTTAATTGGTACTAAAACTGTAGAGAATTTTGCTACCGAATGTACTCCACCAAAAATAATGATAGCAGTAATAATTGCAAGCACAATTGCAGTAGTTGACGTACTGATGCCAAATTCATTATCTATTGAAGCGGCGATTGTATTAGCTTGTACAGCATTAAAAATAAGACCAAATGATAAAGTAATTAAAATACTAAAGATAATACCAAGCTTTCTATTTCCTAAAGCTTTTTCCATGTAATAAGCAGGTCCTCCACGCCAAGAGTCACCATCTTTAACCTTGTAAACCTGAGCTAATGTACTTTCTACGAATGCAGAAGCAGAACCGATTAGTGCGATAAGCCACATCCAAAATACTGCACCAGGACCACCTAATGCGACTGCTGTAGCAACACCAGCAATATTACCAGTACCAATACGTGCAGCCATCCCAATCATGAATGCTTGTAATGATGAAACAGTTTTTTTGTCTTTGTCTTTATTCTTACGACCATCCCCTAATAGACGGACCATCTCAGGGAAAAATCTAATTTGTAAGAAGCCTAAATACACTGTTAAAAATAAGCCAATTGCAACTAAGAAAATTACAATTAATTTGGCCCATAAATAGTCATTTAGTACTGAAATAAATTCTGTCATGAATTTCATCTCCTTGTTGTAAAATTTTTGCAAAAATAGCAATACTAATGATTATAAAATAAGTTAGAGCATTCTGTAAAATGAATTTCTGAAAAAAACACTGATATATCAGCGGGAATTTCAATATAAGGAAACTACAAAATGTGAGTTTTTTAGTATATCCCTATAACATATCTTGTGCAAAAAGGTAAAATAATCTACTATATCTAAAAAATAAAAAATTTTTCTTATAATAAAATATGAAGCCAACGTTGGAAGTACTAGGTAACTAAATTGTTCTAAAAAAAGAGCATTCCACTTTTAATGGAAGAGCTCTTTTTGTGTTGTGTATACTTAGAATTTTAAAAAAATAAATAAAATGTGTTAAGATAATGATAGAAAAAACGGTAATGATATCTTAATGATATATTACAACGGGAAAACAAATGGTTGAAGGAATATAGACTCAACAATAAGTAAGTTTTAACCGCGTGTGAACTGCTTATAATCAGTAACTTGGTGTAATTTCAATAGATTTTATTAACAAAACAATCTATTCAATAAAAACAGATGGAGTAAATGAAGGATGCCTCAAGAATTATTAGTTTATGTATTAGTTATTATATTTGCAGGTTCATTAAGTCTATTTTTATCTTTATATGCTCATCTTAATCTGAAAAATGCACCTGGTGCGAGGCCTTATATTGCTGTAACCATTTTATCTACTATATTTACATACTCTTATGCATTTGAGTTGTGTAGTAAATCATTAGAGCAGATAAAATTTTGGTTAAAGATTGAGTATCTTGCAATGCCATTTATTCCAGTATTTATTTTGTTGATGTGTTTAGAGTACCTCGGAATAAGGTTAAAGAAGAAATGGGTCTACTATATTCTTTTTATAGCACCAATCGTAACAATCTTCATGCATGATACGAATGATCTTCATCATCTATATTACAAATCGGTTAGTCTAAGAAGCGATCTACCTTTTCCAATCGTAGAACTAGAGTATGGTATATTTTTTTATGTCCATTCAATTTATCTCTTTTTATGTCTAATGATCAGTATTATTATGTTACTTGTGCGTTTAAGAAAAGCTGTATTTCGATTTAAAATCCAAATATTCATGATGGTAGCTGGTCTTATCATGCCAATCGTGGCTAATCATTTTTATTTAAATGGATTAAGTCCCTATGGAATCGATTTAGGCCCTGTATCGATGAGTATTTCTTTTTTATTTCACGGATCAGCACTTCTAACTTTTCAAATGTTTAATGTTGCGCCAATCGCAAGAGATACCGTATTTGAAAGTATGAAAGACGGAGTAATCGTTTTGAGTCAAAATAAGAGAATATTGGACTACAATCATGCCATGAAAGATGTTTTACCTATTTTAAATAAACATGTGATTGGTAAACCAATTAAAGACATTTTAAATGACCATCAACATTTATTAGAGTTAATAGACAAAGGTCAATCTTGTGATTATGAATTGTTTATTAATAGGCAAAACATTCACTACAATATTCGTTTTGCACCTGTTATGAATAAAAATGGAATGATGATAGGGCAGATTCTTACGTTTACGAATATAACGGAAAGAGTCTATTTACTAAAAAAATTAAAGCGTCTTGCAAGTATAGATGGACTAACTCAAATATTTAATAAATCATTTTTTATGAAAAGATATGAAGAAGTATTTAATGAGATAAAAGCTATGGGAGAGAATATTGCGGTCATAATGTTTGATATAGATCATTTTAAAAGTGTAAACGATACTTTTGGTCATGAAGTGGGAGATATTGTGTTATCGAGTGTATCAAAAATAGCAAAGGATCATTTAAGGAGTTCGGATCTTATAGGACGATACGGCGGAGAGGAGTTTGTTATTTGTTTGCCAAATACAAATATTCTTGAGGCATATAAAATGGCCGATGACCTTCGAGAGAAAATAGCTGAATGGAAGACAAGCATAAATGACCAAGAAATTCAGGTAACCTCAAGTTTTGGGATTACATCTACACAATTTTTGATTGGAGACGATAATAAAACGATGCAATCTTTGATTAGAGAAGCTGATCAGGCACTTTATGTTGCGAAAAATAGCGGTAGAGATCGTGTTGAAATTTTTAATCTAGTTCATGAATATTCACGTTAGTTTAAACCTAACTAATCATTTGAGGAGTACTACCATTAGAGTTTGGTAGTACTTTTTTATACACTCTTACAATTTTAGCGAAGTAATGTCGCAGCTAAAAGTTTAATCAATCTTGTGGAACTCATTTGCACGCGACATGAAGATCGAGCTATTTGAAGGGATGGAAAACAACAATCTTTATTCATTGAGAATTGAAATAAAATTACTGTTTGACAGAAAAAAGTGATTCATGATATATTTATCTCGAATTCAAGATATCTTGAATTCGAGATATTTTTTCTACCCGTATTCAAGTATGAATAATGAAACAAAATATAGAGGAATTAAATTAAATCGAACGTTATGTTCAATAGGAGGAAAAAAATGAACGGTTTAAAAGGAATCCATCATGTAACAGCTATTACAAGTAGTGCAGAAAAAAATTATGAATTTTTTACGTATGTATTAGGAATGAGATTAGTTAAAAAAACAGTAAATCAAGATGATATTCAAACATATCATTTATTCTTTGCAGATGATAAAGGTAGTGCTGGAACAGATATGACATTCTTTGATTTTCCAGGGATTCCAAAAGGTGTACATGGAACAAACGAAATATCAAAAACATCATTCCGTGTACCAAGTGATGAAGCAATTGACTATTGGTTAAAACGTTTTGATCGTTTAGAAGTAAAACATACTGGAATTAAAACACAATTTGGTAAGAAGACTTTATCTTTTGTTGATTTTGATGATCAACAATATCAATTAATTTCAGATGAAGGCAACACAGGCGTTGAGTCAGGTACACCTTGGCAAAATGGACCAATTCCTTTAGAGTACGCTATTACTGGATTAGGACCAATCTTTGTACGAACTGCCCATTTCGACTATTTTAAAGAAGTACTAGAAAAAGTTATGTTATTTAAAGAGATTGATAAGGATGGTTCGGTTCATTTATTCGAAGTAGGTGAAGGTGGAAATGGTGCACAGGTAATCGTTGAGTATAATACTATATTACCTCAAGCTATCCAAGGGTTTGGGACTGTACATCATACTGCATTCCGTGTGGAGGATCGATCTGTATTAGAAGAGTGGATTAAACGCTTTGAATCTTTCCAATTCCCAACTTCTGGGTATGTCGACCGTCACTTCTTTGAATCATTATATGTAAGAGTTGCGCCACAAATTTTATTTGAATTTGCAACAGATGGCCCAGGATTTATGGGAGATGAACCTTATGAAACGCTAGGTGAAAAATTATCTTTACCTCCATTTTTAGAATCAAAACGTGCAGAAATTGAAAGCATGGTTCGTCCAATTGATACGATTAGAAGTACGAAAGAATTTATCAAAGAATAAATTTTTAAAAAAAACACTCACAAATAGTTGAGTGTTTTTTTGTTTTTGAACATGTAAAAATTTTCACCATATTTTCACCATTGGTCTATATTATTCTACTTATCAAGAATGAAAGGAGGGAAAATGAATGAATGCCAGTGTTAAAAAAATGATTATCTGGGTATCTGGAACAATATTTTTGTTAGTAGGTATACGCTTTGTACTAGGAATGTTTGGATTTTTTAATGGCCATCGAGTACATCAAGAAGTTCATTACATAAGAAGAGCGGGAGGACCTGGACCTGTATTTGAACATCATCAGGAGGTAATGATGATAAATGGTCCACACCATGGTCATGATTTTGGTTGGATTGGGATGATTTTATTCCTACTTGCGGTTTTCGTAATAGGAAGGATCCTATTTAAAAAGCTACAAAAAACGAACAAGAATAATTCATTCAATCAGTTTGTTGGCGAGACATCATTACCAAGTGTTAATACACCTATGAACAGACAGAACGCAGAACTTTTAGACAAGTGGGAAAGAAGTATAAATATAAATCCAAATAAGGAGAATGAGTAAAATGGGTATTTTTAAAAGAATGAAAACAATCACAGCTGCACAAATGAATAGCGCACTTGATGGATTAGAAGATCCAATTGCGATGTTAAATCAATATATTAGAGAAATGGAATATGACCTTGCAAAAGGCCAAGAAGCGTTAGCACGTCAAATTTTCTTAGAGAACAAACAAAAGACTTTGGTTTTAGAAACAGAAGCATTAGTTTCAAAACGAATTGGACAGGCTAAACTTGCAGTTGAACGTGGAGAAGATCCAATTGCAAAATTAGCAATTCAAGAAAAGTTAGTTCATGAAAAACAATTAGTTTTATATAATGAGCAGCTTAAAGCAATTCAATTGCAAACTGAGTCACTAAAAAACAAATTAAGCGAGATGCAAAACAAATATGATGAATTCCAGCATAAAAGAATTTTACTAATCTCAAGAGCTAATGTAGCAAAATCAATTAAGCAGATTCAACAAACGACTGTTTCATTTAATTCAGAAAGCATTGCAAATGGAATGGCTAGAGCTGAAGATCGTATTCTTATGTTAGAAGCAGAAGTACAAGCTTCTGAAAGTTATAACCAAAATAGAAATTTCCTTTCAAATGATTTAAGTATTAATAATGAAGAACTTGAAGAGGAATTAAAGAACTTAAAAGAAGACGTGAAAGTAACAGCTTGATTTAAAATAAGACTGTTTTTGAATCATGTTTATCAAGAGTCCATTTATGCATTAATTTATTCAAGCTCTATTTATAAAAGTATGCTTCTTCCTGGGTTTAAAAAATAATGACAGAAGTTGATTACAACGGAAGGTGCGAGACTCCTGTGGGAGATGCGGGAAGGCTGAGACCCCGCAGGACACCGAGGAGGCTCAGCTCTCGCCCCACGGAAAGGGAGCATCCTGGAGTTGTAATCAACTAACGCATTCTAATTTAAGAATAGTGTGATATGAATTCGGGATACTCTGTCCTTGAGGAATGCAATATTGTTTCAAAGTACTTTCATTTTAGGGGTCTCATCTGCCCCGCTACCACCAAAGGAGTCGAATACTTTCTTCCATCAACTATGGATTGTTCGGTTGTTTTCTTTACATCAACCTGACAATAAATCATTCCACTTTAAACAATTACAGAGCTTATAATAGAAAGGAAGCATCGTATAACAGTAAACGGTTGCTTCCTTTTCAATCGTATAACCATCTAGTTAATTGAACAAGGAGAATCATAATGGAGACTACAATATTAGTTTATATATATTTGTTTATTGCTATATTAATAAGAATGATTCCTTTTATTAATGTAAATATCTCTTTAATTAATACATTGCTACATGAAGTGTTTCATGTTATTTGTGCAGCGATTTTTAGTGGGAAAGTTAGACATAAAATTAGATTAGAAAGAGATGGTTCAGGATTAGCAATCACGAATGTAACCACAAAAGTGGTACCAAAAACATTAATCTATATTTCTGGTTATGTCGGATCATCAGTTTCAGCACTTATATTATTTTATTTTCTTAGTATGGGTATGTTTAAAATGGTTGTTTATTTTATATTTTCCATCTTATGTATTTCATTAATATTGTGGATTCGTAATGTATATGGCATTTGTTGGACGATTTCCCTCATTTCCTTATTATCTATTGTTATCTACTTACAAAACAAAGCACTTTTTATGCATACGAGTTTGTTCCTCTCTGCTGTTGTCTTTATTCAATCGATATTCAGTGCATTTACAGTATTTAAACTTAGTATGATAGAACGTAAAAATGCAGGGGATGCGACGAGCTTAGCTAATGAGACATATATTCCTGCTGCGATTTGGGGGCTTTTATTTTTTGCTCAAGCACTGTGTATTGGGTATTTCATTCTAAGCAAATTTTTAATGTAATTGTCATTTCAATAACTAGTCTATTAATCCGAAATAGGTAAATGAGGAGGGAAAACCTTTGAATATATTATTAGCTGAAGATGATTTAAAACTAGGTGAACTTATTAGTTATATGTTAAAGAAAAAAGCTGGATATAAAGTGGAATGGGTTACTGATGGAGACGATGCATTTTATTATGCTAGAAATACTCATTATGAAGTGTTAATTTTAGATTGGATGATGCCAAATTTAACTGGAATAGAGGTTTGCAGTAAATTACGTAAAGAAGGATATGCCGGAGCTATTCTGATGCTTACTGCAAAAGATGCTGTAGATGATCGAATTGAGGGTTTAGACTCAGGAGCAGACGATTATTTAGTGAAGCCTTTTGAAATAAATGAATTATTAGCTCGCTTGAGAGCACTTTCAAGACGCAATTATGCTCCTATTTTAGAAGATGAAATCAACCTAAATGAGATGACGTTGAATAGGACGAGTCAAATTCTTAAAAGTGAGGATGTTGAAATTCAATTAAGTCCGCGTGAGTTTCAGTTGTTAGATCTATTAATTCAAAATAAAGGTCAAGTATTGCCGCGAGAAATTATTTTGGAACGCATTTGGGGATATGATTCAGATGTTTCCATGAAGACAATTGATGCAACAGTTAAATTACTTCGGAAGAAATTAGATAATCTCGGAAAACAAGAGGTGCTTCAAAGCATTAGAGGGGTAGGGTATAAATTTGAAAATTAAACTTCTTTCCTTTTTACCCGGTTTTCGAAATAACGGAGAGAAGGACGTCTTTAAACGAACGCAAGGTCAGTTAACCATTGTTTATAGTGGACTTGTTATATTGTTTTTAGTACTTTTCATATTTGTTGTTTTTGCACTCATTTATACGGTCATTCGTAAAGATCAAGAACGAACAGTTGCATCTTTGGCTTCACAGGAAGCAAAAATTATTGAAAACTATATGATTCAAAATAATGAACTATTGGAAAATCAAAATCAAGAAGTAGTGTTAGCTGGAGTAGATCAGTTTTTTTATTATGTAGTCAATCCTAATGGAGCATTGATGATGGGGCAAGAGGATATTCCACAACTCAGGTCTGAGTTATTGAGCCTTGTAAAAGGATGGTCCCCTGAGCAAAATGATACTCGTCAAGTTCGATTAAAAGTAGAAAAGTTTAGGTGGAACATTGGTCACGATGGTTTTAAACAGCAGCATGAGTTAAAAGTTCCGCCGATTCAAGATGATATTCGACTGATGATTGCGGGTGAACCTTTGTTTTATAAGGGGCAATTTATTGGTACTATTTACGTTGGTAAGGATATTTCAGTTGCATATGAATTATTCAAGTGGGTTGGAATTATATTAGGTGGATTAACAGTCATTTTTTCTGGTATCGCATTTTTTATGAGTAGAATCATGTCCAAAAAAGCGATGGTGCCAATAGCCAATTCATTTCATAAACAAAGAGAGTTTGTTGCAGATGCATCTCACGAGTTGAGAACACCACTAAGTGTCATGCTTTCTTCAATTGATGCGATGGAAATGACAATTGAAACTGAAGAAGATGATTTTTCTCGTAAAGTTCTTTCTAATATGAAAGATGAAGTAAAACGGATGACAAACCTCGTTAGTGACTTACTAACATTGGCTCGCTCAGATTCTAATCGGGTTGAGTTGAAAATTGAAAGGTTTGATTTTCGACCATATGCCGAAAAAGCGATTGTTTCGTTAGAGCCATTAGCTACTTCAAAACAAATTAATCTTAGTTTAAAAGCACCAGAGATTGTGATTGCTCAGGGCGATTCAGAGAAATTATCACAGCTGTTATATATATTGATAGACAATGGAATTAAATATACGCCAAATGGTGGAGAGGTTCAATTAATTCTTTCACAACAAGAGAGTTCATTAACGATTCAAGTGAAGGATTCGGGAATTGGGATTAAACCCGAGGATTATAAACGAATATTTGATCGTTTTTATAGAGTTGATAAATCAAGAGCAAGACAGAGTGGTAGCCATGGTCTTGGTTTAGCAATTGCCAAATGGATAGTTGATATTCATAATGGAACAATTGAAGTAAATAGTGAAATCGGATATGGAAGTATTTTTACAATTCGTGTACCACTTTCAAAATCATATCAGTAAAAAAGCGTAAGTCGATAAAAAACGGCTTATGCTTTTTTTATTGCAAAAAATGTTTGTAGTCTCCCTTTTCATCAAATTTTCACCATTCAGTCTTAGAATGAACAATATAGAACAACTAAGACAAGTTTAATTGATTATGATGAAAGATTTATATGTGTATTGAAATTTGAATGAATTAGAAAGGGAGAAGAAAAGTATGAACTTTATAGAAAAGGAAATAAAAGAGAAACCAGTTAAAAGGAAGAAAAGAGTCTTTCCAACATTTTTAGCAACCTTATCTGGAGCGGTTTTAGGATCAATTATTACGGTTTATTCAACTAATTATATAGATTTAAATGAACTAATTAATCTACCATTGGTTGAAAGTGCAACAGTAAAAAACGTGGAAAAAACAACATCTTCTGAAAATATAGTGCCAATTGAGAAAACCTCAAATAATAGCGCTAGTCAGATGTTAGATTCAATCGAAAAGGTTTCTGAAGCTGTGGTAGGTGTTGTAAATATCAAACAACAGACGAATGGCTACTACCAAAACACGCAATCAGAAAGCAATAGTCAGGATAGTGGAACCGGCTCGGGTGTAATTTTTAAGAAAAATGGAGATAGCGCGTATATTGTAACAAATAACCATGTTATTGAAGGGGCAGATCGTGTAGAGGTCTCATTAGCAAATGGAAATCGAGTGGAGGCAAAGATTGTCGGCACTGATCCACTTTCAGATTTAGCTGTGTTAAAGATTGATAGTAAAAATGTAACGGTTGTAGCTAGCTTTGGTGATTCATCAGCTTTAAGAGTTGGGGAGCAAGTTGCTGCAATTGGTAATCCATTAGGGTTAGATTTTTCTGGTAGTGTAACGCAAGGGATTATTAGTAGTAAAGAAAGAACAATTGCCGTTTCAACTTCTGAAGGTGATTGGGATTTAAATGTAATTCAAACAGATGCTGCAATCAATCCTGGGAATAGTGGCGGAGCATTAATTAATAGTTCAGGACAGGTAGTAGGAATTAATAGCCTGAAAATCTCTGAAGAAGGTGTAGAAGGATTAGGTTTTGCGATTCCAACTGAGGATGTAAAACCAATTATTGAAGATTTACTAGAGGATGGGAAAGTAAGTAGGCCATATCTAGGTGTTGGGCTACAAAGTATAAATGAATTAGATGCATATACTCGACAAAATCAATTAAATCTTTCAGATGAAGTGACTGAGGGAGTGGTCGTATATTCAGTTGATCCTTCCTCAGCTGCAGCTTCATCTGGTCTAAAGGTGAAAGACGTAATCGTTTCATTTGATGGGACAAAAGTAGGCAATGTAGGTGATTTTAGGAAATATTTATATACACAAGCAACAGTAGGAAAAGAAAGTAAAATCGATGTTTACCGAAATGGTGAAAAAATAACTTTAACAATTAAAATTAGTGAACAAAATACTTAATTTACATTGAAAAATGAATAGGAAAAGGGTTAATAAGATGAAAAAAAGATTAATAACGTTTGCGGGATGCCTTGCATTATCGATTGGACTAAGTGGATGTTCTTCATTTAATAATGAGGTAGTAGTAAAAACTGATTCTGGTAATATCACAAAAGAAGAATTGTACGAGGTATTAAAAACTTCAAATGGAGCAACTATACTTGATGGATTAATCCAAGAAAAATTGCTTAGTAACAAATATAAAGTTACTGATGAAGAATTAAATAAGGAATTAGATAAATATCAATCTCAATTTTCAACAACAGAAGAGTTTGAGAATACCTTAACTAGCAATGGTTATAAAGACTTAACTGCATTCAAAAAGGAGCTTACGTTAAACCTTTTACAGAAAAAAGCAGTAACTGATGGAATCAAGACAAGCGAGAAAATATTAAAGGCTTATTATAATGAAAATAAAACAAACTATGATTATGTTACAGCATCGCATATTTTAGTAAGTACGAAAGAGGAAGCAAACAATATTAAGAAGCAATTAGATGCAGGAGAAGACTTTGCTAAGTTAGCGAATGAAAATTCTACTGACACAACGACGGCAAAAAAAGGCGGTTCATTAGGTGAATTTGCTCGTGGAGAAATGGTGTCAGAGTTTGAGGAAGTAGCATTTAAACAAAAAGCTGGCACAATTAGCGCTCCAGTACAAACAGATTATGGATACCATATTATAAAAGTTACCAAGCATGTACAAAAGGATTATGAGGATGTGAAAGAAAAAGTAAAGGAAGACTATTTAAATGCTAATGCAAAATCAATTGACGATGTAATCAATAAACTGAAAAAAAGTGAAAATGTAGTGATCAAAGATCAAGAACTGAAACAAGAACTGTCTACTGAAGAGTCATAATATCATGAGTAACACTCAAAAAACACCTTTTAGGGAAGCATCCTCAGAAGGTGTTTTTCGTTTCTAAATATCAGTTTCATTCTTACAATTAAAGGTACTTTCAAGAGCTAGAAAGAAATAAATATAACAGAAGGAGGGATAAAATGATTTTTTATAAATCTTTGAAATATATAGGGTTTTTAGTCTTATTGTACGGAATTTCAATAGGGTGTTTATCAATTAATAATCATATACAGAAGATTGCAGCTGAGACTTATGACTACTCAGAATATATATTTATTTTATCTTTCTTATACGTTCCGATTGGTTTATGTCTTGGATTGCCACAATTATTAGCCGAATGGAAGAAAAAGGGGAGTTGGAAAATAAATGTGACGAAGCTTATAGTGTTAGGAATTCCAGCTTTATATCTTTCTGGATATATGTATATACACTATCACATTCCCTTTTTACAATTATGGCAATATATAGCGGTGGAGCTACTACAAGCAAAATCAACAGTACTTTCGAATATAATATTAGGTTATATTTTTATGACAAGTTTTCATAAGTAACACGTTCTAGTGAGGAAAGGCAGTACCTATTAATGGTATTGCTTTTTTTATTGCTTCAAAACTCCTCTTTTTATATACATTGTAATAATTTTTTATTATTCAACTCTCTTTTGTTAGAAAAAGTAAAAATTTTTAATGAATATTATAAAAAAACCTTCTACTGAAATATTTTAGTGAATAAGATTCTTTTGAACTAAATTATGTTTTTTTAGGAGAGAAGACATGAATCGTACATCTGAGAAGGTTATGTCAAAGGAAGAGATGCTATCTTGCATTCATCACGGTTTAGAAAAAACAACCAATCCTAAAAGAATTATTATTGTAGGAGCAGGTATTGCGGGGTTAGTGTCTGCTTCGTTACTAAAAGAAGCTGGTCATGATGTTGTTGTTTTGGAAGCAAATGGGCGAGCTGGAGGTCGAATTTATACGAAAAGAAACCCATTTATTAATGACCAATATCTTGAGCTAGGTGCAATGAGAATCCCATCTACCCATCAACTTGTTATGGCGTATATAAAAAAATTTGGTCTAGAAATGAATGAATTTATAAATGGGAAATCAGATGATGTTATATTTGCGAATGGCATTAAAACGATCCAAAAAAAGTATGAAAAAAATCCAGATATGCTAGGTTATCATGTGTCTGAAAATGAAAAAGGTATAAATGTAGATTCTTTAATTGAAAGATCAATTAAACCAGTAATCGATTATATTAATCAAAATCCTGAAGAAAATTGGGATAAAGTAATTGAGGAGTTAGATCGTTATTCGATGGACTCTTTTTTACGTTATAACCCCGTAGGCGAGCCTCTTTCTCCAGGTGCGGTAGAAAAGGTTAAAGTACTTGTAGGATTGGAAGGATTTCCTGAGCTAGCTTTTACAGCAATATTAAGAGAGTTTATTGTTTTGTTAACGAAAGATCTTAAGTTTTATGAAATTACTGGTGGAAATGATAAGTTAGCTCACAAATTTCATGAAAAATTGAAAGAACATATATTTTTTGGTCAAAAAATGAATAAAATCGTGCAAGAAAATCACCAAGTTACGATTCATTCAGATCATTATACTACCCATAAACCTTTTGAAACCTCAGGTGATTATGCGATTATTACAATTCCATTCTCATTACTAAACTTTATTGAAGTTTACCCACGTGATTCATTTTCATATAACAAATGGAAAGCAATTCGAGAGCTACATTATGTGGCCTCAACAAAGATTGGTTTGCAATTTAAGACAAGGTTTTGGGAGAAGGAAGGAATCCTTGGAGGGAAGCTTACAACAGATTTACCAATTCGATTCGCTTATTATCCTAGTAATCATAATGGTATTAATGGTTCCGGCATCATATTAGCTAGCTACACTTGGGAAGATGATGCATTAATTTGGGATAGTATGTCAGAACAAGATCGTATTTTGAATGCGTTGAGAGATTTGGCGACAATTCATGGGGACCAAGTATATACAGAATATATTACTGGATACACACATAGTTGGGCATTGTACCCATACGCTGGTGGTGCTTTTTCAATGTTTAAACCGGAACAAAATAAAGAGCTCTCACCTCATATTTACACGCCAGAGGGAAGAGTTCACTTTGCCGGAGAGCACACCTCAACAGCACCTGCTTGGATTGAAGGTGCTGTTGAATCAGGCATTCGAGCCGCCTATGAAGTAAATAATAGATCATTTCATGAATAGCTCTATTTCTTTCTCATTAATTCTTTGATTTATGAATATAGTGAAATAGTTGATGTTTTTACTTTCAAAGGAGTGATCACTTTGAACGATAATCAAAAAGAAAATAATCTCCAGTTTACCCATGTTAAAGCATATAGTGTCTTTCATGGACCAAATGATCCTTGTCCACCAATTGGACAGAAATTCTATTCAACTCCACCACATCTTTATTTAGGATTTCAACCACCAAATTTAGAACAATTTCCTTATAAGGAAGCATTACAAAAAGGTACACTCTGGAAAGTTTTCTATGATTTTTATGACAATCCTTATAAAGCAAGGGGGTAAAAAAGATGACAAGTTCATTACCGCCGGAATACTATCAAGAATTAGAAGAATTACAAGCAGTTGATTTTGTCTTAGTCGAATTGACTTTATACTTAGATACTCACCCTGATGATGTAAATGCAATTAACCAATTTAATCAGTACGCACAGTATAAGAAACAAATTGAAGCTAATTTTGAAGCTAAATATGGTCCACTTTTTCAATTTGGTAATAGTTTATCTGGTGAGAATTGGGGCTGGGGTAAAGGCCCTTGGCCATGGCAAGTTTAGAAGGGGGAGAATCAGATGTGGATCTATGAAAAGAAGTTACAATATCCAGTTAAAGTAAGTACATGTAACCCAATGTTAGCTAAATTTCTAGTTGAACAATATGGTGGAGCAGATGGAGAGCTTGCTGCTGCTTTAAGATATTTAAACCAACGATACACAATACCTGACAAAGTAATCGGACTATTAACAGATATTGGTACGGAAGAATTTGCACATTTGGAAATGATTGCTACGATGATTTATAAATTAACAAAGGATGCTACTCCTGACCAAATGAAAGCAGCAGGGCTAGATGCACACTATGCATCGCATGATAGCGCTTTGTTCTACCACAATTCTGACGGTGTTCCATTTACAGCGGCTTATATTCAAGCAAAAGGTGATCCAATTGCAGATTTATATGAGGATATTGCAGCTGAAGAAAAAGCACGCGCTACATATCAATGGATTATTGATATGTCAGATGATCCAGATTTAAATGATTCTTTAAGATTTTTAAGAGAGCGTGAAATCATTCATTCACAAAGGTTCAGAGAAGCAGTAGAAATCGTAAAAGACGATCGCCAGCAGCGAAAGATATTTTAAATAGTTATGAAAAACCTCTAGTGTTTATTGTACATTAGAGGTTTTTTCAGAAGAGAATGAATTAAAAACTACAGGAATAGTAAGGTGTTTGTCTTTATAGAAAAGAGCGACCACCAAACTACAACAAATGTAAGTCTTTGGGAATTATGATGAAATGTGTCGATTTAATTTTCAGAAAAAAATGATGAAAAGGTATTTTGGATTTGAAAAAGAGGTGTTATACTATCTACAACTGGTAATGACGTCATTACTATGTTGCTACTAGGAGGTGCTGATCCGCATATTGAAACTGAAGTTACTGTAAGACATTTTTGTAAGCCTTTACACAACAACTGGTAATAACATCATGATGAGGTGGTTTTTATTAGGTTGGTAATCTATTAAACTTTCATAAGAAGGAAGGGAAAAAAGATGAAAAAATGGCTTATCATGATTTTAACATTGGCGTTGGGATTACTAGGGTTAGCAGGTTGTAGTTCTAGTGATGAAACATCAAGTGATGGAAAAGTTGAGATTACTTATGGATTTTGGGATAAGAAGCAAGTCCCTGCAATTGAAGAAATTATAAAATTATTTAATGAAAAAAATCCTGATATTAAAGTGAAGACCGAGCTGACTCCATATGCACAATATTTCCAAAAGCTTGAAACAGCTGCAACTGGTGGGGCACTTCCTGATGTGTTATGGATGAATGGTCCACATGTAGTTCAATATGCAAAAGGTAAAGTCATTCTTCCACTAAGCGATATGGCTAAAAAAGATGATTATAGCTTTGATAATTATCCGAAGTCGTTAATTGATCTTTACACAGTTGATGATGAAGTATATGGAATTCCAAAAGATTTTGATACGACTGGTTTATGGTATAACAAAAAGATTTTTGATGAAGCAGGTGTACCGTATCCTGATGATACTTGGGACTGGAACAAGTTGAAGGAAGTAGCTACTAAGCTAACAAATAAAGATAAGGGTATTTGGGGATATGCTGCTTTAATGGGTAATCAAGGTGGATATTATGATTTCATTTGGCAAAATGGTGGTCATATTATCTCTGAGGATGGTAAGTCTGTTGGATTTGATCAACCTGAAGCGATTGAGGCATTAAAATTTAATATTAGCTTTATTGAAGATGGGCTTTCTCCAACACAAGCTCAAATGACAGAAACAGCGGCTTCTGAACTATTCTCTTCAGGCAAAATCGCTATGATGTTTGATGGTCCTTGGATGGTTCCAGAGTATAAGAAAAATCCTGATTTAAATGTAGCGGTTGTTCCAAAAGGAAAGCAACGTGCTGTTGCGATTCATGGATTATCTAATGTTATTGCTGCAAATACGAAGCATAAAGATGCTGCTTGGAAGTTTGTGCAGTTTTTAGGATCTAAGGATGCAGCGGAAGTATATGCAAAAACAGGAACTGTTATTCCTGCTTACAATGGTACCCAGGATGCATGGTTACAATCAGTCCCAAATTTGAATCTTAAAGCATTTATCGATGGTGTTGATTATTCTGTACCATTACCAAGTGTGGAAAATACAGGGGAAATTTGGCAGTACGAAACTGATGTTCTGAAAAAAGCCTGGAGCGAGGAAGAAAGTGTAGAGGATGCTGTAAAAGAGTTAACGAAAAAAGCAAATGAGGCACTATCTAAGAACTAGAAAAAATGAAGAGGAGAAGTAGTTTCTTCTCTTTATTTTCCTTAAAAGGAGGGAGTATAGTGAAGGAAATTCCTCTACCAGTTGAAGTAAATGCGAAAAAAAGAAAATTGAAGGTACCAAACATAAGCAAAACAAGAAAGCGTTCTGATTTCTTTTGGGCTTATCTGATGATTGCTCCTACTATGCTTGGCTTATTGGTTTTTTATTTGTGGCCAATACTTCAAACGATTTACTTTAGTTTTACAGAGTGGGGAGCATTTGGGCAGTACGAGTGGACGGGATTAGACAACTACAAACGAATGGTAGATGATGCTAACCTTTTACAGTCTTTCAAGAATACTGGCATTTATATTTTATTTACAGTTCCAATTGGAATTTTCCTTTCTATTCTAGTAGCAGTTCTCTTAAACCAGAAAATAAAGGGGAAATCGGTATATCGAACTTTATATTTTTTACCAGTTATAACAATGCCCGCTGCGATCGCTATGGTGTGGAGATGGCTATATAATTCAGATTATGGCCTCTTGAATTATCTTTTATCTCTTATTGGAATAAAGGGTCCTCAATGGGTAAGTGATCCGAAAATTGCATTGTATTCAGTTATAGTAGTAGCGATTTGGAGTGGAATTGGCTATAACGTAGTCATTTTCTTATCAGGATTGCAGGGAATACCGAAGACGTACTACGAAGCGGCGGAAATTGATGGAGCAGGTCCAATCAAGGTGTTCTTTAAAATAACGCTACCATTACTTTCTCCAGTCATTTTCTTCGTTACGATTATGTCCTTTATTGGGGCGTTTCAAGTGTTTGATTTAATTTTTATGATGATTGGTAAAGGCAGTACAGCATTGGAGAAAACACAATCTATTGTATATTTATTTTATCAGCATGCGTTCGTTTTAAACGATAAAGGTTATGCAGCCGCAATCGCTGTTCTATTACTGATTATTATCCTCATTATTACTGCGATTCAAATGGTTTTACAGAAAAAATGGGTTCATTATGATTAAAGGAGGAATAACCATTGGAAAAAACGAGACAGCTTATTACAAGTAAAACACTACTAATCCATATCATCCTAATAGTCGGCGCCGTTGCGATGGTCCTACCTTTTATTTGGATGTTCCTAACTTCATTAAAGACTTATGCGGAGTCAATCCATGTTCCACCAGTAATCATTCCAAAGGATTTTCAATGGGAAAACTATAAAGAAGTTTTTACATTGCTTCCTTTTTTCAAATTTATGCTTAACACATTACTCGTTACTGTTCTTCGGACAGCTGGACAACTATTTTTATGTTCACTAGCTGCCTATGCGTTTGCGAGGATAGAATTTCCAGGTAGAAATGTTCTGTTTTTAGTAGCATTATCTGTTTTAATGGTACCAGGGCAAGTTTTTTTACTACCGCAATATATGATTATGGTGAAATTAGGATGGCTAAATACTTTGCAAGCCGTGGTAGTTCCTGGTTTATTTAGTGCATTTGGTACATTCTTATTACGTCAGTTTTTTATGGGGCTTCCAAAAGAGTTAGAAGAAGCGGCTAGATTAGATGGGTGTAACCATTTTCAAATTTACTGGCGAGTTATGCTACCTCTAGCAAAACCAGGTTTAGTGGCTTTAGGAATTTTTACAACTCTTTGGAGCTGGAATGAGTTAATGTGGCCAATGATTGTTAATAGTTCACCAGAATCTATGACACTATCAGTAGGTTTGTCTTCGTTGCAAGGCCAATATTTAACAAACTATCCAGTTTTAATGGCAGGATCTTTTTTAGCGATCGTACCAATGCTTATTTTATTTATGATTTTGCAAAAGCAATTTATTGAAGGAATTGCCATAACAGGCGGAAAATAATAGATTTCATAAAGCTAGGAGGAAACTGATGATGAAAGCAGCTTTAATCGGAGCGGGAAGCAGGGGTTTTTATGCATATGGATCGTATGCTCTTCAATATCCACATGAAATTCAATTCATTGCGGTAGCTGAACCAAATAAAGAAAAGCGAGAGAAATTTGCTCAAACGCATAATATTCCAGAGAATATGAGATTTGAAGATTGGACGGAGCTATTAGAAAAAGAACAGCTTTGTGAAGCACTTTTAATTTGTAGTCCGGACCGAGATCATTTTAAACCTGTTATGAAAGCAATAGAAAAAGGGTATAGTATTTTGCTAGAGAAACCAATGTCACCAATTCCTCATGAGACATTAAAAATTGCCGAAGCAGCTCGCAAACATAATACGTTATTAACGGTTTGTCATGTGATGCGATATGCTCCTTTTTATCAAGCATTAAAAGATGTCATTGACCAAAAAGCAATTGGAGAAATCGTATCCATTCAGTGGAATGAGAATGTTGGATATTTTCATCAAGCACATAGCTTTGTTCGTGGAAACTGGCGCAATTCAGGGGAATCAAGCCCGATGATCCTTCAAAAAAGCTGTCATGATATGGATATGTTGGCATGGTTGATTGGCAAGGAATGTCAAAGTGTTTCTTCGTATGGAAGCTTATCTTATTTTAAAAAGGAAAATGCTCCAGAAGGCTCAACATATCGTTGCTTGGATGGATGTAAGGTGGAAAAAGAATGTCCATATTCAGCTGCTAAATGGTATTTACACGATCGTGATGTTTGGCCAGCTAATGTCATTTCGGCAGATTCAAGTATAGAAAGTAGACTTAAGGCGATTCAAGAAGGTCCATATGGTCGATGTGTGTATCATTGTGATAACGATGTAGTGGACCATCAAGTAGTGAATTTATTGTTTGATAATGATGTGACAGTTGCCTTTACCATGACTGCTTTTACAAAGGAGACCTTTAGAAACTTTAAAATCATGGGTACAAAGGGTGAAATTAATGGGAATGACGCAAAAAATGAACTCGAAATCAACTACTTTTCAGGAAAAAAAGAAATCATTCACCCTGAAACAGTAGATGGGGGTCATATGGGGGCAGATACAAGTATAATGGCGGACTTCATTCAAAGTGTAAAACAGAAAAGTAATAGTAGTTTAACATCCGCTTTTGTTTCTGCACAAAGTCACATGATTGCCTATGCAGCAGAGGAATCAAGAGTTACTGGAGCAACCGTGTCATTAAAGAAATATGTGGAAAGCTTGAAAGAGATGAAAGAGGAAGTTTTATAAAAAAATCTACTGCGACAAAATGTGGTAACTTTTTCAATATTATGTATAATATACTTATTAATAACTGGTTATGACAAAGATACCACCTAAAGGAGCATATCATGGTAGAAAAGGATTCTCGACTTCCTCTGTATTATCAATTAATGGATATTTTATTAGAAAAAATCGAATCAGGTGAGCTTGTTGAAAATGATCAACTACCATCTGAACGAGAATTGTGTGATTCCTACCGAGTGAGCCGAACAACTGTAAGGCAAACAATGCAGGAGTTGGAAAAACAGGGGTTTATTTATAAGGTTCATGGTAAAGGAACGTATGTTTCACCAAGAACGCACAATCAAAGCCTTGTGAAGTTTTATAGTTTTACAGAAGAGATGAAAAAAGTCGGAAAACTTCCAACCACTCAGGTCGTTTCATTTGAGAAAATATTTTGTGATCATAAAATTGCAAAAGTCATGGATCTACCGGTTGAAGAAGAAGTATTTAAGATTGTTCGATTAAGGCTTGCTGACCAGGATCCGATGTTATACGAAACATCTTATGTTCCAGTTAAAGAGTTTAAAAACCTTTCTAGTCAGGAATTAGAGCAAACACCAATGTATGAAATTTTTAGTTCCCAGTATAATGTGAAAATTTCTAAAGCATTGGAGAGCTTTATGGCGGTTAGTGCAAATAATGTGGAATCAGACATGTTAAACATAAATGAAGGTGCACCATGTCTTATGTTAAAGCGTATTACCTATGACCAAAGCAAAGTAATTGAATATACGATTTCTATTGCTAGAGGTGACAAATTTACTTATACGGTTGAATTGAAATAGATACTTTCTGTATCTATTTCACTCTAACTGGTAATGACGACATGAACTGTTTAGTAGGAGGAGAAAAAATGGAGCTATTAAAATCAAGTGAATTCGAGAGAATGAATGTAGGTGCCAGCCATACAGCAAAAGAAATAGCCCAGCAGCCTAGATTATGGAACGAGACGAAGGAAATTATTTTATATCATAGAGATCGGATTTTTTCATTTTTAAAGAGTATTGAAAATAAGCATGAACGATTGCGTATCATCTTAACTGGTGCTGGGACTTCAGCTTTTGTTGGTGATACCATCCTTCCTCATCTAAAAGGAATCGTGAATAACAAAAAAATAGTGGTTGAAAGTATTGCAACAACGAATATTGTTTCAAATCCTGATTCGTTTTTAGATGAAAACTTTCCAACAATTATGATTTCCTTTGCACGTTCAGGAAATAGCCCAGAGAGCTTAGCGGCGGTTAATTTAGGAGAACAAATCATAAAAGATTTTTACGGCATTATTTTTACATGTAATCCAGATGGACTTTTAGCTGAGAAAAAGAAAAATGATCCAAATCACTTAGTCATTTATATGCCAAAGGAAGCAAATGACCAAGGCTTTGCGATGACAAGTAGTTTTACAACAATGCTTCTCTCTGTTTTACTTCTTTCTCATGTTAGACATATTCATACATTGGAAACAACGCTTGATGACATTGTTAAGGCTGGAAATTCCATAATCAGTGAAAGCGAAAAAAGTGTAAAAGAACTAGCAACCTCCACTTTTTCAAAGGTTGTTTATTTAGGGTCTGGTGTATTTGAAGGATTAGCAAGAGAAGCTTCTTTAAAATTATTAGAATTAACAGGTGGAACGATTCCATCTTCTTTTGATACTTCCTTAGGTTTCCGCCATGGTCCAAAATCAATTTTAGATAAAGAAACGATTGTATTCGTGTTCTTATCAAGTCACTCCTATACTAGACAATACGATCTCGATATTTTAGAAGAAATTTATCGAGAAACAGAAAGAGGAAAGGTTGTGGCGATTTCCTCCATTAAGGATGAAGTCTCTGTAAATCATTGTGATATTTTCTATCATGTGGATCTTCCGAAGGTTAATAATGATATTTTACTTACTTTCCCATACATCTTATATGCACAAACCTTTGCTATGTATAAATCTATTAATCTTGGTTTTTCTCCAGATAATCCATCACCATCAGGCGTTGTAAATAGAGTTGTAAAAGGCGTTACCATCCACCCTTATGCGAATGAGTCGAAAAATGGAGGAGATGTATCATGATTACTTCAAGAAGTGCGATTCTATTAGATGCACAGTCAAAGGGCTACGCAGTACCAGCTTTTAATATTCATAACTTAGAAACGATGAAAGCTGTTTTAGAAACTGCACAAGAGCTACGGTCTCCGGTTATGATCGCTGCTACACCAAGTACTGTGCGTTATATTGGTCAGGATTTTTTTATTGGTATGATGGAAGCCGCTAAAAAAAGCTATGATATTCCAATCTGTTTCCACCTCGATCATCATGAGAAATTTGAGGATATTAAAACATTGATTCAATTGGGCATTTCGTCTGTCATGATTGATGCATCACATTATGACTTTGAGGAGAATGTTAGGATTGTCCATGAAGTAGTGGAGTATGCAGCACCATTTGGCGTAGCGGTTGAAGCGGAGCTTGGCCGGCTTAGTGGGATAGAGGATGACTTGGAAGTGGATGAGAGGGATCAGATTTATACAAATCCGACGCAGGCTCAGGAGTTTGTTTCACGAACTGGAATCGATTCACTGGCTGTCGCAATTGGTACTGCTCACGGACTTTATAAAGGGGAACCAAAATTGGATATCGATCGATTGGCTGCCATTCAAAGGGAAGTTGATATTCCGTTAGTTCTTCATGGCGCTTCAGGTTTGCCAGATGACTTAGTTCAAAAAACAATCGATAGTGGGATCTGTAAAGTAAATATTGCTACTGAATTAAAAATTGCTTTCGTAAAAGGACTTCGTAGATATTTACAAGAACATCCAGATGCAAATGATCCAAGGTATTATTTTCAAGATGCAGTTATTGAAATGAAAAAAGTGGTTGCCGATAAAATCAAAATGTGTGGTAGTGTGAATCGAGGTTAGTAGAATGATTGCAACAGTTACATGTAACCCAGCGATTGATATTCGATACAATCTTCCAGTTTTTCAGCTGGATGAGGTGAACCGTGTTTCAATAGTGGATAAAACGGCGGGAGGAAAGGGATTAAATGTTTCCCGTGTATTATCACAGTTAGGAGCTAAAGTAACCTGCACAGGATTTCTAGGAGGAAAAAGTGGTGAATGGATTGCTGAGCAATTCCCTAAATGGGAATTGGTGAATCAGTTTGTACCAATCAAGGGAAACACAAGATTCTGTTTGGCGATTGAATCAAACGAAGGTCATACAGAAATTCTTGAACAAGGTCCTATGATAGAGGAAAATGAAGTAGAAGAGTTTTTGAAGAATTTTGATAAAATCCTTAATACCAATCAATACATTGTTATTTCTGGTAGTTTGCCATGTGGATTGTCATCGGATTTTTATCGTCTGCTGGCAGTTAAGGCGAAACAAAAAGGGAAGTACTTGCTTTTAGATACAAGCAATGAGGCTTTAGAAAAGGGAATTCAAGGTAATCCATTTTTAATAAAACCTAATAGGGAAGAATTTTGTAAGTTGATTGGAATAAAGGATGCTACCTTAGAAGAAATGATGCTACATGCTCGGGCCATTTGTCAGAAGGGAATAAAATTCGTCCTTCTTTCCTTAGGAAAACACGGTGCACTATTAGTAAGTAGTGGCAGAGTTCTTCAGGCAAATATTCCGACCTTGACGTCAGTTCATCAAGTAGGTTCAGGAGATAGTATGCTCGCCGGATTCACATACGCTCATTCAAGGAATTATTCAATTGAAGAAGTACTCAAGTGGGCATGTGCCTGCGGAATGTCAAATGCTACATCTGAGAGAACAGGGGAAATTGATTTATCGCAAGTACATTACTTTTTGAACTTCATAGAGGTGAAGGAATTAACAGGGGGTATGTAAGTTGGATTATATTATTTGTTTTGATATCGGTGGTACATTTGTCAAATATGGCCTAATCGATCAAAATGGTCAAATGTTGTTTAAAGATAAAGCACTAAGCCCTAAACATGATATTCAAACATTACTTCCTGAACTGATTATTGAAAAGATAAAATGTCTTCAAAACGATTTTAAAATAACTGGAATCGGTATCTCATCATGTGGTCTTGTTAATCATGAAAAAGGGGAAATACTCTTTTCTAATAATCTACCAGGCTATACCGGAATGAAATTAGCTGAAATGATATTGAAAACAATTGAATTACCAGTAGTCGTTGAAAACGATGTGAAATGTGCATGCTTAGGTGAAATGTGGAAGGGTTCCATTCAAGGGAAGCAAAACGTAGTATTTTTAACACTAGGAACTGGAATAGGTAGCTCGATCATTATAGACGGGAAGATTGTAAATGGATCCCATCGTTTAGCTGGTGAGTTAGGTCATATGGTCATTGTCGCAAATGGACGGTCTTGCGGATGTGGTCGAAAAGGTTGCTATGAACGTTATGCCGCTACTTCAGCTTTTGTAAATGATTATATTGAGGAAAAAAAGAAACAAGGTATAATATTGGAAAATGTTTCTGGAGAACAAATTCTCCAGTTTGTCATCGAAAAGGACCCAATTGCTACTATGGTATATAAGAGATTTGTTTCTTATATAAGTATAGGCTTGGTGAATATAGCACATTTACTTAACCCAGAGGCAATCATAATCGGTGGCGGTATTGCTGAGCAAACTGAACAATTTTTACAAGATATCAACATCGAGATTAAGAATGAAATAATGCCTATTTATCACAATCAAGAGGATTTAGTATTTCCTTCTGCTTTAGGAAATGATGCTGGAATGTACGGAGCAGGTTACTTAACATTAAAAAGATTAAGTCGCTTACAAGTATAATTTGTTTTAGTATAAAGGCAGCATCGCTATGTGGTGTTGCCTTTAGTCTGTAAGGTGCTTTTTTAGATGGGAGGCAATGAAATGATAGCGATTAAGGTGAAAGAAGTTTATGCACCTCAACAAGTCATCAATACCGGTTATATACTAATTGAAGATGGAAAAATAATTGACATTACAACAAATAAGCCTTTTTGTGAGATTTTGGACTTCTCTGGATATGCAGCCATTCCGGGTTTAATTGATTTTCATATTCATGGACTTGCGGGAAATGACACAATGGATGATAGTATTCAGTCTTTGCGAGATATGTCTACTTCACTTGTCCGACATGGGGTAACTGGATTTTTGCCAACTACGTTAACCCATGATTTTGAAAAGATTAAGAACGCAGTAAAGATGATCAGTGAAGCAATTGGGCAAACAAGTGGTGCGGAAATCATTGGTTCTTATGTGGAAGGGCCATATATTACACCTGAGTATCGCGGAGCACATCCGATTAAATTTATGCGAGAACTTTCTTTGCGTGAGCTGAATGAGCTAATTGAGGTTTCAAACAATACGATTAAAGTCATGACAATTGCTCCTGAAAAAGAACTAGCAATTGAAGCGATACAGCATTTAACGGAAAAAGGGATTCATGTTTCGATAGGACATACAAATGCGGACTATGATATAACGAATAATGCGATTGAACAGGGTGCAAGGATCGCTGTTCATACTTATAATGGAATGAGAGGATTTAATCATCGTGACCCAGGTTGTGTTGGAGCAGTACTTACGAATGATCAATGTTATTGTGAGTGTATTGCTGATTTGCAGCATGTTCACCCCGGTGCAATTAAGCTTCTTTATAAGGCAAAAGGGAATGATCACATTTTATTAATTAGCGACTCCATGGCCGCAGCTGATTTACCAGATGGTCAGTATTCTCTTGGGACTTTAGCGGTAAAGGTAGAAAATAAAATTGCTCGGACAAATGAAACAGGTTCCTTGGCAGGAAGTACTACTAATTTAATGGAATGCCTAAAAAATGTAAAAGATGTTTTAAACATTCCTCTCGAAAGGATTCTACCTATGGTCAGTCTTAATCAAGCAAAACTGTTAAAAATTGACCATGAAGTAGGTAGCTTAGAGAGTGGGAAAAAAGCAAACATCGTTTTGATTGACCAAGAATTAAACGTAAAAGTTACGTTTGTTAATGGAAATATCGTTTATAGAAACTAATCTAAAGCACTATATACATGTAAATCAAACCTCAAATGTTTCAAGTACATTAGAGGTTTTTTGTTTGAAAAGGAAATTTTTTCTAAAAAATTCAAAAAAGCCTTGTTTATAGAATTAGATTTTAATAGAATCAACTAAAAGCAAATAGGTGATCATATGATTAAATATCCAGTTTTTGAGAAGAATTCAACGATTGGTGTAACAGCACCATCGTCTGGTGTACCAGTAGATTTGCATAATATTTTTAAGCAAGCTTGTCGTCGTATGGAGGAATATGGCTACCATGTGATTTGTGGTGAAACGGTTTGGACTCAGGATAAAGCTAAATCAGCAATTTCTAAAAAAAGGGCAATTGAGTTTAATCAAATGATGAAAAATGATGATATTGATTTCATTATTCCGCCTTGGGGTGGAG
Source organism: Gottfriedia sp. ABJ_BB2_2 (assembly GCF_055484705.1). Taxonomy (NCBI): domain Bacteria; kingdom Bacillati; phylum Bacillota; class Bacilli; order Caryophanales; family Bacillaceae; genus Gottfriedia; species Gottfriedia sp. ABJ_BB2_2. The sequence continues at coordinate 37,794 of NZ_JBVFKR010000009.1, forward strand.
AATTAGCAATTGAGATGATTGATCTAATAGATTATGAGAATGTTAAAGAGAAGTGGTTATTAGGCTATTCGGATACGAGTAGCATTCTATTAGCAATAACATTGAAAACAGGTATGGCTACTGCACATGGTACGAATTTATTAGATTTAAGAGGCGAATTTTCTGATGAAACTACAGCGATGTGGGAATCAGTCCTATCAACAAAAAGAGAAGGTTCTGTTACACAATACTCTTCTGATCGATATCAAAAAGAATGGAACCATGTTGATCCATCTCCATGTGTCTTTCATTTAACGGAGGAAACTTATTGGAAGACGGTTTCTCATAAAAAAGAAATGATTCAAGGACGATTACTTGGTGGTTGTGTTGATATAATTAGACATTTGATTGGAACTCCATATGGAAATGTTAAAGCATTTAGAGAAAAGTTCATACCAAATGAAGCAGTTATTTGGTATTTCGAAAACTGTGAATTAAATGCAACTGACTTAAGAAGATCATTGGTACAAATGAAGTTAGCTGGTTGGTTTGAAAATTGTTCAGGAATTTTATTCGGACGTAGTCCAGCTTATCAACCAGTAGAAAATTACACGATAGAAGATGTTTATCACGACCTTAATGAAGAACTAGGATTTCCAGTTATTTTTGACATTGATTGTGGGCATGTACCTCCTCAAATCACTTTCATTAATGGTGCTTTTGCAGAGATAGAGGTTTATGAAGGTAAAGGGAAAGTGACTCAATATTTTAAATAAAAGCTAGGGCTTATTATGTAATAAGGAGAGATTCCTTTGAAGCAAATCTATTGTGATAAGTGTTTAAAGGAAATAAAAGTAAGAGATGATTTAGTAACCGCTACAATATTTTTTGAAGTGATTCCATATCATGAAGATTGTTATGCAAAGGATTTAAAAGGGGCTAAGACTTTATTTTTAAATAATCAACCGGTCAATGGATTTTCAGGTACTCTACTCGCTTTTTTTGCCTTAATTGTTTTGATTGTTAGTTTATTTATGAAAGAGGATATGATGATCTTTTTAACTATTTTTATGGTGTTTCCAATTTTATATCGTGTGTATTCGTATATTGTGTATGAGAGACATATTGAAAAATAAAGATTGAATGGTTCGATTAGAATCGTTTTTGTAAAAGGAGTAAGTAAATTGAAAAATGTGAATGTCGTTTATTCTCTTATTTATAATGAAGCTGATAACACTGTATTAATGGTCCAAAATGAAAATCTAATTTGGACATTGCCAGGAGGTGCAGTGGAACCAAACGAAACGTTAAAGCAAGCAGCGGTTAGGGAAACGTTAGAGGAAACAGGGTTAGAGGTTGAAGTTGATCATATTGTCGCTATTAATGAAGCATTTTTTCCGGAAAGGGATCACCATACTTTATTAATTACATTTTCTGCAAGGATAATTGGCGGAGATATTACTATCCAATACCCTGATGAAATATACCAAATTAAATGGATAGATATTGAAACAGCAGATCAATACATGCCATTTCATAAACAAGGTATAAAAAGCTTATTAAAATCTTATGCACCATATACATTCCAAGGTTAAATTTCGGTCCTTTGGAATGCGAGCGTTCAGAATCGGAAATGAGTTAATTCCCTTTTTAATAGCAAAAAGTACTTCACAAAGAGCCTCAAGCAAATTGAGGCTCTTTTTTGTAGTTCCCTTTAATAGACTAAGAAAAAAATTAAAAATTGTATTACGAATTGATTAAAATTATTACATAAATCTACAAGATATTTCAAAATATTTACAAAAATATATTGACTGTCTAAATATTCAAGCTTTATACTGAGAATGGTTATCGTTATCATTTTTATAAACGGAGGAAAAATAAATGTTACATAAAAAACAGACAACATTACTTACTGTATTGCTATCATTCATTTTATTATTTACATCAGTATTTAATGGAAATACAGCTGATGCTGCAACAAAAACTCGTAAATTTAAAACAGAATTAGGCGTTGTAACTTTAAAAGGAATTCCTAAAAAAATTGTTACATTAAGCATGGCAGGTACTGATGCTGTACTAACTTTAGGTGTTAAACCTGTCGGATATACAATTTCGAATTCAAACTCAACACCTGTGTACTTAAAAAATAAATTAAAAGGTGTTCAGTCAGTTGGTACATTAAGTGCGCCAAGTCTAGAAAGAATTACAGCTTTAAAACCAGATTTAATTATTATCGATCAAGATTATGAATTTCATAAAGCAATCCTTTCAAAACTTCAAAAAATATCTCCAGTTGTAGGGTTTAGAGCTAACAGCTATAAGGAATCTATGAGTCAATTAATGACGCTAGGTGATATTATGGGAAAAAAAGCACAAGCTAAAGCATTTGTAAACTCATTTGACAGTGAATTAAATAAATCAAAAGCTAAATTAAAAGACAAAAATATCGACGTACTTGGATTTTTTGTTAATAAAAGTGGAATCAATGTTTGGCAAGATAATTCATTTTCAGGAACTATTTTTACGGCATTAAAAGCAAATTATGCTTATAAAGAACGTGGTGGAGAGTATTCAGACTTTCAAACGGTTAATTTAGAAAAAATACTTTCGATTGATCCAGATTTAATTGTTGCATATGTAGATCCTGGTAAAAGTGATTTAAAGGATGTTTCTAAAAATCCAATTTGGCCAAAATTAAAAGCAGTTAAAAATAAACATGTTGTTCAAGTAAACCGTGATCTTTGGTCTCGTAGCCGTGGTCCATTAGCTGCAAAATTAATTGTTAAGGAAGCAACTAGTATCCTTTCACGCTACTAAACTTGAAAGGAAGCAAATAAGTGCATAAAAAATTTTATTTTTTCTTAGTATTGCTTTTCATTTGTACTTTACTTGTAATTGTTTCTCTAATGTACGGAACTGTAAACGTCCCATTTAATAGAATACTAGATGTTTTGATGTTAGATGATGGTTCAAAAGCAAGAACAATTATTTGGGATCTACGCTTGCCAAGAGCAATTATGGCATTTTTAATTGGTGCAAATCTTGCGGTGAGTGGGGCATTAATGCAAAGTATGACAAAAAATCCGCTTGCAGAACCAAAACTATTAGGAATTACAGCTGGTGCAGCTACAATGGTTGTAATCATTGAGTATTTCTTAGTCAGTCTACCTTATATATGGTTCTCTCCATTAGTATTTATTGGTGCAGCACTTGGAGGAGCTGTAGTATATACCTTGAGTATGAAAGGAAATGTTTCTCCAGTTAGGTTAACACTAGCTGGAGTTGCTGTAAGTGCATTTTTACATGCAATTACTGTCGGAATTTTAATTCTTCTTGGGGAAGACGCAGCTTCGGTCTATACTTGGCTAGTTGGAGGGCTAAATGGCTTAACTTGGTCTCATTTAATGTTAATAGCACCTTGGTCATTAATTGGTTTATTTGTGGCACTGGCTCTTTCTTCAAAAATGAACCTACTAGAACTTGGTGATGATATGGCTAAAGGATTAGGTGTTAAAGTAGGTCTATTAAAAATTACAATGGCAATTCTTGTTGTTGTACTTGCAGGGAGCTCTGTTTCAGTAGCAGGTAGCATAGGTTTTATCGGGTTAATCGTTCCGCATTTAGTTAGGAAGATTTTAGGGCCAGACCATAAAAATCTCATTCCTTTTAGTGCTTTAGCTGGAGGATGTATATTATTAGCAGGAGATTTCCTAGCAAGAACAATCGTACAGCCTATCGAATTGCCAGTTGGAATTTTTACAGCTGCAATCGGCTGTCCATATTTCCTTTATTTAGTTAGAAAGCAGGGAGATCGTCGTGAAAAATAAGAAACCTGCGATTCTATTAATCATGTTTTTATTGACCACAATCATACTGATTCCATTAAGTGTAGAATTTGGTGATATTAAAATTCCATTTATGAAGTCTTTTCAAGCTCTTATTCACCCAAATGATTCTGTTGAAAGCATCATTATATGGGAGTATAGATTACCTCGAACATTAATTGGGGTATTTGTCGGAATGAACTTGGCAATAGCTGGGACACTTTTACAAGCGGTTACACAAAATCCATTGGCGGCACCAAATATTATTGGAATAACTGCAGGGGCTAGTTTTATAGCAGTGCTATCTATGTTTTTTATTCCTTCTCTACCAATTGCATATTTACCACTTGCTGCGTTTATCGGCTCAGCCGTAGCTGGCGTTTTAGTCTACTTAGTAGCTTGGAAGAATGGTATTAGTAAAGAAAGATTTGCATTGGCAGGTATCGCAATTGATGCACTATTTCAAGCTGCTACAACAGGGATGATTGTATTTGCGTCAAAAAAAATTGAAGCATCAATCGTTTGGTTAGCAGGAAGCTTCTGGGGCAGAGGATGGGAGCATGTAATGATGATTCTGCCATGGTCTATTATCGGAATCATCATTACAATTATGATGTCTGCGCGTATTAACGCCATTCAACTTGGTGACGATATTGCAACGAGTTTAGGTGTGTCAGTTCAGAGAAGTAGAATCTTTCTATTAATCATTACAGTTGTATTAGCTGGTAGTGCGGTAGCTGTTTCTGGGCCTATCGGATTTATTGGATTAGTCATCCCTCACCTTAGTAGACTTTTAGTAGGAAATGATCATAGATGGGTGATACCAATCAGTGCTTTATTAGGTGCAATACTCGCCATTGTTAGTGATTTAATTGGTCGGACAATTTTGGCACCGATAGAAATACCAGTTGGTGTAGTTACAGCATTAATAGGTGCTCCCTATTTCCTATATTTGCTAAAAAAATCAAGACTATAAAAAGAATGGATGAGGATTTTGTACAAAAAAAATATAGTAGTTGGAGTCATTACATTATTATTAATAGTTCTAACTGGTTGCTCGGGTGAAAGACCGTCAACATTTAATGGTAACAAAAATAAAGATCAACAAAATGAAGTTAAAAAAGATAATCAAAATTCAGTAGAATCCCTAATGGATGCAATATCAAACGGTGATTCCAAGAAAGTAAACGCACTTCTTTCAAAAGATGCAGATCCAAATAAAAAGGACGATTTAGGAAATACGCCTTTAATTATTTCAGTTCAATACGGTGAAGTTGAAATAACGAAATTATTGGTTGAGGCTGGAGCTGACCCAAACATTCAAGACGACCTAGGGATTACCCCTCTTGCCATGGCAATTGAAAATGATCATAAAGAAATTGTAGAACTATTAAAAGAGCATGGAGCAAAATAGGAGGATATAATGAAAACTTTTAAAAAAGTATTAGCTAGTAGTGTGCTTGCAACAAGCTTTGCGATATATACGGTTGGATCTGTTCATGCTGAAGTTAGTGTTTCTAATACAGCAATTAAAGCAAATCAGTCATCTGTAAATGATACGAAAGCACTGGTAATCCCTAAGGTTTATGTTCAAAAATCGATTAATAAATTTAATCAAAAGAAGTTTGAGGTTAAAGGGGTAGCAGAACCAAAGTCAAAAGTAGTTGGACAATTAAAAAGTATGGATAGCCAGATTACTTTTGAAGCGAAAACAGATGAGAAAGGAAATTTTAAATCGTTCCTTAATACACAAAAATTAAAAGATGGAGCGCTTAAACTTTCTGTATATAATGTTGATGCAAGTGGTAACAAAGGAAAATTGAAAAATGTATCTATATTAAAGGATACATTTTTAGAAGAATTGACAGTTGAGAACGAAGGCTTTATCAATTCATATAATGTAAGCGATTTTCCTGTTTCAGGAACAGGTGATCCAAAAGCGACGGTATATATTACCTTACAAAGTGGAAAGCAAATTGTAATGGGAAAAACGATTGTTGATGAATTTGGAAATTATTCATTAAATATGAATGTACAAAAATTTGCTGAAGGTAAAGTAGCTATTCAAGCAAAACAAGTTGATAAAGCAGGAAACACAGAAAATGTAGCAGTAAACGTGACGAAAGAAACAAAATCGCCTAATAAGCCAGTAATATTCAAGCCATCAAATATTACTGCAAATACAGATCAAACAACTTATAAAATAAAAGGCTTAGGAAAAGCTGGCTCTGAAATTGAAATTGTATTAAGTGATGGAATAATAGACGTTAGTTCTATTGGTGAAGTTGATGCAAATGGATCTTTTGAAGTAGAAATCGAGACAACTGACCTTCAAAGTGGAGAAATCAAAGTCACAGCTATTCAAACAAGTACTGCTGGTAATACGAGTTTAGAATCAGTAACAAAATTTATGAAAGATACAGATGGACCAAATACTCCTGAACTAAATGCTCTCGTTTCAATTAAACAAGAAAACGTGGCGAACTATACAGTTTCTGGAAAGGGTGAAATCGGTTCTATCATTAAAATATTCGTAACTGATGGTAAAACGACTGTAACCAATTCTGCAATAGTAACTGAACAAGGTATATTTACAACGAATCTTAATCTAACTACTTTACAATCTGGAAATGTCTATTTTATTGCTACTCAATTGGACAGTTCCAACAACTCAAGTACACCTGTAACGGTAACAATTTTAAAAAGCTAATCAATTAAAAAAGAGGAAACCACAAAAATGGGTCTCCTCTTTTTTGTTTATTTAAAGAAATGCATTGTATAAGTATTTAAAAAACTATAACATAGTAATATTATGGCATAATAATAGATAGACAAATATCAATAACGAATCAGGAGTAAAAAATATAATGATTATAAATAATGAACAAGAACTAGAAGCTTTACGAAAAATTGGTCGCATTGTTGCGTTAGCTAGAGAAGAGATGAAAGAAAAAGCGACGGCAGGAATGACAACTAAAGAGTTAGATGAAATTGGCAAAAAAGTATTAGATGAGCATGGTGCAACTTCAGCACCACAAAAAGAATATGATTTTCCAGGAACTACTTGTATCAGTGTGAATGAAGAAGTAGCCCATGGTATTCCGAGTGATCGCGTGCTTCAAGAAGGTGACTTAGTGAATATTGATGTATCTGCAGCATTAGATGGATTTTATGCTGATACTGGTATATCATTTGTTATTGGAAAAGGTGATTTGTTAAAGGAAAAACTTTGTAAAGCTGCAGAAGATGCATTTTGGGCAGCAATGAAAAAAACAAAGGCAGGATCTAAACAAAATCAAATAGGCCGAGCAGTATTTAATGAGGCAAGTAAAAACGGATTTAATGTAATAGAAAACTTAACAGGGCACGGAATTGGAAAAAGTCTCCATGAAAAGCCACAGCATATTTTAAATTATTTTGACCCAATGGACGGAGCATTACTGAAAGATGGATTAGTGTTGGCAGTTGAACCATTCGTATCAGCTAACGCAGACCACATTATTGAATCAGGTGATGGCTGGACATTTGTAACTCCTGATAAAAGTTTAGTGGCACAGTGTGAGCATACAATTGTCGTTACAAAAGGGGAACCGATTATATTAACACAACTTTAAAAATAAAAAGCGAAACCTAATCGTAGGTTTTGCTTTTTTATTTTTTATTCAGTTGCAGGTCCTTTACTCAAGTTTAACTCCCAAGTTAGTCCGTATTGATCTGTTACGACTGCATATATTGCACCCCAAAATGTATCTTGAAGTTCCATTTTTATTTCACCATCTTTTGATAATGTTTGATAAATAGAGCGAATCTCTTCCTCAGAACTCATTTCAAGCATTGTCCAAATATTGTTTCCTTTTGTTATAGGATTAAAAACGTCTGCAAAGTAAATAACACAATCATCATTTATATGGAGTTCAGCATGAATGTATTTTCCTTCATGACCTTTGAACATTTCCATTCCATCACCAGTTTGCGTATTTTTGATTTCTCCACCAAAAACTTTCTTATAGTATTCAAGTACTTCTTTACAATTCTCAATATAAATATGGGGTAATAATTTTTTCATTTCATTTCTCCTCTTTTGGCGATTTAGTTTTCTAATATTTTTGGTTAATTTTCAAAATTATGTAAATACTAATGCACAAAATCAGTATAACCAAATAAATTAAGTATTGTACAATATGCTAAGTTATTTTATAATTTAGATAAATTTAGGACGAAAAGGAGGTGTAGGGAAGATGTTACGTTTTCAAATGGTGTGCGCGCAAATGGTAGAATTTTTATATTTTTGTCGTGCGAAATTTGCGTTTTTAACTGTTAACGGGATACGTGTGTCCTTTTTTAATAATTTATCAACTCAAATAACGAAACGTACTCTTTCCTACGACTTCATAAAATAAGATAATTTGTGCTGTTGCACATTAATTAATCATTATTGAGAGCCATGGATGAGTTTATCTATCTATGGCTTTTTTCTATGGAATTGTACGGCGAATAGAATGGAGAATCATAATGATTGCATGTAGTATAGAAAAAATTTCAAAAATGTTTGGTGGAAATACACTTTTTACAGATTTATCTTTTCAAATTAACCAAGGTAGTCGAGTTGGTTTAGTCGGCGCAAACGGTAGTGGAAAAACAAGTATATTTAAACTTTTAACAGGAATTGAGGCACCTGATAGCGGGGCTATTCATTTTAAGAAAGGATTAAAGTGCGGTTATTTAGCTCAAATTCCTTTTTTCCCAGAAGAATTGACAAGTCGTGATGTATTATTAACAGTGTTTGAGGACTTAAGAAAAATTGAAAGTGAAATGAAGCAACTAGAAATGAAGATGGCAACTATTTCTGATGAGCGTTCACTTAATCAAATGCTAAGTAGCTACGGAATATTGCAAGAAAAATTTGCCTTAAATGGCGGCTATGAAATGGAAGCAGAGCTGTCAAAGATTGTTAATGGTTTAGGAATTAATGATTTATTGTCTAAGAAATTTGCTTCTTTAAGTGGAGGAGAAAAAACCAAGATTGGACTAGGAATTGTATTATTACAAAAACCTGATCTTTTATTGCTTGATGAACCAACAAATCACTTAGATTTATCTGCGATTGAATGGTTAGGAGCATTTTTAAAGGAATACGAAGGAACGATTATTACGATTTCTCATGATCGTTACTTTTTAGATGAAGTTGTAACGAGTATTTTGGAATTAGAGGATGGAGAAATTACTGTCTACCATACAAATTATTCACAATTCGTTATTCAAAAAGAAGAGAGATTATTAAAAGAATTTCAAGCTTATGAAGAACAACAAAAGAAAATTCAAAAAATGAAAGAAACAATTAAACGGCTGAGAGAGTGGGCAAATCAAGCTAATCCACCTAATGCTGGATTGCATAGAAGAGCAAGAAGTATGGAAAAAGCGTTAGAAAGAATTGAAAGACTGAAACGCCCTATTTTACAGAAAAAGAAAATGGCGTTTCAAATAGAAGAAGCTGGTAGAAGTGGTAAAGATGTTATCATTGCAGAGAATTTATCAAAAGCATTTCAGGATAAAGTATTGTTTAAAGACATTCATTTTTCATTATATTATGGAGACAGAGCTGTTATTGTAGGTGATAATGGGACTGGAAAATCTACATTATTAAAAATGATACTAGGAGAGGCTTCAGTAGATGAAGGAAAGCTGAAAGTCGGAAGTAATGTCAAAATCGGTTACTTATCACAGCATTATGAAGCAATTAATTCAGATCATACAGTACTTGAAGAGTTCAGAGAAGAAGTCCATGTTACAGAAGGGGAAGCTCGAAACATTTTAGCAGGGTTCTTGTTTTATGGATATATGGTCTACAGAAAAGTAGGCCAGTTAAGTGGGGGAGAGCGAATGAGATTAAGATTAGCTCAACTCATGTATCAAGATATAAATTTATTAGTCGTGGATGAACCAACGAATCATCTGGATATAGAATCTAGAGAAGTGTTAGAAGATGCACTTGAAAAGTTTAAAGGTACAATTTTATCTGTTTCTCATGATCGTTACTTTATTAATAAGTTATTTTCTAAGATTTATTGGTTAGCTGACGGTGCAATTCATGAATTTATCGAAGACTATCAGCATGCAAAAGAAAAAATGAGTTTACGAAAAAATAAAAAAGAAAAAATTCTAAAATTGGAAACACCTAAAGAAGTGAAACCAATTAAGAAAGAAAAACAAAAAGATATTGAGGACATTGAGAAAGAGATTACAATATTTGAAGAAAAAATAAGTGAGTTAAATAAATTAATGATGGAAGAAAGCGATATTGATACACTCCAAGAACTTCATGTGGAGAAAGTAAGCTTAGAAGAACAATGCCAGGAATTATACGTTCAATATGAAGCTTGGTGTGATTAACAAAATAGTCAGCTTCAATTGCTAAAGTACATGCTCAGTACCAAAATTAAATCATAGAATATTAAGATATGAATTCTAATTTAGGTGGTGAGCATATGAGCGACTATTTATATGGACGATATCCTGGCCCTCCAGGTCAAGGACACGGTGGTCATGGAAGTGGACACGGTGGCCATAGCGGCGGACACGGTGGCCATGGAGGTGGACACGGTGGTCATGGAGGTGGACACGGTGGTCATGGAGGTGGACATGGAGGTCATGGAGGTCATGGAGGCCATGGAGGCGGACACGGTGGACATGGATTTCCTTGGCCAGGACCTGGTGGCTATTGGTCAGGTGGATTCTACATTTTCCAAGGTAGAAGATGGTACTTTATCCCAGGATTTGGTTGGGTTTTTGTATAATTAAAAACAATAAAAGCTGATTAATATTCCATTATATTGATCAGCTTTTTATTAATATTGCGTTGTTATAATATTAACTGTTGATTTTTCTAAATGCAAAAAGAATATGAATGGAAGTTTTGAAGACTCTTATGGGAGATGTGGGAAACTTGAGACCAGTAAGGTAGGCATGTTAAAAACTATTCATTTGCTCACTGATAAAAATTAGAATGGAAAATTGGCTACCAAATTTTAACCAATAATTTATACATATGTTTAATATATAGATATGTTAAACTTGTAATATATTTGAAAATCTAATTGCAGCTTTTTTTAGATGGGATAAGTAACGAGGTGTAAATGTGAAATCGAAAAAAGTATCTCAAGGTACTGTAAATAAATCAGTTCTTGAGCAATATAAAGAAATCTATTCAATGTATCATCACGCAACAAGATTAATAAAAGAAGATAACTTAGATAGCGCAGAACTCATTTTACAAGAAATTTTTAATGATCATAAAGAATTGCAAGTACCAATTGAAATGTATAAAACATATATATTATTGCTTCTTACGAATAAAAAAGAAAAACAAGCAAGCCAGTTTCTTTCAAATGCGCCAGATGAGATTAAATATGCTGGTGAAATTCTACAGATTCAACAAAAATATCAATTGGTTGTTCCAGAAAAAGATCACAGTCAAAGAAATTACATGTCAAAAAAGATGATCTATTCTTTGGTCGGTATCTTGATACTTTGTATGCTTGGAATTGGATTGACAAAATTTGATATTTTAAGTGGCCCCGAACAAGCAAGTAAAGATGTAAATGTATTAAAGGAGCAAATTAAGGATTTAGAAGATAAAAATAAAACAATGGAAATGCAGGTTAATGAGGCGAATAAAAAGTTATCGGAAGCTTCACAATCTAAAAAAACGGATCAGCAGGAAAATCAACCAGAACAAGAGACCGCTAAAACAAATTCTTTAACGCCAGAAACAGTAGTGAAAGAAGCAGTAGAATCGTATGAAAAAGGATTTAAACATTTTCAGAATAAAAATTACAAGCAATCTATAGAACAATTAAAATTAAGTTATACTTTAGATTCTACAAATTACAGTAGTGATGACGCATTATACTATTTAATTTTATCTGAACAAAGAATGAATAAAAAGACAAATGTGAGACCTTATATTTCGGAGTTTGTTAACCAGGAAAATGAGTTCTTTAAAAAATCACCTTATTATGATGATGTAATATTAATGCAAGCTAAGTGGTTCATAACTGATGGGAAGAATAAAGAAGCAGAGAAACTTCTAAATGAAATTGTGAGAAAGTATAAAAAAGAATGGACTGCAAATACCGCAACCAGATTATTAAAATCACTTAATAAATAAATACCATCACCTACTAGAGAATATAGTATCTCTAAAGGGTGATGGTATTTTTATTTCTTATATGTATAGAAATGTACGAAAATAATTAATTGTTTTCTACACTGAAAATAATACCACTTTGCTTACGAGCCGATTCTGTAATTGTTAATACAATCGAACTCATTTCTTTTAAACGATTGTAATCTTCTACTAGATTATGTTGAATGATTTTTGTGATATTTTGTATTTCATAAAGCATATCATTCTTTACTTGAGATACTTCTAATGATGTTGATTCTTGTGTTTTATGGTTAATTAGTGTGATGTTAGAAATTGGTGAAGGTTTATCGAGAACGAATGAACCAACTTCACCAGTGATTTCACTTTGTATATATGATTGAGAAATTTTAGAGCATTGAATACTACAAACGAAACCCTCATAGTTCAACACTAAAGTTCCACTACCATCAATACCATTTCTTAATTTTACAGGTGTGTAATTTACTGTAGTTGGTTGACCAAATAATCCAACCGCAACATAAAGAGGATATACTCCAAGATCTACTAAAGCTCCACCAGAAAATTCAGGTGAGAATACATTTGGATTTTCGCCTCTTAAGAATGAATCATATCTAGATGAATATTGTAGATAATGAAGATTAGCACTTCTTATCTGACCTATTTTATGTAGATTTTCCTTTAATACTGTAAAATTTGGAGAATGGACGTTTCGAATTGCTTCAAATAAGTAAACCCCATTTTCTTCAGCAACTTGGTAGGCATGATCTAATTCTTTTGTAGTTGAGAAAATTGGTTTTTCACAGATAACATGTTTTTTATTTTTTAAAAACATAATTGTTTGTTCATAATGTAATGAATTAGGAGATGCAATATAGACTATTTCAATTGTTGAACTTTTTGCCATTTCCTCTATATTTGAAAAGTAAGTACTTGCGTCATGTTTCTTTGCAAATGCTTGTGCAGAGTCTTCATTTCTTGAATAAACAGCTGCTAAAGTAAGTAATTTACTTTCTTTTGATGCCTCAATAAAACTTTCTGTAATCCAGCTTGTACCGATGGTTCCAAACTTCATTAAATTCAACTCCTATTCAGGTTGTTAACTCTATCTTTACAATCCTAATCGAAACATATGATAAAATAAAGTAAAATACATCAAAGGAAGTGATAATGCATGAGAAAAATTTGTGTGTATGCAGGTTCTAATCTTGGAAGTAGAGACTCATATCGTTTGGAAGCAAAAAAACTAGGTAGAATATTTGCTAAAAAAAATATAGATTTAATATATGGTGGATCAAAATTAGGAATTATGGCTGAGATCGCAAACGAAGTTCTTAAACAAGGTGGCAATGCGATTGGTATTATGCCAAGCGGATTATTCCGAGGTGAAATTGCACATCAAGGTTTATCTGAATTTATTGAAACTGAGTCAATGCATGAACGTAAAGCATTAATGAATGAATTATCAGATGGCTTTATTGCTTTACCGGGTGGAATTGGTACTTTTGATGAGTTGTTTGAAATTATCTGTTGGGCACAAATTGGTATTCATACCAAACCGATTGGATTATTAAATGTAGATGAATTTTTCACGCCAGTTTTAAATTTACTAAACCATGCGGTTAAAGAAGGATTTATGAATGAAAATACATTATCATTGTTCGTCGTATCTAATGATGCAGCTGAATTAATGGATTTAATGGAAAATTTCACTTCACCTGTTATGCAAAATAAATGGAAGCAATTAGACGGTAAATAATATAAAATAAAAATGGCTCATTGAGTAAGAGTTTTTTCTCTTCCCAATGGGCCATTTAGTTTTTGTTTTTTTCAGTTCTTTTTTTATTTTTAAACCATTTTGCTGGATTAAATTTCTTTCGATATGCAGCCATGGCTTCTTTGCCAACTAATATTCCACCAATCCAAAACATAAGTTCACCAAGAATAACTAGAATTGGTATGAGACCAGCTTTTACACCGCCAGAAACAGGTAAAAATGGTAATGCGAATATTAATAAGTAAGGAATAAATGAACCAAATACTAAGTAATATGGTATTCTTTTCATAAAGTTCTCCTTTCAATTCCATCTTGAGGATAGCATTATTTAAGTAGAATTGAAAGAAAAGAATTGTTTTACTACTGATCATTACAAGTTTAAATGTGCTGGTGATAAATTGTAGGAGGAAGTCAAAATGAAACAAGAAGTTGTTCTTGAGTTGAGCAATGTTAAAAAAACGATTAAGAATAAAGAAATCATAAAGGACATTAGCTTTGAGCTATATAAGGGTGAGGTTTTAGGGTTACTAGGACCGAATGGATCTGGTAAAACAACAACAATGCGTATGATCGTTGGGTTAATGAGCTTATCTGATGGAGAGATTTATATCAAAGGGAATTCCATACAAAAAAACTTTAGTGAGTCTATTAAGCACGTTGGTGCGATGATTGAAACACCTGCATTTTATCCATTCTATAGTGGTTTTAAAAATTTAATGTATTTTTCACGTATGCTTGAAGGTGTAACAAAGGACCGAGTATTAGAAGTAATCGATTTACTAGGACTTTCTAATGCAATTCATAAAAATTTTTCAACCTATTCCTTAGGTATGAAGCAAAGATTAGGAATTGCCCAAGCATTATTACATAATCCAGCCATCCTAATTTTGGACGAGCCTACTAATGGCCTTGATCCAGCAGGTGTAAGAGAAATACGTGATTATTTAAAAAGAATAGCCGAGGTTGAAGATACAGCGATATTGTTATCTAGTCATTTACTCTCAGAAATTGAATTAATTTGTGATCGAGCAATCATTATTCAAAATGGTCATTTCGTTGAAACGATTGATATGAACGAAAAAGCAGAGGGGAAACTAGTAATCGAGATAATCGTAAATGAAACGAAAGATATTGAAACTGTATTAAATCAATATGATTACAAATTTGAGGTTATTAATGAACGTACGATTATTTTTGAAATTGATGAAGAAAAAATTCCAAGTTTAAATAAAGAGTTAGTACTAGCTGGGATAGATGTATTCTATATTTCACGTAAAAAAGAGAGTTTAGAGGACTTGTTCATTCAATTGACAGGAGGGAATGTCATTGAGTAATTTTTTTAGTTTAATTGGAAATGAAGGTCGTAAGATTTTTGTTCAAAAGTCATTTATCATATCCTTAGTGCTCCTTTTAATTCCAATCATTGTACTTGGAAGATGGGAATTTGTAGGAGAAAAATTAGGTGCTACTAAAGAGGCTAATTGGAAAGAAGAAATAAGGATAGATAATGAAAATATTGAGAAGGAGCTAAAATCTGCAGATATCTCAGAACCTGCCGACCAGCAACTAGAGAAACTTGCGATAAATAATTACCGACTTCAACATAATATCTCACCTTATCAACAACATTCAGTAATAGACTTTATGAATAAAGGTGCGTCTATCACAAATTTTATTGGTATTTTATTACTATATTTTGCAAGTAATATGATGTCAAAGGAGCATCAATGGAAAACAATTAATTTTCTATTAGTTAAACCTTCGACAAGAAGAATGATCTATTATGCGAAATTTACAACTCTTTCATTATTGTATTTTGTCTTTTCAATAGCAATCCTAATATACTCCTTTGTAATCGGATGTGCTATAAATGGATTTGATTTTAGTACACAACCAGTTCTTGTTTACGTAAACCATCAAGTAGTAGAACAAAGTGTTCTAACGAGTTTAGTATATAATTATTTAATAAACTTATTACCATTCCTGCTATTCGTATCAATTGCATATTTCTTTTCTACAATTTTAAAAACGAGTAGTATTTCTTTACTAATTAGTATCATCTTATTTGCAACTTCAGATCCAATTGCAGCACTTTTAAGTTCAAAGAGCTGGTCTAAATATTTACCATTTATGCACACAGATTTAACCGTATATGCTCAAGGCATTAATATCGTAAATGATATGCACATCGGATTTTCAATTTTTATGCTATTACTCTATACGGCACTATTTGTCATAGGTGCGGGTGAAGTGTTTAAGAAGAGAGATGTGGTGTAAATAAAAAAACGGGCGATATAGATAGTTCGGTTTAAGTGCACGAAAAATTAAATATTTAAAGGACCAAATCCATAGGATTTGGTCTTCTTTATTTTTAAAAAGATAATGTGTTGATTTCCACTACAGGATGCTCGCTTTCCGTGGGGCGTGCGCTGAGCCTCCTCGTCGCTATCACTCCTGTGGGGTCTCAGCTGTCCCGCATCTCCCACAGGAGTCGAGCACCTTCCGTTCCAATCTTCGTGTGTTAATGAGAGGACTCTAAGAAAACCTTTTTTAATACTAATTTATCAAAAGATATACTTTTTTTGTACACCTCTATGTTTTACTGGAAAATCCTTTGCCTTCAACGATCAATCCATTTTCATTTAAGCCTTGAACGTTACGATTCCTGTTTTAACATTCCGTATAGGAATAAGTTCATGATTTCATCAATTACTTCCTTTTGCTGAATGTATTGAGAAGTAGTCGCGTCCATGTTCATAAAGGCCTGACTTAGTACTTGAATATATATTTGCAGTGTTTTTGGGCTAAATTCATTACGGATGACACCTAATGATCGCCCTTCGTCGATTAGTGCAAGTAATAACTTAAATGACTTGTTCATGGAAAAGTCTAATACAATGGCATGAAGCTCTTCATCCTTTTGAATTAGAGTCGTAAATGTCTCGAGATTGACTATATCTATACCATCTTTCTTTCTTAATAGCATCTCTTTTATCTTTTCCTCAAATGGTTTATCACTTGAAAGAAGCTTTTTATATTCCTCATATTGCTGATCCATTAATCTAAGAAATGCCGCTTTCAGCAATGCTTCCTTACTTCCATAATAGTTATAGATCGTTACTTGTGATACGTTTGCCAACTTTGCAATATCCATAATTTTTATATCATTGATTGGTAAGGATAATAATTTTATTGTACTCAGTTCAATATTTTCCATTTTTAGTTGTGTTCTTTTTTGATAGCCGTCCAAATTGATTACCTCCAATTACATCTAATCCTATTGTATCATGTTTTGAAATATTCTATAAATAATATTTCAAAAAGTATTCTCATTTTCCAAAAAGAGGTATATACTGATTTTGTAATATTAAGTGTTAAATATTACAAAACAATGCGGGAGGCGCAACAATGTATGCGATTGAAATTAACAATCTAACCAAAACTTACGGGAATTCAAGAGGGATTACGGATATTAGTTTTTCCATAGTGGAGGGCGAAATATTTGGATTTATTGGGCCGAATGGTGCTGGGAAATCAACGACCATTCGAACATTATTGTCCCTAATATACCCAACGAGTGGTAGTGCTAAAATATTTGGGAAGGATTGTATTGAGTTTGCCCCTGAAATAAAAAAAGAAATCGGTTATTTACCGTCGGAAGTTTTTTATTATGACAATATGAAGGTAATTGATCTATTAAAATATTCAGCTAGCTTTTATAAGAAAGACTGCACGAAAAGAATAAAAGAATTAGCAGAAATAATGGATCTAGACTTAACAAAGAAAATTGATGATCTATCTTTGGGGAATAAGAAAAAGGTAGGGATTATTCAGGGACTTTTACATGAACCTAAACTCATTATTTTAGATGAGCCAACAAGCGGTTTGGATCCACTTATGCAACAAAGATTTTTTGAGCTACTGGAAGCAGAAAATAAAAAAGGTGCAACGATTTTATTTTCATCTCATATTTTAAGTGAAGTTCAGCGATTATGTAATCGAGTTGCAATTATAAAAGAAGGTAGAGTCGTAACAGTCGAAAAGATTAGCACATTAAAAGAAAACAATTATAAACGTTTTAAAATTGAAACTGCTGATAGTATCGACATGAATTTATTTCAAATGTTAGGCGTAAATAATCTTGAAATAAAAGGTAATGAAGTTAGCTTTTTATTCAAAGGAAATATCAACACTGTATTGAAAAAACTAGCTGAAATAGAGATAAGAAATCTATGGATAGAGGAACCAGATCTAGAGGAAATATTCATGCATTATTATGAAAAGGAGAACGAATAAGCTATGAATATATTTTTTCATGAATTAAAAGCTTATCGGAAAACCACGATTATTTGGACCTGTTCTTTAATGGGGATTGTTATCTTCTTTTTATTAATGTTTCCTTCTATTTCTAAAGATTACTTGGAATTTTCAAAAGTGCTGGAGGGATATCCTGAAGGAGTAAGAAAAGCACTTGGTCTTGAGCTTGAGAGTTTTGGATCAATTCTAGGATTCTATTCTTACATCTTTTTATATATCACCCTTTGTGGATCAATTCAGGCAATGATATTAGGAACATCAATTGTTTCAAAGGAAATGCGTGAAAAGACTGCAGATTTTCTATTAACAAAGCCAGTTACTCGAACAAAAGTATTAACTTCAAAACTATTGGCAGGGATAACTTCATTAATGATTACAAATGTGTTTTACCTCGCAACAGTTTATATAATGGCAGGGCAAGTTACTGAAGCAGCTTTTAGTAGTAAGTTATTATTTTTAGTATCAATCACTTTATTCTTCCTTCAACTCATTTTTTTGACATTGGGTATTTTAGTTTCAGTTATTTTTTCTAAATTAAAAGCAGTACTTTCAGTTTCTCTAGGTACAGTATTCGCTTTTTTTGTAATCGGTATGGTTGTTTCTGGTGATAGTAGTCAGGCAAAACGGTATTTATCACCTTTTAAATATTTTGATCCTAAGTATATTATCGCTCATTCAAAATTTGAATTTGCATATTTAATCGTTACAGTCGGAATCATACTTGTTTCAATCATTGTTAGTTATTTCATTTATACAAAAAAGGATGTACACGCGGTATAAATGAATGTAAAAGGATGGGTAGACATGAATATATTTCTTAGAGAAATGAAAGCTTATCGAAAATCTATCATATTTTGGAGTATAGGAATCATTTTCTTATTGGCGAGTGGGATGGCAAAATATAAAGCTACAGCGGCTAATGGTGAGATAAATGATTTGTTTGCTGAAATGCCTAAATCATTTCAAGCAATTGTAGGTTCGGGTGCATTTGATTTATCAAAAGCGAGTGGTTATTTTGGGATTCTAGTACTCTATTTATTTTTAATGGCAACGATTCATGCAGCCATGCTAGGAGCTAATATCATTGCAAAAGAAGAACGTGATAAAACAGCGGAATTTATATTTGTAAAACCGATATCTAGAACAAGTATAATCATGTATAAATTGTTAAGTGCTCTCACGAATGTACTAATTTTTAATCTGGTTTCTTGGATATCAAGTGTTCTGTTTGTTGGGAAATATAGTAATGGTGAACAGGTGAATGGAGATATCGCCATCGTAATGACTGGAATGTTTATTTTACAGTTATTATTTTTAGTAATTGGTACTGCGATTGCAGCAGTAAGTAAAAATTCTAAAAAGGCAGCCTCGTATTCTACTGGTATTCTCTTACTAACATTTATTTTATCGATTGCAATTGACTTGAATGAGAAAATAGAAATATTAAAGTATCTGTCACCATTTAAATATTTTGAGGCGAAAAATATCATGTATGGTGGAGGTTTTGACATAGCATTTGTTGCAATTTCAATCATTTCGATCATTACATTAACTTTTGTCACCTTCTTATTTTATAATAAGCGTGATTTACATGTGTAAGAAGATTAGGTAACAAATAATATTTTATATGAAGGTGACTTGAACCGATGTGAACACACATAGCGTTCTAGTCCCTTATTTTTTTATTAGAAATTATATTCAGAAAATATTGACATCAGTTATCAAACTACAATACCTTTAATATATAAGTTATTTAATTGTTAGGAGGTAAAGAGGATGTTTCAAGCAACAAAAGAATTTGCTGAGATTCTAGATCAAAAAGATTCTTTAGCTAACTATCGTAATGAATTTTATCTACAACCTAATACAATTTACTTAGATGGAAATTCTCTTGGACTTCTTTCAAGAAGGGCAGAGCAAAGTTTACTAGATTTATTAGCTTCTTGGAAAAACTTAGCCATCGATGGCTGGATGCAAGGGGAGTACCCTTGGTATTATTTTGCAGAAAAACTAGGTGCGTTAAGTGCGCCATTAGTCGGAGCAAAAGAAGATGAAGTAATCGTTACAGGTTCTACAACCACTAATCTACATCAGTTAATTGCAACTTTTTATCAACCAAGTGGGAATAAAACGAAAATATTAGCTGATGAATTAAATTTTCCATCTGATATTTATGCGATTCAAAGTCAATTAAAGTTAAAAGGTTTCGATCCAGAAACTCATTTAATTCGAGTGAAGAGCCGTGATGGTAGAACGATTAATGAAGAAGATATTATAAATGAGATGACCGAAGAAATAGCTTTAATTATCTTGCCAACCGTTTTATATCGAAGTGGCCAATTGCTGGATATAGAGCGTTTAACAAAGGCAGCTCATGAACGTGGAATTTTGATTGGTTTTGATGGCTGTCATTCAGTCGGAGCGATTCCACATAAACTTCATGATTGGGATGTAGATTTTGCATATTGGTGTAATTATAAATATTTAAACAGTGGCCCAGGTGGGGTTGGAAGTTTATTCGTACATGAAAAACATTTAGGAAAAATGCCGGGCTTGACTGGTTGGTTTGGTTCAGATAAAGAAAAGCAGTTTGATATGAAGCATGAGTTTTCACCTGCTCAAACAGTCGGAGCTTATCAAATTGGAACTCCACATATTTTAAGCATGGCTCCTTTAGCGGGCTCACTTGAACTATTTAATGAAGTGACAATTGAACGAGTTCGAGAAAAATCATTACAAAGTACAGCTTATTTAATGAACTTAATTAATGAAGAATTAGGTGAGTTTGAATTTACGATTGGAAATCCACTCGATGATGTTTCTCGTGGTGGCCATGTTTGTCTTGAGCATGAGGATGCAGCAAGGATTTGTAAAGCATTAAAATTGGACGGAATTGTTCCAGATTTTCGTGCACCAAACGTAATTAGGTTAGCTCCAATTGCCTTCTATACTTCATATGTTGATATTTGGAATAGTGTACAAATATTAAAGAAAATCATGGTGGAAAAGCAATATGAACAATTCCATAATGAACGAGAAATTATTGCTTAGGAGTTGTATGGAATGTCTTTAATTGATATCTCAAGAAGATTACAAAATGGAATGCCTGTATGGCCAGGTGATACTAATTTCTCATTTGAACTAAGCTGGACAAAAGAAGAAAGTGGTTCAGTGAATGTTGGTAAATTAACGTTAAGCACACATACTGGAACGCATATCGATGCGCCTTTTCATTTTGATGAAAACGGTAAAAGGGTAATTGACCTGGATCCAAATCTGTATGTAGGTGAAGCGAGGGTTATTGAATTACCAGGTGTTGAGAGTATTAAAAAAGTAGACTTAGAGGCATTTTCATTAAATGGTGTAAAACGATTATTAATTAAAACAAATTCATGGAAAAATGATAACGCTTTCCCAGAAAGTATACCTCATATTGAAAAAGACGTAGCAGCGTTTTTAAAAGAAAATGGAATTAAATTATTAGGTATAGATGTACCTTCAGTAGATCCACTTGATAGTAAAGAATTAGTTGCACATCATGCGCTACATGAAAATGGAATACACATATTAGAGTCAATTGACTTACGAAGTGTTAGTGAAGGGGACTATGAACTGATAGCATTACCTTTACCATTAACCGATGCAGACGGAAGTCCAGTTCGTGCAGTTTTACGTAAATACGTTTAGGGGGATATGAAAAATGACACAAGAGCAAAAGAAATTAACTGATTATGAGAAATACATCCGAACAGAAGAGTTATTAAGTTTACAAAAGCCAGACGCTGAATTATTTTGTCCTGATGAATTAACATTTCAAACGATACATCAAATTGCTGAGTTACATTTTAAATTAATCATTCAATCAATCCATGCAGCAGATCAACATATGCGTGCAAAGGAAGTAACAAGAGCAATCCATCATCTTGGTCGTATTAATAATCACCTAAAACATTTACCAGCAGTTTTTGATATGGTGAAGGCTGTAAGTCCAAGTGATTACCATATTATTCGTTTAGCATTAGGTAGAGGAAGCGGTCAAGATTCACCTGGATTTAATGAAATCTTAAGATTAGGACCAACACTTTGGCAGCCATTTGTAGATTTACTAAATGAAAACTTATTAACACCAGTTCAATTACATCAAAATGCATCAACTCATTTTGAATTATTCCAGCTGATGCAAGAACTGACTGCCTTTGATGAAAGCTTCCAAACTTTCCGTAGACAGCATATCCAACTTGTTAGAAGAATGATTGGAATGAATACGAAGAGCTTAAAAGGAGTACCTGCTGAAGCATTAGAGCGAGCAGTACGATTTGAATTTTATCCTGAGTTATGGCAAGCAGTTTGTGACTTAACTGATTTAACAGGTTCTAGCTATAACCCAAAACCACTATAATAAATTAACTTCAATTATCTTTATGATCGAAACAAACCAGATTCTATGTGTTTATTACATAGGTTCTGGTTTTATTTTTTCTACTTATGTAACGATGGAAACAGTCATTTATGGGAATGATAAATAAATGAGAAAAATTGAGAGATAAGTTTCAAAGTAGAGCGGAGTGTTTATATGGATAAAAGTCTTCAAAAACAACTAGATACGGCAGCTTTTTTAAGTATTTTTGCTTATTTAATTCTAGCAGCAGTTAAAGTAATTGTTAGTTTTAGAACAAACTCTAGTGCATTACTTGCAGATGGTCTTAACAACGTGACGGATATTGGGGCATCATTAGCTGTGTTTATCGGGATTAAAATTGCTAGAAAGCCAAGAGATCTAGATCATCCATATGGTCATTCAAGGGCTGAGCAAATTGCTACATTAATAGCTTCCTTTATAATGATGTCAGTAGGCTTACAAGTCATTATAGAAAATGTAAGACTTTTGATAAAAGGAGAATATGAAACACCGAGTCATTTGGCGGCGATTGTTGCATTTGCTTCTGGGATTTTTATGATTGGGATTTACTTTTATAATAATAAAATCGCCAAAAAAACCAAAAGTAAAGGACTTGAAGCATCGGCAAAGGACAATTTATCAGATGCATTAGTCAGCTTTGGAACGACGATAGGTGTATTAGGAGCATCTTTTGGCTACCCAATTATAGATCCAATTGTGGCAATCATTGTTGGTGGTATCATATGCAAGACAGCATGGGAGATTTTTTATGAAGCTTCCCACTCATTAACCGACGGCTTTGATCCAGATGAAATGGTGTTATTTACTGAAACGGTGGAAAAAGTACCAGGCGTATTTAAAGTTGTCGACTTAAGAGCAAGGATGTATGGGAATACAACAATTGCCGATGTAGTCATAGAAGTTGATGGTGGAATCGACGTAAGCAAAAGTCATAGCATTACGGATCAAATCGAAATGATTCTACACGAGCAACACAGTATTCAATATACACATATTCATGTTGAACCTAAGAGTAAATTTAGATGATAAATTAAAAAGGTGACGCTTAAAAGTGTCACCTTTTATTTGTAGCTAAGTACAAAATTAGTATTAACCTAACATATCTTGTTTAATAAACGTAATAAATCCAATGAGTAAAGCAGCTATTCCCCAAACTGATAGATTGATGAGAGAGAACTGCATATTCAGTCCTTCTATTGAAGGTAATTGACCTTGTAAATAATCAGTAAGACCAAGATTTACACTAAAGAAGTATTTTGCACCTGACCATGATGTTGCAAGTCCACTTAAAACACTTCCTGTAATTAAAGCCGCTAGCATAATCCCCATCGCAGCTGGTGTTGTTCGTACTAGCACAGAAACCATAAATGATAATGTTCCAATAATGATACAAACAAACCACGCTAGTCCAAAAGCCATAATGACATATTTCCATTGAGGTATCAGTTGAACTGAATCCGTTATTAAATTGTTATTTTTAATGACAAAACCAGTTAAGACAGGAACAGTCCATCCTTTAAAGCTAAATACAAACCCAGAAACGAGATAAGCCATCAAACCATATAAAACGATTAGAAATGATATTAATAAATAAATTGAAATACATTTACTAAGTAAAACCTTCCATCGCTTAACAGGCCGTGTGAGTAAGAGTTTGATTGTTCCATCACTTCTTTCACCGGAGACAATGTCAATTGTAATCACCATTACGAGTAAAGGTAGTAGTAACCACCCGATACTTTGTTCTATTAGCTCTCGAATGAATGTCGGTGCGCCAGGTGTTGTAGGATTAATATTATTATCTAAGTAGTATTGTTCTTGATCAATTTGGACCTTTAACCAGCTTTTCCATTCTTCAGGAATACCGGATGAATTTAAGCGGTTTTGTTGATCAACAATCTTTTGTTGAAGTGCAACCTTCCAATCATCAGTCCCTAAGCGTTTAATTGTTTCTTGCGTTTGCTGTAGCTGAGCATAGACAAAAATCGGGATAAGGACAGATAGAATTAGGAAAATGACTAGTATTCTTTTTTTACGAACCATTTTTTCAATTTCATTAAAGACGAGTCTTATTAATTCAGCCAAGTGCTTCGCCTCCCGTTATTTCCATAAATAAATCTTCTAATGTTACGGACATTGTACGAACCCCGTTAACTTGTATTGACTCATTTATAAAAAGCTGAATATAATCATGGATTTTTTCAGGTGACATGCGACATTGTATCACTTCATCCTTTTGAACAACATCTTGAATGGACGGATCATTAGAAAGTAATTCTTGCGCACTACTCACAGGTGATACTTTCCATTCAACTCGTTCAGCAGCTTCTTCAACAAGTTCTTTTACTGTAGAAACTCTGACCATTTTTCCTTTATTAATAATGCCGACTCGGTCACAGATCATTTCAATTTCGCTAAGTAAGTGGCTTGAAATAAACACACTGATATGATGTTGTTTTACAAGCATATGTATAAATTCTCTTAATTCACGAATTCCAGCTGGATCTAAACCATTTGTAGGTTCATCTAAAATAAGCAGCTTTGGATCACCTAATAGTGCTTGAGCAATTCCAAGTCTTTGTTTCATACCAAGAGAATAATTTTTTACTTTTTCATGTATTCTTTCATCTAATTTTACTAGCTTTACTACTTCATTGATTTTTAACTCGTCTGTTATATGTAACATTCTAGCGAACTGTATAAGGTTTTCCCATCCAGTTAAGTAACCATAGAGCTCAGGATTTTCAACAATACAACCAATTTCCTCCATCGCTTCTTTGAAGTGAGTTTTGACTTGATAACCAGCAACCTCGATTTTTCCTTTTGATGGAGAAATTAACCCAACCAGCATTCGAATTGTTGTTGTTTTTCCAGCTCCGTTTGGTCCTAAAAATCCAAAGACCTCTCCTTGGTTAACTTCAAACGAAATATTGTCAACTAGTACTTTGCCTTTTATGACTTTAGAAACATTTTCTACTTTTAATACTTTACTCATTTTTCTCACCTCGAAGCTGGCTTCCTATTTTTTTAGATAAGCGATTGGCCATTTCAATGTATCCGGCTTTGTTTGGATGGAAGTGATCTGTGTATAAATATTTTTCTTCTTCGTTGTAGAATAAATCGAAAGTAGGTATAACATATGCATTATCGAGCTGAAGTACTGTCTGTTCTAATATTTCATTCCATTTTGAAACGAAGCTTGAAGAGGCATCTAGGCCTTCTACATTATGAAAAGGGTTGTAATAACCCAATGCATAGATAGGTGCAGACTGGTTTTGTTTTCGTATTTGTTGAAAGATCGCTTGAAGATTTTTCTGAAATGTTTTTTCGTCAGGTCGATAAGATTGTAAGAATTGTTGATTTAGTTGTTCTGCTCCTGGAAATAAATCATTACCTCCGATTGAGAGCATAATAGTGTCGGCAGAACGAATTGCTTCTTGTACGCTTTTATTTTTAAGTTGAACGACTAAATCTGAAGTTTTTGCACCACTTACTGCTAAATTAGAGATTGTTGAGGATTGGTCATAGTCTTTTTCAAGTGTTTCTTTCACTCTTCTTACATAACCTTGTCCTTCATCATCACCAACCCCACGAGTAATTGAATCGCCTAATGAAACAATCATAATTGAATCTTTCTTATGAATACTTTGTTTTGTGTCATTTTCTTGGCTAACAATCAGTTTGCTTTTCTGAGGATTTAAAACTGTGTATGCACCTTTTATAAATCCATAAGTTAATAGTAAAAAACACAAAAATGAACTAATCATGATAAAATAAACGAATTTATTATACTTCATTTTGTCACCACCAAAAAAGGTAAAATTTTCATATATAATCACATTATTACCATATTAAATATAGATTTGCACGAAAAAACCTGTCTACTTAGTTTTTGGACAGGTTTAGGTAAAAATCATTCTTTATGAAATTTGTTTTAATTTTTCATGATTTACAGAGCTACGATTGTTTAAGTAATAATAACAAACGCCAACACCGATAGAACCACCAACAATATTACCTAAAGTAACTGGAACTAAATTGTGTAAAACATTACTAAAAGTAAATGCTATATCATGAGGCATAATTGATGCTAATGTAAAAACGGCAATATTTGCTACACTATGTTCATAACCAGAAAAAAAGAACGCAAATACCAATAAGAAAATTATGACCATTTTTGCCATATCGTCTTTTAATCTTGTTGGTAAAAAACAAGCAAGACAAACAAGCCAATTACATAATACTCCTTTAAAAAACAATTGAATAAAAGAAGCGTGTATCTTGTGATCAACAACATTTGTTAAGTAATGATCTATTGGAAATTCCTTGGATAAACCAGTAAAGTAGTACAAGACGGCAAAGACAATACATCCTAAAATATTACCAGAGTAACATGCAATCCAGTTTCTGATTAAATCAATTTTGCTTGTTTTTTTAGCCAACGTAGAGATTGTAAAATACATTGTATTACTAGTAAAAAGTTCTCCACCGCCATATATAATCATAACGAGTGCTGTGGCGAAAACAAAAGGATAGGCTACTGAAGTGAATAGAGATTCTTGTAGTCGGAAAACTTCTGCTAATTTTAAGCACACAATTAAAATAAAACTAATATAAATAGAAGCCAATGCTGCACGAGTTACATATTTATATATATTTTGATCTAATACATTCTTTTTTTTAAGAGCCAATTCGATGCAATACTGAATACTATCCCGTTCCAAGATGATCACTCCAATACATTGCTTATTATAAATAGTTACACCATCTAGTATAAAGACAATATTCATTGGAAGTTTGTGAAAGTGTGTACAAT
This sequence comes from Gottfriedia sp. ABJ_BB2_2, assembly GCF_055484705.1. Lineage (NCBI taxonomy): Bacteria > Bacillati > Bacillota > Bacilli > Caryophanales > Bacillaceae > Gottfriedia > Gottfriedia sp. ABJ_BB2_2. The sequence continues at coordinate 65,094 of NZ_JBVFKR010000009.1, forward strand.
GTGTGAAATGAGAAATTATGCGATATAGTATGAAAATGTAATTAATAAACTAGCATTCATCTATTTTTATTATTTGCGAATGTATAATATAATTTCGTGTATCAGAATACATTTTAAAAAGTTATGCAGTATGTAGGAGAGGTGAGTTTTATGCAAAAGGAATTTGAACAAAAATTTGAAGCACTAATTAAGAAATATACAGAATTAATGCTTGGAGAATGGTCTGAGGAAAAACAAGAAAAAGTAGAGAAGTGGATCATGTACACATATATATCTAAATCTATGCCTCCATTGGCGAAACATTGGAATGAAACATACCCAGAAGCGAAGGAAGAAATGGTTCATTTAATTAAAGAAATAAAAACATTAAATGAACAACACCGAGACGAAATAGCAAATAAGAAAAAATAGGTAATAAGTTTTAGGACGTCGTATGGATGACTGATGACTAAAGTTATGATAATATAATATTTAGAAAGCGTTTTTAGTTTACACAAAATTCGACAATTTGCTAAAAAAATGTTTTAACGATATTCATTAAATGATACATTAGTATTAGATAGAGAGAGAAGTACGATTTAAGAATTTGGGGGTTAAGAGATGGAACAATTGATGAAAAATACTTTTTTATTCATGTCAAAAAATAAATTTTTAACGAAGATGGCAAAGAAATACGGTCTTCGTTTTGGTGCAGCTCGTTTCGTTGCTGGGGAAACAATTGATTTAGCAACTAGAGTAATCCAAGATTTAAATAAAAAAGATTTAAAGGTTACAATTGATTATTTAGGTGAATTCGTTGATACGGTTGAAGAAGCAAACGAAATGACTGATCATTGTATCGAAGCAATTGAAGCAATCGGCAAAAATAATTTAAATTCACAACTTTCATTAAAGATGACTTCAATGGGTCTTGATATTTCGGACGAGCTTGTATTAGGAAATATGCGTCGAATTCTTGAAGTTGCTACAAAACACAATGTGTTTGTAACGATTGATATGGAAGACTTTACTCGTTGTGAAAAAACAATTCGCATATTTAAACAATTAAAATCTGAGTACGATAATATCGGTACTGTAATTCAAGCTTATTTATACAGAACTGAAAACGATATCAATGATTTAAATAGTTTAAATCCAAACTTACGTCTAGTTAAAGGTGCATATAAAGAACCTGCAGAAGTTGCATTCCCAGACAAAAAAGACGTTGATGAGAACTTCAAAAAAATCATTAAAATGCACTTATTAAACGGTAACTTTACTGCGATTGCTTCTCACGATGAAGCTATGATTGAATATACTAAGCAATTAGTAAAAGAACATAATATCCCTAACGATCAGTTCGAATTCCAAATGTTATATGGTATTCGTGTTGAACGCCAATTAGAGCTTGTTAAAGAAGGCTATAATATGCGTGTTTACGTGCCTTATGGTACTGACTGGTATGGATACTTCATGCGTCGTTTAGCTGAACGTCCAGCTAACGTAGCTTTCGTGTTAAAAGGTATGTTCAGTAAATAATGAATTGAAAGAGACTGCTGAAAAGAGGATTGTCCGAGATCCTTATTTCAACAGTCTCTTTTTTCTTTTTATACAGGATTATTTGTGAATCGACCTTAATATAAATTCAAAAACAAAACAACATTATTTTTTATTATTTCATGGTCCTAGTCTATGGAAAAAACCTTAGTAAAAAAATATTCTTATTGACCCATATTTTCTCGTCCGTACTGCTGGTTGTTACTTTGTTTTCCTTTTTCCTGCTTTTGATCTCCATGACCTGCATTTCCTTGTACACTTGCTGCACTAACTGCACCCTTAGATGGATTTCTCTTCCGTCGCATAGTAATCACCTCCATTCATTAGACTAACCTAATACAGTAATCTTATTAGTAAAAAGGGATTGGCTAAAAATAAAAAAATATTAATTTAAACTTTTTGTTTATTGCGAAAAATTAGAATTTAGCATATAGTGAAAGTAGAGCTCATTTGCGATGGGGAAATTCTATCTTGAAAGTGAATGAGTATTCATTCAAGAAACAAGGAGGAGAAATGCATATGATCCAAAGAATTAAAAAAGCCGCTGTACTCGGCTCGGGTGTGATGGGTTCAGGTATTGCAGCACACTTAGCGAATATAGGTATTCCAACATTACTTCTTGATATTGTTCCAAGAGAATTATCTGAGGAAGATACTGCAAAAGGTCTTACTACCCAATCTAAAGAATTTCGTAATCGTTTTAGTCAAACGGCTATTCAAAAATTATTAAAACAAAAACCAGCTCCTCTAGCCTCAAAGAAAAATTTAGCTTTAATTGAAGCTGGAAATTTTGAAGATGACATGAGTCGTTTAAGTGAAGTTGACTGGGTCATTGAGGTAGTAGTTGAAAATTTAGCGATAAAAAAACAAGTATTAGCAAAAGTTGATGCAGTTCGTAAGCCTGGATCAATCATAAGCTCTAACACATCAGGAATTTCAATTGAAGCAATGTCTGAAGATTGTTCTGAAGACTTTAAAAAACATTTCTTAGGCACACACTTTTTTAATCCACCTAGATACTTAAAATTATTAGAAGTAATTCCTACACAACATACATCTCATGAAGTACTGTCATTTATGAAAAAATTTGGTGAAGATGTTTTAGGTAAAGGGGTTGTACTTGCGAAGGATACACCTAACTTTATCGGGAACAGAATCGGAACTTACGGGTTACTTGTAACAGTTCGTGAGATGCTTAAAGGTGGATATAGCGTTGGTGAAGTAGATTCAATTACTGGTCCGATGATTGGCCGTCCATCTAGTGCTACTTTCCGTACGTTAGATGTAGTTGGATTAGATACATTTATCCATGTTGCAAATAATGTTTATGACTTAGTAGAAGGCGAAGAAAAAGAAGTATTCAAGGTTCCAGAGTTTATGAAGGAAATGGCAGATCGTAAATGGTTAGGAAGTAAGAGCGGTCAAGGATTCTTCTTAAAACAAGGTAAGGAAATTTTAGAACTAGATCCAGCTACTTTTGAATATGGTGCAAGAAAAAAATTAACGACTGTTTCTACTGAAACTGTTAAACAAGTAAAAGGTTTATCAAATAAGTTGAAAGCGCTTGTATACGCTGATGATAGAGCTGGAAACTTCCTATGGAGTATTATTAGTCCAGTATTAGCGTACTCTGCTCAATTAACTGGTGAGATTTCAGATAATATTGTAGGAATTGACCAAGCAATGAAATGGGGATTTGGATGGGATTTAGGTCCTTTTGAGATTTGGGATGCAATTGGTGTTTCTAAGTCAGTTGTCCGCATGGAAAGCGAAGGGATTTCTGTTCCTAGTTGGGTGAAGGATCTGTTAGATAATGGTAATGATAGCTTCTACAAACAAGATAATGGTGTTGTTAGTTTCTATCATAATGGGGAATATGTTCAATTAGAGCGAAATGAAAAAGAAATTAAACTTAGCGCTTTAAAAGAACAAGGTCGTATCATTAAGAAAAATTCTGGTGCAAGTTTAATTGACCTTGGAGATGGTGTTGCTTGTTTAGAGTTCCATACAAAGAGTAACGCAATCGGTATGGATATTACACAAATGATTAACTTCGCAGTTGAGGAAGTATCTAAAAATTACAAAGGGTTAGTCATTGGAAATCAAGCTAAGAACTTCTGTGTTGGAGCAAATTTAGCAATGATTCTAATGGAAGCTCAAGATGATAACTACTTTGAAATTGAAATGGTTGTTAAAGGCTTCCAAAACGCAATGATGAAAATCAAATACTCTGATAAACCAGTAGTAGTAGCTCCATATGGAATGACACTTGGTGGAGGTTCAGAGATTTGTTTACCGGCATCTAGTATTGTTGCATCTTCCGAGACTTATATGGGATTAGTTGAAGTTGGCGTAGGATTAATTCCTGGCGGTGGCGGTAGTAAAGAGCTTTATATGAAACAATTAAAACAATTCCCAGAAGGTGTACAGTTTGACTTGCAAACTTTAGCAAACCGAGTGTTTGAAACAGTGGCGATGGCTAAAGTGTCTACATCTGCACAAGAAGCTTTTGAAAACGGATTCTTAAATCACAATGATCGTAAAGTGTTTAATGCGGATCATTTAATTTATGAAGCAAAACAACGAGTTCTAGAATTATATGAAGCTGGCTATAGTGCGCCAATACGTGAGAAAGTTCCTGTTGTTGGTGAAACAGGCTATGCAACATTATTATTAGGTGCTCAAGCAATGTATCAATCTGGATATATTAGTGAGCATGATTTAACAATTGCAAAAAAATTAGCTTATGTGATTGCTGGTGGTAAAGTTCCATTCGGTACAAAAGTTGATGAGCAATATTTATTAGACATTGAACGAGAAGCATTCTTAAGCTTAATCACTGAAATGAAGTCACAAGCTCGTATGCAGCACATGCTTGTAAAAGGAAAACCGTTACGTAACTAATCGGAGATGGAGGGAAGAACATGAGAGAAGCTGTCATTGTAGCAGGTGCAAGAACACCTGTAGGCAAATCGAAAAAAGGTTCACTTGCAACAGTTCGACCAGATGATTTAGGAGCATTAGTAGTAAAAGAAACACTAAAACGTGCTGGTAATTATGATGGTCCAATTGATGATTTAATTTTTGGATGTGCAATGCCTGAAGCTGAACAAGGCTTAAATATGGCACGAAATATTGGAGCACTTGCTGGATTACCAAATACAGTACCAGCTATCACAATCAATCGTTATTGTTCGTCAGGTTTACAAAGTATAGCGTATGCTGCAGAGCGAATTATGTTAGGTCACTCAGAAGCAGCGATAGCTGGTGGTGCTGAATCGATGAGTTTAGTACCAATGTCAGGACATGTCATTCGTCCAAATAGTAGATTAGTAGAAAACGCACCTGAATATTATATGGGCATGGGACATACTGCTGAGCAAGTAGCTAATCGCTATGGGATTTCTCGTGAAGACCAAGATGCATTTGCGGTTCGAAGCCATCAAAAAGCAGCTGCAGCAATTCGTGAAGGTCGCTTTGTGGATGAAATTGTTCCAGTTGATGTAGCGCTACGTTCGATTAACTCTAACAACAAATTAGAAGAGAAAAGGTTTACTTTTTCTCAAGATGAGGGTGTACGTGAAGGTACAACTTCTGAGATTTTAGCAAAATTACGTCCAGCATTTAATGTAAGAGGATCAGTGACTGCTGGTAACTCTTCACAAACAAGTGATGGCGCTGCTGCTGTATTAGTAATGGATCGTGAAAAAGCTGAAGCAGAAGGATTAAGTCCACTGTTAAAATTCCGTTCATTTGCAGTTGCAGGTGTAGCACCAGAAGTGATGGGAATTGGTCCAGTTGAAGCAATTCCAAAAGCTCTTAAACTAGCAGGGTTAAGTTTATCTGATATCGGATTATTTGAGCTAAACGAAGCATTTGCTTCACAGTCAATTCAAGTAATGCGTCATTTAGGTTTAGATGAAAATAAAGTAAACGTAAACGGTGGTGCAATTGCATTAGGACATCCGCTTGGTTGTACTGGTGCAAAATTAACACTATCTCTATTACATGAAATGAAGCGTCGTGGAGAGCAGTTCGGTGTAGTAACAATGTGTATCGGTGGCGGAATGGGTGCTGCTGGAGTATTTGAATTAATTTAATAAAAACATTGGAAAACAAAATAAATGACAAGAAAACAGGAGGAAGTAATGATGGAAAAAACAATCGGTAGTGTCATTAAAGGCGGAAGCTTTTTAACAGAAGAAATCACTTTTGATAAAATTTTTACTCCAGAGGATTATACTGATGAGCACAAATTAATTGCGAAGACAACTGAAGAGTTTGTTGTAAATGAAGTTTTACCAGAATTAGAGTATTTAGAGAAGCATGAATTCGAGCGTTCTGTACGTTTATTAAAGCAAGCTGGTGAGCTAGGCTTACTTGCTGCTGATATTCCAGAAGAATATGGTGGCATTGCATTAGATAAAATTAGTTCTTCATTAATTTCAGAGAAGTTTTCTTTAGCTGGTGGTTTTGCAATTACTCATGGAGCGCATGTTGGAATTGGATCACTTCCAATCGTTTTATTCGGTAACGAAGATCAAAAGAAACGTTATTTACCTGATTTAGCTACTGGTGAAAAATTAGCTGCATACGCGTTAACAGAACCAGGTTCAGGTTCTGACGCATTAGGAGCGAAAACAACAGCGAAATTAAATGCTGAAGGTACTCATTATATCTTAAACGGTGAAAAACAATGGATCACTAACTCTGCATTTGCAGATGTATTCGTTGTATATGCAAAAATTGATGGTGAGCATTTCTCTACATTTATCGTTGAAAGAAACTATTCTGGCGTTTCAACTAGCCCAGAGGAAAAGAAAATGGGTATTAAATCATCTTCTACTCGTACTTTAATTTTAGAAGATGTTGCAGTACCAGTAGAAAATCTTTTAGGTGAAGTAGGAAAAGGTCATGTCATTGCATTTAACATTTTAAATATTGGTCGTTACAAATTAGCTGTAGGTACTGTTGGATCTTCTAAACGTGCATTAGAATTATCTGCAACTTATGCAAACCAACGTCAACAGTTTAAAACACCAATCGCTAAATTTAGCTTAATTCAAGAAAAATTAGCGAATATGGCTACGAAAATTTATGCAAATGAAAGTTCAGTATATCGTACAGTTGGTTTATTTGAAGACCGTTTCAGTCAATTAACTGAGGAACAAGCAAAAGATCCTAAAGCAGTAGCTGCTGCTGTTTCTGAATATGCAATTGAGTGTTCATTAAATAAATTCTTCGGTTCAGAAGTTTTAGACTATGTAGCTGACGAAGGTGTTCAAATTCATGGTGGTTATGGTTTCATGGCAGAATATGAAATTGAGCGCATTTATCGTGATTCTCGTATTAACCGTATCTTTGAAGGTACAAATGAAATTAACCGATTAATCGTACCAGGTACATTCTTACGTAAAGCAATGAAAGGTGAATTACCTTTACTTCAACAAGCTCAAGCAATTCAAGAAGAGCTTATGATGTTTATGCCTTCAGAAGTAGGCGATGCGCCACTTGAACAAGAAAAGCATTTACTACGTAATGCGAAAAAAATCGGAATCATGATTGCAGGATTAGCTGCTCAAAAATTCGGTAAAGCATTAGAAAGAGAGCAAGAAATCTTAGTAAACATTGCTGATATTGCAAGCAATATTTATGCAATGGAATCTGCAATTCTTCGTACAGAAAAAGCAATCAACAAAGTAGGCGTAGAAAAATCGAACCAAAAACTACTTTACACTCAAGTATTCTGTCAAGAAGCGTTCAATGAGATTGAGGCTCATGCAAAAGAAACTTTAGTTGCTGTTGAGTCAGGAGATTCTTTACGAATGATGACTTCTGCACTTCGTAAATTTACTCGACACACGCCAATTAACGTAATTGCTAAAAAGCGTGAAATCGCTGCTGGTGTATTAGCTGCTGAGCGTTACACAGTTTAAGACTAGAAAAACTGCCTTTCATAGAGATTGGCAGTTTTTTTATGAATTGCTATTTTTGATCCAATCATTATACTATTACATGGTAAAAATAGGATAATTTAACTTCAGATATGACATACTAATATAGGTTATTTCTAAATTCTATTAAATTGTCATCATTAATGGTTGAGTAAACCTACCTTGGAAATACGAATGATAGTTAAGATATAAAAAAAATACCGTAATAAATTTAAAAATAACCGAACGTTTAACTAGTTAATATTGTCGAATGTTGTTATAATATTTATAAATGACAATTTATAACAGAATTTTCTAACCGAACTATTTTAACTCACTTATTTACTGTGATAAAATAGAAAATGGGAGGAGTTGCTAATATGAGTATCATTTTTTATACATATCCAAAGTGTGGAACTTGTCGAAAAGCTGCTTCTTGGCTTAAAGAACATAATGTAACTGTGGAAGCAGTTGATATTACGTTAAATCCGCCTTCAAAGGAACTACTTGCTGATGTTTTAAAAGCGAGTGGGATTCCTATTAATAAACTATTTAATACAAGTGGTGTAAAATACCGAGAACTTGGCTTGAAGGATGTTATTCCAACTAAAACTGAAGAAGAGCTTCTAGAACTTTTAAGTTCAGATGGCAAACTGATCAAAAGACCGCTTCTTTTTAACGGAGATAAAGCGACAGTTGGTTTTAACGAAGAAGTATTTGAAAAAGTTTGGTTATAAAATAACATAAATTATGGTAATTAATCGAGGAGGATTCACAATGTCAATTCCAAAAGAATTACGTTATTCAGAAGAACATGAGTGGGTAAGAGTTGAAGGTAATAAGTACTATATCGGTATTACTCATTTTGCACAATCAGAGCTTGGAGATATCGTTTTTGTTGAGTTACCAGAAGTAGGCGATGATATTACAGTAAACGAGCCATTTGGTAGCGTTGAGTCTGTAAAAACAGTTTCTGAACTTTATGCTCCTATTAGTGGGAAAGTTGTTGAAGTAAACTCAGACCTAGATGATAATCCAGAATTCGTAAACGAATCACCATACGAAAAAGCTTGGATGGTAGTTGTTGAGGCTTCTAACACTTCAGAATATGAAGAGTTAATGTCTGCTGAAAAATATGAAGAAATGATTAATCAAGATTAATTATCTTTAAGAGCGTCCAATTATGGGCGCTTTTCTTAATTTATGTGTATACTGATAAATACAAAATACTTTTTTATGTTATTTTTTGTCTTGTTTTTGGGGTAGTTAATATTCCTTTCATGAAAAAAAGGAAACAACAAACGAAAATAGAATATACTATATAAATGAATTAAGCTTTAGAGTCCTTTACATTAGGTGATGCCCAGTGAATATTGAAGAACAAAGAAAAGTAATCATTGTCGAAGGTACTACTGATAAAAGAAAAATACAGTCTATAATAAAAGAACCTGTAGATATCATTTGTACAAATGGAACTGTAGGGACAACTAAATTAGATGAACTAGCGGAAATGTTAGATTTTAGAGAAATCTATGTGCTAGTTGATGCTGATGAGGCTGGAGAAAAACTGCGAAGATTATTAAAAAGAGAATTTCCTCAAGCGGAGCATTTGTATATTGACAGAAGTTATCGTGAAGTTGCAACAGCCCCAAGCCAACATTTAGCAAGTGTATTATTAGGAGCAGACATTTCTGTTTTTACAGACTATTTAAGAACAATATAAAGAGGAATATTGATATGCACCAGTGGACAAAGAATGAATTAATGCAACGTATAGAATCAAAAGAAACAACAATTTTATATATATATACCGCTATGTGTGGTACTTGCCAAGTAGCATCAAAAATGTTAGAAATCACAAATGAAATACTGCCTAACTTACCATTATCCAAGCAAAATATTAATGATCTAACACAAGAAGCTCAGCACTGGAAAATTGAAAGTGTACCTTGTTTACTTATCTTCGACAAAGGAGAAATCAAGCAAAAGATATACGCTTTCCAATCTGTTCCGTACTTACATGACTTATTAAAAAAATATAATCTATATATTAAACGATGAATATTGAGAGGGTTGAGAAGACCTCTTGGTAATAAAAAGTGACAACTAATTTACAAGTTATTAGTTGTCATTTTTTTGTTTTTAAGTTTTTTTTACTGATAGAATGTTGCTTTTAAATTTGAATTAAAACTGACAAAAGGTTATTACAACGGAAGGTGCGAGACTCCTGTGGGAAATGTGGGAAAGCTGAGACCCCACAGGCGAAGCCGAGGAGGCTCAGCTCACACCCCACGGAAAGGGAGCAACCTGGAGTTGTAATAACCTTACGCATTCTTAAAGTTTCTGAATGTACCCAACTTCTGACATATTTCTTGGGAAATAAGGTGAAAGTTGTAGAATAAAATGCATTTACCCATGGTAATTGTCGAGCGAAAAATAAAGAACATAACACCTATCTATGAGAAAATAGTTTTAAAGAATTCGGAAGAGGTGTATACGATATGGAAATTAAGGAGTGGGTTGGACAAGCTAGAAATTTATTTGTAAAAAAAGAATATTTACAAATTATTTTACCGATAGAAGATCGAATTATCGAATTAAATTGTCTTAATGAGAAGTCATATATCAAATTCAGCAAAAAAGCTCCATTTATTGAAATATTAGATCGGGCTATTCCACAGTTAAGAATAAATTTAACAAAAGATGGTTGGAAATCGTTAAATTTAGGAAGAGAACGTTTAGGTCTTTTATTAAAATTAAATGACGCTTCTTATGAGGGGAATTATCGATTATTATTACTCATTGAAACAATCTTTCAATATACGAGTGTGGAGAATGAGAAAAAACTTTTAGAAAATTGTTGACAACTTATGTCTAAGTTTGTAGAATGAAAATTACATTAAACAACCGAATATTTGATACGTTAACTCTTATCGAGAGAGGTGGAGGGACTGAGCCCTGTGAAACCCAGCAACCGTCAATGCTAGTCATTGAAATGGTGCTAATTCCTGCAAAGCAATTGCTTTGAGAGATGAGAGAAAGGCTTACTTTTTATGTTAAACCTTTCTGCTCATGCGAGTAGAAAGGTTTTTTTGTTTTTAAAGACTAAAAAAGTAAGTTCTTACAAAAAATTGAAAAGAGAGTTGTTAGAATGTTTGAGAGGAGAAATCATGAATGATTCAAATAAATAATGTAAGTAAGATATATAGGAGCAAAAAGGGCACTGTTACCGCGGTAAAGGATGTTTCATTAACAATTGAAGCAGGAGAAATCTTTGGCATGATCGGATATAGCGGTGCTGGGAAAAGTACGTTATTACGAATGCTAAACGGACTTGAAATTCCAACAGATGGTGAAGTAATCGTCAATGGGAAATCAATTACAAAGTGTTCATCAGCAGAGCTTAGAAAATCAAGACAGAAAATCGGGATGATATTCCAGCACTTTAACTTATTATGGTCTAGAACAGTTTTAGACAATATACTTTTCCCACTTGAAATTGCAAAGGTTTCAAAAAAGGAACGCGTTGAACGTGCGAAGGAATTAATTAAGCTTGTGGGCCTTGAAGGAAGAGAAAATGCATACCCTTCGGAACTAAGTGGAGGTCAAAAGCAGCGTGTTGGGATTGCAAGAGCATTAGCAAATAATCCAGATGTTTTATTATGTGATGAAGCTACTTCTGCTTTAGATCCTGAAACAACTGACTCAATACTTTCACTATTAACAAGTATTAATAAGCAACTAGGAATTACAATCGTTATGATTACACATGAAATGCATGTTATTCAAAAGGTTTGTCAGCGAGTAGCAGTAATGGAAAATGGAAGAGTCGTTGAAGAAGGACATGTAGTAGATGTGTTCACTCATCCACAACAAGAAATTACAAAGAAATTCGTAAAACAGATTAGAGGAACAGACGAAGAATTTAATCATCAAGTAATTATAGAAAGCAATGGGAATGATAAAACTTACAGGCTTACATTTAAAAATGGACAGGCTAATCAACCCCATATATCTGAAGTAGTAAAGCACTTTGATATTGAAATCAATATTTTGCAAGGAAAAATTGTTCAAACGGCTGAAGGGTCTTACGGAACACTGACTATTCAACTTGTAGGAGATTTAAATAACATCAAAGAGGCAATTTCTTACTTAGAATCAAAGCAAGTTGAAGTGGAGGTAGCGTAACATGACACAACTTTTTCCGAATGTAGATTGGGAAACAATGATCTTAGCAACACAAGAAACTTTATTTATGACAGTAATCGCAGCATTAGCTACTTTTATTTTAGGCTTAATTATCGGGTTGCTATTATTTTTAACAAGTAAAGACCAGCTTTTAGAAAACAAAGTAATCAACATGATTTTAGCTGGATTTGTAAATATATTCAGATCAATACCGTTTATTATTTTAATCATTTTATTAATTCCGTTTACAATATTTATCCTTGATTCAATGCTTGGTGCGAAAGCTGCATTACCTGCTCTTATTGTCGGAGCTGCACCATTTTATGCAAGAATGGTTGAAATTGGTTTACGTGAAATTGATAAAGGTGTAATCGAAGCAGCAAGAGCAATGGGAGCAAGTACTTTCACAATTATATTAAAAGTCCTTATTCCAGAAGCATTGCCTGCTATTATCTCAGGCTTAACTGTTACAACAATTGCAATCGTTGGTTATACAGCAATGGCAGGGGTTGTAGGTGGCGGAGGACTTGGTAACTTAGCATTTATGGAAGGTTACCAAAGGTCAAATAATGAAGTAACGTTAGTGGCAACAGTCATCATCTTAATCATTGTATTTATACTTCAATTTATTGGAGATTTAATAACAACAAAAATAGATAAAAGAGCTTAATTCAAATTTAGGGAGGAAAAAGAACATGAATTTCAAAAAGATTACAGGTTTATTAGGAGCAGGCGTATTAGCTTTATCATTAGCTGCATGTGGTAATGGAGAAAACGAAGCTGGTGGAAAAGGAAATAAAGAATTAGTAGTAGGTGCATCAAACGTACCTCACGCAGTAATCTTAGAAGAAGCAAAGCCTTTACTGAAAAAAGAAGGAATTGATTTAAAAATCGTAAAATTCCAAGACTATGTGTTACCGAATAAAGCTTTAGAATCTAAAGAATTAGATGCTAACTATTTCCAACACATTCCTTACTTAGAATCACAAATGAAAGAAAATGGATATAAATTTGAAAATGCTGGTGGTATTCATATCGAGCCAATCGGTGTTTACTCTCAAAAATATAAAAGCTTAGACGATCTACCAAAAGGTGGAACAATTATCATGAGTAGTTCAGTTGCGGATCATGGTCGTATGTTAAGCCTATTACAACAAGAAGGTTTAATTAAAATTGCAGATGGTGTAGATCCAACTGTTGCAACAATTAAAGATATTGCTGAAAACCCTAAAAACTTAAAATTCAGAGCTGACGTTGAAGCTGGATTACTTCCACAAGTTTATAAAAATAAACAAGGTGATGCTGTTTTAATCAATACTAACTACGCGATTGATGCTGGTTTAAATCCTATGAAGGATGCTATTGCTTTAGAGGGTAAAGAATCTCCATATGTAAACATCATTGCTGTACGTGAAGGTGACAAAGACAAAAAAGAGATTAAAGCATTAGTAAAAGTATTACACTCAAAAGAAATTCAAGATTTCATCATTGAAAAGTATGAAGGTGCTGTAGTACCTGTAAGCGAATAAGTAATCAAAAAAATCTTAGCATTTTTGCTAAGATTTTTTTTTGATTAATAACTTCTATTCATATTAGTAAAGATTAGTTTTTAACAAATATTTCATTTACAGCAGAAATAGGATTTCGACCGTTTATTACCTCAACAATATTTTTAGCTGCGACTTCTGACATCGCTTCACGCGTTTCATAAGTCGCATTTCCAATATGGGGTGTTAATACAACATTAGATAATGTTTTTAAGTCGTCCGTAATGCTCGGTTCAAATTCAAAAACATCCAATGCAGCACCAGCGATCACACCATGTTTTAAAGCACTAACTAACTCAGATTCATTAACGAGTGTACCTCTTGCCGCGTTGATAAAGAAGGCAGTTTTTTTCATTTTTGCAAATTCTTCTTCTCCAAAGAGATGGTGTAGTTCAGGTTTATATGGAGAGTGAAGTGAAACAAAATCAGATTCTTTAAGTAAGTCGTCAAATGAAACATATGTTGCATTATACTGTTGTTCAATCTCTGGACTTAACCTTCTAGGTTGAGTATATAAAACCTTCATATTAAAAGCATTTGCTCTTTTTGCTACGGCTTGTCCAATATTACCAAAGCCAAAGATTCCAATTGTTTTCCCTGAAACTTCAGTGCCTCTAAAGAATAATGGTGCCCATCCATCAAAACCACTCGTACGGCATAACTGATCGCCTTCTACTACTCTTCTTGAAACTGCTAATAGGATCGCAAGTGTTAACTCTGCCGTTGCATCTGTAGAAACAAATGGAGTATTTGTCACATGGATTCCTTTGCTTGTAGCATAGTCAATATCAATATTGTTAAATCCAGCTCCATAATTCGCAATGATCTTCACATGTTTCGCTGCATCGATCACCCTTTTTGTAATTGGAGTAGAAAGTAAACTTAGAATTGCATCAACATTTTTTACACTTTCACAGAGCTCTTCTTCAGAGATTAATCCATCACCATTATAAATAGTTATATCGTTACCTTTTAAAATTTCTTCTGCTTTTTCTGGTATTTTACCAGCTACAAATATATTCGCCACTATATATCCCACTTTCTGAATAAAATCTTCTATTATATATGTTTTTATTATAAATGATTTGCTTGTAATTATTTAATATGAAAAATCGGTTTTTATATTTTAAAGCTGTTTTCTTATACATTGTGGCTATTTAAGAATGTGTTATATGATTATAACTCCAGGCTAATCATTTTCTGGGGATGAAAACTGAGAAAGGTAGGCGTGCTAAAACCACCACGACATCCTATCATAAAGCATGCATGACCCACATCTTGTGGGCCTAATGCGGGCTGTCTTTAACCTTCCCACATCTCCCACAGGAATCTCTTACCTTCCGTTGTAATCAACTTCTGTCGCTAAAATACTAAATGCAATAATCTTTAGAATAGATTCCATTTAAAAAAGGGATTTTGAGAAAAAGAAGGTATATAGACTTATATAAGTTTAGAAATCTGCAACAAAAAATATTATTATTAAAATTTATAAGAGAATATACATAATTTCCAAAAATGTAATATAATTACATTTGCGTTCATTTTGTATAGGAAAAGGGAGAATCTATGAAAAAAGTACTAAAGTCAAATAAAATGGCTGCCGTTGTTAGCTCGGTTTTACTTACATCTGCTATAACGACAACATTTCCATTTAATGTAATTAGTGTAAAAGCCACTACAAAAATCACAAACTTACACGAGAGTAATTCAAATTACTTAACAAACCATCAAGAACACCACACATCTATGACAACATCAAAACATTCTACACAAAAAATTTACACTTCGAAAATTGAAACAATCTCAAAAATTACTAAGAATTCAATTAAAATAGGCAAAAAAACCTTCAAGTTCTCAAAAACATTTAGCGGTGTATTTGGAAATACTACTGCACTTAAAAAGGCACGTGTTCAATTTACATACGATGCAAATCATCAAATTAAAAATGTCAGTTTAATTGAGTTAAATTCACCTGGTAAGGCATCGAAAAAAGGTGATACAAATTATGCAAATAATATTGTATTTGACGGGAAGAATACAAAGTTTAATGGAACTTTAAGAGTAAATGCAAACTATATCACTATCAAAAACATTACAATTAAAAGTAATTTAGACATAACACCAAATGTAAAATCTGTCTTTAAGACTAGTAAAGTAGTCGTAAAAGGAAAAACAACAATCACTAACCAATCCAAGGCTATTAAATCAGTGAGTGGAAGTGATGCAACTAATAAAGTGAGTAATACTAAATTTTATAACTCCTTATCTTTTGCAGCTTCAACTTTAAATGGATCAACGAATGCAATCACAAATGCTACTTCTCCATCATCTTCAAATCTTGAAATTATTTTTGATGGTTCGAACTTAAGTAAATTAGAAGTGAAATCACCAAAATCTTCAATCCAAGTACTTGGCAAAACGATTGTAAGCGATATTGTATTATCATCTAATGCGATTCTTAAAACAGATTCTGTAACAAAAATTAATAAAGTTAGCATTAGCAATGGGGTCAATACACTTAGTTTGAATGGTAATATCGGAACATTAACAATTCAATCATCATCAGCGGTTACGATAAATGGTAAGGCGAAGATTAATACTCTTACGAATAACTCAAATGGATCTTCAGTAAACGTTAATATTTCAGGAACAATTAACAATTTAATTGAGGCTGGGACTAATAGTATTTTGAATATTGATATAAATGCTATCATTCTTCAATTAAATATACTGAAGAATAGTCAGATTAATAGTTTAGGTGACATAAAAAAGTTATCAACAAGTGAAAAGGTACAAACTTTAATGCTGAACGCAGCTGTTAATCAATTAGAAGTAAAAGGTAACTCAAAAATAACACTTGGAGATCAGATAAAGATTAATTCAGTAATGACAAGTAATAATATTATATTAACAGGTGGTCTTCAATCATCAATTGAAACAATTGATTTAATGAATAACGCCAATAAATTAATCTTAAATGTGCCAACTAGAACAGTTCATATCAATACTAAAGGCACAACTTTAGAAATATCAGGCAGTGCTCAAGTTAGCAATGTTTTATTAAATACAGTGTCAAATATATTATTTACCCTACCGCAGATCGGAAATATCCTTGCTTCTGAAATGAATAAAGGGAAAATTGAGTTGGGTAGCAATACAAAGGTAGAAAATATTCAAAGTAAGAATCTTTTAATCAATGAAAATCAACTTGCTCAAATTAACAAAATAAATGGTCAATTAGTCCAAAAACCAAGTGGATTAAGTTATGACCAAATTGTAGCAAATATCGTTTTACTAAAGATTAACGCACTTCCAGAACTTAATAAAATTACAATAACTAATGATCTTGCAATAAAAGATGCAAATGATTCATTCAATCAGTTAACTGCTTTTCAAAAAACATTGGTAGGATTAAACTATCAAGAAAAACTTGCGAAATCAGTAGAAATCATAACAAATATCAAGGCTGCTACTGCTGTAACAACACTAATTGATAATTTGCCTAGTGTAGTGGATTACACACATAAAATTCAAATAGAGTCAGTAAGAGCTGCATATGAGACATTATCGATTGAACAAAAAGCTTTAGTACTCAATACAACGGATTTAAAGACTGCTGAGGATCAATTAATTGTAGCGTTAGCAGATAAAGCTGCAGCTGACAAAGTAAGCGATTTGATTAAAGCGTTACCTGAAACCGTGATGTATTCAGATGAAGCTAAGATTACAGAAGCCCGAACTGAATATGACTTATTATCAGCAAATCAAAAAGCATTAGTAGAAAATGAAATTGATTTAACAAATGCAGAAGCTAAATTGGTCGTTGCTTTAAGTGATAAAGCCGCAGCAGACGTGGTGAGTAACCTAATCGCAGCACTTTCGATAAGTGTTAAATATTTTGATGAAACACAGATCAAAGCAGCCAGAAAGTCTTATGAAGATTTATCGTCAGGTCGCCAAGCATTAGTAACAAACTTAGCATTACTACAAGCTGCAGAAGCAAATTTAATCATTGCAATTAATGATAAAGAAAAAGCTGATGATGTTAGTGAGCTAATCACTTTATTGCCTGCTTTAGTAAAACATACAGACAAAGTACAAATTGAAGCCGCACGTGCAGCTTATAATCTACTAACAGATGCACAAAAGGATTTAGTATCGAATGAGTCTATTTTAGTGTCAGCAGAAACTAATTTAACAATTGCATTAGCCGATAAGGCAGCTGCTGACAGTGTAAGTGATTTAATTAGATCATTACCTGAAGTTGTCATGTATACAGATCAAGCAAAAATTAATGAAGCACGAACGAAATTTGATTTATTAACATCAAATCAAAAAGCATTAGTAGAAAATCAATCTGATTTAATAAAAGCAGAAGCTAAACTGGTCGTTGCATTAAGTGATAAAGCCGCAGCAGACGTGGTGATTAACCTAATTTCAGCATTACCTGTAAATGTTTCATATTCAGATGAAATTCAAATTAAAGCAGCTAGAGATGCTTTTAATAATTTATCAGCAGATCGTCAAGCTTTAGTTGTAAATATGGCAAAATTAGTTGATGCAGAAGCAAAATTAACGATTGCACTTGAAGATAAGCAAAAAGCCGACAATGTGACTGGTTTGATAAATGCCTTACCTAATACGGTGGATTATAGTCATAAATCTCAAATAGAGTTAGCGCGTAGCGCGTATAATGCACTGACTACTTCTCAAAGAACATTAGTACTTAATGAAGCTAGCTTACAATCTGCAGAGGCACAACTTGCAATTATTGTCAGTGATAAGGCAGCAGCGGATCATGTGCAAGCATTAATAGATGCACTTCCTACAGATGTAAAACTAGAGCACCAGGCAAATATTGAAGCAGCAAGAGCAGCATACAATGCCTTAACTGCTACACAAAAAACGTATGTTACAGTTGCCCCATTAGAAGCGGCAGAACAAAAATTGAAACTGTTAATGCCTCCTATGGAAATCGAGTCTAATGCAATAACGAATTTTGATTTTGCAAATGTTGCTGCTACATCAGCTAAGTTAGTAAGTAAAGTTATTACAACAACGGACTTCCAAACTACACCAAGGGAATTCACAATTAGTGATGGTTCGATAACGATACCTATAAAAATTAACTGGAATGTTCCATTGAGTGGTTTTACTATTGGTCAAGTTATGGGAGGCGTAATTGATAGTTTTATTCAGGATTATTGTAATGCCCATGGAATTGATCTAATGAAGAGACCAATGGCAGCGTTTGGCACGGATGACACATTCCAAATTATTTCTTATAGTTCAGGTTCAAGTTCAAATATCACACTTGGTGGTAAGGATTGGGGAGTATTCTTTGATAACAGCCAAAGTGTTGGAACAAATGCTGATACGACAAAAAGTAAAACATTTACTGTAAGTGATGGAACAAAACAAGCGACGATCTCACTTAGTACAAATTTGTCTAATATTGATAATGTGATTACGAGAATAAATCAAAGTTTATCTGCATCTTTAGTGGCTGCACAAGCAGTTAAAGTCGATGCAAATCATTTTAAAATCGTTGCTAGTTCATCTAGTTACACAATTACAATTGGTGGAACAGATAAAAGTTATTTCTTTAGTCATTAATGATAAAAAAGTGCAGATCCTATTATAAGGATCTGCATTTTTTTATCAGTTTGATAGATATTAGCAAGTAATAAATCAATCCTTAATTCCTCATACTATACGTAATATTTGGTTTAAGGAGGAGCAAAGATGAAAAAAGTCATTCGATTCTTAACAGCTTGTATCATGACAGGCTCTATAGTGATACCGACTTATACACAAGCTGCGGTGAAACAAAACAGTAAAATAGTACAGTTATCGCCTGCTTCTGTACAAAAAGCGCAAGTATACGAAGTGAAATTGAGAAATACACCAATTAAATATCCACAAGTAAAAGGATTGAGTAGCAAAAAAGCTGAACAGAAAATAAATGCAACATTACAAAAAGGTGCTAATGCAGCTAATCAACATCGACTAAAATTACTTGCAGAAGAAAAAGAAGCGAAGGCAAAATGGACTTCAAGTCAAGGTCCATGGAGACCTTATGAATATGTTTTTACTTATAAAGTTCCTTTTAATGATGCTGGGAAATTAAGTGTTGTCTATTATGAATATGTTTATACCGGCGGCGCACATGGAATGACTACAGGAACAACGTTTAATTTTGATTTGAATACAGGCGATCTGATTCAATTATCTAAACTAATAAAAGGAAATGAAAAATCGATTCAAGATTATACTTATCAACAATTACAAAAGAAATATAGTGGATATGTTTTAATTAAGTCACCAAATGAAATTGAATTAAGTGATAAAAATAGATTATGGGTTTTTGATCAGGAAGGAATAAAATTAATTTTTAGTGAATATGAAGTAGCTGCATATGCGGCTGGTATGCCTGAAATTGTCGTACCTTATAAAATTTTTCAGCAGTAAAAATGATTATATAATTTGAAAAGAACCTTTCTAAAAAAGGTTCTTTTGCATTTTTATAAGAAATAAATTTTTTTATGAAAAATTGGTTTTTTGTTAATAATGAAAGAGTGCGAATCTTACTAAATATATGTGTAATTTTTAACTGCGTGTCACCCAAATAACTCGAACAACTATATTAGTATTGAATAATCTAAATAGAATATGGTGAAATAATTGTTTTAAGAAAACATTACGAAACACTATCTTCTATCTAATAGTGCCTAATACGTTCAGACTGTATCTTTGGGATATATTAATACGTAATTGAAATCTAAGGACTAGGTTTTGTAAGTGAACAAGTTAATTAGGACATATGCACTTAACTAGTTAAGAGCTTTAATATTTTCGTTTATCAAAATCTTTTTTAGTTAATTGATTGCATAGTTTTGTTGCTCAGGTGTGAGTTTAGTTGATTTTAACTTATTTTTACCACGATTCATTGTTAAAGTAGAAATGATTATTTCCTATATATATAGTGACGTTGTTAATTTCTATTTTTGCAAAAAATTAGCCAGACAATAAAACTTTTTTAATAAAATAGTACTCTGCTTGAAAATACTTTTTAATTGCTTTAAGATTAGAATGAGAATAAAATGAGAATGAACTAAAATAGCCATTTTCTATTTTATAGAAATTTTATTTGTTAAGATTATGGAGGGTAAACAATGGGAGCTTCTACATTAAAAATACAAGACCTTCAAGTTGCTATTGAAGGTAAGCAAATTTTAAAAGGTGTAAACCTTGAAGTAAAAGGTGGAGAAATCCACGCAATCATGGGACCAAATGGTACAGGTAAATCTACTTTATCTTCAGCTATTATGGGTCATCCAAAATATGAAGTGACTGGTGGAAGCATCGAGCTTGATGGCAACGATGTATTAGAAATGGAAGTTGATGAGCGCGCTCAAGCGGGTCTTTTCCTTGCTATGCAATATCCAAGTGAAATCAGTGGCGTTACAAATGCCGATTTCTTACGTTCAGCAGTAAACGCTCGTCGTGAAGAAGGCGATGAAATTTCATTAATGAAATTTATCCGTTCTTTAGATAAAAACATGGAATTCCTTGAAATGGATCCAGAAATGGCACAACGTTATTTAAATGAAGGTTTCTCAGGCGGAGAGAAAAAACGTAATGAGATTCTTCAAATGATGATGATTCAACCTAAAATTGCAATCCTTGATGAAATCGATTCAGGGTTAGATATTGATGCATTAAAAGTAGTATCTAAAGGTGTTAACGAAATGCGTGGAGAAGAGTTCGGTTGCTTAATCATCACTCACTACCAACGTTTATTAAACTATATTACGCCAGATTTCGTTCACGTAATGATGCAAGGTCGTATTGTAAAATCAGGTGGTCCTGAATTAGCAGCTCGTTTAGAAGCTGAGGGATATGACTGGATTAAACAAGAGTTAGGTATTGAAGACGAGACAGTTGGGCAAGAAGCTTAATCGGATAGGAGGGGATTCTCATGACAACTGGTACTACAATTCCATTTAGTCAAGAAACAGTAAAGCAGCTTTCTGCATTGCGTAATGAACCAGCTTACTTCACAGAGTTCCGTTTAAACGCACTTGCTAAAGCTGAAACACTTTCTCTACCAAAACCAGATAAAACGAATATCTCTAAATGGGATTTCTTTGGTAAAGAATTTGATGTAACTACTGGCAATGTTCCAACGAAGGATCAATTACCAGAATCAGTTACATCTTTAATGAACGAAGATGCTGATCAATCAGTATACGTACAATATAACGGTTCACCTGTATATCACGCGCTTTCTACAGAAGCAAAAGAAAAAGGTGTTCTATTTATCGACTTACACACAGCTATTAAGGATCATGAAGACCTTGTTAAAAAGTACTTCATGACAGAAGCTGTAAAAGTAGACGAAAACAAATTAATCGCACTACATGCTGCATTAGTAAATGGTGGTGCATTCTTATACATTCCGAAAAATGTTGTTCTTGAAAAACCAATTCAAGCAATTTTCGTAGTGGATGGAGAAACAGTACCTGCATACAATCATGTGTTAGTAGTAGCGGACGCTAACAGTGAAGTAACTTATGTAGAAAACTATGTTTCAACTTCTCAAGACTTAAACGGCGCTGTTGTAAATGTAGTAACTGAGGTAATTACTTTAGATAACGCTAAAGTAAGTTACGGTGCAGTTGATACATTAGCAAAAGGTGTAACAGCTTATGTTGTACGTCGCGGCCACGCTGGACGTGATAGTAAAATTGAGTGGGCACTTGGTCTAATGAACGATGGTAACTCAGTATTTGAAAACGTTACGAACCTAATTGGCGACGGATCATTTGGAGATATGAAAATGGTGACTGTTGGTCGTGGTGAGCAAACGCAAAACTTTACGACGAGCATTATCCATTTCGGTAAAGGATCAGAAGGTTGGATCTTAAAGCATGGTGTATCTAAAGATGCAGCAACTTCAATCTTTAATGGAATCGGTAAAATTGAGCACGGTGCTTCTAAATCTAATGCACAACAAACTTCTCGTGTGTTAATGCTTAGTGAAAAAGCTCGTGGAGATGCAAACCCAATTCTTTTAATTGATGAAAATGATGTAATGGCAGGTCACGCAGCTTCAGTTGGTAAAGTAGATCCTACTCAACTTTACTACCTAATGAGTCGTGGTATTCCGAAGAAAGAAGCAGAGCGCTTAGTTATTCACGGATTCTTAGCACCTGTAGTTTCGGAATTACCGGTTGATGAAGTTAAAAAAATGCTTGTTGATGTAATTGAGAGGAAGGTTAAGTAATGGATGTTAAATCAATCCGTGAAGCCTTTCCTATTCTAAATCAAGAAGTAAATGGACATCCTTTAGTGTATCTTGATAGTGCAGCAACTTCACAAAAGCCTGTACAGGTAATTGAGGCAGTTTCTAACTACTATCGAGAAATTAATTCCAATGTTCATAGAGGCGTGCATACGCTAGGAACAAAAGCGACAGATGCATATGAAGGAGCTCGTGAAAAAGTTCGAAAATTCATTAATGCTTCTTCAATGGAAGAAATTATTTTCACTAGAGGAACAACAACTGCAATCAATACAGTTGCTGCTAGTTATGGCAGAGCTAACCTGAAAGCTGGGGATGAAATAGTGATCTCTTATATGGAGCATCATAGTAATATCATTCCATGGCAGCAGGTGGCAAAAGCAACTGGCGCAACCCTTAAATATATACCTTTAGAAGAAGATGGTTCGATTAGTATCGAGCAAGCAAGAGCTACAATTAACTCTAATACGAAAATCGTTGCCATTATGTATGTTTCAAACGTACTTGGTTCAATTAATCCCGTAAAAGAAATTGCAGCAATTGCCCATCAAAATGGAGCAGTCATGCTTGTTGATGGTGCACAAAGTACGCCACATATGAAAGTGGATGTACAAGACTTAGATTGTGATTTTTATGCATTATCTGGTCATAAAATGTGTGCTCCTACAGGTATTGGTGCACTTTACGGTAAAAAACATCTTCTAGAAAACATGGAACCAATTGAATTTGGTGGGGAAATGATTGATTTCGTTGACTTACAAGATTCAACTTGGAAAGAGCTGCCTTGGAAATTTGAAGGTGGTACACCAATCATTGCTGGTGCAGTTGGATTAGGTGCAGCAATTGATTTCTTAAACGACATCGGTATGGACAATATCGAAAAACATGAGCATGAGATTGTAGATTATGCCCTAGAGCAGTTATCTTCTGTAGAAGGAATCACAATCTATGGTCCAAAGCATCGTGCGGGTCTTGTAACATTTAATATTGATGATGTTCACCCACATGATTTAGCGACTGTTTTAGATGTTGAAGGCATAGCTATACGTGCAGGTCATCATTGTGCACAGCCATTAATGAGATGGTTAAAAGTATCTGCTACTGCTCGAGCAAGTTTTTATTTGTATAATACAAAAGAAGATGTAGATGCTTTTGTAAGAGGACTAGTAAAAACGAAGGAGTACTTTAGTGATGTCTATTAATCGTAATATAGATCTAGATGCATTGTATCGTCGAGTGATTATGGACCATTATAAAAACCCTCGTAATAAGGGTGTTGGGGCTATCTCTGATGGTGACTTAACAGTTAACATGAATAACCCAACTTGTGGTGATCGAATTGAATTGCGTTTAAAAGTTGAAGATGGAATCGTATCTGATGCTCGTTTTGACGGTGAAGGTTGTTCCATTTCAATGGCATCCGCTTCAATGATGACACATGCTATAAAAGGTAAGAAAATTGAGGAAGCATTAAGTCTTTCTCAAATATTTTCTGACATGATGCTTGGAAAAGAATACGATGATTCGGTTGAATTAGATGATATTGAAGCATTGCAAGGTGTTTCGAAATTTCCTGCACGAATTAAATGTGCAACACTTGCATGGAAAGCGATGGAGAAGGGGTTAAAATCAGAAGAATAATCTTCTGAACTTTAATCCTCTCTTCTATTAGAAGGGAGTATGAATGATGTCTACGAATTTACCAGATATTAGTGATTATAAATATGGGTTTCATGACCGTGACGTATCAATCTTCCGTTCAGAACGTGGTTTAACAAAGGAAATCGTTGAAGAAATTTCACGTATGAAAAATGAACCACAATGGATGTTAGATTTTCGTTTAAAATCTTTACAACATTTCTATGATATGCCAATGCCTCAGTGGGGTGGAGACATGTCTGATTTACGCTTTGATGAAATTACTTATTATGTAAAACCATCAGAGAAAACAGAAAAATCTTGGGATGAAGTACCTGAAGAAATCAAAAATACATTTGATAAACTAGGTATCCCTGAAGCAGAACAAAAGTATTTAGCAGGTGTTTCTGCACAGTATGAATCTGAGGTAGTTTACCACAGTATGAAGCAAGATTTAACTGATCTAGGAATCTTATTTACAGATACAGATACTGCTTTACGTGAGCATGAAGAAATTTTCAAAGAACACTTTGGAAAAGTAATTCCACCTACAGATAACAAATTCTCTGCATTAAACTCTGCAGTTTGGTCTGGTGGATCATTTATTTACGTTCCAAAAGGTGTAAAAGTAGATACGCCTCTTCAAGCTTACTTCCGTATTAACTCTGAAAATATGGGTCAGTTTGAGCGTACTTTAATCATTGCTGACGAAGGTGCTCACGTACATTACGTTGAAGGTTGTACAGCTCCAGTTTATACAACAAACTCACTTCACTCTGCAGTAGTTGAAATCATCATTAAAAAAGATGCTTACTGCCGTTACACTACAATTCAAAACTGGGCGAACAATGTATTCAACTTAGTTACGAAGCGTGCTGTATGTGAAGCAAATGCAACAATGGAATGGATTGATGGTAACATCGGTTCTAAACTTACGATGAAATATCCTGCAGTTATCTTAAAAGGTGAAGGTGCTCGTGGTCTTACACTTTCTATTGCAATTGCTGGTAAAGGTCAACACCAAGATGCTGGTGCAAAAATGATTCACTTAGCACCAAATACTTCTTCTACAATTGTTTCGAAATCAATTTCGAAGCACGGTGGTAAAGTAACATATCGCGGTATTGTTCACTTTGGTCGTAAAGCTGCTGGATCTCGTTCAAACATTGAATGTGATACATTAATTATGGATAACGCATCAACTTCTGATACAATTCCATACAATGAAATCTTAAACGACAATATTTCTCTTGAGCATGAAGCGAAGGTTTCTAAAGTATCTGAAGAGCAATTATTCTACTTAATGAGCCGTGGTATTTCTGAGCAAGAAGCTACAGAAATGATCGTTATGGGATTCATTGAGCCGTTTACAAAAGAATTACCAATGGAATATGCTGTTGAAATGAACCGTCTGATTAAGTTCGAGATGGAAGGATCAATTGGTTAATATTCTTTAAAGATAAGAAGGCGAACTGCTTAAGTTCGTCTTCTTTTTTTGATTTATTCTTAAGTCAGAAAAAATGATTTTTTATATATTTAATTTATTACAGGTAAATTTTATAATTAATTAAGTTTAAATTACTTTTATCAAAGTAAGGAGTGATTAGATGAATTTTAATCTAAATGAAGCAATTGAGGTTTTAGAACGGACGCCACAAACTTTAGAATTTTTTTTATCAGGTCTATCCAATAGATGGCTACAGTGTAATGAAGGAGAAGGAACATGGAATGTCTCTGAAGTAATTGATCACCTCATAGAGGCAGAGGAAACAAATTGGGTGATAAGGGTCAATTGTATTCTTGGGGGTGAGATTAAGCATTTTCCTTTATTTGATCGTTTTTCGCACTTAAATAAAGAAAATGCTAAGCCAATCGAAGAGAGATTGCTTGAATTTAAGTCACTTAGAACTCAAAATATCACTAAACTACAACATTTAATAGACCCTAAAGTACATCTTGAGTTAACAGGTATTCATCCTGAATTCGGTATAGTTAATCTAAGTGAGTTGCTGTCTACTTGGGTTGTCCATGATTTAACACATATCAGTCAAATTGTAAGGGTAATGTCAAAGAGTTACGGAGAAGATGTAGGTCCATGGAAAGAATATTTAAGTATACTTAAAAAATAGATTTTCATAAGTAATAGGATCAATGAGATTCCTATCAGCAGTACTCGAAGAAATTCGAGTTTTTTTGTGTTAAACTATTACTTATTATAATGAGAGATTAATTGAACAAACGGTACTTAAGGAGAGAAATAAAGGTTTGGACATTTTATTACAGGTTCTTATACTACTGAGTATAGGATTGGTAGCAGGAACAGTCGGTTCGCTAATTGGTCTAGGCGGAGGAATTATTATTGTTCCGATGCTTTTAAATATAGATCGGTTTTTAACTGCATTTTCGACGGTACCGATTCATGTTGCAGTTGGTACAGCTTTAGTTACAATCGTGTTTTCTTCACTTTCATCAACGCTTGCTTATCATAAACAAAAAAGAATTGATTTTAAGAGTGCCTTCTATTTTTAATCGGAAGCGTTCCAGGAAGTCTAATAGGTACTTATCTTAATTCGCTTTTAAATACAGAACGATTTACATTATTTTTTGGGATCCTTCTCATTTGTATCTCGGTATTTCTCTTTGTTTCATCTAAATTGAATAGAAAATCAAAAGAAATACATAAAGGTGTTATTCGTACATATACAAATGACGAAGGTGAAGCATATACATATAGTTATAGTCTTCCATTGGCAATCGGTTTATCTATATTAATTGGTCTAATCTCAGGTTTATTTGGGATTGGTGGAGGCATAATGTTGGTTCCGATGATGGCCTTTTTATTTGGTTTTCCGCCACAACTCGCTATCGCAACTTCGATGTTTGTTGTGATGTTTACGACGCTTGGAAGTTCTATTTCGTATTTAGCGATTGGATCAATAAACTTCTATTATGCACTGTTATTAATACCAGGTGCATGGTTTGGTGGAAAGATTGGTGCCTATATCAATCAAAAATTAAAAACGGAAACAATTGCCTTGTTGTTAAGACTAGTCGTTTTAATATATGGTATAAAATTGATGATAGAAAATATATAACGAAGGAGTGGAACAATGGATTCAAATAATCAAAATTTAAATATTCGATTGTTCCATACAAATGACATTCATAGTCACTTTGAAACTTGGCCAACAATTGTGGGGCTATTAAAGTCGAAAAGGGAACTTGCTAGATTAAATGGAGAAGAATCTCTAACTTTTGATGTTGGAGATTTCGTTGACAGATTTCATCCAATTTCAGAAGCAACAATTGGAAAAGGGAATGTTAATCTATTAAATGAAGCAGATTTTGATGCTGTTACGATTGGAAATAATGAAGGAATAACTTTAGCTAAAGATGATTTACTTAAATTATATGAGCATGCGAGATTTAACGTTTTAGTAAGTAATTTAGCGATCAAAGAGGAACATTCAAATTCATTCAGTAAGCCGTATGAAATTTATGAGAAAAATGGCTTGAAAATTGGAGTCATTGGATTAACGATTTCTTACCCAGTTTTTTATGAATGTCTTGGTTGGAGTATTCAAGACCCTATAGAAAGTTTGGCGCAAATACTACCAATTGTGACTGAACAATCGGATATCGTTATCGTACTTTCACATTTAGGGTTAAAAATCGATCAAATGATTGCAAAACAATTCCAGGGAATTGATGTGATTCTTGGTGCCCATACACATCATTTGCTACCAAACGGAGAATATGTAGAAAATACATTATTATGTGGAACAGGCAAACATGGTAATTATCTTGGTGAAGTATTGTTGACTGTAAACAAACAAACGAAACAAATAATCAATAAAACTGCATCGGTTATAGAATTACATAATATACCGAAACATTACCAAGATGAATCTACAAGCCATTATTTAGCATATTTAATGAGAATGAGCGAAGAAATTCTTAGTGAACCTACCGCTCTACTCTCAAAAAGTTTACCAACAAACTGGTTTAAAGAAAGTTTACTACCAAGAATCTTGGCAAATTCTTTAAAGCAGTGGACTGATTCCGATATTAGTTTAATGAATGCTGGGATTTTACTTGATGGTCTAAATAGAGGAGTTGTGACGAAGGGTCATATTCATCGTATTTGCCCACATCCAATCAATCCATGTACAGTTTACTTATCTGGAGCTGAATTACTAGAAGTAATCAACCGTGGAGAAGATAAAGAGCTGGTACATTTAAAAATGAAGGGTTTTGGATTTAGAGGTAAAGTGATTGGGATGATGGTATACGACGGGGTCACAATTGTAAATAGGCATGTAAAAAGACAGCTATACCGTGAAGATATATTTATTAATGGTGAAATGTTAGATTTATCTAGAAATTATAAGATAGGCACATTAGATTTATTTACTTTTGGGAAATTTTTCCCACAAATATGTGCCGCGAAAAATAAGAAATTCTTTATGCCTGAATTTATTCGTGATGTGTTACTTTGGGCTTTAAAAAGTATGTAAATTTGTAGGTTAGACAGGTTCATTTATTAAATTTTTCTCATATTTTAGAATGAGAAAGGAGCGGTGAACTTGATTCAATTAACACCTATCAAGATTGAAGATCATACTTTTAATGCGGTAACTGTCCTTCTTCCAAAAACAACTTTATTAGTTGTTATGAATGATAAAGGTTATATCATGTGTGGGGCTTTAGATGTCGCACTTTTAAATGAGAGACTACTTGATCGCAAAATTATTGCGGGCCGAGCAGTCGGAGTCAAAACAATTGAAGAGTTATTAAATGCACCTTTAGAGTCAATTACAATTGAAGCCGAAAGACTCGGAATTCAAAAAGGGATGATTGGAAGGGAAGCATTATTAAAAATGTTATAAAATCAGCCACTAAATTTTGTTTAGTGGCTTAATTTTTTCACAATTTAACCGTTATAAATAGTATAATGTAAAACATAGTCAGAAAAAGTAGAAAAATCTATTCAGGTGCTAAAAACAACTAGAATCATATTAATGACATCACGAATTTACTCATCTGAGCAACCATATATTTAATAAAAAGTATATCAGGGAGAAAACTATGAGAATTGTCGTGACTTCAACTCTTGTTCCAGGCACACTTTTAGGGAAGCCAATTTATAATGAACAGGGAAAAATTTTAGTTAATGCTAATGTTCCTTTAACAGTGATGATGATTAATCGTCTGCATAAGTTAGGTATATCCTATGTCTTCATTCACGATCCTCTATCTGATGGCTTAGAATTAGAGTCTACTATTTCAGACGAGCTTAGAATTGAGAGTACAAAAAAAATTGAAGATGCTTTTGTAAAATTTAAAAATGAAGAGCTTCATCTTAGATGGCTTTCATTAGAAAAGTCTGCTCCTCAATTAAAGGGTATAATTGAATCATTGTTAAAAGAATTAAAGAATAACAATGATATGCTTTCACTATTAACGGATGTATTTTCTTATGATGAGTATATCTTTACTCATTCCTTAAATGTAACAATGTACTCACTAGCAATTGGTACGAAATTAGGTTTAAATAAAAGTCAATTAGATTTATTAGGTCTCGGGGCACTATTACACGATGTTGGCAAAATGGTGGTGCCGATTCAAATTTTAGATAAACCAGAACGATTAACAGAAGAAGAGTATGAATTAATTAAAACACATACGACAGCTGGATATGAAATTCTTAGAGAAGTACCAAATATTCATTCAGTTGTGGCGATTTGTGCACTACAACATCATGAACGAATAAATGGAAGCGGTTATCCAAAAGGTATACTTGGAGAAGAGATGCATCTGTATTCTAAAATTATAGCGATTTCGGATGTATTTGATGCGGTTACGTCTAACAGAGTATATAGAAAAGCGATGTTACCTCACGAAGGATTAGAGCTTTTATACAGCGGTAGTCATAAGTTATTCGACGCAAAATTAGTCCGATTATTCAGAGATTCTTTATCGATTTATCCTACAGGTTTAACTGTTCAATTAAATGATGGTCGTCGAGGAATTGTTGCAAGACAAAATGCAGCATCAACTGATCGTCCAATCATCCGAATTATCGAGGAAAATGGCTATGAAGTAAGTATTCCATACGAAGTGGATCTGTATGATGACCTTCACTTATTAATTACAGAATGTGATACAACCTTAAAACAAAGAGTATTTCAATAAAAAGATGTTCCATGAAATGTATGGAACATCTTTTTTGTATGGAAGAGAATGCGAATGAACATGCCATGACATGCATACCCATTTAATAGGGGGGCATGGATACGGATGAAAAAATTTAAACACAAACGTGTTCCAGGAAGTAGATTTATTACGAAAAAAAAATCGCAGAGTGTCTTTAAATCAAGTTCTATTAAATCAATACCAGTTTTACAGTCATTTCGAAAAAAGCTACCTAATAAGTATGTCGTCATCATCATGATATTACTTATTCTTGGTTGTTATGGCTTTTGGAAGATTGATAACATTTTTTCACCTACAATATTAAAGTATTCAGAAAAACAAACGAAGCGAATTGCCAATCTAGTCATAAATGAAGCTTATGAATCTGCTTCAAGAGAA
This sequence comes from Gottfriedia sp. ABJ_BB2_2, assembly GCF_055484705.1. NCBI lineage: Bacteria > Bacillati > Bacillota > Bacilli > Caryophanales > Bacillaceae > Gottfriedia > Gottfriedia sp. ABJ_BB2_2. Next base: position 95,837 of record NZ_JBVFKR010000009.1, read on the forward strand.
CTAGAAGGACAGGATATTATTATTCGTGATGTTGATCAAAATGGTAAAACAGTGATTAGTACAAATACTTATTTAATCAATAAAATAATTGGTTCTACGACAAGAAATGTTGAAGAGAATATTAGAAGAGTTGAACACGGTGATCTTTCGTTTTTATCTTTACCGAAATCTGAATTAAAGAAGATGAAAAGTGATGATGAAGGATTCTATATTGATGTACCGCTTGGGGTCATGACAAACACAGTATTATTGGGGAGACTTGGTCCGACAATTCCTGTACGTTTTTCTGTAGTTGGTGATGCAGTTGCGAATGTCTCACAAAAAGTAAAACCATTCGGATTTGATAATTCGGTTGTAGAAATTATCATGAATGTTGAAGTAAATATGAATGTTATTATTCCATTTACATCAAAGTCGACAAAGGTTAAAGTACAGGTGCCAATTGCTTCTGAGATTATCGATGGGGAAGTTCCAAGCTATATTCCTTTTTCGCCAAATCAAACGACTCCTAATACGACTAATAAAAAATAAAAGCAGACCTATGCGTCTGCTTTTATTTTGATTAGCTACTTCTCCTTGCGATTCGATCCTGTCTTTCCCATAAACGAAGCCTTGGAAAGGGATCATAAGACCATTCTGAATAGCCATTATCTTTGTAAATTCCGTAATGTAGATGTGGAGGAAACTTCCCTGATGTACCTGGAGGACCATATCCAGTACTACCCACATAGCCAATAATTGTTCCAGGTTCTACTACTTGACCCTTTATTATTTCTTTATTAAAGCCACCTAAATGTGCATAGTAGTGATAGTTATTATTTAAATCACGAATTCCAATTCTCCATCCACCAATACGATTCCATCCTTTTGTTTCTATAACGCCATAGCAGGTTGCTCTAACAGGTGTACCATAGTTAGCGAAAATATCAGTACCTTCATGTACTCTTCGTCCTCCAAAGCTTCGAGGAGCCCCCCAAGTACTTCGATAACTGTGTTCACTACGGATTGGTAGTGGGAAAGCATTTCCGGTAATATTAAGTTTCCCATAGTATTGGTATATACGAGCATACTCATCGATTATATCAACAGTAATCGCTCTTTGATAATAGTCCCATAACATCATTCTGATATACTGTCTTGATGGTCCATAGAAATGTAAACGATGTATGAATGCAAATAATAAGTCTTCGTCATCCTCTATTGAGGCTTTCCCATCACTATTACCGTCCATACCAATTCCACCAAATAAATGAATGGTGGGAAGGTATGTGTCTTCTTTTATTGGATTGGTTAATCCACTCCAGTCTTCAGGCTTAATAAAAATTGAAAGTACGCCGTTTTCACGTTTTGGAATATCATTTCTTACACTTCGGACGTTTCGCTCATATGTGTCAATTGCTGCAAAATAGTACCATGGAATAAAGGTTAATGCTTCTCCTTTTTTATATAATGACATTCTTTCCAGGTCTAGCTTTGCCTGGTCAATTTCTTCGGCACCTGCAAATGATGGTGTTATGAAGATAACCACCATACAAAAGAGTACAATTATTTTTTTCAAAACCATCATCCCTTAATTAGATTTTCTTCTTTAGTTTGGTTAAAGGAGCGACTTTCATAGATGGAAATTATAGGGAGATACAAACGAAAGTTTTTCATCTCTGTGAAAAATGTAGTAATATATAGTAATATTGGAATTGATATTGAAATATGTCGTAAACGAATAAACGTTGGAGGAATTTCAAATGGCATCGAAAAAAGAAGAGTATTTGAGAAAGCCCGAATGGCTAAAAATAAAATTAAACACGAATGAATCGTATACTGATTTAAAAAAGATGATGCGTTCAAAAAATCTTCATACAGTATGTGAAGAAGCTCGTTGTCCTAATATTCATGAATGCTGGGCAGTAAGAAAAACTGCTACATTTATGATCTTAGGAGCAATCTGTACTCGAGCTTGCCGTTTCTGTGCGGTTAAAACAGGTTTACCAACTGAACTGGATTTACAAGAGCCAGTACGTGTTGCAGAATCAGTTACACAAATGAATTTAAAACACGTTGTTATTACTGCAGTTGCTCGTGATGATTTAAGAGATGGTGGAGCAGCTGTATTTGCTGAAACTGTTAGGGAAGTAAGAAAAGCAAATCCATTTACTACAATTGAAGTTTTACCATCTGATATGGGCGGTAAATTTGAAAACCTTAAAATGTTAATGGACGCAAAGCCAGATATTATGAATCATAATATCGAAACTGTGCGTGACTTAACACCTCGCGTACGTGCAAGAGCAACTTATGAAAGATCTCTAGAGTTTTTACGTAGAGCGAAAGAAATTAACCCAGATATACCAACTAAATCAAGTATCATGCTTGGTTTAGGCGAAACAAATGAACAGCTTTATGAAGCAATGGATGATTTACGTGCAGCAGGTGTAAATATTATTACGCTTGGACAATATTTACAACCAACAAAAAATCATTTACCAGTTAAGAAATATTACACACCTGACGAATTTGCTGCATTAAAAGAAGTTGCACTTGGAAAAGGATTCTCACACTGTGAATCTGGCCCATTAGTTCGTTCATCTTACCATGCTGATGAGCAGGTTCAATCAGCTAAACAAGCACAATAATAAAAAAGCACTAGCCTAGCTAGTGCTTTTTATTGATATTAATGTGGATCATTAGACATTTGATCAAAGTGTAAGCTTTGTTTATCAACGTCGAATCCTTCTGATAAGAATTTAATTTTTTCTTCTAATTGTGCGTCAGTTAAATCACCATATTTTTGAAGCTCTTCAATATTATTAAAATTTTCTACTCTATTTGAAGTGTAAATATGGTAGTAACTAGGTAAAGCAGAACGAGCAGTTTTTTCAACTTGAGTTCTTACTTTGTTTTGATCATCATGTGTACTATAAGCAATAAAGACTTCTTGATCAGTTACAAATGTTGCTGCATCATCAACACTAGGAAGTTTAACTTCTAAATAAGAAATAAATTTTGCAACTTCCTGTTTATCAATTTTTAAAGTATATTCACCATCTCTACCTGAAACCTCTTGCTTTTGTAGCCTAGAAAAGCCATAATCTTTGTAAGAAGATTCTTCATTATTGTTAACATCACCAAGTTCCATTGGTGCTGTATTTAACTTTTTAGGTGTATTTGTTCTTTGCTCATCTTTATAAGCAGTATCCTCATATTCAAATTGTCTAGATTTACTTGGACCAAATGAACAACCACCTAAAAATGATAAAGTGATAAGACAAACTAAAATTTTGCGCATACGTAAAACCACCTTTTATTAGGATTGTAAAATTAGTATGCCAAATAAGATGATTACATATTTATGGGAGTATAAGGAAGGAGAAATATTATGGTTTGCATACAAAATGTTTGTTATGAAATTGTTGAAGACTATCGTGAAGGCTTTAATGAAGAAGCCTTTAAAGCGCGATATGCAGAAATCCTTTCGAAGTATGATTATATCGTAGGCGACTGGGGATATGAGCAATTACGCTTAAGAGGATTTTTTGACGACTCACAAAAAAATGTACCATATGATTCTAAAATTAGTACATTACGTGAATATATTTATGAATACTGCAATTTTGGCTGTAAATATTTTGTCGTGAAAAAGATTAAAAACTAATTGGTGGGGATACCCATCAATTTTTTATTTCATTAGGCTTGTGGATAATTATTTTTAGATTTTTTTAAATAGTAAAAAAACATGTGGATAAGTATAAGAAATGAGATTAGTTTGTGTATAAGTAATAACTTAATCACAAAAAGAGTGGACAACTTTGATTGTTATCCACTCTTTTTTCATTCTATTTTGGTTATCCACAAAAAAATCTAAATTAATAAATTATTTCGCTAAGGAAATCTAATAACTCTGCTGCTTTTTCTTCAGTGATTCCAAAAGCAAATTCTAAATAACCTTCTTCTTTTAAATCATCTGATCCTATAATTGCAAAACGGTTACTTTGAATGTCTAATACAATAACCTTTCCGTAGTGACGATCAGAATAAATTAAAGCAAGGTCATGCCTTTCTTCATCTCCCATAAAGCTTACAAATCTTGTCTTCGCTTGAGTTACATCATCATATAAGAAAAAACGTTCACCCATTATTTGTTACCCCCTAATAGTATCATTCAAATTATTTTCTTAAAATATTTACATTTTTGATGGGATTTTAATTTGAGTAAACATTTATGATTCTGTTTTCACTACAAAGTTCAACAGATTAACTGTCGGGTCCCAATCATTTACTTATCTACTATATCAAAAATCGAGCAGAAACGCTTTCATTGATGTCGATTTTTTTCGAATTTAGCTATAAAATAAATATATGTTCATAAAATGTAGAAGATAGAATTGAGAAGGAAGTGTACATATGTACTTTATTAATCGTCAAAGTATTATTGATCGAATAGAAGTAATGAACTCAATGCTTAACTATTATGATTCAAGTAGTAAACCAAGTAATCAAACTGAGGTGCTGGCATTTGAACGAATGACGCAGCTTTTTATCGATAGTATATTAGATATCGGTAATGCAATGATTGACGGATTCATCATGAGGGATCCTGGTAGTTATGATGACATTGTTGATATATTAATGGATGAGAAAGTAATTACGAAAGAATTAGGTGAAGCAATTAAAAAGCTAATACCAATTCGTAAACATTTATTACAGGATTATACAACACCGATTACAGATACAATTATGTCTACTTTTGCAGAAAACATTAGTGCATATAAAGAATTTCCAATTTCAGTACATACTTATTTGAATAAAGAACTTGGTGTCGTAAATGCCTTTAGTAGCGACAAGGAGAAATAAACGGTCTTAAGAGAATTGAAGGAGTGTCAACATGAAGCAGTATAAAGGATATTTAATTGACTTAGACGGTACCATGTATCGTGGTGAAGAACAAATTGAAGAGGCTAGTCGTTTTATTGAAGCATTAAAAGAAAAAGGTATTCCTTATTTATTTGTAACGAATAATTCAACACGTAAACCAGAGCAAGTAGCAGAAAAGCTAAATCGCTTTAATATTCCTACGACTAAGGAACAAGTATTCACAACAAGTAATGCAACAGCAAATTACATAAAAGAGCAAAAAGAAAATGCATCAGTTTATATGATTGGTGAAGAGGGTCTAACACATGCACTAGAGGATGTTGGCCTAAAAATTACTGATGATAATCCAGATTTCGTTGTTAGTGGTCTAGATCGAGATATCAATTATGAGAAATTAGCAAAAGCTTGTTTAGCAGTTAGAAATGGTGCTACTTTTATTTCAACAAATGGCGATATTGCACTACCCACTGAAAGAGGACTATTACCTGGTAATGGTTCATTAACTTCTGTAATTTCAGTTTCTACGACAGTAAAACCAATTTTTATCGGAAAACCCGAATCAATTATTATGGAACAAGCATTAAAAGTACTAGGTGTGCCTAAAGAAGATACGTTAATGGTAGGAGATTATTATGATACCGATATTTTAGCCGGAATCAATACTGGTATAGATACTTTACTTGTTCATACTGGTGTAACGACGAAAGAAATGTTAACGAATTATGAAGTGCAACCTACTTATTCAGTCCACTCATTAGAAGAATGGCTACAATATATTTAATAAAAAGCTAGCCAATTTGAAAAGCACTCAGCTTATTTAGCCGAGTGCTTTATGTTTTTTATTTATCACTTTTACGTTCATCGGAGTTTTTATGAGCTGCGCGATGAGCCAATCTGCTAGATGCTGCAGCCGCAATTGCTCCAACGATATCATCTAGAAACGTATGAACCATACCAGTTGACTTATCATTTAATCTTTCTAAAATGCCAGGCTTCATTTTATCGATATAACCATAATTCGTAAAACCAATCGATCCATAAACATTTACAATCGAAAGGGCAATGATTTCGTCTATACCGTATAAACCTTCGTCCCTCTTAATGATGGATAATAAAGGCTCTTGTAATTTATTTTGCTCACCTAATATATCTAACTCAATACCGGTAATGATGGCATTTTGTATTTCACGCTTTGTTAAGACCCTTTTAACATTGTGTAAACACTCTTCCATCGACAAATCATCATGATATTTACTTTGTAAAAAATAAACTAAATCGGCAATATCATCAAGCGTTACACCTCTTTTTTCCAATAATGATAGTGCAGTCTTCTCTAGATCGTGATTTAAAAATTCCATGTCATCACCTTTTCCTTATCAATTAATTTATTTAGTGGGAATGTAACTAAAATTGAATGAACTACTGAAACGATTAGAAATATACAAGGATAAAGAGCCAATCTTTTTAATTAAACAGAGGTTTAAATATATATGATTCTATATTGAACAAAATTCCCCTTTATAAAAAAATGTTAATCATTAAGATGAACTCAATATAATTTAAAAATATACAATTTTGAGGTTCAACAGCCATATTTCTAATTCACTAAAATAACAAATTTCGAATAGTTCTTTCCTAATCTAACCCTTGATATGTTTTCAAGTTTCGAGTATCTTTATAGCTTTTTTTCTATGTTAGTTCTTTCCAACACTTTAAGAATACCGTAGTAAATCTTTTCATGTTAATGAATTGCTTGTCGGAGCTGACCAGTCGCCTCCACCTTTCTAATAACCACCACTTCTTCAGATTCATGGAGATATTCCCTTCAGAGCTGAGCGCAGTTCATTCCGCTTTTATTATTTATACGCCATTTTCTCCAATTTTGTGAAGGGTCATTCGGTTTATGTTTTAAACTGAAAAGTATGGGTACAGGTTTTTGGGTTTGTGACATATACATTAGTAAGTAGCAATATAAAGGATGTGAGTGATGATGTTTATTAGAAATCAAAACATCATTCAAGATTTGTTTCATCATTATCAAATTCAACCAGCTGAGCTACTTTCGGTTCAGTCATATTACATGTTTTGGCAAAGGAATAGAGTGTATTTTCTTGTGCCAATCGGAAATTTAAAAGAAGATGATTTACAGGAAATGAAAAGATTGAGTGATTTTATGAGTACAACTGGTGATCAAACTGTTGCAACATTTGTTCAGAATGTTCAAGGGTATTATGTAAGTAAAATTGCTGGCAGTAATTATTCTTTATTTAAAAGTTTTCGTCAAAACGATCGAAGCACAAATTTTGGTGAAGAACTAGCAGTTTTTCATTTGCGAGGTAAAAAGTATAATGAGGATTTAAAGCAGTTGAAAAGAATTGGTCAATGGAAGACTTTATGGGAGAAACGGTTAGAGCAGTTGGAAAGATTTTGGCAAAATAAGGTGAATAGTCATCCAGAAAACTATTTTGAACAAATCTTCATCGAATCATTTCCATATTATCTTGGAATGACAGAAAATGCAATTCAATATGTTGTTGATACTGAACTAGATGACACACCTCAAATTGTTGATTCAGCGACAATTTGTCATCAAAAAATGGCTGAAAGAAAAATGAAGGAAATACATTTTGCAAAAATACCTACAGAATGGATATATGATCATCCTTCTAGGGATTTAGCAGAATGGGTAAGGGATGAATATTTAGAAAACAGCAGCGGGAATTACCGAAAAAAAATACTGTCTTTTCTGTTTAGTTACGAAAAGAAAAGTCCACTATCTACATTTTCTTGGCGATTATTATACGCAAGACTTTTATTCCCAGTGCATTATTTTGAAACGATTGAGGGCTATTACTTATCTAAGACAGATGCGGAGAGAAAAAGACATGAACGTAAGCTAGTTCATTATTTGGAAACGACAAGTGAGTTTGAAGCGTTTTTAGGTAACTTTTATGAAATGATTGGGTTGCCAACAGCTAAATTAGGAATTAGAGAAATTAATTGGTTAAAGTAAAAAAGAGAAGGGAATCCTTCTCTTTTTCGCTTTCTTCGTTGTTTCGTCTGCTTGCGGTGCTCATTACCGTTTAGGTAACTCCGCTCCTCTTCAGACTTCACGCCTCGAAAGACAAACGTTTTCAATCAGTCTGATTCTCAAAAATTTTAAATTTGTCTACACATTGAAAAGAGAAGGAATGAACCCTTCTCTTTTATGAATTGAATTAGAATACTTGCTCTACTTCAATTACTCCAGGTACCTCTTCTAATAGAGCACGTTCAATACCAGCTTTTAATGTGATTGTTGAACTTGGGCAGCTTCCACATGCGCCTAAAAGGCGTAATTTAACAATGCCATCCTCAATATCAACTAAATCAACGTCTCCACCATCACGAAGAAGAAATGGTCTTAATTTATCTAATACTTCTTGTACTTGTTCTTTCATGTCCATACTTATCGACTCCTTTCACTAATTTTATTATAATCAGTTAAGAGGAAAAAATCTATTACAGAGTACTTTGTGTTGTGTAATTTTTAGGACACACAGTTATTGTATGCCAGGAGGAGAAAATGAGTAATAAAATTTTAGTGGAAGTTTTTGGGGCTGAAGTAATTTGTGCAAGTTGTGTAGGTATGCCATCTTCAATTGAAACATTTGAATGGCTTCAAGCAGCACTACAAAGAAAGTATCCTGACCTAGCATTTGATTTTCAATATATCGATATTTTTAATGTTGAAAATAATGAGAAAGCGAATTTTGCAGAGAGAATTAGAAATGATGAATTTTTCTACCCAGTTGTATTAGTAAATGGAACAGTGGTTGGAGAAGGGAATCCAAAACTGAAGGACGTATATCAAGCAATTGATCAATAATTTTGTTACCTCTTTATGCAAATAAGGAGGTATTTTTAATTTAGTTTTAATAATGTTCAAGATTTCTATGTAAATTGGACTAATTTACATGTTAAAATGGAAGTGGAAAATAAATTACAAAATTTGGCATATACATAGAACTGGGAGGAGGGGTGGTATGGTCGCAATTAGCTTATTTGTAATTGGCGTTATATTAGTTATTATTGAAATGTTTTCAATTACATTTGTTTTCTTATGGCTCGGAATAGCGTGTATTTTAGCAGCAATTGTAAGTTATTTAACTGGATCGATCATCTTAACTTTTATTACTTTTATTATTAGTGCACTAATTCTTTGGTTAAGTACGAAGAATTTTGCAAAAAGAATTCATCAACATAAAACAATAGAAAATGGTGTAAATTCTTTAATTGGTAAAGAAGTGAATGTATCGTCAGTCGAATTGACAGATGATACATTAGGCACAACAAAAGTATTTGGAGATGAATGGACAATTCGTTCGACCGAACCATTAGTATTAAATGAAAAGGTAATAGTCACTAAAATAGAAGGCGCAACATTATACGTAACAAATATTTAGTCAGGGGAGAAGTGGGTTATGTCTGAAATACCATATGGTCTAATTTTTATAGGAATTATTGTTTTATTCGTCGTTTTACTATTATTATCAAGTATTCGAATTGTACGCCAATCTGAAGTTTACCTAGTAGAACGTTTAGGTAAATTCCATCGTAAATTGGAGAGTGGCATACATATTGTCATTCCATTTATTGAAAGAGTGGCAAGTAAAAAAACATTACGTGAAACAGTTGTGGATTTTCCACCACAATCAATGATTACGAAAGATAATGTAAGTATTCAAGTGGACTCAGTAGTATTTTATCAAGTTACTGACGTAGTACGCCATGAGTATGAAATTGCGAATCCTTTATCAGCGATCTCAAACTTAACAGCAACAACATTACGTAACTTAATTGGGGAATTAGATTTAGATGAAACGTTAACAAGCCGTGATACGGTTAATAATAAACTACGTGCAATACTTGACCAAGCAACAGATAAATGGGGAATGAAAGTTAATCGTGTTGAAATTCGTAATATTATCCCACCGATTGATATTCAAAATGCGATGGAGCGTCAAATGCAAGCAGAACGTACTCGTCGTGAAAAAGTACTAAACGCTCAAGGTGAAAAGGAATCGAAAATCCTAAAAGCTGAAGGGGAAAAGCAATCTCAAATTCTTGAAGCTGAAGGTCAACGATTAAGTCAGGTTGAAAGAGCACGTGGAGATAAAGAGTCACAAGTATTACGTGCAGAAGGGGAAGCTGAAGCAATCATTAAACTAGCAGAAGCAAAAGCACGCGGTGAGCAAGTAGTATTAGATGTTTGGAGAGCTGCGTCACCTACAAAAGAAATGGTACAATTACGTTCAATGGAAGCATTAGAAAAAGTGGCAAATGGAACTGCATCAAAACTTGTTATTCCTACAGATGCTACAAAGCTTTTAGGAATGGTCGAAAGTGTAAAAGAAGTTATGCGTTCGGATAAGACTGAATAATAGAAAATAAAAAAAAGACCCTTAGCAAACGCTAAGGGTCTTTTGTTGATCAACCATTATGGTATTTGTATAACCATAGGATACCTGACTTAATAAGTCTTGGTACTCGACCTAATAATGGACGTTCATTAAATAAGCCGAAACCATGTTTCTTACCTAGAGATCCCATAATTCCTTTTAATTTAATTTGTGGCATTTCATCTGGCAGTTGTTCACCATTCCATTTTTTCTGTAAGATGGTAACAATTTGCTCTGCTTGTGCTTCTGCAAGCTGTGCAGATGGTGCATATGGTAATGCTGCACAATCACCGACTACATATACATGTTCATCAGTTGGAATATGGTGATATTTTGTAATCACAATTCTTCCGCTATTGTCTTTTTCAACTTCTAGATTTCGAACAACTTCTACTGGTTGAATTCCAGCTGTCCAAATAACAGCATCGCAATGAATTTCATCATCGTGGTTGAATAATGTATTTTCCTCAACCTTTGTGATATTTGAATTACTGATAATTTTTACATCGTGCTCGTCAAACCATTTTTGAACATAGTGACTAAGCTTTTCTGGAAACATGGATAGAATTCTACTTCCACGATCGAAAAGTAAAATCTTTAAATCGCTTCTGCTTTCTCTTAATTCACTTGCAACTTCTACACCACTTAAACCAGCACCAACAACTCCAACTACAGAGTTAGGCGGGAGACTATTTACATTTTCATAAGCAATTCTTGTGTTTTCAATTGTTTGAATACTATAAGTATGCTCTTGTGCGCCTGGTACGTTGTGATACTTATCTTCACAACCTAAACCAATTATTAAATCATCATATGATACTGTTTTTCCATTGTTTAATATCACTTGTTTGTTTGATGTATCAATTGTTGTAATATCCCCATATACAACAGTCAATTTTTCATGAGTTGGAAATGGAATTCGGATATGCTGCTCCGGTACTGTACCAGCAACTAGTGCATAGTATTCTGTTTTAAAGCAGTGAAAAGAATTCCGATCAATTAGTGTGATATGAACGTCCTCAGGTAAGGCCGATGTTAATAATCGAGATAAAACACGAACATTTCCGTATCCGCCACCTAGTAATACGAGGTTTTTCATAGTTGTTGTTCCCCTTTTGTTTTATTAGCAATAAATAAAAAAAATTTTTCTAATTTTCGACAATTATATTATATATATTTTGAGGTGAAATAACAACGTCTTACTTAGTAAAATAAACCTTGTTCCAAATAAATCTAAAATGATTGACCTTTTAAACAAAAAAGAGTAACTTTATGATGAGCAAGGAGTGAAAAAAATTGAGACCATTAGTTGAATTTTGTATTAAAAACCTAGCAAACGGTGCCCAAAAAGCATTAGAGCAGCTTGAACGAGATCCGAATCTTGATGTACTAGAATACGGATGCCTGGGATACTGTGGTAAATGCAGTTTATCACTTTTTGCATTGGTTGAAGGGGAAGTAATAACGGGGGAGACTCCAACAGAACTGGTTGATAATATATACAATTTTCTAGAAGAAAATTTACTAATATAAAAACATCACTATTATGATAGTGATGTTTTTTTTTTGAACTTTTCCAAAAGATTGTTTTTGAAAGTAACGAAAACTGCCTTTTATTTTATTCATCAAAACGAAGACAAGTATATTTTTCATAAACTACATAATTATGGATAGAATAATGTTAATTAGACATAAGGAGTATCATTATGAGATTTTCTAAAGATACATTAACCGGTGGTCAACAGACTAATGAAAATAGATTATCAGTTGATTTAAAAAGTAATATAGAAAAAATTAATGATTTTTTATGTAATACAGAAGATTTAATTGTTACTGAAATCAATAGAAGTAGTGAAAAGATAACGATAATGTATTTAGATACAATGGTGAAAAAAGATTTACTTTTTTCCTATGTAGTCGATCCCTTATTAAATAACAATTCAACTGATTTAAAATTTTTAAGTAAATTGGAAATAAATAAATCTTCCAGAATATCAACAATAGGAAAAAGGTTAGTAGATGGTTATTGTGTAATCTTAAAGGAGAATTGTACAGAAGGCTTTATGACGGAAGTGTCAGACAGTCAAGGACGTTCCATTAATGAACCGAATACTGAACAAAATATCAATGGAGCACATGACGGATTTATTGAAAGTATGAGCACAAATATTCAATTGTTAAGAAAAAGAGTGAGAAATACCGATTTTAAGGTGGAATATTTTTCGATTGGAAAAATGACAAATACAAAAGTTGCGATGGTTTATATTGATTCACTAGCAAACCGTATTCTCATAGGAGAAATTAAGAAAAGAATTTCTAGCATACAAATTGATCAACTTCAGTCCACTGGTAATTTGGAGGAACTGATAGAAGATAATCCATATTCTCCTTTTCCTCAGGTGTTAAACACTGAACGACCTGATCGTGCTACATCATATTTATTAGATGGGAAAATTGCGCTAATAGTTGATGGAAGTCCTATGGTGTCCATAGTCCCAATTACATTCTTTTCTTTTTACCAGGCACCTGATGATTATAACCATAGATGGTTAATTGGGTCCTTTTTTCGTATAATCAGGGTTTTTAGCTTTATCGTTGCGATCAGTTTACCTGCCATCTATATTGCAATTGTTACCTTTCATTCAGAAGTACTACCAATTGGGATACTATATTCAATTCGGGTATCTTTAGAATTTGTACCGTTCCTGCCATTAATTGAAGCAATTGCCATGCAAATCATTTTAGAATTACTAAAGGAAGCTTCAATTCGTTTACCATCTCCAATTGCACAAACGATTGGTATTGTAGGTGGTCTAGTAATTGGTACAGCTGTTGTGGAGGCTCACTTAGTTTCAAACACGATGATCGTCGTAATTGGCTTTACAGCAATCGCCTCATTTGTAGCGCCAATCAATGAAATGGGTACAAGTGCTAGATTATTAGGCTTTCCAACTATGATTGCGGCATCGATATTTGGATTCTTTGGAATCATCCTATCGTTAATGCTTATATTTATGCATTTGAGTAAATTACAATCTTTTGGCATTCCATACTTTTCACCAATTGCACCATTTAAGAAAGAGGATTTAAAGGATACATTTATTAGGCTTCCATTTTGGAAACTAAATACGAGACCGACTGATGCTAAACCAAAAAAATTAATTCAACAAGGAATGTCTAGGGTGTGGAAGAAAAATGATCACTAAAAAGACTTCAATTACAAAATTTCAATTATTCTTTTTTTTAATTCAAAGTCAGGTTGGCATAGGATTACTCTCATTACCTAATGTTGTTCAAGCTACAGCAAAAGGTGATGGATGGATTTCAACGATTCTTGCTGGATTAATCGTTCAAATCATGCTCATTATTTATTGGCTTTTGTTTAAACAATTTCCAAATGAAAATTATACAAAAATTACAATTAGAATATTTGGCAAGTATATAGGGAAAATATTAAACTTTATCATTTATTTATATTTTATATTGACTGGTAGCCTAGCACTCATTCTGTATATTAATTGTATTAGTCTTTGGTTACTACCTTTAACACCTATTTGGGTTTTGTCTTTATTTATTATGCTATCAAGTATCTATCTAGCCCTTAGTGAATTGACCATCATAGCAAGATTCTTTGTCATTGCTACCTTCATGTTGGTCTTATTAATTTTAATCTCATTTTTATCTTATGGAGTGGAAAAAGAGTTCCAGAATATTTTGCCACTTGGGAATACTGGTATGAAAAATATATTGATGGGTAGTAATAAGTCAATTATCTCTATGCTAGGTTTTGAAGGTATGCTTTTAATTTATCCTTTTATTCTTAACAAAGAAAAAGGAGTGCTAAAATCAGCTTCCTTAGCAAATCTGACTGTAACAGCTTTATACACTTACTTCTTATTTCTTTGTCTCATCAGTTTTAGTCCCAATCAGCTAAAACAAGTACGTGAACCTGTTTTATATCTATTTAAAGCACTATCTTATGAAATGATAGACAGAATTGATTTGATTTTCATATCTAGTTGGATTGTTCCAATGACAACTTCTATTATTGCTTACTTATTTTTTGCAAGTAAGAGTATCAGTAAGGTTAAGTCTTATAAGAAAACTATTTTGGTAAACGCTATCATCATCTTTCTTATTTCTATCTATCCATTTGATGAAAATATGATTACAAAATTTAGTACGTATGTTACATACTTAAGCTATTTTGTGGTTTTTATTTTGCCAATTTTACTCCTTGCTTTTACATTATTTATAAAAACATTGAAAAGGAGTGAAAATGTTTGAAAAAAATTTTTTTAATTTATCTATGTGTTTTATTATTATTCTTATCAGGTTGTTGGGATCAGAGTCTTCTTGTAACTAAAACTCTTATCAATGGAGTTAGTTTCGACATAACTGAAAAAAATGAATTAGAAGGTGCTGCAAGAATTTTAAATATCGAGAGTAAAGGTGGAGGGCAATTTGAGCTAAAAGATGAATTGATTGAAACGAAAAGTAAATATTCATCAGAAGTTGGACCGGAAATCAATTTTAAGATGCCTGGAAAAATAGATGTAAGTAAAGCCCATATTATACTGATTGGAGAAGAGCTAGGAAAGCAGGGAATACATCCATTTTTAGAACTCTTTTATCGACCAAAAGATGCGTATGTCACTTCTAGGGTTGTTATGACCAAAGGAAGTGCGACTGAGATTCTATCTGTAAACCCTCAAAAAAGTCCAATTGCATTTGAAATATTGAAAGCATTGAAATCATCAGAGTCTTTAACGAATATTCCAAATGTAACAGTCTTTTCAGCTTGGTCTAAAATTGTAGATTCTGGAGAGGATCTTATGTTACCTTATGTAGAAAAGGTTGAAAAAGATCGAGTGGCGATCGGCGGTGTTTATCTTTTTCATAACGATAAATATACTGGATTTAGCATACCGAAAGAGAAAAGCACTTTATTACTATTATTAAGCGACGGTTTACAAAAGGAAGGACTAATTGCACTGAATTTAAAAAGCAATCGATCAACCGCCTTCAGAGTGATGGATGAAAATAGGAAGATGGAATTAGTAATTGATAAAACTCATCGGAAAATAACCTGTAAAATAAATTTGGAATTAGATGTCAATCTAGTTAGTTATTCAAATAATTTTATAGAAAAAACGAATGTTAATGCTTTAAACAAAGATATAGCTACTCAACTTACGAAAGAGGCAAAAGAAATTACAGATATTCTTTTAGAAGCGAACTGCGATGCGTTTGGAATAGGAAGGAAGCTTGCTAGTTCCCATCCTGACTTATGGAAGAAAGTAGACTGGGAAAAAGATTATAAAAATGTTCAGTTTGAACCGAAAGTAAAAGTTAATATCACTAAGACAGGAACTGTATTTTGAGAAAAACTTTTATTAACAGATATCAGATTTATATATATTGTTCTAAGCAAAAAATACCTCCTAAAATAGGAGGTATAACTATGTAGACAAAGATAAAAATTAAATAGTAAAAACTTTAATCTGATTTAATTTGCCTTCGCTTCTTCTCTCGTAACTTGCCATTGTTGACGCGCCTTTTCTACAATCCCTTTTTCTAGTTGAGCATTTGAATGAGCAACGATTTTTGAAAAATGGCTAACTGCTTCTTCATATCGTTTACATCTCCTAGAAAGCTCACCTATTAAAAACAAGACTCTAATTTCAGACATTTCAGTTCCTACATAGTCTGCTATGTCAAAGCTTTTTTTATATGCTTCAACTGCTTGTAACATAAATCTTTCTTCTTCCACTTGATTGTTCATTTTGCGGTAAAGCCAGCTAACTCTTAATAATAAGCCAGCTAAAATATAAAATTTTTCATTTTTAAGTATAGAACAGTAGATTGCTAGCTTGTAGCAGGTAATAGCATCGTCAATGGTTCGGATATCTCCAAAGCTACGAGGTCGCCACTTTTCAGAAACTTCCTTTTGAATGATTGCTTTAGAAATCGAGGAGATTGGACTACTATTCTTAGTAAAAGCGTATCCACATAAGTTACAAACGTTTACGTAATATAAATATGGAGAATTGACTTCATCTTGATACGTTACACAGAAATCAGTGCTTACTTCGACAGTTTTTGGGTATGAAATTCTAACGTTGACAGTAGAAAAAGAATTTGAACAACATGGGCATTTCAAAGTACGGGAAAAAGTGGGTGTAATAGTCATATTTTCACTTAGCTCCATTTTTAACTGATTTAAATGTTCTATATATCCTATATCGGCAGTGAGTCGATAGAATGTTTGTTTAAAAATGAAATATAATAAAATAATTCAAAAGTCATGAATCTAAGTTTATTAACAATGGAGTGTTTAAACATAAAATTGTATGCTCAGTCTGTAAGGGATAGTATTGTGGCATCCGTCATAATGTAATGAGCAATCAACCAATTTGTAACGTACAATAACATATATAGAAAGAGAGTATTGATATAATGTAGTTGTTTAAGAAGAAGTACTTATGAGTCAATGAAAAAAAGCCAAAAAAAATGAGCAGTCACATGATTGTGATCGCTCAAAAATGTTTCTATATCGAGAAACGGGGGATGTTCTTATTGTGCTCAGATCATTAAAATTTTATACTTGTATTATTAAAAATAGTAAGGAGTCATGAAAATGAATTCTTTTCGTTATACAAAGATGCATGGTTTAGGTAATAATTATATATATGTAAATATGTTTGAAGAAAAATTGAAGGAGGAAGATCTTTCATCGATTGCTATTAGCGTTTCAAATATTCATACTGGTATCGGTAGTGATGGCATGATTTTAATTTGTCCGTCCGATGTAGCTGATGTGAAAATGAGAATATTTAACAATGATGGATCTGAAGCAAAAAATTGTGGGAATGGTTTAAGATGTGTTGCTAAATATGCTTTTGAACATGGTTTAGTAAAGGAAACTAATTTTACAATCGAAACGATTAGCATTATTGTAAAGGCAAATGTACATCTTGAGAACGGATCTGTTAACTTGGTTACTATTAATATGGGAGAACCAATATTCCAGCGTTCCTTAATTCCGATTAGCGGAGAAGAACAGGAAT
The DNA here is from genome assembly GCF_055484705.1 of Gottfriedia sp. ABJ_BB2_2. NCBI lineage: Bacteria > Bacillati > Bacillota > Bacilli > Caryophanales > Bacillaceae > Gottfriedia > Gottfriedia sp. ABJ_BB2_2. Next base: position 113,217 of record NZ_JBVFKR010000009.1, read on the forward strand.
TTGCAAGAGACAACATTTTATTTGAAGATGAACTTCATTCATTCATTGGTGTTTCAATGGGAAACCCACATGCAGTATTTGAAGTCAAAGATATTAAAAATGCACCGTTAACCACACTTGGTCCGTATGTAGAGAAGCATGAATTGTTTCCTGAAAGCGTAAATGTTGAATTTATCGAATGTTTACCTCATAATGAAATCAATTTTGTAGTATGGGAACGTGGATCTGGCGTTACCCAAGCATGTGGAACAGGGGCATGTGCGGCTGCAGTAGCAATGATACAAGAAGGTAAATATAATAGAGACGAGCCAATTACTGTTCACTTACAGGGTGGGGATTTACAAATTACTTGGTCCTCCGATGGAGATGTATGGATGAAAGGCCCGGCTGTTACAATAACAGAAGGCATATATTATTTATAAAGAGGAGTGAATTTGTATGATTACAGTGACTGAACAAGCAGGATTAAAAATCAAAGAAATGATTGAAAATGAAGAAGATCAAAACGTTTATGTACGTTTAGGTGTAAAAGGTGGCGGCTGTTCTGGACTTTCATATGGTCTAGGATTCGATCCTGAAAAAAATGAGAACGATACTGAACTAGAATTCCAAAATATTAAATTTTTAATTGATAATGAAAGTGCACCAATCTTAAAAGGTGTGGTAATTGACTTTAAAGAATCCTTACTTGGTGGCGGATTTACAATAGAAAACCCAAATGCAATTGCATCATGTGGATGTGGTTCAAGCTTCAGAACTGCTACGAACGCAGGTACGCCTGAAGAGTGTTAATAGAAAAAACCTTCTTAATTAGTTACGACTACTTTAGGAAGGTTTTTTTTGATGAGAAAATAGATTGTTAATATTTTTACAAAATATAGTTAAAATAACGAATCATTTTTCTAAATTGATACTATTATATAGTGTAATCAATTATTTAGGTTTGTATTTTGTTGTGAAGTTTTTCACTAAGTATGGTATCATATGTTCAGTACATCACATACAAGGGGAAAAAAGACTGCCCACCTGTATGGACAGTCTGATGTACTCTATTTTAGAACATTGATGAGCTGTGACCTGGTTGTAATTTTGCACTTGGATCAATATATGCTTTTGCATTATTGATAGCCGTAGGAGCTTCACCAAATCCAGATGCAATAAGTTTTACTTTTCCATCATAAGTACAAATATCACCAGCAGCATAAATACCTTGAATATTTGTTTCCATGCGAGAATTAACAACGATATTATTTTTTTCAATTGTTAAGCCCCAATCTTTAATTGGACCTAATGAAGATACGAAACCGTAATTTACAATTACATCGTCGATTTCGATTTCTTCGCGCTCTTCAGTTTTTGCATTTTGAAGAACTACTTTTTCGATTCGATCAGTACCAATGATTTCAACAGGAACCCAAGGAGTTTTTACTTCAACTTTTGAGTTCATTAAGTTTTCTACGCTGTGTTCATGAGCTCTAAATTTATCACGACGGTGAATTAGTGTTACTTTTTCTGCGATTGGTTCTAACATTAATGACCAGTCTACTGCAGAGTCACCACCGCCAAATACAACTACTCGTTTGCCAGCAAATTTGTTCATATCATCTACGAAGTAATGTAAGTTTGCTTTTTCAAAACGTTCTGAACCAGGGATTTCTAACTTACGTGGTTGGAATGCACCATTTCCAGCAGTAATGATGATTGCTTTTGTATAATGTTCAAAGCCATCATTACAAACTAAATGGAATACGCCATCATCATTTTTTGTAATTTGTTGTACAGATTGCTCTAAGCATACAGTTGGTTCAAATTTTTTCATTTGCTCTTTTAAGTTATCGATTAATTCTTGAGCACGAACTTTTGGAAAACCTGCAACATCATAAATATATTTTTCAGGGTAAAGTGCTGATAATTGCCCACCTAGTTGTGGTAAGCTTTCAATAATTTTTACACTTGCTTGTCTCATTCCACCATAAAAAGCAGTGAATAAACCAATTGGTCCTCCACCAATAATTGTAATATCATATACTTTTTCGTCTTTCATAAACGGAATATCCCCCTTGTGTATATATGCATTAACGCATGTCTTCTATAGAATAATATCATATTTTATAGAGATATAAGAAAAAAAGCGAATAAAAGTGGTATAGAAATTTTTCAAATGTTAAATTTAAAAATACGTAATCGAAAGTAAATTTTCTAAATAATAAGACTTAATGTTTTGAGAATTCAAGCGTTTAGTTTATACTTGAAATCTTTAAGAAAAAACTTTAATATTGTAATAGGCTAATTGTTAACATTTTGTGACAATTATTACGAAATAATTTGACAAATTTCCCTATATAATAGTTTGCTCACTAATGTACTAAGTTATGTTGCATAGAAAAGTTTGCTCACTATTGTACTAAGTTACCTCGTTTAGGTAACAGTAGGAAAGTACTTAATATAATTAAAAGGATGGTTAGTATCATGAATAAGCCTAAGATTGTAATCCTTGGAGCTGGGTACGGTGGTATCATTACTGCAACTCGACTTCAAAAAACATTATCTGCAAATGAGGCAGAAATTACTTTAGTAAATAAAAATAGCTACCATTACCAAACTACATGGTTACATGAAAATGCAGCAGGTACATTACACCATGACCGTACTCGTTTAGATATTAAAGATGTAATTAATCCAAGTAAAATTAACTTCATTCAAGATACAGTAACTGAAATTAAACCAGAAGATAAGAAAGTTGTTCTTGCCCATGGTGAATTAAATTATGACTATTTAGTAATTGGACTTGGTTTCGAATCGGAAACTTTCGGAATCAAAGGATTAAAAGAACATGCATTTTCAATTGCAAGTATTAATGCTGCACGTCAAATTCGTGAGCATATTGACTATAGTTTTTCAAAATATCATAACACGCCAGCTGAAAAACGTGATGAGTTATTAACAATCATCGTTGGTGGCGCTGGATTTACTGGTATTGAGTTTGTTGGTGAATTAGCAAACCGTATGCCTGAATTATGCAAGGAATATGATATCGACCGTGATTTAGTACGTATCGTATGTGTTGAGGCTGCTCCGATGGTATTACCTGGTTTTGATCCAGAGTTAGTTGACTACGCTGTATCTCAATTAGAGAAAAAAGGCGTTGAGTTCAAAATTGGAACGGCTATTAAAGAATGTACTGAAGAAGGTATCATCGTTGCTAAAGGTGAAGAAACAGAAGAAATTAAATCTGCAACAGTAGTATGGGCTGCAGGTGTTCGTGGTAATGCTTTAGTTGAGCAAGCTGGCTTTGAAGCAATGCGTGGACGTGTAAAAGTTACAAAAGATATGCGTGTTCCAGGATATGACGATGTATTTATCGTAGGTGATTCTGCTTTATTAATTGATGAAGTGAATAACCGTCCATACCCACCAACAGCACAAATTGCAATCCAACAAGGTTTTAATGTTGCACACAACTTAGCAGTATTAGTTCGTGGAAAAGGCGAGCTAGAAGAATTCACTCCAGATATTAAAGGTACTGTATGTTCATTAGGACATGATGATGCAATTGGTGTAGTATTCGGCAAAAAATTAACTGGTTGGAAAGCTTCATTTATGAAAAAAGTAATTGATAACCGTTACTTATTCGTACTTGGTGGCCCAATGCTAGTTCTTAAAAAAGGTAAATTAAATCTACTTTAAGATAATAAAGCTCGACAATAGTCGGGCTTTTCTTGTGTAGAAATTACAAAATAAAGATGCTTAAACTGAATGAAAACACTTGTCTATCGAGGTGTAAGGCTTATAATGGTAGTAGGATGCACTACAAGCACGCCAAGCAACGAAATTAGCGAGCGTTAGTCAATAGTCTGAAAGCTCGACAGTAGTCGGGCTTTTTCTTTGTAGAAAAGGTGGTATCAATGCAATGAGTAAAAGAGGTAATGTATGGTTAGCTGTTGCAGGTTTAGTAAAAGATTCTGCCGGTAGATGGTTAGTTGTAAAGAAAAAGTATAGTGGACTTAAGGATCTTTGGTCTTTACCGGCTGGCTTTGTAAAAGAAGGTGAGACAGTCGATCAGGCTGTTTTAAGAGAGGTAATAGAGGAAACAGGTGTAAAAGCTTCATGTATTGGCTTAATAGGGGTAAGAACGGGTGTAATTCGTGAAGAGATAAGTGATAATATGTTAATTTTCCTGTTACAAGCGAACGATACGAATATTACGATCCAAGAAAAAGAACTATCAGATGCCAAATTTATCTCAGAACAAGAATTGCTAGAAGATCCAGCCTCTTCATTATTAATCAAATATTTAATACAAAATCCACCAAATGAACCAATGGCTGTACATGATGGATTAAACCCAGGAGATCAATTTCAGTATACTACATATCATTTTATCAAATGATTAAGAATATACAAAAAATTGACGTTAAGAACAGAAGGTTTTACACTGTAAGTAGAATAATTGTGGGGTGTTTTAGATGGGAATGAGTATTCCAGTTTTACTAATTTCAATTTTACTATTTTTTGTCTTAGCTTTTGGAATTGGTTTTTTAGCAAATATGCTGTTTAGGACAACTTGGTTCATGGTTGTTATTTATCCAATTATTATTGTGATGATTGTAGATAAAATTAATACAACGAAATATTTTACACAAACTGCAGATGCATTTTCGATATTAAAATCAAATTTATTAGCAGTTGGTATGGGTGATGTAGTTATTTTATCAAGTGGCTTAGTTGGAGCTATTATGTCCGGTGTAGTCATTCTAAGTTTAAGAAAAAATGGATATCAAATGTTTTAACTTTCTCATTAATGAGGAAGTTTTTTTTATATTTTTTTTATTTTTGGGAATGATGAAAGAATGAAAAGGAGTGAAATGTTTCATTGCGTATAAATAAAAAATTGTTTAGTCAATTGATCATTACTATATTATTCATTCTTGCATTAGTCTCAACTGCTAAAATCGTATCTAATGCACAATTAGTGAATTTTACGAAGTGGCTTAATCAATCTGCACAACTTCATCATGTTTATGCAGAGGAAGGTTTAAAACCAATCATTAACGAAAAAACAATGGCAACTATTGTGAAAAATATTGAAAAGAATACAAACTGGAGTAGCTATAAGCAAATAACTGTAACTGCAACAGGCTACACTGCTGGAAAGGAATCAACAGGTAAGAATCCAAGCGATCATTCTTATGGAATTACGTATTCAGGTGTAGGGGTTAAACGGGACGTATTTTCAACAATCGCAGCGGATTTAAATGTATTTCCAATCGGAACAATATTATTTATTCCGGGCTATGGATATGGTGTTGTAGCTGATAAAGGTGCAGCGGTAAAAGGAAATCATTTGGATTTGTATTATCATACTGTAGGAGATGTTTTTGAGCATTGGGGAAAGAAGAGATTAACTGTCTATGTCATTAAAAAAGGATCAGGAAAGTTTACTGAAACTGATTTAAAGGTTTTAAATGAGCAAAATTCAGTGCAAGTATTTAGACAACAATCGAGGAATTAATTTGGATGGAGAATGATAATTATGAAAAAAACAGTTCATAGCCAAGTAATTAAAGCACCAATCAATACTGTTTTTGAAGTAGTGAATTCTGACGAACATATTAAAAAATGGATGGAAGGCTTTGTAGAAAATATTTATGAGGATGATTTCGATTTCGATAATCCTGTTGGTAAAAAGTTTATCCAATGCTTAAAAGAAGGTGGGAAAATTCAGGAATACAATGGAGAAGTCCTATCGTATAATCGACCAAATGAGCTTGGAATCCGTTTAAAGCACTCAACTTTTCAAGTTGATGTTTATTATCGATTTTCTTCGGTCGAAACAAATCAAACCCGCTTAGATTTCGAGTGCAAAGTAGAAATGTATTCTTCGATGGCAAAGTTGATGGGATTCCTTTTTAGTTGGTTTTCAAACCGAATTTTAACAAAACAAATGAATGATTTAAAGGCTTACGCTGAAAAAAGATTTGACGGTGTGTATTAATGAAATAATCCCTCTAACTGTAAAGAGTTGGAGGGATTTATTATGTAAAGGAAATAAAGTTCATTATGTAGAACTTATTGTAAGTGAATTATTTTTAATAAGAGAGAAAGAGCAGTATGATAGGAGTGAGAACATGAGAGGCGGAGAAGTAATGGAAGATAGAATGACTTTAATGAAGGCATTGGGCATGACGATTGAATCAGTAGAAGAAGGTAAAGTTGTAATGAAGATGGAAGTAACAGAAAATGTACATCAGCCATTTGGTTACTTACATGGTGGTGCATCAGTGGCGTTAGCAGAATCAGTTGCAAGCGTTGGTACTTTCTCTATGATTGATCAAGAAAATCAACTAGCATTTGGGCTTGAAATTAATGCAAATCATTTGCGTTCAGTACGTGAAGGCTTTGTCACTGCGGTTGGTACTGCTGTACATACTGGAAAAACAACAATGGTTTGGGATATTAAAATTTACGGTGAAGATGAACAGTTAATCTGTATATCAAGATGCACAGTTGCTATTAAAGATAAGCGTAAATAGTAATCTGAAGGATGCTTTTCACATTATGTGAAACAGTGTCCTTTTTCTTTTTTATACTTTTTTGAATAAAGAATTAAAAGAAACAAGTCTAAAATTGTTTAAACTTATGGTAAAATAGTTACTGTTGTGTATAAACGATTTCATAAGTAACGCGAGACATCCTCTACAAAAGGGATTTTTTCCTTAAGTAGATAAGAAAGGAGACATTTAATGAAAAATATTTATTACACAAGTTACTTTGCGTTTTTATCTATTATTTTGTTTACAGTCGCCATTACATTGAATTTATTCCAATTGACTATAAACTTCTTATCAGTATCAGGTATTCTTCAACCATTAACTGATATTATGCCTGAAAAGGAAATTAGAATATTAACATTTTTAGGTATTTCATTTATTATCTTTTTAGTTTTATGTGGGTTGAAATTAATTACGGATTTATTTTGGCAGTTTGCCTTACTTTTCTTCTCAAAGGATCGTGAGGGGATTGACTTATTAGCAAGTAAAAAATTCTCATATGTTTTTATTTTAGGTGGATTATTAGCAGTTTTCTTAAATAGCTCATTATTGTATATTGCAATTGTTCTTCTAGTAACGATTATTGCATTTATTATTTTATTTCTTATTAAGCAATCTGCTAATTTTACAGTACTTGGTATGATTGGTTTTATCATTTTCCAATTAGCGATTTGGTCGGTAATTGGAAGTGGTGTGATCTATGCTTACTTTACATTATTTGCTGAATTTATCACTGCGTTACCATTTTAAAATGATATCTGTAAATAAAAAAGTAGCACTTTTGATATTTGTCAAAAGTGCTACTTTTTTTGAATTATTTTAAGTTTGTATCTTGTACAATGTCTCTCCAAATAATTTGCGGAGGTGGAACAGTGTAATTTTTAGGGATTGGTTGGTTCGGTCGTTTATTACCAATCCAAGTTCCAATTGTATAATTTGAAGTTAATCCCATAAACCATAAATTCGTATTATCATTTGTCGTACCAGTTTTACCACCCATATAATCTAAAGGCATATTGATACGTCGTGCAGTACCATTTTGTACAACAGAGTGTAACATGCTTCTCATTGTATTAGTCGTATTTGAACTATACACTCTAACTGAGGACGGATTATTTTCATAAACCACTGTACCATCTCTCAAAGTGATTCGTTGAATCGCACTATTTTCATAATACACGCCATCATTGCCGAATGTTGTATAAGCACTAGTCATTTCTAGTGGAGACATACCAACATCGTATCCACCAAGAGCACGGCCATACTCGTATCGGTCTTTAGCTGATATTTTTTCGAATTTATATTTGTCTAAATAACGATAAGCAACATTTGGTGAAAGTTGTTCATATAATCGAACTGCTGCTGTATTATATGAATTCTGCATTGCAGTTCGTAAGGAAACATCCCCATATTCTTTTCCGCTATCATTCTTTGGACAATAAGTACCTTTACAATATTCATCAGCACTTACTTTTGTATCCGGCGTTGCACCTAGATAGTCAATATATGGTGCATACACAAGTAACGGCTTAATCGTAGAACCTGGTTGTCTAAAATCTTGATACGCTCTATTTAGATTTTGAGATTCATAGTTTCTACCACCAGAAAGGGCTATAATTTCATGACTATTATTTCTGATGACGACAGCTGCTCCGTCAGTATTAGTTGATAAGGTACCTTGGTTTACAGCTTTTACAGTCGCTTCTTGTACATATGGATTTAAACTCGTATAGATACTTAATCCTTGGTTTTGTAAATAAGTGACTCTTTCATCAATAGTCTTAAGCTTTCTTAATTCAGCTTGTTGTGCAGTTGTTAATTTAGAAGTTAGGAATTTACCTTTTCTTCCAGAAAGTATTTTCTTTAATTCATAATCTACATAAGAATAATAGTCTGGATATTCTTGTACTCTACTATCAGTTTTTAACTTAATTTTTTCTTTAATTGCAACATTATATTGCTTAGCAGTTATAATTCCTTGTTCTTTTAGAATACCAAGAATTCTTTCTTGACGTTTCTTTGAATGATCAAAATTTTTAAATGGATCATACAGAGTTGGGTTATTCGGAATTGTACAAACAAAAGCAGTTTGAGCTAAGCTTAAATCTTTTACTGATTTACTGAAGTATGCTTTACTTGCAGCTTCAATTCCATAATTGCGATTTGCAAAGTAAATAGTATTGATGTACATTGTTAAAATTTGATCTTTAGAAAATTGCTTTTCTAGTTGAAGTGAAATTTCAATTTCTTTTACTTTTCGTTCAACTGATCGTTCATGCGTTAAATATAGATTACGAGCAAGCTGCTGTGTAATTGTACTAGCTCCTTGTTCTATTCCACTATTCGAGACATTTACCATCATTGCCCTTGCGACACCAAAAAGATCTACCCCTTTGTGAGAATAAAAGTATCGATCTTCTGTTGAAATAAAAATATCTTTAACTAGTTGAGGAATTTCACTACTTTTTAAATTAATTCTATTCTCACCAGAACCTGGAATGTAAAAAGGTTTGTTATTTCGGTCGTAAAAAATACTATTTTGCGACAATGAAATGACCGGTAGTTCTTCAACTGTTTTCTTCGGAATATTTTTGGAGTTCTCGTATGCCAACAAGGCTTTCTCAGATGTGAAATAAAAGACAAGAAAGCTTATTATAATAAAGATAAAACCTAGAATTTTTCTCATAATAGCCCTCTATATACTTTCGTATTTTTTTATTCGATAAATAATATTTAAACGAACGTATATTATTTTAACATGAAATTTCATTTTGATGGTCACTCTTTGTTATTTTTTACACAATGCTGCTGTATTAATTTAATAAGCAAATATTTGAAAAAATGGATATCAGACTTGAATATTCACTTAGCATATAAGACAATAGTAAAAAATCAGAAAATATTTATTTTTCAGGAGGTGAGGAAATGAAAGAGCAGTTCTTGTTTCTTGATTTTGAATTTACAATGCCAGATGGTCGATCAAAGGGAATAAAATTCTATCCTGAAATTATTGAAGTAGGTTTTGTAAGTGTCGTTAATGAAGAAATCAACCAGACCTATTCCTCATTTGTGAAACCAATACAATTTCCGACCTTATCCTCAAGATGTAAAAGATTTTTAAATATTTCACAAAAAAATGTTGATCAAGGTATTCAGCTGAAGGAACTTGCAGAAAAACTACATGAAGCAACTAGTCAATTCAAAACGACCGTTATTACTTGGGGAAACATGGATATGAGAGTACTAAAGCATAATTGTGATGCTGCTAATATTCCATTTCCTATAAAAGGGGAACTAAGAGACCTTTGTCTAGAATATAAGACCTTTTTTGGTAATCAAAATCAAACAGGTCTATGGAATGCAATGAAAGAATATGGAAAAGATGGAACAGGAAATCATCATAAAGCTTTAGATGATGCGCTAACAACTTATCACATTTTTAAATTAGTAGAAAAAGATAAACAATATATGAAGAAGCCAGCGCCTGCTACTATTGGTGATATCGTTGACTTTTCTTCATTCAAAAAAAGAATATCATCTTACTAAAAACCAATTGAACATCAATCAATTGGTTTTTATTTTGGTTATTACTATGCTTATGTAGGATAAATAAGTATAATTGGCAGTGGGAGTGATCGAGCTATGATGGAATTCTTATATTTTCCAGAGGATAAAACAGAGTATATACCTGCTGTAATTTCTCTAATCATTTTTATGATTGGTGCCTTTGTAACATTTTATTTTATTAAAAGAGCATCTTCAAAAGAAGAAAAACGATTAATGGAAATCGATGAAAAAAACAAGGCAAATGAATAAATTCTTTTTAGACTGTTGACGAGCGTTTCAATCAGTCTATTGTACTTTGCAAGCTGAAATGAATAAATTCTTTTAAAATGGAGACTTACTATATAAGGTCTCTTTTTTTTGAATGCTATATCACATTTTCATCACATTTATCTGTTAATCTTTTTATGGAAGAAATTTAGGAGGCAATACATATGAAAAAAGTTCTAAGTGTATTAATTACATGTATGATGATTACTGTAGGCTGCTCAAATGGAAAAGAACAAGAGCAAGCAGTTGAGAAGCCATTAGATGTTTCAATTCTTTTACCAACATCTGATATAAATGTGAACAAAGAGATAACGTTCCGAGCGGAAGTTACCCAAAATAAAAAAGTGGTTGCCGATGCAGATGAAGTTCAATTCGAAATCGGTAAGCAAGGCGAAGATAGTATAGCCATGCTTGAAGCAGAAAACGGTGCTGATGGCATTTACTCAGCGAAATATAAATTTACTGAGCCAGGAGATTTTTACGTTGTTGCTCATATAACAGCTAGGGATCAACATTCAATGCCTAAAAAAGACTTTAAAGTTACTGAAGCATCTTCGACTGATAGCAATAGCAACAGCACAAACAGTACAAAAGATGACCATAGTGCTCATACAGAAGGGCATCATCACGGTGAGGTAATGATTCATTTAATGGGAACAGAAAAGATTCAAGTAAATAAAGAGAATTTATATACAATTCATCTTCAAACGGATGAAGGTGAAGCTTTAGACAAGGCAAATGTACGTATTGAAACATGGAAAGACGCAAATGGTAAACATGATTACACTGATGCAAAAGAAGTATCACCTGGTGAATACGAAGTTAAATATACTTTCAAGACAAACGGAAAGAATTTTATCAAAGTACATGTTGAAAAAGGTGAGCTACACGATCATATTGAAAAAGAAGTAACTGTTAACTAAATAATAGACTAATGCTATCCTTTAACTATAGATTTTAATAAGGATAGCTTCTTTTTTAGGAAGGTTGAGTAACGGTGGTGATTGGTTTGAAGAAAGTATGGATTTTTATAATTGCACTATTTTGTAGCCTCATGCTTTCAAGTTGTATGAATCATAAATTAGATGCGATTAGTGATAATAAGGATTTAATTATTTCAGTAAATAAAAAAGTAGGTAGTTTAACATTTTTAAATCAAAAAAACTTAAAAAAGGTAACTGATTGGGAATTAAATAGAGATGTGAGTGGAGCAGCCTTACTAAATCATGGGAAGGTAATAGCTGTTTTTCATCCTGAGGATCCAATAATTGATTTGTATCAACTTTCATCTGGGGAAAAATTGAATAGTTGGCATAGTGAAAAAGGGATTACCAATATGCTTTCCTTAAATAGTAAAAACATGATTGCGGTTTCTAATGGGGAAGAAAATACAGTTACGTTTTTTAACTTGAAAGGAAAAGTAGAAAAAAAAGTAAAAGTAGGTAATAATCCTATTTCAATGATTGAAGATCCAATTCATCATAAGTTATTTGTGAGTCTATTTAATGAAAAAAGAGTAATAGGAATTAATCTAGAAAACTTAAAAATAGATCAAATAATCGAAGTGCCATTAACATCAAATGGATTATATTTAAATGATGATTCTTCCGAGCTTTATATTGGGGGACACGGAAACGGTGAAGTAGAAAACGAAGATGTGAGAATTTTTTCTACAGATAGTGGTGAATTTAAAAAAGCCCTTCATACACCTTTGATGCCAATTTCATTCTTTCAAAATAAAGATGGCGTGTTTACGATAGCTCACGGAACGAATCAAATTTATAAGTTAAATCCGGACATAACAAATCAGAAAGAATTTCTAGAAGTAGGTTCTAATCCGTATTCAGCTATAGGATACCAACATTCAGCTTATGTGGCGAGTTATGATTTAAACAAATTGTATGAAATTAATACCTCAACAATGAAGATCAATAAAGAAGCTGCTGTGGGAAGAGGGCCTTTTCAATTATTATTAAGAGAGGGTAATCATCAATGAGTGAAAGAAAAATATTAATCGTAGATGATGAACAAGAAATTTGCCAATTGGTTGGAATGTATTTAGAGAATAGTGGGTACAGTTGGAATCAGGCAAACAATGGAGAAGACGCCTTAAAATTAATCAATCAATGTAACTATGAACTATTAATATTAGATATTATGATGCCCATTATGGATGGATGGACTCTTTGTAAAAAAATAAGAGAAACACATGAAGTTCCTGTCATTTTTCTAACTGCAAAAGGGGAAGAATGGGATAAAGTGAATGGGTTAAAAATGGGAGCAGATGATTATATTGTAAAACCATTTAGTCCAGGAGAGTTAATTGCAAGAGTAGAAGCTGTTCTTAGAAGAACCAAAAATCATGCCGAGGGTTCTTCTTTATTAAAAATAGGGAACATCGAAATTAACGAAAAAGCTAGAAGTGTTTTTGTCACAAACAAAGAATTATCACTTACGTTAAAAGAATATGATTTACTGCTTTTTTTTAGTAAACATCAAGATTATGTTTTCAGTCGTGAACAAATTTTAGAAAAGGTGTGGGGTATCGACTATTTTGGAACTGCTCGAACGGTTGATACTCATATTAAAACTTTAAGAATTAAGCTTGGACAAGATGCGGATTATATTTCTACTGTTTGGGGTGTAGGATATAAGTTTGGGATGAACGGATGAAAAACATCATCTATTCATTTTCATTTTTACAAAAGCTATGGTTAACAATCTGTATTATCGTCATTTGTACAACCATCTTCTTTTTTCTTATGTTTCAATTTGCATATAAACAATTGTATGTTTCATATGTACGATCTACTTTGATTCAAGAAGGTAAAAATATAGTAAAACAGTTTCACGAGAGTAATATAAAGGAGTTTGAGAAATTCGTTTCAGATTTTGATAAAGTATCAAATGCAAACGTATTATTTGTGAGTAATCCTCGAGATTTAAGTGCTTGTATTCCTTATAATGTAAGTCACCAGTCATTTATTACTGAAGATGATAGAGAGACATTATTACAAGGGAAGGTCATTACAAAAACAGGTTTTGAAGAAAGATTTAAACGTCAAATTATTGGAGTAGTTGTACCTGTTGTGAAAAAAGAAAAACTTGAAGGAATTATCTATTTACATTTGCCTTTAAGAAGTATTACCGATTTAATTCAGCAATCGAAGTGGATCTTTTTTGGTAGTGCATTATTATTTGCAGTAATCGTACTAATCATTGGTAGGAGAATCATTCAGCAAATGATTAAACCATTGTCACGAATGGAACAAATTTCATATAAAATGGCCAATGGTGATTATACTGAACGAATCAAACATGATAGTGGGGATGAAGTTGGGAAACTAGCTATCGCATTTAACTCAATGTCAGAGTCTTTACAAAAAGAAGATGAAAATAGAAAAGAATTTTTGGCGAACGTTTCGCATGAATTAAGAACTCCGCTTAGTTATGTTAAAGGCTATAGTGAAGCGATTCTTGATGGAGTAGTGAAACCAGAGCAGCAAATGAAATACGTTAGCATCATTCAAAAGGAAGCTGGCCGCATGCAAAGACTCGTTCGAGATTTATTAGATTTAGCAACTTTAGATGGTCATAATATCCCTTTAAGACAAGAGCCAAATGTACTTGCCCAACTAATTGAAGATACACTTGAAACTTATACACAGATATTGAAAGATAAAAACATAAATGTGTATAAACACTTAGACGAAACAATCATTGCGAGTGTTGACCCAGATCGTTTTCAACAGGTTATTCACAATTTACTGGATAATTCAATTCGTTATACACCATTTGGTAAATCCATTACGATTACATTAAAACAAAATAAAAAGGTCGTACTAGAAATTTTAGATGAAGGTAAAGGCGTTCCAGAAGCGGAAATTTCTCATTTAGGTGAACGTTTTTATAGAGTAGATAAAGCAAGATCTAGAAATGAAGGTGGAACAGGCCTAGGCTTAGCGATCGTTAAACAAATTATTGAACAACATGATGGGGACATCACATTTATGAACATCGAGGGTAAAGGATTAAAAACAACTATAACTTTGCCTTTATATGAAATGTAAACAAACCTGTAGCAAATTTGCTGCAGGTTTGTTTTTTTGTTAAATCATTGTAGTTTAAACAAAATTAGCGATTCGATCATAAATATGCTCCGGAATTTCTTCTGGAATTAAGTGACCTGCTTCAGGATAAGTGACTAAAATCGATTGTTTTAAATCTTGATGAAGTCTTTTTCCGATTTCTAACGGTACAACCTTATCTTTTTCACCCCAAATTAGAAGGGTTGGAACTGAGATGTTTTGCAAATCAGTTGGACTCAAGTCTCCTTCACGATCCCGTATCATTTTTGTTAACGCTCTAAAAATTTCATCACGTAAAAAAGGTTCCTTGTAGCCGTTTATCATTTCTTCATCAATTAAATTTTGATTATGAACAACTGAATTTAATGAATTCATTATTCCTTGCTTTGTTATGGTTCTCTTTACGTATAAATGGAAAAAAGGGAAATAAGATGAAAGTATTAAATGAGGGTTTGCTTTACCTAAATACCCCGAGCTACAAAGTAAAACCACTTTATTTACAAATTCAGGTTTCTTCTTTGCTACATAAAGGCATATTTGTCCACCCATAGAATGTCCTACTAAGTTGACTTTATTTAGCTTTAGATGATCTACGAGTGAAATAACCACATTAGCAAAATTATCGTAAGAGTAAGTAAAATTAAGATGCTTTCCACTTTTACCAAACGGAGGTAAATCAATAACAAGCACAATATGATCCTTTGCAATAAAAGGTATTAGTCTGCGGAAGCTAAAACATGATGATAAAAACCCGTGGATACATACAAATACCTTTGAATCTTTCTTATCGATATTTTGATACCCATATAGTTCATAATAGACATCCAGTCCAAAGACCTTATAAGTGGATTGTATTGTTTCAGAATGACTCATCATCTAAAACTCCTTTCTTAGATTTTGGATTATTATGTCCAAATGAAAGGAGAAAATGCTTTTTTAAAAGGTACAGAAAAAAGATTGTTACACTCCACTTATCTATTGGACGTGTAGCAAGCCTTTTCAACAAATAGTGAACTGAGAAAGGTAATGTTGATTCTAAAATTACATCCTCCATATTCAACGCTTTTATTTTTTTAGTTTTTCGTCAATTCTAAATAGAGAAGGGAATTTTTTAAAATAATAGATATAGCCCAACCTTTAAAATGACTATAATACAATAAGGGTAAATAAAAAATTTATTTGAAAAGTGCCATGAAGTGTTTATGTAGTTGCTTTTAAAGTTGGACTGTGTGTGCTAAAATTTATTTGGATTGAACGAAAATAGGAGTGTTTTTAATGGCACAAAACTACAATATTGGGAAAGTCTACACTGGAAAAGTAACTGGAATTCAGACGTATGGTGCCTTTATATCACTTGATCACCAAACACAAGGACTAGTACATATATCCGAAATTATAAATGGCTATGTTCGTGATATTCGAGATTATATATCTGTTGGGCAAACAGTGAATGTACGTGTACTTTCTATTGACGAGATGACCGGGAAAATCAGTTTATCTTTAAAAGGAGCAAGTCTTGATCAAGGGATAAATGGTGATGAGAATTTAAAACATGCGGCAAGGCTGTTAAGAGAATTAAAACCAGATGGGTTTAGCACATTGCACAAAAAGTTAAATGAATGGATCCATGTTGAAATGAAAAAAGAGAATATGACAAATTAAAAAGGAAGGGATTTCCCTTCCTTTTTAATTTATAAATGTATTCATTAAATATCGTTTGTTTCAGGGTGTGTACCTAGCTCTTCAGAAGGTTTAAATAACAAGCCGAGGTTAATTAAACCTGAAATACCAACGATACCGTATATTATTCGAGCAAAGGCAGAATCTGCTCCGCCAAAAATAGCAGCAACTAAGTCAAATTGGAAAAAACCAATTAACCCCCAATTGATTGCTCCAATAATTGTGAAGATAAGTGCAATTCGTTGTAGAGTACTCATTAAAGTTTACCTCCTTTTTCATTACCTTCTAACATATTTTCTCTCATTTTTTTGAGATTATGTAATGAAGGAAAAAATAAATTGCACTACCTATGGAAGTGAATGTTAATAAATTCACAAATATTTAAGAGTAGATACTTGCTTTGAATATTATATTTCGGTACATTGTAAAGTATAAATTATTTTAGGAGGTTTCAAATGACTTCTCATATCAAATTTGATTACTCAAAAGCGAAATCATTTTTTCAAGAACATGAACTTACATATTTGAGAGATGCTGTAAAATTATTTCATCATACGATTCATGAAAAAACAGGTGCTGGAAATGACTATTTAGGTTGGGTAGACTTACCGAACGAATATGATCAAGAAGAGTTTTCTCGTATCCAAAAAGCTGCGAATAAAATTAAATCAGATTCAGATGTCCTTTTAGTCATTGGAATCGGTGGTTCATATTTGGGAGCTCGTGCAGCAATTGAAATGCTTCAAAATTCATTTTTCAATATAACTTCGAAGGAAGAAAGAAAAGCTCCACAAGTTTTCTTCGTTGGTAATAATATTAGTTCTACATACATGCATGATTTAATTGAACTGTTAAAAGACAAAGATTTTTCAATAAATGTTATATCGAAATCAGGTACAACTACTGAGCCTGCAATTGCATTCCGTATCTTTAGAAAATTATTAGAAGATAAATATGGAGCGGACGAAGCAAAAGCGCGTATCTATGCAACAACAGATAAAGCTAGAGGTGCATTAAAAACAGTAGCAGATGAAAAAGGATATGAAACATTTGTCATTCCAGATGATGTTGGCGGAAGATATTCTGTATTAACAGCAGTAGGGTTATTACCAATTGCTGCAGCTGGATTAGATATTGAACAAATGATGAAAGGTGCTCAAAGTGCACTAAATGAATATAATTCTTCTGAGCTAGAAGATAATCAAGCGTATCAATATGCAGTTGTACGTAACGTTTTATATAGCAAAGGTAAAACAATTGAGATGCTTGTAAATTATGAGCCTTCACTTCAATATTTTGGTGAATGGTGGAAGCAGCTGTTTGGTGAAAGTGAAGGAAAAGATCAAAAAGGAATTTTCCCATCTTCTGCAAATTTCTCAACTGATTTACATTCATTAGGACAATATATTCAAGAAGGTCGTCGTGATTTGTTTGAAACAGTCATTAATGTTGAGAGTGCTCGTCATGAATTAACGATTGAACTTGAAGATAATGATTCAGATGGTTTAAATTATCTAGCAGGTAAATCTGTGGATTTTGTTAACAAAAAAGCTTTTGAAGGCACAATTTTAGCGCATGCTGATGGTGGCGTACCAAGTTTAGTTGTCAATTTACCTAAGTTAGATGAATATACTTTTGGTTACACAGTATATTTCTTTGAGTTAGCTTGTGCGATGAGCGGATACTTATTAGGTGTTAATCCGTTTGATCAGCCAGGTGTAGAAGCGTACAAGAAAAATATGTTTGCACTTTTAGGTAAACCTGGATTTGAAGAATTAAAAATGCAATTAGAAGAGCGTTTAAAATAATATGAAAAAACCGTTGTTAATTTTTTAACGACGGTTTTTTATTTTCTTTCTTCGAAAAGTGATAAGTTATTCAATATTTGCTTTAATTTAACGTTCATGTTTTTAGTTTATTGGAAAATACTATCTTTAAAAAGGAGGAGAAAAAAGAATGTATCCTTTAGAATCAAAATTAGAAAATCAAACGTTTGTACTGAACCATATTGAAGAAAAATTAAAAAGTCATGGGTTTGTAATTGGACCCAACTGGGATTTCGATCATGGTAGTTTTGATTTATTAATGGCAAATGACCATGGTTATCAATATTTGCGATTACCTTTTAAGGTATCGTCTGGTTCATTGGATATGGATGGTGCGGTTATTCAATTTAAAACACCATACTTACTAACACATGTTTATAATAAAGGTTTAGATGATAATATTGGTATAGAAGGAAATGCAACAGCATCGATGAATCAGTTTCAAGAACCAATTGAAGCAGATGCAAATGTACCAGGAAAGTATCAGAAAAAGGGTAGAGAGATTCTTAAATCAGTTGAATCGTACTTATTATAAGAAGAAAAAGAGCCATCCTCATTTGAAATGGCTCTTTTTTGTGTATGTAGATCATTTAAACTAGGGCAATTAGAAGGTCTTTTTCTTCAATCTTTAGCGTATTCTCGGGTCTAATCATCGTGTTTTTACTTCTGACAACTCCAATAATGATTTTGTCCTTGTTCATCTCTTCTACTACAATGTCATAAAAGAATTGGCCAATCATGTGCTGATCTACTTCAATGATTTTAACAGTAAAATTTTCAAGTTGGTTTGATAATTTAAGTAGTACATCTGAATACCCTTTATGTACGATTGAACCTGCCATGACAAATGATGTTAGTAAATTTACTTCAATAATTTCATCTGCTCCAGCTCGAGTAGCATTGATAACTTGATTTTTTGTTAAGATTTCAGCTATGCAATGAATCGATGGTTTCACACCCTTAGCTGCAATGATTGTTAAGATTGTTTGCATGTCGGCATCATGTTCATTCTTATTTTGGTCTGCTGTAATTAAAATGGTGTGCGCTAATCTTAAATTTGCTTTTTCTAAAATAGTATCACTTGCTGCGCTCCCTTTAACAAAATGTACTTTTTCTAAATCAGGAGGTAATAGCTCTAAACTTTCATCGATGAGTACAATTTGAGTAGAGTTTGACGTTTCACGTAATTGTTTTATGACATTCTTCACTCGTTCATTCCATCCAACGATTACGATGTGATTTTTTTTAGAAAATGTTAGCGTTCCTTTGAAATCGGCATCCTGATTTCGAAAAGCCTGTGCCGAAAAAGAAATCATGTAATATGATCCTAGCCCTGTACCTAGTAGAATTAAGATTACTGCAAAAAAACGACCGACAGGGGAGAAAGGTACATAATCACCATAGCCAACTGTAAATGTTGTTACTAGTGACCACCAAAGTCCATCCCAAACTGTTGGAAAAGTAAATGGTTCTGCAAAGTGTATGATGATACCGAATACAACAATTAGTGTAATTAAGATAAGTGTAACTTTTAAAAGAGTATAGGATTTAAAATAAGTAGGTGTGTTACGAAATACTTTCAAATGCATTCCTCCATCACTATCTCGTAACACATATTTTTACCAATAAAATGTAAGTTTATCACCATTAAATACTCTCTATTTCAATTCCTCGCACGTTCTCGATTTGTTCAATATCATAATAGATTTCAGTAGTTCTACGTTTATTAAAAACTAAAAGCTTCATTTGTACATAATGCTCGTCATTACTTAATCCTTTTATTTTAATATTTTTTACTGTAATTTCTTGTGCATTTATTTGATCAATTACAGTATTAATGTTTTCAATTCCATTAACAATCATTTTTAAAATGATGTCTCTTTCTTTTAATCTTTTTGGTCCTAGTTTACTAATTAAATATGGAATTAGTTCAACACTTATAATAAGTAAGCCAACGCCAGCTAATGCCTCTAGGTAAAAACCTGCCCCTACGATAATACCAATTCCAGATGCGCCCCAAATCATAGCAGCTGTCGTTAAACCTGCAATTGTATCGTTACCTCTACGCAAGATTACTCCTGCACCGACAAATCCAATCCCTGATACAATTTGTGCAGGCAATCGTAATGGATCCATTGTGATATTTAAGTAATCGCTACTTGGAAAATTATAAGCCGAACTGATTGAAACAATTGTTAATAGACAGCTCATGATAGAAATTACAAGACATGTCTTTAATCCAAGTGGTTTTCTTTTTAATTCTCTTTCTAGTCCAATAATGGAACCTAACATGGCTGAAATGAGTAATTTAATAAGAATGTCTGGATGTAGCTCCATAATGAAAACTCCTTTTTCTATATAGTTTATGCGTAATTCGACATCTCTTATTACTCTTCCTTTATTAAATATATATTTTTTAGCTTTTTTAAAAAAAAATAGTAAAAAAAGACTTGTCATGAAAAGAACATGATGTTATATTAATATACGTCGCCAAGATGGTGCGGCGAAATAACGAAAAGAAGTTATAAAAAATACTTCGAAAATGATGTTGACTCTCAAACAAAGAGATGTTAATATAAGAAAGTCGCCAATGACGCGACAAAGTGAACTTTGAAAACTAAACAAAACATGAAGTAAAACGTCAATTATTAGTTTTTTGAGCAATACAAGATTTAAACTTAACTATTATGGAGAGTTTGATCCTGGCTCAGGACGAACGCTGGCGGCGT
>NZ_JBVFKR010000010.1:0-120569 GCF_055484705.1 Gottfriedia sp. ABJ_BB2_2
GCAACAGGAGCAACAGGAGCAACAGGAGCAACAGGAGCAACAGGAGCAACAGGAGCAACAGGAGCAACAGGAGCAACAGGAGCAACAGGAGCAACAGGAGCAACAGGAGCAACAGGAGCAACAGGAGTAACAGGAGCAACAGGAGCAACAGGAGCAACAGGAGCAACAGGAGCAACAGGTGAAACAGGAGCAACAGGGGTAACAGGAGCAACAGGAGCAACAGGAGCAACAGGGGTAACAGGAGCAACAGGAGCAACAGGTGAAACAGGAGCAACAGGGGTAACAGGAGCAACAGGAGTAACAGGAGCAACTGGAGCAACAGGGCCAAGTGTCCTTGCTGAAGGTTTCTCTGCCTTTATTCCAACAGTTAATACTGCTGCTAGTACGCAATTAACTAACTGGAGTGTAGCTAATCCTCATTTCAATGCAACTACATTTGATCCTACAACAGGTAATTTTACTGTACCTGCAACAGGTAGATATGTTTTTGAAGCAACGATTAACTATTCTACAACTGCTACTTTATCTGTAGCAACTGGACCAGGTGTTAACCCGTCATTTGTCATTAGAAGAACTTCACCTACTACAACGGATTTAATTGGTGGTTTAGTACCAATTTTAGACGTAAATATTGCTTTAGTTCTAACTTTAAGAGCAATTCTTGGAGATGGTACAGTGACAATAACTGGTGATCTAGAACTTACTGCTGGGGATGTTATTGGTCTCTTCTATGAAGCAGATGGATTAACAGTACCACTTACTCTTGGAGGAAATAATACAGCAGGTATCACTTGGTCAGTTCATCGTATTGTTTAATATTAAATTTTAGAAAGAAATAGTACAAGCCTCATATTTTAATAATCCTCATTTATTATTCCTATAGTTATCTATTTGAATAATAATGAGGATTTCTTTTTTTATAAAGTTTTTGATTGAAATTTATGAAAGTAAGCTTTTAATACTAACAATATAATCTGATTGTGAATATGTTAAATAATGTTATTTATTCAAATTTTAGAAGAAGTATTTTAGGGATGTGTTGTTTATTGAAAGGAATCATTCTAGCTGGAGGAAATGGAACCAGATTGTTTCCGTTAACAAGAGTCATATCAAAACAGCTGTTACCTATTTATGATAAGCCTTTAATTTATTATCCACTTTCGATTTTAATGCTTGCTGGCATTAAGGAAATATTAATTATTTCTACACCACAAGATGTTCCTCGGTTTGAGGAACTATTAGGGGATGGCTCTAATCTTGGCATTACTTTATCGTATATTGCTCAAGAAAAACCTGAGGGTATTGCACAGGCATTTATTATAGGAGAAGAATTTATTGGTGATGAATCGGTTGCTTTAATTTTGGGTGACAATATATTTTATGGTCATGATTTTACGAAGATACTAGAGCGAGTAGCCACATTAAACGAAGGGGCAACGGTATTTGGCTATAACGTTAAGGATCCACAAAGATTTGGCGTTATCGAGTTTGATGATGATGGAAATGTCATTTCAATAGAAGAGAAACCTATAAATCCAAAGTCGACCTATGCTGTTACTGGATTATATTTTTATGATAATAAAGTAATCGATTTTGCTAAGCAAATTAAACCCTCTGATAGAGGAGAGTATGAGATTACTGATTTGAATGAAATGTATTTAAAAAAGGGCCAATTAAAGGTAGAGATACTAGGTAGAGGTTTTGCTTGGTTAGATACTGGTACACATGAATCACTAATTCAAGCGTCTACTTTTATAGAAATGATTCAAAAAAGACAAAGCTTACGAATATCTTGTATTGAAGAAATCGCATTTAGAAAAGGCTATATAACAATTGGACAATTAGAAAAACTTACGGAGCCTTTAGCTAATAGTGATTACGGTAAGTATTTATTAAGTGTCATTTCAAATGTTAAAAAAAGTAAATAAACGTTCGAAAGTGAGACTGTAAATTGTGGGAAATCTGTTTGGAGTCTTTGTAAAGGAGGGTATTGATTGAACATTTTAATTACAGGTGGTGCGGGGTTCATAGGGTTAAATTTTGTAAACTTCATATTAAAAAATACTGATTACGATATTACGATATTAGATGCATTAACTTACGCAAGTCATCCTGAAGAAATAAATAATTTAGTTAAAAATCCAAGAGTACGGTTTATTCAGGCAAATATTATCAATAGGGAAGAGATAAAGCCGGCTTTAGATCGGGTATATGAGGTACTTGTTCATTTTGCTGCAGAATCTCATGTTGACAGAAGTATTAAGGATGGAGAAATATTTATTCAAACAAATGTAATTGGTACGTTTAACATGATCCAAATTGTCATGGATGGATTTGCAAAGAAAATGATTCATGTTTCTACGGACGAGGTTTATGGAACACTTGAAAAAAATGAGAAACCTTTTACTGAATATTCTCCTATCGCTCCTAATAATCCTTATTCCGCATCAAAAGCAAGCTCGGATTTAATTGTACGTTCATACTATC
The DNA here is from genome assembly GCF_055484705.1 of Gottfriedia sp. ABJ_BB2_2. Lineage (NCBI taxonomy): Bacteria > Bacillati > Bacillota > Bacilli > Caryophanales > Bacillaceae > Gottfriedia > Gottfriedia sp. ABJ_BB2_2. The sequence continues at coordinate 2,488 of NZ_JBVFKR010000010.1, forward strand.
AGACGTTTGGTTTACCACTTATCACAACTAGATGTAGTAACAATTTCGGTCCATTTCAAAATAAGGAGAAATACATTCCAACCATCATTTATCATGCACTACAAGAAAAGAAAATTCCAGTTTATGGAGATGGCTTGCAAATTAGAGATTGGTTATTTGTAGAAGACCACTGTAGAGCAATTGCAAAAATAATTGAAAATGGAAAATATGGTGAAGTATATAATATTGGCGGTGGCAATGAGAAAACAAATATTGAGGTAGTTAAGCAAGTATTAGCAATTATGGGCAAATCAGAGAGTTTAATAGATTATGTAACAGACAGAGTTGGTCATGATCGTAGATACGCAATTGATTCCAGTAAACTTCAATTAGAATTAGGGTGGATACAGCAACATACTTTTCAAGAATCTTTAGAAGAAACGGTGAAGTGGTATATTGAAAAGTTTGGTGACAAGAAAATATGAAAATATTAATCACTGGCGCTGACGGTCAGCTTGGTAAAGAACTTCAGAATCTATTTGTTGAAGATGGAATTGAAATCATTCCATATGGCAAGAAGAACTTAGATATTACGAATAGGAAAGAAATTAATGCCGTATTAAATCAACATCAACCGAATGTAATGATAAATGCAGCTGCTTTTACAAAAGTTGATTTATGTGAAGTAGAGGTTGAAAAGGCTTATCTAGTAAACGCAATAGGACCATTTAATCTTGCATTTGAAGCAAAAAAAATGAATTGTCGATTTTTTCATATTAGTACAGACTATGTTTTTAATGGTGAAAAAAATATTCCATATGAAGTGAATGATATCAAGTCTCCAAATACAATGTATGGCAAAAGTAAGAAAATTGGAGAAGAGCTGGTACTGGCGATTAATGATGAAAGTACCATTATTCGTACATCTTGGTTATATGGACATAAAGCGGATAATTTTGTGAGTACAATCGTAAATTTATCAAATAAATTAGATGAGATCAGAGTCGTTGATGATCAAATAGGGTGCCCAACATATACGAAAGATTTAGTCCTAATTCTTAAGTCACTCTTATATGAGAAACCAGGTATATATCATGTGACAAATTTAGGGGAATGTAGTTGGTATGAGTTTGCATGTGAAATTCTCCATTTTTTAAATCGTAAAACAAAAATCACTCCGGTAACAACGAAAGAATATGGTACTAAAACGCCAAGACCAATGTATTCAGTATTAAGTAATAAGAAGCTTGTTGATTTACAAATTCAGCAAAGAGATTGGAAAGAAGCATTACACGAGTTTTTAAGAAAGGAGTTTGGTAATTAATGCAAATTGAAGGTGTCATAACGAAAAAACTAACCAAACATTGTGACGATCGAGGTTTTTTTGCTGAAGTTTTAAGGGATGATGATGAGTTATTGACAAATTTTGGACAATTGTCATGGTCAACAACATATCCAGGTGTGATTAAAGCTTTTCATTACCATGAAGAACAAGATGATATTTGGTTTTTTCCATCAGGGAATGCACAAGTAGTTTTATATGACTTAAGAGAAAATTCAACAACAAAAGGCAAAACAAATGTGTTTTATATGGGAGAAAATAATCCTATGATATTACTAATACCTAAAGGAGTAGCACATGGATACCGGGTAATCGGTGATCAGTCTGCAACAATTATATATTGTACAACAAAATCATATAATCCAAATCTACCGGATGAAAAAAGAATTCCTTGGAATGATGAGACAATCGGATTTAATTGGGAAACTCAAAATAGGTAAATATAAACTACGATTAATGTTTTTTATTGTGGGGACTTAAGCAAAGGATAAGTAGGTGTAAAATGAAAACTAGCATTATTCTGTTAACATATAATCAGCTAGATGTTTCTAAAAAATGCTTTGAAAGTCTTGAAAAATATACAAAAAATGACCAAGTTGAAATTATTGTTGTAGATAACGGTTCTACTGATGGGACACGTGAATATTTAAAAAGTAAATCTTCGTTTATCACAATTTTAAATGAAAAAAATATGGGGTTTGCTGGTGGCTGTAATCAAGGGATTGAGGTTGCTACTGGAGATAATTTATTATTTTTAAATAATGATACAATTGTTACTGATAATTGGCTAGATGCAATGATCAATCTATTATATAGTAATGATCGTATTGGTATGGTTGGTCCAGTTAGTAATTATGTAAGTGGACTGCAAAGAATTGATGTAGATTATCAATCGGATGATGAGATAAACGAGTTTGCGTTAAAATATTGTGAAACAGTCAAAGGAAAATCCAAGCAGGTACTACGATTAGTGGGTTTTTGTTTATTAGTCAAACGCGAGGTAATAGAAAAGCTAAAAGGTTTTGATGAAAGATTTAAATTCGGTTCATTCGAGGATGATGATATCTGTTTAAGAACGGTTCTAGAAGGCTATGAGTTGCATATTGCATTAGATTCATTTGTACATCATTATGGTCATGTAACTTTTAAAGGAAATAGTGATATTAATATTACCCAGCTTTATATAGAAAATCGATTTCGTTATATAGAAAAATGGGGCAATCATTTAATAGATACTGCTTATCCAAAACTGGATATAATTGATATGGTACCAAGTAATGTGAAAAAAGTATTGGAGATTGGCTGTTCGGCCGGCGCAACAGGATTAGAGATTAAAAATAGGTATTCTTGTGAGCTATATGGTACTGAAAAGAATCCAGCATTGGCATCAATTGCTTCACAATTTTACGAAAAAGTTGATATTGTCAGTTGTGATGAGACGAATTTATCCTATGCAAATGATTTTTTTGATTTAATTATTCTTGATCAAACAATCGAACATATTTTTGACCCTTGGAACTATATAATTGAAATTAGTAAACTATTAAAACCATCTGGAAATATTATTTGTAGAGTTCCAAATGTATCTCATGGTGAAGTACTTTACCAATTGTTAAATGGTAGTTGGAATTATCTAAATGCGGGAATATTGGATAAAGAGCATGTAAGATTTTTTACGCCTAAAACAATGAACTTACTATTTCCTGCTCATATGTTTGATATCATTTTTAACAAGAATGAAAATATCGATGTGAATATAAATATAAAATTATTTTTTGAAGAAGTAGTTCACTTAGCACATAAATTTGGTATAACACTAGATGAGTTAATGACAAATTTGGAAATCTACCAAATGCTTGTACTCGTAAAGAAAAAATAATAAAAACGGCGGTTGAGAACTTCAACCGCCGTTTATTTATTTAATAAATTTGAGAAATACTGTCTATTTGATAATATGCTAGCATGAGTTGGATGATAGCCATATGCCAATTCATTATGTTCATTTGCTAATTGGTGTTTACCAATTCGATCATAGCATACGGCTAATTGAAGATGTGGCATCCATGTTGAATATGAATATTGAATGTTAGATAGTTGCTCTTTATTTTTATATGAAGTAGCTTCTTCATACCAGAAAATCGCTGAGTCATAATTATTGTTTTCTAAAAAATAATAACCAATCCTACAACATGTTTCGGGCTGAGGTTTCTCAAATTGAAGTGAGTGAAGTAGCCAATTTTTTTCTAATTCAAATAAATGTAGGTGATGATAATTATCGGCTAAATAATAACAAGCTAGTATATTATGCTCACTAAATGGTTGTTTTTGTCTTAAAAACTTAAGAAAATATTGAATCGATTTATCATATTGATGATTTTCACTTAATTCCTTTGCATAATAAAATAAATCTCTCGGTGAAAAGTCGATATTCTCTTCAATCATTTTTTCAATTATTTTTAGGTTATTATGTGGATCATTTGTGTATGGTAGGGAGTGGATTACTATTTCTGAATCTACCACCACACCAGAAACATTAATTTGAAAATCTTTGGATTCACCACTAATGGAATATGAACTATTCCTTCTAACTAATCTTGTGGTCATCTTTTGATTACTTTCATTCAAATTCGTTAGCAGTTTCATTGAAATTCCATCAATATTTGAATTGATTGACTTCTTTAGTTGTACGAATTTTTTACTCTCGTTTTCGAACAAAATATCATTAGGGGTTAAGAATAGAATAAATTGTTTTGTAGAGAGGTCAAATAAGTAACTTAATGCATCTTTTTCATGCTGATCTGCTTCAAAGGAGTAAATATTTTGGGTAAACGTGCTTGCAAGCTCTCTCGTTCTATCCGTGGATCCTAAATCAACAATGATCACTTCATCTACCAAGTCGGATACTGATTTTAGACATCTTTCAATAACCGCCTCATCATTTTTAACAATCATACATAAGCTAACGGTAGTCAAAATATCACTCTTTTCTAATGTAATCGCATGCTAAGAAATCTATTTTAGATATTACAAATTAAACAATGAGGGGACACCGAAGTGGTATTATTGCTCATTTAATAATGAGTTAAAATACGCTTGATTATGCTTAACCGAAGGGTTATTTGGAGAAAAACTAGCTGCAATGTCATTATGTTTTTTAGCTGTCACTTGGTCTCCTAAAAGACTATAGGATAGGCATAATTGTAAATGTGGAAGCCAAGTATAACACGCAGTATTAATAAATGGGCTTTTTTGTTCGGGAATATCAACGAAAGTAGCTATTTTATACCATGAGATTGCACGATGATAATCTTCTTGTTGAAGATAGATATAACCTAATCTGCAACAATTTTCTCCACGAGGACCATCGTAGGTGAATGATTTTAGACAACTACTTATTGCTAATTCCCATTCTCCTAAATTTAAATAACAATCAGCCATTTTACCGCAAGCTTGAATATTATCTTCAGACCAACCTTTTCCTTCATCTAAAAATTTGTTATACCATTCAATTGCAGTTTCATACTTCCCGTGATCTAAACATTCATTAGCATAATAATATTTATCTCTTGGATTTAATTCTTTACCTGAAGCAATTGCTTCTTCATAAATTGTTAAATTTCGAGTAGAGGAGTCTTTATCTTTATGATGGATGACGGCAGCATCTGAATGAATAATATTTCCATATACTTCTAAATATTCATGTACGAAACCAATCCATTTAAAATTATTTATACGTTTAACAATCCGATTCCGTATAGAGCTGAATGTTGGATTTCCATCTACATCAAAAGAAAGATGATATTTCATTGCTACAGCATCGACTTCATTTGTTAAAGTTTTCTTTAGTTCAATTAATTTTTTTGCATTTTCTTCTGTGATTACATCATCTGCATCCAACCACATAATATAGTCCTTAGTTGCTTTCGAAAATGCAAAGTTCCGAGCCGCAGAAAAATCATTGATCCATTTAAAATCATAAACACAATTTGTAAATTTTTTTGCTATTTCTTTTGTTTGATCGGTTGAACCTGTATCAATTATGACGATTTCATCTACAATAGTAGAAACGGAAGAAAGACATCTTTCAAGTACATTTTCTTCATTTTTTACAATCATACAAAGACTGAAAGTAATTGAATCTTTTTTCATTAATTCCACCTCAAATTTATGTTATTAAGGTTGTCAATAAAACGTTCATCCAAATATTGAAATTTTTTTATAAGAAGGTTGTTATTCAGTTTTGTATATGTTTAAATATGTAAAAGGAATATTGGAAATTTTATGATAAAGAGAGTAGTCTTATATAGTTTTTAAGCGAGTTAGGGATGGTGGAAGCCTAATAAAACGAATAAGATGAAGCGCACTTTGGAGAAGTAAATCCGAAATAATAGTAGGGTTTACCGGGGATTGAACCTCGTTAATAAACTTAAAGCTGGTTCAATATAATTTGAACAATTAGAGTGGTACCGCGGAACTTAAACCCCGTCTCTTTTTTTAGAGGCGGGGTTATATTTATTTTAGGAAGGGAATGAAGGAAGATGAACTATGAATTATTGTATAGTGAGTATTTAGAAAAAGCATTAAATGGTGCATTAAATAAAGTAGAAATTAATGCGCTGATTGAAAAACCGCATTATGCAGATCAAGGTGATTTAGCATTCCCTTGTTTTCAGCTAGCAAAGTCATTAAGAAAGTCCCCAGTTAGTATTGCGCAAGAAATTGCACCGCTAATTCAACATGAATTATTTGAAAAGGTTGAGGCGAATGGGCCATATGTAAACTGCTTCTTAAATAAGAAAATTGTCAGTAAACATATTATAGAGACTGTTTTAAGCGAAGGAAAAGATTTTGGAAATCATATTACTGACGAAGAAAAAACAATTGTGATTGATTGTTCATCACCTAATATTGCCAAACCTTTTTCAATGGGGCATATTCGTTCAACAATGATTGGAAATGCAATTGGAAACATTGCTCAAAAAAATGGTTATAAAGCAATTAAAATCAATCATCTCGGAGATTGGGGAACACAGTTCGGGAAATTGATTGTGGCCTATAAACGTTGGGGTATAGAAGAAAAAGTAAAATTAAATCCAATCAAAGAATTACTAACACTATATGTTAAATTTCACGAAGAAGTTGAGAAGGAACCACAGCTTGAAGAAGAAGCAAGAAGCTGGTTTAAGAAATTAGAAGAGAAAAATGAAGAAGCGCAAGAATTATGGGATTGGTTCCGTGAAGAATCACTGAAAGAATTTATGATGGTGTATGATTTACTAGGTGTTAGCTTTGATAGCTTTAATGGTGAAGCTTTTTATAATGACAAAATGGATCGAATAATTACCATACTTGAAGAGAAAAAATTATTAGTTGAATCTGAAGGAGCTGAAGTTGTAGACCTTTCAGAAATAGAATTACCTCCGTGTTTAATTAGAAAATCGGATGGAGCTACTTTATATGCAACCCGCGATTTGGCAGCTGCAATCTACCGTAAAGAAACATACGATTTTGATAAAGCTGTATATGTCGTAGGTGGAGAACAGGCACTACATTTCACGCAAGTATTTACTGTTTTAAATAAGATGGGATATGAATGGTCTAAGAATATGGAACATGTACCATTTGGTCTGATTCTTCAAAACGGTAAAAAAATGTCAACTCGAAAAGGGAAAATTGTATTACTTGAAAAAGTTATTGAAGAAGCAATTAGTTTAGCTAATAAAAATATTACTGACAAAAACCCTAATTTAAAAAATAAAGATGAAGTTGCAGAAATGGTAGGAGTTGGAGCGATCATATTCCAGGATTTAAAGAATGATCGTATGAATAATTTCGAGTTTTCTCTAGAGCAAATGTTAAAATTTGAAGGAGAAACTGGACCATATGTGCAGTATTCAATTGTTAGAACGAATTCAATCTTAGAAAAAGCGAATGTAAAAGAATTCCATCATCAAGATGGCTTACATGATGAGTATAGTTGGGAAATTATAAAAAACATTCAAGCTTTTCCAGACAAAGTAAAACGTAGCTTTGAGCAAAATGAACCGTCAGTAATAGCGAAATATACAATTGATTTGGCGCAAGCGTTCAATAAATATTATGGAAATACACATATCCTTACTGATGATCAGCAGTTAATTAGTAGATTAGCCTTAATCAAAGCTGTTTCAATTGTATTAGAAGAAGGACTTAGATTATTGGGTATTCGCGCACCAAAAGAAATGTAATCAAAAAAGTATGAAAAGAACTTTTTCTTTTCATACTTTTTTTTTCTAAAGGCTCATTTTCAAAGTGATTATAGCTTTAAAACGAAATAGATAGAACTTGAGGTGCGAAGACCATTGGAGATGCAGGAAGGCTAAAAACCCCCAGTAGGCACACAGGATATAGGGGCACGCATGCGTTACAACAGACGGCGTGTTTTAGGGTGGATCAGATTTCGCCCCACAGAAAGGGAGCATCCTGTAGTTGTGAACAACTTTCGCATTCTAAAATAATAAAGATGGATAAAATGATTATAATTTTCTTCTTAGTAAATCTTAAAGTTTACTAAGAATACTTATTTTTATTGAAAATGATTATCAATTACATTTATAATAATAGATGAATTGATTCCAATTAAGGAGATTGACAAATAAATGACAATTTTAAATACAATCAAAAATAGAAGAACTGTAAGAGATACAAAAAAAGACCCGATTTCTGAAGGAATTTTGATGGAACTTCTTGAAGTAGCTTCATATGCTCCATTTCATAGCAAAGAAGAGCCTTGGCAATTTATCATGATTTCAGAAGAAAATGAAAAAGCATTTTATGCTTCAAAAATCGTCGATAGTTATGAAAGAATGGAGTTAACAGAAACCTATACAGTTGAAAAAATAAAAAAATCTGTAGAGTTTTTTAAATCATATATTATTGATACACCAATGCATTTAATTATAACAACAGATCATTCTGATAATGAAAAAAAGAATTTAGAAGCAATTGGTGCAACTTGTTCATTTGTTCAAAATCTACAATTAGCTGCTTGGGAAAAAAATATTGGGATGGTTTGGCGTACAAATCCATACATTTTTGACCAACAATTTTACAAAGAAATGGGCATCCCAGTAAACAGAAAAATATTGGGCGCACTTCATATCGGTTATATTAAAACAATGCCAAAAGTTTCTAAGAAACGAAAAAATCCTAGAGAATGGACGACTAAACTAGGTCAAAACATTACAATTTCTTAATTAAATAATAAAAAAGGGAGCTAATTAACAAATTACGTTATTAGCTCCCTTTTTATGTTTATCTAGTTTAGAAATTCAGTTTAGCTACTCTAATTAAAATACTTTCGTAGTCCAATTTTCACCATTCCATACGTCTGTTACTAATCCTTGGTAAAATTCAGGTTCGTGACAGATAATTAAAATACTACCTTTATATTCTTTCAGTGCTCGTTTTAATTCTTCTTTTGCATCAACGTCTAAGTGGTTTGTCGGCTCATCTAGTACAAGTAAGTTTGATTCATTATTCATTAGTTTACATAAACGAACTTTGGCCTTTTCGCCACCACTTAAAACAGTTACTTTACTTTCAATATGCTTTGTTGTTAAACCGCATCTCGCAAGCGCAGCGCGAACTTCGTATTGTGTAAATGAAGGGAATTCATCCCAAACTTCATCAATACATGTTTTATTGTTATCACTTTTCACTTCTTGTTCAAAGTATCCAATATGAAGGAATTCACCGCGTTCAACTTCACCTGAAATTGGTTTAATATCACCAAGTAAACTACGCATTAAAGTTGTTTTACCGATACCATTCGCACCAACTAAAGCGACTTTTTGACCGCGCTCCATTCGAAGGTTTAAAGGCTGTGAAAGTGGCTCGTCATAACCAATCACAAGATTTTTAGCTTCAAATATTAGTTTTCCAGAAGTACGAGCTGGTTTGAAATCGAACTCTGGTTTTGGCTTTTCCCTTGCAAGCTCGATAATGTCCATTTTATCAAGTTTCTTTTGGCGTGACATCGCCATGTTACGTGTAGAAACACGAGCTTTATTTCGAGCAACAAAGTCTTTTAACTCTGAAATTTCTTGCTGTTGACGTTTGTAAGCTGATTCAAGTTGTGATTTTTTCATTTCATGAATGCTCATGAAATTATTGTAATCTCCAACGTAACGGTTTAATTCCTGATTTTCCATGTGATAAATTAAATTAATTACACTATTTAAGAATGGAATATCATGTGAAATCAAAATAAATGCATTTTCATATTCATTTAAATATCGTTTTAACCATTCAATATGTTGCTCATCTAAATAGTTCGTTGGCTCATCAAGTAATAAGATATCTGGTTTTTCTAAAAGAAGCTTAGCTAAAAGAACTTTTGTTCTTTGACCACCAGATAATTCAGTTACATCACGTTCAAGACCAATATCTTCTAGACCTAAACCACGAGCAATTTCTTCTACTTTCGCATCGATAATATAAAAATCGTTATTTGTTAATGTGTCTTGTAGTACGCCAACGTCTTCAAGCATTTTCTCCATTTCCTCTGGAGTAGCATCGGCCATTTTCACATATAAATCATTAATTTCATTTTCCATATCAAACATATATTGGAACGCACTTTTTAAAACGTCACGAATTGTCATTCCTGCTTGCAATACTGCATGTTGATCTAAATAACCAACACGAACTTTTTTAGACCATTCAACTTTACCTTCATCAGGTTGAAGCTTTCCTGTTACTATATTCATGAAAGTTGATTTACCTTCACCATTTGCACCAATTAGACCGATATGTTCTCCCTTTAATAATCGGAAAGACACATCATTAAATATTGCACGATCACCAAAGCCGTGGCTTAAGTTTTTTACAGTTAATATACTCATTGATCTACACCTTTTCTATTTTTTTCGTTATATTAAATGTTCTAATTAGAACGTAATTTAAACAGTCACTTATTAATTATAGTCTGCAACTAGGTAAGTGTTCAATGGTAAATTAATGTGCTGACAGAAAAGAAGGGATCACATGATGAAGTGAGGAAAATTCAGTCATCAGTCATTACGAAAGGACTTTATGAAAACATGTCTAAAAGAGGAATACTTAAAGCTTTATTGAATAACCATATTTTAGTTAATGAAAGTTTAGAGGTGGGGAAAAAGTGAGGAAAATCACTTATCTATTATTAGTAGTTATTTTTTTAGTAGGTTGCAACAAAGATGAAAATTTTAAAATAGTAAATGAAAAAAAGAGTATTGTGGAAAATTATAAAATGAACAAGTCTGAAATGAATACACTGCAAATGCTTGGTGAGGATCGTCAAAAATTAGCGATTTATAAATTGAAGCTAAATGATTCAACAGATATACAGTCATTGGAAGCAAAAATTAAAGTATACTCTAAAGGTAAATTAGTACATACAATAGGTGGTATTACAATCACTATTCTAAAAGATGATGATAAAACTTACTATCTTACATTTAAACGTCAACTTCAGCTTGAAACGAAAAATACATATGAATGGGACATCATTTTTACAAATAATAATGGTCATTATACCGGTCAATCATTATATAAACAACCAGATCAAACCAATATGTCACTTATTGAACATATTGAAGGCAAACATGAAATAGTAAAAGGAAAAGAAATGGCACTTGGAGCATTTGTGGAAGGGAACGATTCGATGGAATCAGCTAGTATCTCCCCAAATATAAAAGATAATGAAAGACTAATAAAAAATAAATATGTATACTTATTATGTCTAGAAACTAAATAAAGTAATAAGGTAGGATAGCGGAGAAAACACTCATTCTCCTAATTTCACTAATCTTATCTTTTGAGGAGGAAATTACATGTTTGGTAAAGTTGCAGCAGATATGCTTGGTTTAAGTGATGTAGGTAGTGTCATTGAGCCTAAAAACTATGACAAGGTCGATTCTGATGATTACGTAATGCATGAAGATGATGAGAAAATCTTTTTTTTAATTAAGTCAAAAACGGATGAGTACTGTTTTACAAATAAAGCATTAATTCATTTAGACGGAACTAGTGCGATTAGTAAAAAACGTACACTTCATCGATACAATTATCATACTTATAAAATTTCTCAAGTTGTTCTAGAAACTGCTGGTACAATTGATTTAGATGTTGAAATTAAATTCAATATCGGTGGTAAAGAGTTCTCGATTGATGTACATAAAAAACATATTGAAGAGTTAAAAGATTTATATAAAGCATTATTAATGATTGCTGAGATTTGTCATGAAAACGAAATTAAACTAGGTTTCGCTAAAGAAAGTATTGAATTAGCATCTACTACACTAAGTCGTGTAGCAAGTAATGAAAACAGTGTAGTAAATAATTTTAAAGAAATTAATGAAGCGGCATTTGAGTGGCTAATGAAATCTAGAGAGCAATATAAAGTTAAAGATTTTGGTTATGTTTTTGAGAAGTATATTAATAACTAAAAAAAGAACCCACAGAGTTTGTGGGTTCTTTTTTATTGTGTGGCAGTTCAAAAAAAGATTGTTATTATTTAAGAATGTGTTAGCTGATTTTCACTCCAGGATGCTCCCTTTCCGTGGGGCGGAGCTGAGCATCCTCGGCAGGCCTGCGGGGTCTCAGCCTTCCAGCAACTCCCACAGGAGTCTCGCACCTTCCATTTTAATCAACCTCTGTCTTAATGTTTATAAATTCTTAAAGTAACAATCTTAAGGAAAAGAGACTATTTAAATAAGGTATGAAAAAAATAAACGATGATATCTCGAGTTCAGTCTAAAAAAGAGATAACTTTTAAAATTTTCTAATGAGTTTAACTGTGTAATTTTATTAAACTTAGGTTTCATTTACTTATATAGAATACAGATTACCATTACGATCATAAATTTCCGCTTGTGGACATCGTTTTTGGAGCACGCTTAAGAATAGTTCTTCATCCTTTGGGAGTGATAACAATATGAATTCAAATCTTTTATATTCGATTTTCAAACGTTTAAATGTCCAAGCTGGAGATGACATTGGGTTTAATGAAAATGCTACTTTTTTAATTTCATGAAATGGAATCCTTATTTTGATAAAGCCAAAAATTGAAATAAACTCAGTATCCGAAAATTCATGGTAAGAATGAAATAACGCCCAACCCAGTACGATGATGACTGGAGAAATGAGAATAAAAATAACGATGCTCATTATTTCTCCATCACCTTCTATGAAACTTCCAATTGGGACCAGGAGAATAATTGGGATTAAACAAAGGATTAGTGCGACTAAAAATGGGTTTTTCTTTATCTGAAATTTCATATTTACACCTTATTTCTGATTAAAGATTTGTTTTAAATGATGCTTTAAGTGTTCTACATAATCCGAATATAACCATTCTAACGTCACTTTCTCATTTTCGGTGACGATATATTTTAATGCCAATTTTTCAGTAGTTATGTTTTTCATTGTTTTTACAATCCGACTATTTAAGGAAATCCAAAGAGATAAAACTTCATCTATCGAATAAGAATGTTGATAGTCGTTACACTCGACCCAATGATTTTGTTTGTAAAGTTCAAGTTTAATATCTTCATTTGAATAAAGTCTGTCAATAAATCTTTTATGGTTCATTGTTGCAGAATCGCATAAATGTCCAAGAATTTCTTTTTTAGACCATTTTGAAGAATTCGGTTTATCGTCAGGATTATGTAAAGCTAAAATATCCTGAGAAACGGTTTGTATAAGACTTTCTAATTCGCTAGTAATCATTCCTAGCATCAACTCCTTAATCTATTTATTTATGTAATGCATATGAATGAAGATTTTTCATTATGTGTCCTTAGACAAGCAGTATATGAATAGTTTAATAGTAGGACAATCTTGGAGGTGGAAGATGTTTCTTTTTCTACTGTATATTGGATTACTAATTGGTTTATTAGTCGTTTACAAAGAGGCAATTAAAAGAGATGTAAATAATCTAGGTTTTCAAATGATTGGATATTATGTAATATCTTCATTACCATTTCGCCTGTTTTGGCTACCGATTCCATTTGGATTTCTAATTTGTTTATATTTTTTATCAAGACCTTCTCTTCGATATAAGAAGCAAAAACAACTAGCTAGTTTACTAGGGTTTATTTTCTTTATCGTAGATGCTGTATTCTAAGTGAAATCATCATTTAGAATACAGCTTTTTTGTTTTTTTGTTTTGGCTATAAACAGAGCCTATTTTTTAGCAATTTTCAATGCTTTCTCAGTGTTGGCGAAATGTAGCTTTGTAAAGCTTCTTAATGCTTCAAAGCCTTTTGAACGTATGAATTTGGCAGCTGCTTGATCAACCTTTGCCCCTGCACCCTTTGGTAGTGTCATACCAGCTTTTTCACTTAGTTGATCCATTTGTTGTAAAAAAGAATAACGTGCAAGAATTGATGAAACAGCGACGGATAGATGAATCCCTTCTGCTTTCGTTGCAAATTGAACTTTGTCTCGAATCACTTCTTTTGTACCTTTTAAGTATCCAAAATATAAGTTAGGTGGCGTAAATTGATCAATCAATATCGCATCATAATGTTGGTTTTCTAATTTACTGATAATATTTCTAATTGCTTGATTATGTAGAAGGGCTTTTAATTTATTCATATTGTAGCCTTTTTCTTGCATATCATTGTATTTTTCATTGTGTAAAACTAAAAGACTATAAGTCACAACATGGATTATTTTTTTAGCAATTTTACAAATTTCATCATCGTTTAGTTCCTTCGAATCTTTAACCCCAAGTTCCTTTAATAACTCAAATTGGCTAGGTTCTACGAAGGAAGCTACAACTGTCATTGGACCAAAATAATCTCCGGTACCTACTTCATCACTTCCGATTACTGAAAGGCTTGAAAAGTTACTAGGTAAGTTATGTTGATTCGAAGGCATTTTTTTTGCAGCGGTTGGGACGGCTGATTTACCTTGCCATTTACTTACTTCTGTCTCGCAATTTGAACCTTGGAACATGACCTTTCCAGATTTATAGGCTGTAATTGTGCATCCATTCGTTTTTGCTAAAAAAACACCACCTTGTGGTACTTTTGGTTGAATACCATCTTTGTAATGTTCCTGCATCTTTAATAGAGTTTCTCCTGAAACTGTAAGAACAGTGTTTGCCATATATTTCTCCTTTATCTTGTAATATTGCCAAAACTTTCACTTGCACATGAGTTCATGTTATAGTTTAAGTTAGAATGTTTAACAGAAATGGAGGTAAGAAGTTGTCCAATTCTTCATCAAAACAAAAACTGAATGTAACAATTTATGGGCAACAATATTTAATTACTGGTGACGAATCAACAGAACATATTCGTCATGTTGCCTCAATTGTAGATGAAAAAATGAAAGAAATAAATCATAAAAATCCATTTTTGGATACAAATAAATTAGCTGTATTAACAGCAGTTAATATAGTAAGTGATTATGTTAAATTAAGAGAAAGAGCGGAACATCTCGAAACATTACTTAAAGAAGCTAAAAGTGAGAAGGAAAACAATGATTGATATTATTTTAATTGTATTATTTATACTCGGCATATTTACAGGCTGGAGAAGAGGATTTATTAGTAGTCTAATTAGATTATTAGGTTTTTTATTATCATTATACATAGCTTATCATTATTACGAGCAGACTGCTATCACACTAAAAAAATTATTTCCTATTAATATAACTAGTAATCAAATCGTTAATTTTGAACAATTCATATATGAAATTGTTGCGTTTGCATTACTGTTTATTGGAACCCGCTTAGTCATTTCTTTCTTAGGTTCATTATTAAATGGGGTATTCCAATTACCATTATTAAAACAAGTAAATTCTCTTTTAGGCGGTATTTTAGGCTTGATCGAAGTCTATTTATTTTCAGTACTAGCACTTTTTATTGCGCTCATTGTACCCGTTGAAGCGCTACATACTTTATTACACAATTCAAAGATAGCTTATTTTATCGTTCAAAATACGCCTTTTGTTTCTACACAATTAATGGATCTTTGGAATGGAATGACTAATACGATGATTTATTAAATGAATGAAGTTAGTTAAGATTGCATTAAAAAATTAAGTAGGTGAATGGGATGCACAAAAAAGAACTGATAAAGTTATTAGAACAAATTGCAACTTATTTAGAATTAAAAGGTGAAAATGCCTTTAAAATATCAGCCTTCCGTAAAGCGGCGAATGCTTTAGAAACAGATGAAAGAAGCTTAGAACAGATTGATGATTTTACAGCGATAAAAGGAATTGGAAAAGGAACATCAGCGGTTATTGAGGAGTACATAAAAACTGGAAAAAGCACAGTACTAGAAGAGCTACAAGAATCACTTCCAAAAACATTATTACCATTATTAAAACTGCCTGGTTTAGGTGGGAAAAAAGTAGCCAAGCTTTATCAAGAGTTGAAAATTGAAAGCATGGAGCAATTAAAGGAAGCTTGTGTAAATGGTAAGCTTCAAGGACTTGCTGGATTCGGGAAAAAAACAGAAAAAAATATTTTAGACTCTATTGAAGAGTTCGGAAAACAACCTGAAAGATTGCCACTAGCAGATGTATTACCAATCGCAGATAAAATTGAAGCATACTTATCAAAGATGAACGATGTAGACAAATTCTCTCGTGCTGGTAGTTTACGAAGAGTTCGTGAGACAGTTAAGGACTTGGATTTCATTATTGCTTCAAATCATCCAGAAAACGTAAGAGAACAATTATTAGCGATGCCAGAAATTGTTCGCGTAATTGCAGCTGGAGATACAAAAGTATCGCTCGTCTTAAAAGGCGTTGAATATGAAATCTCAGTTGATTTCCGAATTATTCAACCGAAAGAGTTTGCTACAACATTACACCATTTTACTGGATCAAAGGATCATAATGTTGCCATGCGCCAATTAGCAAAAGAACGTGATGAAAAAATAAGTGAATATGGTGTTGAAGACGTAAACACTGGAGAGGTTCGGACATTCGAGAATGAAGAAGACTTCTACGCTCACTTTCATTTACCTTGTTTTCCACCAGAGATTAGAGAAGATGGTAAAGAGGTAGCAAATTTTACAAAAGACTATCCTTTAATAAAATTGGAACATATCAGATCAGATATTCATATGCATTCTACTTGGAGTGACGGTGGTTTTTCAATTGAGGAAATGGCTGAAGCTTGTAGAGCAAAGGGCTATAAATATATTGCAATTACTGACCATTCTCAATATTTAAAAGTAGCCAATGGATTAACACCTGAACGCCTATGGAAACAAAAGGAAGAGATTCAACGTTTAAATGAGAAATACACTGACTTTACGATTCTTCATGGGGTTGAGATGGATATTTTGCCTGACGGATCTTTAGATTACGAGGATGATGTGTTACGTTCAATGGATTTTGTCATTGCTTCCATACACTCAAGTTTTAGTCAAGATGAAGAAACAATCATGATGCGATTAAAAAATGCAATGAGAAATCCTTATGTAAGTATGATTGGGCATCCAACAGGTAGAAAAATTGGTAGAAGAGCTGGTTATAAGGTGAATGCTGAAGAATTAATTTCAGTCGCAAAAGAAACAGGTACTATTTTGGAGCTAAATGCAAATCCAAATCGCTTAGATTTAAATAAAGACATGTTAATCATGGCCCAAGAGGCTGGCGTTAAAATCTCGATTAATACAGATGCACATAACATCGATATGTTAGAGCATATGACGATTGGAGTAAGCGCGGCTAAAAAAGCTTGGTTGAAAAAAGAGAATATAGTAAATACATTTGAATTACATGAACTTTTGCGTTTAATTGAAGGGAAACGTAATCGTATGTAAGGAGGTTACCTTATGCAACGAACATTACGAGTATTAGAGTACGATAAAATAAAAGAACAATTATTAAAACACGCATCTTCTTCACTTGGTAAGGAACGAATTCGGAATTTAATGCCAAGTACTGATTACGAGGAAGTCGTAGAATTACATGAATCAACGGATGAAGCAGTAAAAGTTATTCGATTACGTGGAAATGTACCGCTTGGTGGATTATCTGATATAAGAATGCAGGTAAAAAGAGCGGAAATTGGTGGTACTTTATCACCTTCTGAATTAATTGCCATATCAGGTGTAACGTATGCTGGAAGACAAATGATTCGTTTTATAGAGGGTTTATTAGAGAATGAAGTAGACATTCCTTATTTAGAATCATTAAGTAATCAAATCATTCCACTATTAGAGCTTGATAAAAACATTAAAGCAGCGATTGGCGATAATGGAGAAGTGTTAGACGATGCAAGTGTAACGCTACGATTAATACGCCAGCAAGTTCGAACTGCTGAAAGTCGTATTCGTGAAAAATTAGAAAGTTTAACTAGAGGAAATAACGCGCAAAAAATGTTATCAGATTCAATTGTGACAATTCGTAACGATCGTTTTGTTATTCCGGTTAAACAAGAGTATAGACATGTTTATGGTGGAATCGTTCACGATCAGTCATCCTCTGGGCAAACATTATTTATTGAGCCACAAGCTGTCGTTACATTAAATAATAGTCTTCAAGAAGCAAAAGTAAAAGAAGAGCAAGAGATTGAAAAAATCTTGATGCAGCTTACAGGTGAAGTTGCAGAAGCTTCAACGGATCTATTACAAAATGTTGAAATTTTAGCTGAAATGGACTTTTTATTCGCAAAAGCGAATTACTCTCACCACATAAAGGCTAGTAAACCAATTTTAAATAATGACAGATATTTTAAATTGAAAAAAGCACGTCATCCGCTAATACCTAGAGATGTTGTCGTAGCCAATGACATTGAATTAGGTAAGGATTTTACAACAATAGTGATAACAGGACCAAATACAGGTGGTAAGACGGTTACCTTAAAGACGATTGGTATTTGCGTATTAATGGCACAATCCGGTTTACAAATTCCAACGCTTGATGGTTCAGAGATTTGTGTATTTGAACAGGTATTTGCTGATATTGGTGATGAACAGTCAATTGAGCAAAGCTTAAGTACGTTCTCATCTCATATGGTAAATATTGTTGATATTTTAAAACATGTTAATCATAATAGCTTAGTTTTATTTGACGAGCTTGGAGCTGGAACTGATCCCGGGGAAGGTGCTGCTTTAGCAATTTCAATTCTTGACGAAGTAAGCGATTATGAGGCAAGAGTTGTTGCAACTACCCACTATCCAGAACTAAAAGCCTATAGTTATAATAGAGAACATGTAATGAATGCTAGTGTAGAATTTGATGTAGAGACGTTAAGTCCAACATATCGATTATTAATTGGCGTTCCTGGTAGAAGTAATGCTTTTGAAATTTCAAGAAGATTAGGGCTATCAAATCATGTAATTGATAAAGCTAGAAATCATGTAAGTGAAGAAAGTAATGAAGTTGAAAATATGATTGCGTCACTAGAAACGAGCCGAAAAGGTGCAGAATCCGAGTGGAAAGAAGCGGAAGACTACCGTAAAGAATCGGAACGTATTTTCAAGGATTTACAAAAGCAAATGATGGATTTCTATGAGCATCGTGATGATTTATATCGTGAAGCACAGGAAGAAGCGAAAAAGAGAATTAGAACTGCTCAACAAGAAGCTGAAGATATTATAAAAGAGCTTAGAGAGCTTAAAAACCTTGAATTATCTTCAATTAAGGATCATGAATTAATTCAAGCTAGAACTCGTTTAGAAGGTGCAATTCCTTATGCTCCTAAGAAATCTGTCCCACAAGCTACACCAAAAAAACAAAGAAAACTTCGTGAAGGTGATGAAGTAAAAGTAATCAGCTTTAATCAAAAAGGTACACTACTTGATCAAATAAGTGATGGTGAATGGCAAGTTCAACTTGGTATCATTAAAATGAAAGTAAAAGAAAGTGATATTGAGTTTGTCAGCTCGCCAAAAGTTGTTAAAGAACGTACAGTTACAGCTGTTAAAGGAAAAGATTTTCACGTGAATCTTGAACTGGACTTAAGAGGCGAGCGTTATGAAGACGCATTAATCCGTGTAGAAAAATATATTGATGATGCATTACTTGCTGGTTATCCACGAATAAATATTATTCATGGAAAAGGAACAGGTGCATTAAGACAAGGTGTACAAGACTATCTAAAAAATCATCGATCCGTAAAATCCTATCGTTATGGTGCTGCATCTGAAGGCGGTATCGGAGTAACAGTAGTAGACTTAAAATAAATACAAGATTTATTCAGATTTAAAAGGGGATCAAAGATGGAAAAGTTGGCGAAAATATTATTTGTTGTATGTGGGATATTTCTACTAGTGGGAATTTTATATCTTACAGTAATTAAATAAATAAACAATGAGGTTTGCTTAATGATGTTCTCTCAGGTGTATTATGTAGATGATTAATTAAATGAACTACATAATATGGTGAGTAAAGGCATGGTTGAGTTAGCCTCTTTTTATTTTATGGCTCTGTTAAAAAGGAATGTTGATTTCCATTCCAAGTACTTCGCTTTCCATGGGGCGTGACTTGAGCCTCCTGGGTCCACACGATGTGGATCATGCATGCGTTACGACAGGACGTCGTGGTTTTAGCATGCCCTCCTTACTTGGCCTCCGGGGTCTCAAGTTTCCCGCATTTCTCATAGGAGTCTTCGTACCTTCCATTTCAATTAGTCTCGAATTTAACTAAAATCAACAATTAAAATTAACAGAGCCTATTTTATTAAAAAGCTTGTGATTAAATTTAGTAAAATTCATTGTCATTTTTAAGCGGATGAACTGAGTTTTCTTAGCCGAACACTAGGTTTTTTGAACGGACGGTATATAAGTAAAAGTTTTTTGGGTTTTTCTTGAGCCTTTAAGAAAAATGAGAAGGGTGAATAGAAGTTTGAAGAAAGCTACAATTTTTGGCATCATCTTTGCGATCACTTTCGTATGTATAAGAATGTTTCAAGATGAATCGATGAAACATCCAAAAAATAAAATAGAATATACAGTGCAGAAAGATATTCTGTATACAGATCCTGCCCGACTTCCTCAAACCTTTGATTTATACAAGTCAGTCAATCAGCGTGGTCCATCACCTGCATTGATTTTTGTTCATGGCGGTTCGTGGAAGCATGGTAGTAAGGAATTAAATAAAAGATGGAAAACTGTTTTTGAAGAAATTGTAAAAGAAGGTTATAACGCTATTAGTATTGATTATACGCTCTATTCACCAAAGGATTATTCTTATAATGATCCTGTCCGTGATGTAGAAACAGCTATTAACTTTGTTTATAAAAATGCGAAAAAGCTTGGGATTGATCGGTCACGAATTGGTTTAGCGGGAGCTTCGGCAGGCGGTCATTTGGCGTTGTTAACAGGGCTCAAATCTGATATACAGCCAAAACTTAACTATATCATTGCTTGGTATCCAATATCTGATTTAACAACGATGAATCAATCACCTTCTTCAAGGAGCACAGAGATTGTTGAACGATTTATGAATAGTACAGCGGGGCAAATGGCCGATGAATATAATAGGATGAGTCCTATTCAATACGTGAAACATGCAAAAATTCCAATCTTTATCGTTCATGGTACAGGAGATACACTTGTTCCATTTAGCCAATCTGAGGAATTTGCACGCAAAAATCCAAAGATGGTCACATTAATCGCCTTAGAGCATGGTAATCATGGCTTTACAAATCTGTCAATTCAAGCATCAACTAATGATACCATTAACTATTTAAAAGCAAGGTTGAAAGAAAAAAAATAAAGTAGGTACGATCGATGGTCAACTTTTCTGAAATAAAAACTGTTACTGAGGAACATTGGAAGCTGTTATTATTAGCCGATCCATCAATAGAAATGGTGGAACGTTATATAATAAACGGAAAAGTTTATATATTAATGGAGCATCTAAACATTGTAGGCATTATTGTATTAGTTGAAACTAGTCCGTATGAAATAGAAATTAAGAACATCGCAGTAGACCCAAAATATCAAGGAAAAGGGTATGGAAAGAAGTTCATTCAGTTTGCTATTTCGAATTCAAAGATGCTTGGTTATAAGAGACTTGTAATATGTACAGGTAATTCCAGTATCTATCAATTAACTTTATATCAAAATTGTGGTTTCCAAATAGTTGACACGATTATTGACTTTTTTGTACATAACTATGAGGAAGAAATTTGGGAGAATGGCATTCAATGTAGGGATTTAATTAAGCTTGAACAAAGCCTACTTTAAAAAAGGAGCTACCAATATAAAATGGTTGCTCCTTTTTTGTCTTCATTTACTTCTTTATTCTACTTCTTCAATAAATGGTTTCACATACATTACATATGTATCTCGATCTTGGTCTACCTCGTTTGAAGTTTGCTCATAAACCTTACCATTAATTGTAATATAAGTTGATTGTAGCCAAGAAAATAAATCTAACTCATCTCCACTTTCATAAAAGTGAATTTCATCAAATGAATCGACATCTCTAATTTCAATACCTAATGGTCTTTTTAAATGATAATATGGCGTATTTTCTAAATCAGATTCAATGACTTCAATTACATATCGATCATCTTCATGGTAGGAGCCCTTATTTTCATACACAAACCCATTTAGTATAAAGTAATCGCAATGTCTTCTTGTAAAGATTTGGACCTTTGATAAAAAAGGAAAGTGATAAATTGGTCGTGTAAAATCACCATCAAGTAATCGATATTCAAGAACAAATAGGTTGTTTGTTTTAAACATTGTTCAAACTCCTTCATACTTTGTATATACATAAGATATAACACAGTTTAGGATATAAGAATACGAATTTATTTCTGAATAGGAGAACAATATGTCAAAAACGAAAGAATTAATGAAAAAAGTTAGTATTGCACTAACAGGTGGAATTGCCATCAGTACGTTAGCAAGCTGTGGTTCTCAACCATCGTTTGAACCAACTGAAGAAGTTTATTATGAAACTAGTCATTCTAATAATGAATATGAACAATCAACCGACTCTAATGAAGAAGTTTATGAAGAAGAGGTCTATGATGAGGAAGTTTACGAAGAAGACGTATATGAAGATGAGATTTATGAAGAAGACGTATATGAAGATTATACATATTCTCCAGAAGAAATGCCTTATGACGAGAATTGTGTTGATTGGTCATTAGACGAGGAAGAGAATGTATGGATGTGTAATGATCATTCTAGTTCTTATTATGGAAATTACTTCTTTTTGGGTACGTACTTTGCGACTAAAAATATGTTATACAGTAATAATCAATTTAAGGAATATCAATCAACTGGTTTTGTAAGTGGAACAGGAACTTCGTCATCATCCAAAAAAAGTGGGTTTGGAAGTGGGGTATCAGGTGGGTTCGGTGGATAATACAGACTTTCGTTAAAAGTTAAGATTTCGTTAAAATTAATCATATATTTTGTATACTTTGAGCGTATAGATAGATTAGTATAAGAGAGAATGATTATATTTCACGAAGAGGAGATCCGTATGTCAAAAACATCAGTATTAATGAAAAAAGTTAGTATTGCACTAACTGGAGGACTAGCAGCAAGTACGTTGGCTGGCTGTGGTTCTACACAAACTGTGAATATACCTGATCGACCGCAAGATGAGAATTGCCGTGATTGGGAATTTGATGATGACGAAGGTGTTTGGGTTTGTGATGATAATGATAGTTCTTACTATCGTAGTTATTATCATGGTGGAACATTTTATAAGTCGAAAAAATTATTGCATGGTAGTAGTTCTTATAAAAGTTATAAATCTTCTAGCAGTTACGCAGGTGGAGGTTCTTCATCAAAAGGTGGGTTTGGTAAAGGCTCATCTGGAGGCTTTGGTGGTTAAGAATGGACAATGCAGATTTAATAAAACATCAGCGCCTTCGTCATGAATTGTTTCAAAAATTGCCAGATTTTTGGGCGGATTTACAAAGTTCCTATTATGCACTTCTTGACATTTACAAGTTTACTAAAAAAGAAGTAGATGAGATTCATATAATTACAGAGCAAATTGGTGGGATTTATGATAAAACAGCTCGTCTAATGAGGCAACTTCCTGATGATGTTTTTTCTATGCTCGGTTATTCAAAGCAGGTCATTCCTTACTTACGTCAGAAGACGATTCAAAGTGAAGGGATTATCAGAAGGATTGATCTTGTTCAGACAAAAAATGGTTGGAAACATTATGAGTGTAATAGTGATACACCAACATTTATTATGGAAACCCATCGTGTTAACGGGTTGGTAGCGGATTATTTTAAAGTAAAGGATCCAAATAGTGAGAGTGAATTACAGTTATCTCAAGTTATGAATCAAGTAATAAACAATTCGATTAAAGGACTTGAAAAACCAATCATTGTTTTTACAGCGCATGGTGATCATGAGGAAGATTGGAAAACAGCCAAGTATATTCAATCACTTTATAATGGAGAAAGCCAACTAATCAGTTTAGATAAACTACAAATTATAGAGAATGACGGACTATATACTCCGAATGGAGAAAGAATCCATATTCTTTATCGTCAAACATATCCTATTGAGTATATGGAACTTGATAAATCAGTAGATGGGACTATGATTGGTCTTGCGTTACTTGAGCTTGTTGAAACTGGAAAATTAATTATGTTCAATCCAATTTCTGCATTTTTACTTCAATCGAAAGCCGTTCAAGCACTTATATGGAATTTACATGTCGACAATTCTGATGTGTTTACTGAAGATGAACATGACATAATTGAAAAATATTTTTTACCAACTTATTTAGAGCCGGATTATTTTATTGAACACTATATCTCGTATGTAGAGAAACCGTCATTTGGTCGAGAAGGGGATACAATTAAAATAATTGATGGTGAACAAAATCAACATAGTCTACAGAATACTTACCTGGATCAGGTTATGGTTTATCAAGAATTTTCACCATTACCTAAGAAAAAGGTAATGACGCCTGAAGGACCATTAGAATTGCATATTTTAGTAGGTAGCTTTTTAATAAAAGAACAACATGGTGCAATTGGTATTCGAGCGGGAAATATCATTACAGGTAATGAGAGCTGTTTCTTAGCGGTAGGAATGATAGATGATCTGGAAGAGAAATAAATAATAAATATCAATTGGGAGATGAGAAATTTAATGGAAAGTATAGTAAGTACATTACTTTATTTAGGATCAGGACTTTTAATTTTATTTATTGGATTTTTAGCATTTACTTTTACAACTAAAATGAACGAACAAAAATTAATTTTAGAAGATGGAAATATTGCTGTTGCACTTAAATTAGCTGGTAAGTTAGTCGGTTTAGCAATCGTCATTATGTCGGCTGCAAAATACTCTGTTGATATTAGTGATTTCATTATTTGGAGCTTTATCGGAGTGATTGCGCAAATGATTACATATTGGATTGCAGAATTTCTTTTATTTCCAAGAATATCTTTTGCTAAAAAGGTGGAAGAAGGAAATATCGCAGTTGCAATCTTGTTATTTACATTAAGTGTAACTGTTGGTTTATTAATTTCAGGAAGTATTTCATTTTAATTTACGATAAAAAGGAAAAACAACGAGTCATCCTTCGTAGTTTTTCCTTTTTTTATACCACAATAGATAATAAAATAGAGTGGCTCTTTTGTGGATGAAGTTTCACACAATAAGTCTATTACACAACTAAAATAAGAAATTTCTTATTTTATTATAGGGGGAGCTTATATTGATAAATGGTGAAAGAATCTTTTTACGTGATATAAATGAAAACGATTGGTCTGATGTCCATCAATATGCTTCCCAAGCAATTGTATGTAAATATCAACCTTGGGGTCCTAATACAATCAAAGAATCTCAAACATTTGTGAATGAGGCAATAGTTGATTTGAAAAAAAATCCTAGAACAAGATTTGTGTTTGCCATTATTGTGAAACAATCAGAAAAGATGATTGGTGTCGTAGAACTGAATATTAGAGATGGAGTCAATAGAAAGGGCGAAGTCGGATATATTATTCATCCCGAATACTGGGGACAAGGTTTTGCAACTGAAGCTGCTAAACTCATTGTTAATTATAGTTTTACTCAATTAAACATGCATAGGATCTATGCAACCTGTGACCCAAGAAATTTAGGGTCATCAAAGGTATTACAAAAAATAGGGATGAGCTTAGAAGGAACTATGAGACAAGACCTATTATTAAAAGATGGCTGGCGTGATTCGCTTTTATACAGTATTTTAAAACACGAATGGCAATAATTTAATACACTACTTCTAGTTTGTAAACCAAATTCCAAAAACTAAGAGATCAAGACTGACTGAAAACGCTTGTCTTTCGAGGCGCAAGCCGGATGAGGGAGTTATTAGACGGTAATGAGTACCGCAAGCAACGAAGAAAGCGAGCGTTTGGCTGGCAGTCTGACACTACTTCTATATTGAAGTAGTGTCAGTTTTGTAGACAAAATACAAAAACCAAGAGGTTTAGTCTGTGTTTGAATAACGTTTAGAAAGCTTTTCTTTATGGCTTTTGAATACATCCTCTAATGGAATCTCATATTTATTTGCAATGACAATTAAGTTTCCAAGCACATCGCCTAATTCTTCTGTTAACTCTTGTTTATTTTCCTCAAATGAACTAGTAGTTTCATCAGGTCGATCTCTACCAATTTCTAATGCTCGTATCGCACGTGCAACCTCACCTGTTTCTTCAGCTAAAAAACCTATCCGAATAAATATATCTAAATCGGACCAACCTCTAGTTTTATAATAATCTTTTATCCAATCCTGGAATTCATTTACGTTCATAGTCTCCCACCTTTTAAGTGTTATCATTTACATTTTAACAAAACAAGATAAAAAGAATATATTTCAAAATACCTAGTGCATATGCTAGTAGATAGTGGAAGTTATAATATTTTTAAAGGAAGAAGAATATCGTAAATGTTTCATACTTATTTCAGAAAACTTACATATTTTACCTTTTATTAAAAGAAGATTAAAGGTATGCTTAAGATGTACATTATAACTAGATACATAGAAATAAAGAAAAATGGAGTCGAATGTTAAGGGAGGAAAATGTATGACATTAGAAGTAAAACAGCTGTCTAAATCGTTTGGTGAGACAAATGCAGTTAATCAATTGTCATTAAATTTGCCAACAGGTAGAGTACTAGGCTTATTAGGAAGAAATGGTGCGGGTAAAACGACTACAATTAAAATGCTTTTAGGATTACTAACGCCTACAAGTGGTGAAATGACTTGGAATGGCACAACATTCCATTCTTCAAAAGTAAGAATTGGTTATTTACCAGAAGAAAGAGGTTTATATACAAAAAGTAAGGTAGTTGATCAACTTAGATATTTTGGTAAATTAGAAGGAATGTCGCAAAAAGAGGTTGATGAAGCGATAACTTATTGGTTAGAACGTTTAGAAATTCCACAGTATCGTCATAAAAAAGCGGGAGAGCTTTCAAAAGGTAATCAGCAAAAAATTCAGTTAATCGTTACATTGTTGCATAACCCTGAATTAATTATTTTAGATGAACCATTCAGTGGATTAGATCCTGTAAATGCTGAATTAATGGCCTCTATTATCACTGAAGAAATTAATAAAGGAAAGACAATTGTATTATCTAGCCATCGAATGGATCAAGTTGAAGCATTCTGTGAATATGTTTGTATTTTGAAAAATGGAGATGTCGTTGCAGAAGGTAACTTAAATAAATTAAAAGAAGAGTACGGATATCGTAATTTAATCATTGAGGATACGGAAGCGAATAGAACGGTATTGGATACAAATCAGATTGATTTTGAGAAAAAACAACATGGAATCTACGTAAAAGTAAAAACAGAAGATGAAGCCTTTACGATATTAAATCGAATTAAGTCAGAAACAGGTTCGATTCGTAAGTTTCAATTATTAGAGCCGACACTAAACGATATCTTTATTGAGAGGGCGAGATAAATGAATAAATTTAAAACTGTCTTTTTCTTTCATTTACGTGAAGGGCTACTTGCAAAAGCAACACTCATTATGAGTGCGATTCTTTTTGTATTAGTCGTAGGGATGTTTGGTTTACAAAAATATATTGCTTCTTCAGAACAAAATGAAGAAAAAGATAAAATTGTCATCATGAATGATTCCACACAATACTCAATAGACGAAACAATATTAAACCAGTCACTAAAAACAGCAACATTAAAACAAGTTAGTTCATCAAAATTTGAAGAAGTAAAAAAGCAAGTGAATGATGAAACAAAAGACGGATTAATTGTTATTTCCGAAAAGAATAATATACCTGTTATCAATTATACATATAAGAATTTTGCTAACAATGAAGTTCTATCAATCGTTAGTAGTACTATGCAGCAAAATTACTTAAATAAAACATCTCAAGATCTTAAGCTATCTTTAGAAGAAGCTACAAAATTACTACAAAATGTTGAAGTAAATGAAGAAGTAATGAAAGATCCTATGGCAACGTTCGGAATCGCGTACTTTTTCGGATTTTTACTGTACCTATTTTTAATCGTATATGGTAATTCAATTGCTACTGGAATCGTTGCAGAAAAATCTTCTAGAGTAATGGAAGTACTATTGCCTAAGGTAAATCCAGTTATGACATTATATGGAAGAGTATTTGCTGTATTTTGCGTAGCATTCGTTCAATTAGTTGTTATAGGATTAGGGTTCTTATTTGCGTATCTTGTAGGATTCGTAAATCTTGATTCTCTATCATTGTTTGGAATGGAGATTGATTTAGACTCTCTAAGCATTACGACGATTGTCGCGTTCATTGTTTATTTCCTACTAGGTTATTTAATTTATGGTTTACTGTATGCTGCAATCGGCTCTGTTGTTTCAAGAACAGAAGAACTTCAAACAGTCTTGATGCCAGTTACATTTTTACTGATTGGTGCATTCTTCATTAGCATTAATGCATTAGTGAATCCGGATGGTACTTTTGTACAAATCAGTTCATACATTCCATTCTTTGCACCACTTGTTGCATTTTCTCGATTTGTATCAGGTGAAATGAATTTTATGGAAGTAAGCACAAGTATTTTAATCTTAATCGTTACAGTCTTCATTTTAACGAAAATCGCAAGTCGTATTTACGTAAACGGAGTAATGTACTACAGCGATAAAGTGAAATGGAAAGACGTTGCTCGTCTCTTAAAAAGACAATAATGTAGATTGTTAAAAGATTAATCATATACTCCTCATTTGTGGTAAGCTTTCACAATAAAATGAGGAGTATTATTTTGTATGATCTATAAATTGAATATGTATTTAATCTTAAAAAAACTCGTTTAGAACGAGGGCATTTCAAACAAAAACGACTGTCAAACCAATGACAGTCGTTTTTGATTTAATTATATAGTTGATTGATCATGTGGGATTTTGGCAATTAGATCTGTATATGCGTCTTGTATTTTCTGAGTGATCACACCACGTTTTCCAGTTCCTAGAGCATATGTTTTTTCGTCAAGTAGAACTGAAACGATTGGCATAATTTCTGCTGTCGTTGAAGATGTAAATGCTTCATCAGCATGAAGGAATTCATCTATTGTAAATGCCTTTTCTTGAATTGAAATTCCTTCTTTTTTAGCAATATCTATGATGACTCTTCTAGTGATTCCATTTAAGATTAAGTTATTTGCCGGATGAGTATATAAAGTTCCATCTTTTACGACAAATACATTTGTCGAAGAGCCTTCTGTGATGATTCCATCTCTATGCAAAACCGCTTCTTTTGCACCTTTTTCATGTGCTTTATTTTTAGCAAGTACACTACCTAATAAGTTTAAGCTTTTAATATCGCATAGTAACCATCTAATATCTTCTGTTACATGCACAGTAATTCCTTGCTCCATAAGTTTTAATGGGCGTTTTTCTTCCTTAACTGTATAAGCAACTAATTGAGGTTTTAAATCAGGTTGGTCTCGGTATATATGATTTCTGTCCATTACACCTCTAGTAATCTGTATATATACATAACCAGTACTGTAATCACATGTGTTCATTAAATACACTAGGTCACTTTCAAGCTTCTTTAAATGCATTTTGAAAGGGATATTGATTTTCTCACAGCTTTCTTTCAAGCGAATTAAATGTGCTTCTAATTCAAAATAAGACTGATCGTAAAAACGAACGACTTCATAAACACCATCACCAAACTGATAACCGCGATCTAAAATATTTACATTAGCAGACTTTAAATCGACAATTCGGTTATTTAATAAAACTTTCGTCTTCATTGGTTTGCACTCCTTTGTAATTGAAAATCTAGAATTCTACAATTCAAAATTATTTTTTAAATAGTTAGATATTTTATGTTACATTCAATATAACATATGTTCATAAAATATTTTGTAAAAAGGAGAGAGAACGATGAAAATATTAGTTTTAGGAGCAAGCGGGTTAGTAGGCAAGGCTTTATTGAAAGAATTATCGTCTAGCTTCGCTGTATATGGTACATATCATCAATCAAAATTAAGCTTAAAAAACGACCAGCAGCTTCAATGGAATATAACGGATTGTAAGAGAATACTAGATTGGATTGAAGAAATAAATCCCCAAATAATTATTTCATGCTTAAGAGGCGCATTTGACATACAGTTAGAAGTACACTATCAAATCATTCAAAAGATTAAATCCACAAAAACAAAGCTATTATTTTGTTCAACAACAAATGTGTTTGATGGAGAAATTACAAAGCATCATGCCGAAGACGATACACCTCTAGCCACATCAGATTATGGTCAATTTAAAATTCAATGTGAAAAATTAATACAAAGCGAGTTAGGCGGGCAAGGTGTTATTTTGAGATTACCAATGGTATGGGGGAAAAATTCTCCTAGACTAAAAGAGATTAAGGATAAAATTTCAAGTAGTATTGAAATTGAAGCTTATGAAAATATTTATTTGAACCATGCATCAGATCAGAGAATCGCAAAACAAATCCGTTCAATTATAGAAAATGATTTGACAGGCATTTTTCATTTAGCTACTACTGATATCGATTCACAGTTTTCTTTTATTAGTAAACTAGTACAATCTCTTGGTACAGATGTAAAAATGAAAGCGATAAAAGTTGAAGATGTAGAGAAATACAATTTTGGATTGTTAATTAATCGATCAGATCTACCTTCAGGATTTACATATGACAATGATCAATTGATTAGTGAAATCGTTTAGGAGCTTGGTTTTAAAATGAATAAACTAAGTAGGTAGGGAAGAAAAGATTAAATTTTCTTAATATTTTGATTGTATAGCGATAATATGTATCATATACTAATTTTAGTATGAACCTACTATAAAATACTGGTGGTGAATGGTATGGAGGAACTAAAAGCAAAACCTTGGGTGAGTCAATATCCAGAGCAGATACCTACTACATTAGATAGTGATTTTGAACTTCTTCCTATATATTTAAAAAAGACAGCCACTAAATACCCAAATAAGAAAGCGCTTAACTTCCTAGGGAAAGAGATGACATTTAAAGAAATTTATGTGCAATCTCTTAGATTTGCAAATTATTTGAGGAATTTAGGAATTAAAAAAGGTGACCGGGTAGCAATTATGTTACCAAATAGTCCACAGGCAGTAATTGCATATTATGGCATATTGTTTGCAGATGCCATTATTGTTCAAACGAATCCACTTTATACTGAACGCGAGCTTGAATATCAAATGAATGATAGTGGTGCTTCAGCTATTATTTGCTTAGATTTATTGATTAATAGAGTCCATTCAGTCAAAAATAATACGAAACTTAAACATATCTTTGTAACCTCAGTTAGAGATTATTTGCCAATCATAAAAAAAGTATTATACCCACTATCAAAGCAACCAAAAGCACCTGAAATGCCAACAGATCCATCAATCCATCAATTTAATTATATTATGAAAATATCTGCACCCGTCGAAATAGAGTTAACAAACAGTAGTGTAGATGACGTAGCAATTCTTCAATACACAGGTGGCACGACTGGTTTTCCAAAAGGTGTAATGCTTACGCATAAAAATTTAGCTTCGAACACGTTAATGTCAGAAAAGTGGTTATATAAGAGTCGTAAAGGGGAAGAAAAAATCCTTACTGTACTACCATTTTTCCATGTTTATGGCATGACTGCTTGTATGAATTTATCAATTATGTGTGCGTATGAAATGATTATTATTCCGAGGTTTGACCCCTCACTAATGTTAGAAGCAATTAAGAAATATCGTCCAACACTGTTTCCGGGTGCACCGACAATGTATATTGCATTATTAAATCATCCTGATCTATCAAAATATGATATTTCATGTATCCATTCATGTTTAAGTGGCTCAGCTGCCTTACCTGTAGAAGTTCAGGAACAATTTGAGAAAGTTACTGGTGGTAAATTGGTAGAAGGTTACGGATTATCAGAAGCTTCACCAATTACGCATAGTAATTTTTTATGGGACAGACGAGTTTCAGGAAGTATTGGTGTTCCTTGGCCAAGTACTGATGCCAAAATCGTATCATTGGAAACAGGGGAAGAATTACCTGTTCGAGAAATTGGTGAATTAATTGTTTCCGGTCCACAAGTTATGAAAGGATATTGGAATAGACCTGAGGAAACTGCTGCAACATTAAAAGACGGATGGTTATATACTGGTGATTTAGGCTATATGGATGAAGAAGGATTCTTCTATATTGTTGATCGCAAAAAAGATATGATTATTGCAGGTGGATTTAATGTATATCCAAGAGATGTAGAAGAAGTTTTATACGAACATGAAGCAATTCAAGAAACTGTCGTAATTGGCGTACCTGACCCATACAGAGGTGAAACTGTAAAAGCATTTATTGTTTTAAAAGAAGGTAAATCAGTTACAGAAAGTGAATTAGATGAATTTTCGCGTAAATACTTGGCTGCATATAAAGTGCCGAGACAATACGAATTTAGAACAGAACTGCCAAAGACTGCAATTGGTAAGATTTTAAGAAGAACACTAGTTGAAGAAGAAAAACAAAAAAATGCGAAAGAAAACACAGAAGAGAAACTTTCTTAATTCATGATAAAGGGATGTAGAACCTACATCCCTTAGATTGTATACAACACTCAGAGAAGACGATTTATGTACTTTATCTACATACTTTTTTATTTTTATTGTCTTTATTCTAAAGATTGTTACTTTTTGGATCATCAACTAACGCATTTTTATTTAGTAACAATGTATAAGAAAACAGGCTACTTTTTAGATGATTCAAGAATTGTGAATTCGGACGAATTTGTCAGTGAAAACATGGTAAACTACTTGTATGGAAATTTTTAGAATTTAATTAAAAACTGAAGGATATCGTAACGGAAATCTTCAGTCAAATAAATGATAAAAATTATTAAAGGATAATTGACAATTTTCTGATAAGTTAGTATTATGAAAATATGAATGATTATTCATTCACTGTACAAAGGAGTAATAAAAATGAAAAGAGATAAACCAAAATTTAAACAAATAATAGATGCTGCTGTAGTGGTTATTGCTGAAAACGGTTACCACCAAGCACAAGTTTCAAAGATTGCGAAAAAAGCAGGAGTAGCTGATGGAACAATCTATTTATATTTTAAAAATAAAGAATCTATATTAATTACATTGTTTGAAGAAAAGATGGGTGTCTTTGCTGAAAAAATTCGTGAAGAAATTGCAGGTAATCGCGACGCAGTATCGAAGTTATTAACGTTGGTGAAAACACATTTTCGTGAAATGTCGAATGATTTAAATTTAGCCATCGTAATGCAATTAGAAGTTAGACAAACAAATCTTGATCTTCGTGTGAAAATTAATGAAGTACTAAAAGAGTATTTACACATCATTGATTCGATCTTAATCGAAGGCGTTAAGGAAGGTTTGTTTGATGAACATTTAGATATTAGAATGGCTAGAAAAATGATTTTTGGCACGATAGATGAAGTTATGACGCATTGGGTAATGACTGGCCAAAACCAGGATTTGGAGGCAAATGCCGAGAAAGTTCACCAATTGTTAATAAGAGGATGCGGATATCAAAAAGAACGTTCTAGTACTTTAGGACAATAGGGAGGAAAAGTTGTGGGCTTACTTCAATGTTCAGTATCGAATGGTGTTGCATTTTTAACAATTCAAAATCCACCAGCAAATGCAATGTCTTCTGTGGTCTTTGCAGAAATGGTACAGCATCTAGAAGCATTAGAAAAAAATGATGATGTACGAGTACTAGTATTCCATGGTGAAGGCAGATTTTTTTCTGCAGGAGCTGATATTAAAGAATTTACCTCATTTAAAAGCGCCGATGATGCAGCAGCTGTTGCAAGAAAAGGTCAGCTAGTATTTGAGCGTGTTGAAAATTATTCTAAACCGATCATTGCCGCAATTCATGGTGCTGCATTAGGCGGAGGACTTGAATTTGCAATGAGTTGTCATATTCGAGTAGTAGCGCAGAATGCAAAGCTAGGATTACCTGAATTAAACTTAGGTATTATTCCAGGGTTTGCAGGTACACAACGATTACCAAGATATGTAGGTAGAGACAAAGCCTTATTAATGATGGCGACAGCAGAACCAATTTCTGGTGTAGAAGCTGGTAAATATGGTCTAGCAACTATTGTAGTCCCTGAAGAACAATTATTAGAAGAAACAACTACTTTAGCGTTAAAAATTGCACATAAAAGTAAACAATCAATTGAATATGTACTACAGCTACTATCTTCTACAAGAACGACTTCATATCATGAGGGCGTTGAAGAAGAATCTAGATTATTTGGAGATATTTTTACTTCTGAAGGTGCGAAGGAAGGAATTTCTGCATTTTTAGAAAAAAGAAAACCTGTGTTTCATAAATAAGTAGTTTACTATTTAAAAAAATAGATGTAGTTAACATTTCCTAGGAGGGTTTAAAGATGAATATTTATGTACTATTAAAAAGAACATTTGACACTGAAGAAAAAATTACGATTTCAAATGGTGCGATTCAAGAAGATGGCGCTGAGTTTATTATAAATCCATACGATGAGTATGCAGTAGAAGAAGCAATTCAAATCCGTGATACACATGGCGGTGAAGTAACGGTCGTTACGATTGGCAATGAAGACAGTGAAAAAGAACTTCGCACTGCATTAGCAATGGGTGCTGATAAAGCTGTTTTAATTAATGTTGAAGATGATATTGTAAGCGCTGACCAATTTACAACATCTACACTTTTAGCTAAGTATTTAGAAGATAAAGATCCTTCTATTATTCTAGCTGGTAATGTTGCAATTGACGGTGGTACAGGTCAAGTAGGTCCTCGCGTAGCTGAATTATTAAATATACCTTACGTGACAACAATCACTAAACTTGAAATTAGTGGTTCAACTGCAAAAATTGAGCGTGATGTAGAAGGAGATACAGAAATTATCGAAACATCTCTGCCATTACTAATTACTGCTCAACAAGGTTTAAATGAACCTAGATACCCTTCATTACCAGGTATCATGAAAGCGAAAAAGAAACCTTTAGATGAACTAGAATTAGATGATTTAGATTTAGAAGAAGATGATGTTAAAGCTAAAACGAAGACAATTGAAATTTACCTACCTGCAAAGAAGGAAGCTGGTAAAGTATTATCTGGTGACTTACAAGACCAAGTAAAAGAATTAGTATCATTATTACGTTCTGAAGCGAAAGTAATTTAATCTAATAATGAATTGAACTAAATAATAGAGTAATAGAAAATTTTGGAGGGAAATAACATGTCACGTAAAGTATTAGTATTAGGCGAAGTTCGTGAAGGATCATTACGTAATGTATCATTCGAGGCAGTAAGTACGGCTAAGACAATTGCTGAAGGCGGAGAAGTGGTAGCTGTATTAGTAGGTCAATCAGTAGCTGGATTAGCTAGTGAAATGATTCAATTTGGTGCAGATCGTGCGGTTGTAGTTGAAGATGAAAAATTAGCTT
The DNA here is from genome assembly GCF_055484705.1 of Gottfriedia sp. ABJ_BB2_2. Taxonomy (NCBI): domain Bacteria; kingdom Bacillati; phylum Bacillota; class Bacilli; order Caryophanales; family Bacillaceae; genus Gottfriedia; species Gottfriedia sp. ABJ_BB2_2. The sequence goes on from NZ_JBVFKR010000010.1 coordinate 37,689, forward strand.
CATATACATCTGATGGATTTTCTCAAGCATTACTTGCAGTAGTTGATCAAGAAAAACCGGACGGACTAGTATTAGGTCATACTGCTTTAGGTAAAGATTTATCTCCTAAACTTGCAGCTCGCTTGCAAAGTGGATTAATTTCTGACGTAACTGCAATTGAAGTAGCAGGTGGAAATATTGTATTCACTCGTCCAATATACTCTGGTAAAGCTTTCGAGAAAAAAGTAATGGTAGATCCTTTCGTATTTGCGACAATTCGTCCAAATAATATCGCACCATTAGAAAAAGATACTACTCGTAGTGGGGACGTTGCATCACTATCTGTAGAAATTAAAGATTTACGTTCTATCGTAAAAGATGTGGTACGTAAAGCAAGTGAAGGTGTAGATCTTTCAGAAGCTAAAATTATTGTAGCAGGTGGACGTGGAGTTAAAAGCGAAGACGGCTTTAATCCATTAAAAGAACTAGCAACAGTATTAGGCGCAGCTGTTGGAGCATCTCGTGGTGCGTGTGATGCTAATTACTGTGATTACTCACTTCAAATTGGTCAAACTGGTAAAGTTGTCACACCAGATTTATATATTGCATGTGGTATCTCTGGTGCAATCCAACATTTAGCTGGAATGTCAAACTCTAAAGTGATTGTTGCAATAAATAAAGATCCAGAAGCGAATATCTTCAAAGTTGCAGACTACGGAATCGTAGGAGACTTATTTGAAGTATTACCATTATTAACTGAAGAATTTAAAGCAGTATTAGTAAATTCATAAGATAAATTGCTTATTTTAAGCAAAAGGAAAAGGACTTCATCTTCTAGATGCGGTCCTTTTTTGTGTTCTAGTAAGAGAGAACTATGTTTTTTACATTCTTACAATAACAGATCCGCCACCACTCGTAATAACTTGATTTTGTTTCTGTTCAATTGACCGAAGCAATTCATTGTTTGCTTCAATTGCCTTAACAAGGTTTTGTATTTGATTTTCAAGATTTACGATTGATTGCATCATCTGGTGATTATCCATATAAGTATGATCATTTCTAGTAGGGTATTGTGGATAATGATTCCAAAAAGGGTGCATACATTCTTCTCCTCCTTTTACTAGACTCATGTACTATATAGTACGATTATCTAAAGTAAGAGTTCGCCTATTTTTCATGATTAGGGAACAGAACGAAATCAACAGTTCAATAAAAGCTGTTTAGTATACTTGTAGCTATTTAAGAATACGTTAGTTGATACAACTCCAGGTCGCTAGGTCGCTCCCTTTCTGTGAGATGGGAGCTGAAGCCAATGGTATAGGCATTTTAAAATCACTACGTCCTGTCGTAACGCATACATCACCCACATCCAGTGGACCTCCTGAGGATCTCAGCCTTCCAATAGGAGTCTTACCTTCCATTATTATTTAATTCTATTTTCATAGTTCAAAGCTATTAAGCAAAAATTTTTTAGAAGAGAGTAAAAAAAATAATCCCCGAACGAATTCAAGGATTACGATATATGTCATTATGAAATTGCTTTTTCTAGTTTATTGGCCATTTCTTCGACTTCGTGGCGTTTTTCAATTTTTCTTTCAATCTTTTCAATTTCTTCTTTATTTCTAAGAAGAGATTGTTTATTTTCATTTACTAATTGATTAAACGATTTACGAAATGTTTTTCTCATGTTTGCCACTCCTATCTTAATAAATTTCTGAATATTTATTTATATTCGAAAATATCTTAACATAAAAATCTAAGCACAAACTCTTGGAATTATTACAATATTGTGTCCTTGAAAATGAGAAGCCATTAAATGTTTAAAAGGAAAAGTACAGTTTAATTAATGTTTGTATAATCTTTTTCGTAAACTTCTACTTCAATGCCATCAGTATTTGTTTTATTTTCTACATATGCAAATCCGTGTGACTTCCAAAATTGCTTTGCTTTTTGATTATCTAATAAAACACCTAATCTTAAAGCATGGATATTTTCTAGACTTTTTATTCTTTCTTCAAATAACACAAATGCATTCGTACCAAATCCGTATCCTTGGTAATCGCCGTGAATCATTAATAATCCAAGCCAAGGAAATCCATCTCTAGGGTTATGTTTTAAAAAGTCGATTAAACCAATATATGTATCATCTAATTTAATAAAATAAGTTTCACTTTGATTTGTAGATTGGAAATACTCTTTAAAAAGCTCTTCTTTTGTTCGAGTAAGAGCTCCATTTTCCATGACATTATAATTTTGATTTGAATTGGTAATTTCGACGATTACGTCAATATATTCTTTTGTAATTTTTTCAAATGTAATCATTTTTTTAATCCTTTCATTGGTATATCAACAATTTGTTTGGAAATAGTAAGTTTGAGCAAATTAATAGATAGTGCTATTTCTCGTATGGTATACTTACTTTAAAATTATAACAAATTAAGTCAAACTACATAATGTACTTATGTAGAGAGGCGATAGGAGGAAATAAATATGGCAATTGTAAATGCATCTAATGCAACGTTCGCAGAAGAAACAAAAGAAGGTGTAGTATTAGTTGATTTTTGGGCAACTTGGTGTGGTCCTTGTAAAATGATCGCTCCAGTTTTAGAAGAATTAGCTTCTGAATATGGTGATAAAGTTAAAATCGTTAAAGTTGATGTTGATGAAAACCAAGAAACAGCAGCTAAATTTGAAGTTATGAGTATCCCTTCATTATTCGTTCTTAAAGATGGTGAAGTAGTAGAGAAAACTTTAGGCTTCAAACCAAAAGAAGCTTTAGAAGAATTAATTACACCACATCTTGGTTAATATTAATTTGTAGGAAATGCACTCAATTTATGAGTGCATTTCTTTTTTTTTGTTCAATATTATCTGTAAGCGTTTTATTAAAAAGATTTAATAATTCTCTTGTTGCGAAACATGTTTTGGAGGTATATATTTAATAAGCGTTAATAGTTAATACACATTAAATATTTATATAAATTAAATAAAAAGTTAGGAGGTTAAGTGTTGGGTAATACAAATGAATATATTGAACGAATTCAAATCGCACTTCAACAATCAATTCATAAAATGCAGCCTGAGATGACTGAAAATATGAATAAGCATGGAGTAACGCCTACTCAATTTTTTGTACTAATGTTATTAAAGAAAAAAGAAAGTGCAAAAAGCTCTGAAATCGCAGAATTTATGGGTGTGAAACCAAGCGCAGTTTCATTTATGATTGATCGTCTTGAACATAATAATTATGTTTACCGAGAGCATGATAAAAAAGATAGAAGAGTAGTGAATATCATGTTAAGCGATTTTGGTAAAGAGAAACTAGACCAAGTTATAACTGAGCGAAAAGCAATCGTGGACAGATATTTATTAAAACTAACCGAAGAAGAGCTTTTACAATTTGCCAAAATTACAGAGAGACTTGCAGAAATTGTAACTTCATACGATTAATACACATTTCTAAAGCATAATGAAAGATAGAGATAAGGGGGAAATACATTTTGAGTACAAATACAACGATTCAAAACGAAGGGAATAAAAAGTTATTACTTATTGGTCTAATCATTGCAATGTTCTTCTCAGCACTTGATGGAACGATCGTAGGAACAGCAATGCCAAAAATTGTAGGAGATTTGGGTGGACTTAGCTTAATGACATGGCTTACTACGTCCTATCTTCTGACTTCAACAGCCGTTGTACCTATTGCTGGTAAGCTAGCTGATCTTTTAGGTCGTAGAAGCGTATATGTTGCTGGTTTAATTATATTTATGGCGGCATCAGCACTTTGTGGTATTGCAAATAACATGACAGAATTAATTATTTATCGCGGTATTCAAGGTATCGGTGGTGGTGTAATGATGCCGATGGCGATGATCGTAATTGGTGATATGTTCACTGGTAAAGAGCGAGCGAAATTCCAAGGTATTTTTGGTGGACTTTATGGTTTAGCATCTGTAATTGGACCACAAATTGGTGGATGGATCGTCGATTCTTTAAATTGGAAATGGGTATTCTACATTAACCTTCCAGTTGGTATTATTGCAACAATCTTTATTGCACTTGGTTTAAAAGGACGTAAAAATACAGGACCAATTAATTTTGATATAGCTGGTATGGTAACAATGATAGTTGGTGTTGTTAGTTTACTTCTTGCTTTAAGCCTTGGTGGTGTTGATTATGCTTGGGATTCTTGGCAAATCATTGGTTTATTTGTTTTAGCAGTAGTAGGTATTGTAAGCTTTGTTATTGTAGAAACAAAAGCAAAAGAACCAATTCTACCGATGCATTTCTTCAAGAACAGAACATTTGTTACATTAAACTTAATTGGTTTCTTCATGACAATCGCAATGTTTGGCGCGATTATGTTTGTACCATTTTTCATGCAAGGAATTGTTGGAGTGAGTGCGACTGAGTCTGGGACAATTATGACTCCTATGATGATTACTATGATTATTACTAGTATAATTGGTGGTCAGCTAGTCTTCAAAATCGGAATTAAACCACAAATTATCGCTGGAATGTTTGTAATGGCAATTGGATTATTTTTATTATCAACACTTGATATGGATTCAAGTAAATTAATTGCGACAACTTTTATGGGTGTAATTGGTTTAGGTCTGGGATTAGTAATGCCAACAATCACCTTAGCACTTCAAGAATCATTCGATAAATCGGAACTTGGGGTCGTAACCTCATCAAGTCAGTTCTTCCGTTCAATTGGTGGTACTTTTGGTGTAACAGTACTTGGTGCTGTAATGAATAGTAAATCAGGTGATCTTTTATCAAAAGAATTAGTTCCAGTTTTAAATAAATTACCTGAACAAGCAGCTCCAATTGCAGATAAATTTAAAGATATGATCGATACAAACCCTCAAGGTTTATTCCAAATGCTATTTAGCCCTGAGGCAATGAAACAAATTCCATCTCAAATTTTGGACCCTATGTTTCCTATTATTAAAACATCATTGATGGAATCATTACACAGCGTGTTTTTAACAGGGTTGATTTTCATCGTGATTGGCGCGTTTATTACGTTTTTCTTAAAACAAATCAAATTATCAAACCGTAAAGCAGGTACGGATTCAGAAGAAAATGAAGAAGTTAAGGTAGAAACAGCAACTTCATAAACAAAATAAAAACCTAGGGCTAACCATAACGGGTTCTCCTTTGGGAGAGAAAAGTAGAAATTAAATTGCCTAATGACAGACCAATTTACAAAAAAATGGTCTGTCTATTTTATTGTTAAATCAAGGTTTTCGTTAAATAAGAATTAAAAATAGCAGTAAATTAGCATATTAATTAACATTGTCTCTGCTGATTTATGTGTTATTTTTAAGATAAATAGTCTGTTGAAAACTATGCTATTTTTTAATTAAAAGCTCTGTTAATATTAATTGTTGATTTTAGCAAATGCCATTAGAGTATGAAAAGAGAATCGTACACTAGAGAGTGATTGGAATGGAAGGTACGAAGACTCCTATGGGAGATGCGGGAAACTTGAGACCCCGCAGGCTTGCCGAGGAGGCTCAAGTCACGCCCCATGGAAAGCGAAGTACCCGGAATGGAAATCAACAGTCTTCTTTAACAGAGCCAAATAAAAAAAGAGCATTGACTGTTATATCAATTCTCTTTCAGTGTTATTTATAGTGTTAATTTGTCACGAAATATATTGCAATTTATACCGTGAAAAATTGTTTTCCCTCCTAGAAGAGAACCCGTTAGGCTAACCAAGGGTTTTTTATTTTTACTTTTTATTTCAGACATATATATTATATTGCCTCAGATAATTTTCTGCTTTTACTTTTACGTTTATTTCTCACTATGATAAAAGACAAGATTAAACCAGTCCCAGTTAAAATAAATATCCCAATTCCACTTATTAATCCTATCATACCAGTATGTAAACTTTTTATTGAGAATGCAGATTGAGCAGGAGGGGTTTGTCCGAAATTTGGCAAATTTTCACTGCTTATAGACGAACTATCATTTAATTGATTCCCTAACTGGCTACTCTGTTGTTGACTATTATTATCTTGAGTTCCAGGAAATTGACCTTGCATAGAGAAACCAGATCTATCTGCACCTTTATTAAAATACATGATAATCCCGGTTGTAGATTCTATAAATAGAAATATTGATACAATGACTCCAATCCAAAAATGAACTTTTCTTATTTTTTTCATTTTATTTTTCTCCCTTTACTGTTTTGAATAGCAAGTTATACAATAATGGGAGTTCCTTAAATTAAACTTAATGGATGAAAATATTTTCAGTTTTTATAAATGCAGATTATAATTAAATTAACAAATTACCTTAGAAGGAGGGTAGGACATTGGACAATCATTTGAAAGAAAAATTAAGTCTTTTACCTGATCAACCGGGATGTTATTTAATGAAGGACATTCAAGGAACAATTATTTATGTAGGAAAAGCAAAAGTATTAAAAAATCGTGTTCGGTCATATTTTACGGGATCTCATGATGGGAAAACGTATCGCTTAGTCCAAGAGATTGTAGATTTTGAATATATTGTTACTTCTTCTAATATGGAAGCACTCATTCTAGAGATGAATTTGATTAAAAAATATGATCCGAAATATAACATTATGTTGAAGGATGATAAAACTTATCCTTTTATTAAAGTAACTGCAGAGAAACATCCGAGATTGATCATTACTCGTAACGTAAAGAAAGACAAAGGGAAATACTTCGGACCATTTCCTAATGTAACAGCTGCGACGGAAACGAAAAAATTATTAGATCGTTTATATCCATTGCGTAAGTGTTCCACTTTGCCTGATAAAGTTTGCTTATATTATCATATTGGACAATGTCTTGCACCTTGTATAAAAGATATAACTGATGAGCAAAACCAAGAACTAGTAAATGAAATCATAAGATTTTTAAATGGCGGGGAAGACCAGGTACGAAAAGAGCTTGAAGCAAAGATGATGGCAGCTTCAGAAGCATTAGATTTCGAACGAGCGAAAGAGTACCGAGATCAAATTATCTCTATCGAAGCAACAATGGAAAAGCAGAAAATGATGAACAGTGACCTAGTTGATCGTGATGTATTTGGTTATGCTGTAGATAAAGGCTGGATGTGTGTACAGGTTTTCTTTGTTAGAAGAGGAAAATTGATTGAGAGAGATGTATCTTATTTTCCAATTTATGACGAACCTGAAGAAGCATTTTTATCATTTGTTGGCCAATTTTATGAGAAGACACATAATATAAAGCCAAAAGAAATTTTTGTACCAGATAAAGTAGATAATGATCTGTTAAAAGAATTACTAAAGGTTCCAGTTCTCCAACCTAAAAGAGGACAGAAAAAAGAATTAGTTGTATTAGCAAATAAGAATGCGAAAATCGGATTACAAGAAAAATTCAAGTTGATTGAAAGAGATGAAGAGAGAACGATTAAAGCAATCGAAAAGCTTGGAGAAATATTAAATATCGAAACTCCTTATCGAATCGAAGCATTTGATAATTCTAATATTCAAGGTACTAATCCAGTATCTGCAATGATTGTATTTATTGATGGAAAGCCTTCTAAAAAGGATTATAGAAAATATAAAATTAAAACTGTAATCGGTCCAGATGATTATGATTCAATGCGTGAAGTAGTAAGAAGAAGATATTCAAGAGCACTGAAAGAAAACCTACCTCTTCCGAATTTAATTATCGTTGATGGGGGTAAAGGACACTTATCAGCAGTTGAAGATGTGTTGCAAAATGAGCTAGGGTTGTTTATTCCAACAGCAGGTTTAGTAAAAGATGAAAAACATCGTACATCTGAATTATTAATAGGGCAACCACCTCAAATTGTGCAATTAGGTAGACAGAGTCAGGAATTCTTTTTATTACAACGTATTCAAGATGAGGTTCATCGTTTTGCAATTGAATTTTATCGTCAGCTTCATAGTAAATCTATGGTTCAATCAGCTTTAGATGGCATTACTGGAGTTGGAGGAACTAGAAAGAAAGCATTATTAAAACATTTCGGATCTGTTAAAAAAATTAAAGAGGCAACAATTGAAGAGCTTATTCAAGCAAAAATTCCGAAAAATGTTGCGGAAGAAATCTATCAACACTTTAGAAAGTGATAGGGTATTTTTCATCCTTAAAAAGTCTTAGTTTGAAAATGTGTTAGAAAAGCATAGAATCAGTGAACTAGTCATAAGGACAAAAATTCCTTGACACTATTTTCAAAATAATTTATATTAAGTTAAAAATATAATATTTTCTCTCGTAATAGAGGTGCAAAACTTAAGAGTATGCTGTCATAGACGTGTGGCGTTGATATGGACAGTTGAAAGGAAGTTTTGCCGAAATGAAATGAATCCACAATTCTTTTCGTTGGGACTGCATTTAATAGGTGTAGTACTGTCGCATACTAAATGCGGGGAGCTATTGAAGAGATGTTGATGATTTGTCTATTTTATTACAATTTTGTAAATTAGGCGCGTGAACATTGCTTCACGCGCTTTTTTGTATTCTTTTTTATGAAAAATAGGTGAGGATGAGAAAAAATGGGAATTATTGTTCAAAAATTTGGAGGGACTTCAGTCGGTTCAATCGAGCGAATAAAACATGTTGCTGATACAGTAACAAAAGCCTATAAAGAAGGTAATAGTGTAGTTACAGTTGTCTCTGCAATGGGACATCATACTGATGAACTCGTTAATCTTGCACAGCAAATTAGTCCACAAAATAGTAAGCGTGAAATGGATATGCTTTTAACAACTGGTGAGCAAGTCTCAATTTCTTTATTAGCTATGGCAATTCAGGCTAAAGGATTTAAGGCAATCTCATTAACTGGTTGGCAAGCAGGAATCCATACAGAATCTATTCATGGTAATGCTCGCATTGAAACAATTCAAACAGAAAGAATACAGCAATTGATCAATGAAGGGTATATTGTGATTGTCGCAGGTTTCCAAGGGTTAAGTAATGAAGATGAAATTACAACTTTAGGTCGTGGTGGTTCGGATACTACTGCAGTAGCGTTAGCGGCTGCATTACAGGCAGAACGTTGTGATATTTATACTGATGTTTTAGGGGTTTATACAACGGATCCAAGAATCGAGCCAGAAGCTACTAAATTGAGTCATGTTTCATATGATGAAATGCTAGAGCTTGCTGCTTTAGGTGCAGCTGTTTTACACCCTAGGGCAGTAGAATTTGCAAAAAATTATGGATTAGTTATACAAGTAAGATCAAGCCAACATGATGAAATTGGTACGTTTATTGGGGAGGAAAATCAAATGGAACAACAATCAGTCGTAAGAGGAATCGCTTTTGAATCAAATGTCACAAGAATGACTTTAAATGGTTTACATAACCAAGTCGATCTTTTACCGAATATCTTTACAATACTTGCAACAGAGGGAATTGACGTAGACATTATTATTCAAAGTGTTACATCAGATAATTTAGTGAATCTTTCATTTTCTATTAAATCAGAAAATATGTTAGAAACTATCACAATTCTAGAATCTAAAAAAGAATATTTAGGATATGTTTCATTTGATTTTGAGAGCGAGCTTGCGAAAGTTTCGATTGTTGGAAGTGGTATGGTTTCAAATCCAGGTGTTGCGGCAAATATGTTTAAATTTTTAGCTGAAGCTAGTATACCGGTAAAAATGGTCAGTACGTCTGAAATTAAAGTTTCAACTGTTATTCCAAAGTCGCAATTACAAAATGCTGTTCATGCTCTGCATAAAGGTTATGAGCTAGATCGAGTTCAAGAAGAAGTAGTTGTAGAAGGATAAAATAAAAAATCCCCTTTAATCATCATTTTCCTTTCAATAGGAACTAGGATTAGAGGGGTTTTATAACATTTTAGCGAAATATTACCATATAATAGAAGTAGTAATTGGTAATGGAGGTTTTGATTTGATAAATGCAGGGATTGCTTATGGGGATATAGTTTTTCAATTAATATTATTAATACTTCTTATTCTATTATTCGTTTTTATTAGTTTATTTCTCATGAATTATATTATTAAAGGTGTTAAGAAAAATAAACAATTAGATGAAATGAATCGCAAACTAGATGAACTAATAAAGAAAAGCGAAAAAGATAATATGAAATAAGCCTGATCAATTAAATGAACAGGCTTATTTTTATTTTTTTGTAACTGGATCTTTTAGATCCCATTTTACTTGAAATTTTACTTTATCAGAACGTTTACTTTGCTCTTCATATGTTTCTGCAATTACATCGATTTGTTGTTGAATTTGCATTGCAAGAAAGCCTGCTTCCAATTGATAAGATACGTCTTTTTTATGTTGATTTCTGTATGTAACTAGTTCAGAAGTTAAGACAAAATGTACTTCTTGTTTTTTTTCATCTACAACCGTTAAAGTTCCCCAACCTGCAGTTTCAAAAAATTCAATAATTTCTTCAAATGTTGCTAATGGATATTTTCTAGCAATCATTTTTCCCGCCCAATATAATATATCATGTTGCTCTTTCCCTAATAATTCTGTAAGTAAATCATTTCGTAAGAGTTCGTAGCCGAAACCAGAAATATTCCCTGGAGTTTTTAAAATTTCATTGCCGTTCATCATGGTCGAATAGCTCTCCCTTTCCTTAAAAAACATGTATTTATTATATACAATAAACAATAATAAAAACAATAATTGAAAACCTGATTATTTGTAGATTTACCAATATAATTGAGAAGTTTTTTCAGTAAAGAAAAATGTACGCGTTTTCTTGACCTGTTATATTAACAGGAGTAAAATGAACTTTAGATAAATCTCATAAAAATTTAGATTTTTATGGAAATTACATTATTTTCTATTTTTCTAGAATAATAGAAGCAGTAATTTTATTTTCATGTTCACAAACTAAAGGGGGCAGGGTTTTACATGAGCAACAAGAATGGCCAGGAGTTTTTCCTTAGAAAACTTCATTCATTGTTAGGAGTAATTCCAGTAGGAATATTCTTAATGCAGCACTTAGTTGTCAATCATTTTGCAACGAATGGAGCAGAATCATTTAACAAAGCTGCTGAATTTATGGCGAATTTACCATTCCGCTATTTATTAGAAATTTTTATTATCTTATTACCGATCTTATACCATGCTATTTATGGACTATACATTGCTTTTACAGGCACTAGCAATGTGAAAAATTATGGTTATTTACGAAACTGGTTATACTTATTCCAACGCATTTCTGGAGTTATTACTTTAATCTTTATAACATGGCATGTGTGGCAAACCCGTATTGCGGCTCAATTAGGTGCAGAAGTAGATTATGATATGATGGCTAATATTTTTAGCTCGAAATTCATGATTGCGTTCTATATTGTAGGTGTTATTTCAACAATTTTCCACTTTGCTAATGGATTATGGTCATTCTTCATTTCTTGGGGAATTACTGTAACACCTAAATCGCAACGTATTTCGACATATGTTACTTTAGGAATTTTCGTTGCTCTATCAATCGTTGGATTACGTGCGATTTTTGCATTCATTGATCCGCAGTTAGCAAACATGTAAGGAGAGAGAGACATGAGTGGAAAAGTAATTATTGTTGGCGGTGGATTAGCTGGATTAATGGCTACAATTAAAGCCGCTGAAGCTGGTACAAAAGTAGATTTATTCTCATTAGTTCCTGTTAAACGTTCACATTCGGTTTGTGCACAAGGTGGAATTAATGGTGCAGTTAATACAAAAGGTGAAGGTGACTCTCCATGGGAGCACTTTGATGATACGATTTATGGTGGAGATTTCTTAGCAAACCAACCACCAGTTCAAGCAATGGCGGAAGCAGCACCTGGAATCATCCACATGATGGACCGTATGGGTGTAATGTTTAACCGTACACCAGAAGGACTGTTAGATTTCCGTCGTTTTGGTGGAACTCAGCATCACCGTACAGCATTTGCTGGTGCAACGACTGGCCAACAATTATTGTACGCATTAGATGAGCAAGTTCGTCGTTATGAATCAGAAGGTCTTGTTCAAAAGTTTGAGGGTTGGGAATTTTTAAGAGTTATCGTTGACGACGAAGGAGTTTGTCGTGGTATCGTAGGACAAAACTTATCATCAATGGAAATTGTTAGCTTCCCTGCTGACGCAGTAATTATGGCTACAGGTGGACCTGGAATTATCTTTGGTAAATCAACAAATTCAATTATCAATACAGGTTCAGCAGCAGCAGCAGTTTACCGTCAAGGTGCAACATACTCAAATGGTGAATTTATTCAAATCCATCCTACTGCTATCCCTGGAGATGACAAAAACCGTTTAATGAGTGAAAGTGCTCGTGGTGAAGGTGGACGAGTTTGGACATATAAAGATGGTAAGCCATGGTATTTCTTAGAAGAGAAATATCCTGCATATGGAAACCTTGTGCCAAGGGATATTGCTACACGTGAAATTTTCTCTGTATGTGTTGACCAAAAACTTGGTATCAACGGAGAAAACATGGTGTACCTAGATCTTTCTCATAAGGATCCAAAAGAGTTAGATATTAAACTTGGTGGAATCATTGAGATTTATGAGAAATTTACTGGTGATGATCCGAAAAAGGTACCAATGAAAATTTTCCCAGCAGTTCACTATTCAATGGGTGGATTATGGGTTGATTATGATCAAATGACAGCTATTCCTGGATTATTTGCTGCAGGTGAGTGTGATTATTCAATGCACGGTGCAAACCGTTTAGGTGCAAACTCACTATTATCAGCTATTTATGGTGGAATGGTTGCTGGACCAAATGCAGTTAGATACGTAAATGGTTTAGCTAAGTCTGCTGATGATGTTTCATCTTCAGTATTTGATCGTAATGTTTCTGAAGAAAATGAAAAAATGAATCGTATTCTATCTATGGATGGAACTGAAAACGCCTACCTTCTTCATAAAGAGCTTGGAGAATGGATGACTGACAATGTAACAGTTGTTCGATTCAATGATAGACTATTAAAAACTGATGATAAAATTCAAGAGCTTCTTGAGCGTTATCAAAATATTAATATTAACGATACTGCTAAATGGAGTAATCAAGGTGCTACGTTTACACGTCAACTTGAGAACATGCTTCATTTATCACGTGTTATTACATTAGGTGCTTACCACCGAAATGAAAGTCGTGGAGCACACTATAAACCAGAATTCCCAGAACGTAACGATGAGGAATTCTTAAAAACAACAATGGCAAAATTCGATGAAAAGTTAAAAACACCGATTTTCCATTACGAAGAAGTAGATACTTCATTAATTCAACCAAGAAAACGTGACTATTCTAAGAAGAAAGGGGATAAACAAAATGCATAATGGGACAATGACTGCTGAAAAGACAATTACATTTATTGTAAAACGTCAAGATTCACCAAATTCAACACCTTATGAAGAAACTTTTCACATCCCTTATCGTCCGAATATGAACGTAATCTCGGCTTTAATGGAAATTCGTAAAAATCCTAAAAACGCTAAGGGTCAGGAAACTACAGCAATCACTTGGGATATGAACTGTCTTGAGGAAGTTTGTGGTGCATGTTCGATGGTAATTAACGGGAAACCACGTCAGTCATGTACTGCGCTAGTTGACCAATTAGAACAACCAATTCGTCTTGAACCAATGAGTACGTTCCCAGTAGTACGTGACTTACAAGTTGACCGTAGCCGTATGTTTGACTCTTTAAAACGTGTTAAAGCTTGGATTCCAATTGATGGAACACATGATTTAGGACCAGGACCAAGAATGCCAGAAAAGAAACGTCAATGGGCTTATGAGTTATCTAAATGTATGACTTGTGGCGTTTGCTTAGAAGCTTGTCCAAACGTTAATAGTAAATCTAACTTTATTGGACCAGCACCACTTTCGCAAGTTCGTTTATTCAATGCTCATCCAACTGGTGAAATGAATAAAGAAGAACGTCTACATGCGATTATGGGCGATGGTGGACTTGCAAACTGTGGTAACTCACAAAACTGTGTTCAATCTTGTCCAAAAGGAATTCCTTTAACAACTTCAATTGCAGCATTAAACCGTGCTACAACAATCCAATCTTTCAAAGATTTCTTTGGTAGCGACGAAATTTAATAAAACAAAAGACATGTCCATATGTGGGCATGTCTTTTTTCGTTCGGACTTAGTTATTATCTTAATAAAGAAATTTAAATATTAAATGATCGCATCCAAAGTAGTATGAAAAAATGAGTGAATATTCATTCTTTTTTTGAAGAAACATATGTATAATAGAATTAATATAATAAGGAGTGATCGTATGGGGAAAATGAGTTATATTTCAAACTTAGAGGAATGGCAGACAAGTTTTTCTTTTAATATAACGATTAAGGTTCGTTTCAATGAAACTGATATGTTTGGGCATATGAATAATACTGTGCCTTTTACGTATTTTGAAGAAGCTCGTATTGAATACTTAAAACACTTAGGTTTTATGCAAGAATGGATTGCATTTGATAGTGAAGTCATTCCAGTGGTAGCAGATTTACAGTGTGATTTTTTACAACAAGTCTATTTTGATGATAAAATCGATGTTTTTGTAAAGGTTAATAGCATTGGGAATTCATCAATAGATGTCCATTATATGGGCGTTAATGAAAATGGAATGGTTTGTTTTACGGGGCGAAATTCACTCGTAAATCTGAATCGTAGAACTGGAAGAAGCGAAAAATGGAAAACTGAGTGGAAAGAAAAATTAGAAAATGATTAAATATTGTCCAAAAGGTTTAAATTAGGTAATAATGTCACATACTTTATAAAAGTTGAATAGAATAATATAACATTTTGACTATTCTCTAGATGAGTACTTGAAGAATTCAATAACTTTTTATATAATACTTTTATATGAATAATTGATAAGCATTGATCAAGGACAAGAGCGTTCAAAACGATAGTAAGAGAGGAATTCACATGGTGCGAGAATTCTCTATACGTTGAATGACTTACCACCTTGTAGCTATAGTGGGGAACGTATGTCGTATACAATTAACTGCTATCGGTGTAGACCGTTAAAACATTGAGAGTAATGTATACTTTTTTAGTGTACAACAAATTAGGGTGGAACCACGAGCACATTCGTCCCTACGAGTGTGCTCTTTTTTATTTGCAAAAATTTATTATTAAAAGGAGTGAACTAAATGATTTCAGTTAAATTACCAGATGGATCTATTCGCGAGGTGGAGCAAAACACAACAGTAGAAGATTTCGCTGGTTCAATCTCCATTAGCTTAAAGAAAAAAGCACTTGGTGGAAAAATAAATGGAAAATTAGTTGATTTAAATACACAAATTACAGAAGAGTGTGAAGTACAAATCATCACACAAGATGATCAAGAAGGATTAGAAATGATGCGTCATAGTTCTGCGCACATTTTAGCTCAAGCAGTTAAACGTTTATACAAAGATCAAAAAACTGCATTTGGTGTAGGACCAGTAACAACAGATGGTTTCTATTATGACATCGATCTTCCTGTTTCAATTAAAGTAGAAGACCTACCGAAAATTGAAAAAGAGATGGAAAAAATTATTAAAGAAAATTTACCAATCACTCGTTCAGAAGTTAGTCGTGAAGAAGCGATTAAATTCTTTGCAGAATTAGATGATGAGTTTAAATTAGAATTAATCCGCGACCTACCAGAAGATGCTGTCATTTCTATGTATACTCAAGGTGAGTTCGTTGATTTATGTCGTGGACCACACGTACCTTCAACTGGTCGTGTAAAAGCAATTAAATTATTATCAGTTGCAGGTGCATATTGGAGAGGCGATGCAAACAATAAAATGCTTCAACGTGTGTATGGAACTGCATTCCAAAGTAAAAAAGAATTAGAAGAGCACTTACATTTATTAGAAGAGGCTAAAAAGCGTGATCACCGTAAATTAGGTAAAGAGCTTGAGTTATTCATGTTCTCAGAAGAAGCACCTGGTATGCCATTCTTCTTACCAAAAGGTACAATTATTCGTAATGAATTAGAGCAGTATGAGCGTGGTCTTCAAACTCGTAAAGATTACCAAGAAGTTCGTACTCCATTTATCATGAACCAGCGTTTATGGGAGCAATCAGGTCACTGGCACCATTACCATGAAAACATGTACTTTACAGAAGTTGATGAAACAAATTTCGCGTTAAAACCGATGAACTGTCCAGGTCACATGTTAATCTATAAAAATAAATTACATTCATATCGTGACTTACCAATCCGTATGTGTGAAAACGGTCAAGTACACCGTCATGAATTCTCTGGTGCATTAAACGGTATGATGCGTGTTCGTACATTTACTCAGGATGATGCACATATCTTCTGTCGCCCAGACCAAATTGAAGGCGAAATTATTGAAGTAATTAACTTAATTAAAGAAATCTATGGTGTATTTGGATTTACTTATAAAGTAGAATTATCAACTCGTCCAGAAGATTCAATGGGTTCTGAAGAATTATGGAACTCTGCTGAACAAGCATTAGAAAACGTTCTGAAATCAGAAAACCTTGATTTTAAATTAAATCCTGGTGATGGTGCATTCTATGGACCGAAAATTGATTTCCACATTCAAGATGCATTAAAACGTAGCTGGCAATGTGCTACAATTCAATTAGATTTCCAAATGCCAGAAAAATTTGATTTAACTTATGTTAATGAAGATAATCAAAAAGAACGTCCAGTTGTTATCCACCGTGCAATTTATGGATCAATTGATCGTTTCTTAGGAATTCTAACTGAACACTTCGCTGGAGCATTCCCATTATGGTTAGCACCAGTTCAAGTTGCAGTTTTACCAATTTCTAGCGTTCATAATGAATATGCACAAAAACTTGCTGATCAATTAAAAGATGCAGGAATTCGTGTTGAGGCAGACTTACGCGGTGAGAAAATTGGATACAAAATCCGTGAAGCACAGCTTCGTAAACTACCTTACATGTTAGTTGTTGGGGACCAAGAAGTTGAAAACAATGCTGTAGCGATTCGTAAGCGTGGCGAAGGCGATATTGGCACTCAATCATTTGATGCATTCTTAGAAATGGTTAAGCAACAAAAACAAGATAAAGTTTTATTCTAATATTAAAATCCTCTATCGATTGGTAGAGGATTTTTTTAGTTAAAAATGCTAGAAATTAAATGTTAACATGTATTAATAAAATGAATCCTATTAGAATATCGTAAATCCAAAATGAGTTTTGGATTGTAATTATTTTCTGGGAAATATGGCGAAAATTGTAATTTTTCAAATCTATATAGGAATGTAACTGAAATTGTAGAATTGAATCAAGATAGCTAATTCAATTTGGTTATTTAGATTACGAGAAATACATAGATATGATAGAGGTGATTTGGTTGGGAAATCAAAATGAGGAGCTTCAAAAGAAGGTTGAAAAACTTGAATTTGAAGTGAGTGAGATGAAGAAAAAACTTGATTTTCTACTCACTAGAGAAACGGTTTTGAAAGAAAATGAAACTCGACAAAAAGAAAAAGTTAGTGTGACTGCAGCGAAACCAGTTCAAAAAGTAGTAAAACAAAATACAATTTCACCTAAAGAAAAAATTGATTTTGAAGCACTTATTTTCCAAAAATGGTTACCTAGATTTTTTATCTTTATTTTTATCATTGGTATAATGTGGGGATTTAAAGCAGCATCCGATTATGGTGTTTTAAATGATTATGCCAAAGTTGGCATAGGATTCGCCTTTGCAATTCTTTTATTTTGGTATGGGAATCGACAAGTACAAGCAAAGCGAGTTACGCTTGGGCAAACATTATTAGGTGGAATATTGCCAGTGTTATTCTTAACAACTTTTGCAATGCATCATTTATATAATATGATTGGTTCGAATTTGGCATTTTTTCTGCAAGTTATTTGGGTTGGAATTGGCTTTTATTTTATGAATAAGTATAAATCTGAAGCAATTGGCTTAATTAGTATAATTGGAGCTGTTTTTATTCCATTCCTAATAAAAAGCACAACGCCTAATTATTTATTTTTTGCTTTTTATGAAACATCAATATACTTGTTATTTATGTTCTATGCTGCTTTCAAACAATATAAATACTTATATTCAACTTCAGCTATACTATTAAACTTAGTTTATGTAGTAATCGGACTTTTAAATTTTAATCTTAAAGGTTTTGAATACTTTGCTTTTAGTATGATCATTCAACATTTTGGATTACTTGTTATTTTATTAATCTCAAAGTTTTCTAAGAAAAAACAAATTTTAATGCTTCATACTAGCTTTGTCATCACGATTGCTTGGATTTTCAGTGGTTATGAAGGTAGTACAAGAACGATTATTCTCATCTTACTTTGTGTTTCATATTTATTCCTAAGTAATCTATATAAAAAGCAATCAGACTTGTTTTTTGCATTTTCAACAAATTTCCTATTAGCATTTTCGTTTTTATGCTTAGACAGTGTGACGATTCACTTACTAAATACTGTTTTAATCATACAAGCGATATTAACGTATTTATTTTATGTAAGATATAGAGATGTATTTAAATTAATGATTGCTTCTTTGACATTTGTTCCAGTCGGTATAAGGATTGTATCAGAACCGATCTCTTCGATGATTTCATTTAATTCTATGGATTGGATTGTTTTAATTATTGCTACTATCACAATAGCAATATTAGCTTATAAAAATGAGAAAGAGAAACATGTTATTTTGGTAAGTAGTTCATTAGTGACTACATTATTAATCATTGCTTATGTCACTCAAACAATACAAATTTTAACTTTAGATTTCACTGAAAATGTTAGTAGTCTAATGATTAATTTAAGTTGGATCATCATCTCCATTATTGCTATGATACTTGGCAGTTTGAAAAAGTTTAAAGTCTGGACCTATATTGGTATTGGTTTGTTATTACTTACTTTATGCAAGCTTGTTTTGGTAGATTTACCGAATATTACATTATTAGTTAGGGCAGGTCTATTTATATTACTCGGTTTAATTGGCTTAATTATTTCTAGAATATTTTTTAAAGGGAAATAGTGGACAGGAGAATACGAATGATGATTACTCAAACTGAAAATCTATTATTAGTACGATTTACTGCTGGAGCAATGTTAGACGTTTTAAACGGCGAAAAGGGGTTAGTATATGAAAATATGACATATAGTTTTGCGAAAGGATGGCCAATTAACGCCTACAAAAATTTGTTTCCATATAAGATATCTCGTTTTCAAAAACATCCTGAAGAGGAGGAATTCGAAGGGATCATTATTCATAAAAAAGACAAAATCATCATAGGGGATATGGGTTTTAAAGGTGGCCCAGATGAACATGGATTGATGGAAATAGGTTACAGTATGTCACCTCAGTACCAAGGGAAGGGCTATACTACTGAGATGGCTAAAGCATTTTGTCATTGGGGTATGCAAAAAGAAAACGTAGAAAAAATTATTGCAACATGTTCGATTTACAATTACTCTTCCATAAGAGTATTGGAGAAAATAGGGATGAAAAAAATGTACGAGGAATTAGAAAAATATTATTGGGAATTGCCAATCGAATAATTTCGTACTAAAGGTGGGCTTGGTCTGACAACTAGAAAATCATCAGTCGTATTTTTAGTCATCACTAAAGAAGATTTTGGCAGATTTGTATTATATGATATTTTCATCAGTAGTCTCGTTTTTGGTTGTATTAAAAAAACATTTTCAAGTGATTTGCTAGCAATATTAGGTAGTTTTATCATTCCTACCGCTCTAAAGAAAACTGCCTTATTGATAAAAAGTTAAAGAGGATGCTCAAAAAATAGAGCATCCTTTTTATCTATCCTATGCTTCTAGACTCATTGAAGGTCCAAAGAATTCAAAGTGAATATGTGTTTCTGGAACATTCAATTGTTTTAAGCTTGAAACAACTGCTTTTAAAAACGGCACTGGGCCACATACATAATAATGTGCATCAACAGATTGTATATTAGATGTTAACCAAGCAGCATCAATATAACCTTGCTTTTTAAAGTACGGATTTTTCAAATCATCCTCAGAAGGATTCTCATAAATAAATGATAAAGAAAAGTCATTTAATTGTTCTGATAGTGAGATTAACTCATTTTTGAATGGTTGAAGGTTAGCATTTCTTGAGGCACAAACCATTTCTACTTTACGGTTTGGCTGAGTATTAGCAATATATTTTACCATACTCATTAAAGGTGTAATTCCAACTCCACCACTAATGAACACAGCAGGTGATTCAAGATCATTGTTTATAGTGAAATCCCCAGCTGGAGCTGTTAATTCTAATGAATCGCCAATATTAACAAAGTCGTGAAGATAGTTTGAAAAAACTCCTTTAGGTTGTTGTTCTTCAGCTTCTCTTTTTACGGAAATTCTGTAGTGCTCTTTGCCAGGTACATCAGATAAACTATATTGTCTGTTTAATAAATATTCTTGTCCTTCTACTTTTGCTCGAACAGTTATATATTGACCTGGTAAAAATGTTGGTAATACGGAATGATCTTTTGGAAGTAAGTAGAAAGATGTAATTACTTCGCTTTCTTTAACCTTATCAATGACCTTGAACTCTTTAAAGTCACTCCATCCACCTTCTTGTGTAGCTGATTCATTATACATTTCTTTTTCAATATCGATAAATACTTGTGCAATAATACCATAGCTTTCAGCCCAAGCATTAATAATTTCATCGGTTGCAGCATCACCTAATACTTCTTTAATCGCACCTAATAAGTGTTCTCCAACGATAGGGTAGTGTTCAGGTTTTACTAAAAGACTGCGATGTTTTTGGGCAATTTGTTTTACAACAGGAAGAATTGTTTCAAGCTTATCAATGTTTTTTGCCGCAGCTAGGACTGTGTTGGCAAGTGCTGTTTGTTGTCTACCTTTTTGTTGATTTGTATGATTGAATATATTCAATAATTCAGGATGATTTGTAAACAAGTTTTTATAAAAAACTGATGTAATTTCAATCCCTTTTACTTCTAAAACTGGGATTGTTGATTTAATAATGTCGATTGTTTTTTGAGATAGCATGTTATACCCCTTCTTTTCTCTAAAGTAGTATTTCTAATACATCTTTATAGTAGACTTATATTTTCTTCAAAGCAATATGTAAAATACATCTTTTTAGCCTCAGTTTATAAAAGTTTAAAAAATGTTCACAATTATGCTATGATTAATCAAAATAAATGAGTGAGGGGAATTTATGCGGTTAACCAATTATTCAGATTACTCACTTCGGGTTTTAATATACTTGTCCACTGAACCAAATGAAAAACTGGTTAATATAAAGGATATTGCCGAGGCGTATGATATTTCAAAAAATCATTTAATGAAAATAATATATAACTTAGGGAAGATGGGGTATATTGAAACAATTCGAGGACGAAATGGTGGAATCCGACTTGCAAAACTACCATCTGATATAAATATAGGTGAATTAATTCGAAAAACTGAAGAGGACTTTCATATTGTTGAATGTTTCGAACATAACAATAACTGTGTGATTACTCCAGTTTGTTCTTTGAAGCATATATTTAATAAAGCGTTAGATCAGTTTTTACAAGTATTAGATCAATATACACTTGAAGATATTGTACAAAATAATTTTATGCTGAAAGAATATTTTGACTTAAATAAAAAATAAAAACACTCGAGCAGTAATTGTTTGAGTGTTTTAAAGTTTAATTTGTTATATATGCTCCGATGGTTCTCGAATTAATGATTGAGAAATATAAAGGATTTACTAGAGGTTAAAAAAGAGTGAGACACAGATTCCTTAGTGATTTTCCTATATTCATATTTTTCTATTTATACAGATTATTTAAATTATTAAAATGTGATGAAAATGTTTCGTAATTATGGGGTTTATCTGTTATATTTATCTTGAAAAGTTTATATGCGAGAAAATGTGGAGGAGCCAGTGTTGCTGGCTGAGATAGTATCCGTAAGATACTGACTCTTAGAACCTGATCTGGGTGATGCCAGCGTAGGGAACAGTATCTCTTTTGATATAGTTTTTTACAGTGCATTCACGTCCGGATATTTATTCGGGCGTTTTCTTTTTGTCTAGTTCGAGTGCCTTGCTAAGGTACTAACACATTTCATTTGTATAAACAAAACAAAAAGGAGAGTTATAGAATGAAAAGATTACTGATTTGCTTTTTTGCACTTTGCTTAACGTTAGCAGGATGTAGTGGACAAAATTCATCAACACCAAAGAAAGAAAAAGAGCTACAAAAGGTGACGGTTGTGCTAGACTGGACGCCTAATACAAATCATACAGGTTTATTCGTAGCAAAAGAAAATGGATATTTTAAAGAGCAAGGTTTGAATGTTGACATTATTAGTCCAGGGCAAACAGGAGCAGACCAATTAATTGCTTCTGGTAAAGCTGATTTTGGCGTATCATACCAAGAGTCAATTACACAAGCAAGAGTACAAAATGTTCCAATTGTGTCGATTGCTGCTGTTATTCAACATAATACTTCTGGTTTTGCTTCACCAGTTAGTAAAAATATTAAATCACCAAAAGATTTTGTAGGTAAAACTTATGGTGGATGGGGTTCTCCAGTTGAAAAAGCCATTTTAGATTCACTGATGAAGAAAGAAAATGCAGATGTTAATAAATTAAATATCGTTAATATGGGTGATGCTGATTTCTTCACAGCTGTAAAGCGTGATATTGATTTTGCTTGGATTTATCAAGGGTGGACAGGAATAGAAGCTGAGCTTCGCGATGAGAAATTAAATATGGTTTATTTAACTGATTACAGTGATAAATTAGATTACTACACACCTGTACTTGCAACGAATGAAAAAATGATTAAGGATCAACCAAAAGTCGTGAAAGCATTTATGAAGGCAGCGTCTAAAGGATATACTTATTCAATCGATCATCCAAAGGAAGCAGCAGATATTTTATTAAAAGATAATCCAGATTTAGATAAAGAGTTAGTCCAAAAAAGTCAGGAATGGCTTTCAACTAAATATCAAGACGATGCAAGTCGTTGGGGTGAACAGAAGTTAACAATTTGGAAAAACTATGCTGAGTGGTTAACTGAAAATAAATTGTTAGAAGGTAAATTTGATCCGGAAAAAGCTTTTACAAATGAGTTTTTACCAGAATAATAATTTTTATAAGGGGGAGCTTTAAATGTCTAATTCTTTGATTAGTGTACAAATTATACCAAAAACAAACAAAATTGAGGAAGTAATTCCAGCGGTAGATGCGGCGATAAAAGTAATCGATGAGTCTGGTGTAAAATACCAAGTTCAACCTTTAGAAACAACAATGGAAGGCGATTTAAATCAATTATTAAATATTGTCCAAAAAATGAATGAAAAAATGATCGAAATCGGCTGTCATAATGTCATTACGCAAATGAAAATACTATATCAGCCACAAGGTATT
Organism: Gottfriedia sp. ABJ_BB2_2; assembly: GCF_055484705.1. Taxonomy (NCBI): domain Bacteria; kingdom Bacillati; phylum Bacillota; class Bacilli; order Caryophanales; family Bacillaceae; genus Gottfriedia; species Gottfriedia sp. ABJ_BB2_2. The sequence goes on from NZ_JBVFKR010000010.1 coordinate 61,027, forward strand.
GCTATGGATGACTTGACGGAGAAATATCGTTAATGAAACGTAAACAAATAAAAGGATGGCAACCGATTCTTGTCATCCTTCTTTTTTTAATTTTTTGGCAGCTGTGTATCAAACTATTCAAAATAGAAGCTTGGCTCTTACCAGGGCCAATCGTAATACTGAAAGAAGGAATTAAGTCTTATGATTCATTAGTTCCACATGTACTCTCTACTGTACAATTAACTATCTTTGGTTTTTTGGTAGGTACTCTTTTAGGACTGATGATTGCTATCGTACTACATTTAATTCCAGGGTTTAAAGAAGCGTTTTATCCATTATTAATTTTGTCACAGAACGTACCAATTATTGTTTTAGCACCACTTTTGATTATTTGGTTTGGATTTGGAGTATTCCCGAAATTAATGATTATTTCACTAGTTTGCTTCTTTCCTGTTACCGTTTCTGCTCTTGATGGATTTAGGCAAACACCAACCAATTTGATTAATTATATGAAAATGGCAGGGGCAACTAAATCACAATTATTTTGGAAAATAGAATGTCCATACTCACTACCATCTATTTTTTCGGGATTAAAAATATCCGCGACATATAGTGTGATGGGTGCGGTGATTTCTGAGTGGCTAGGTGCAAAAACAGGTATAGGTGTATTTATGACGCTTGCTTCTTCTTCATTCCGTACCGATCGAGTTTTTGTCTCGATTTTTATCATTATGTTTTTAAGTATGTTCTTTTTCAGTGTAATAGTATTGCTAGAAAGAATGACGGTGAAATGGAAGTCTAAGGGAGTAAAATAAAAATGACATTAGAAATAAGAAATCTAGAAAAATCATTTGGAAAAAATCAACAAGTTTTAGCGGGCATTTCAATGCATGTAAATGAAGGTGAATTTGTTTCGATTTTAGGGCCATCGGGCAGCGGGAAAAGTACTTTATTTAACTTGATTGGTGGATTGATCAATCCTGATTCGGGCCAAATCATTTTAAATCGTTCCGTCATAAATGGGGAGCTAGGTCATATCAGCTTTATGCCACAAGAACATTCACTTCTTCCATGGCGCACTGTATTGAAAAATATACTATTATCAAGTGAACTTAAAGGTAAATCGGATGAATCATTAGCACGAGATTGGTTGAAGCGCACCGGACTTGCTGACTACGAAAATGCTTATCCACATGAATTGTCAGGTGGAATGAAACAACGAGTCTCATTTCTAAGATCATTACTTGCTCCACAATCATTCATGTGTATGGATGAACCATTTTCTGCTTTAGATGAATTTACGAGACTTGATATGCAGCAATGGCTTCTTTCAATCTGGGAGGAACAAAGACGATCAATTTTGCTAGTTACGCATAATATTGATGAGGCTTTGTTACTGTCTGATAGGATTTATATTTTCTCAGATAAACCAGCAAGGATTAAAGAAGAAATGATCGTACCATTTCAAAGACCTCGTCGCAAAGAATTACTATTGACTGATGAATTTACCGCGTGGAAACGTAAAATTTATTCTGCACTGGAAAAGGAGAAACCAGATGAAAGTGATAGATGCTCATATACATCTTGACTCATTTGAATCGAAACAAAGAGATGAGATACTTAATAGTTTAAAAGAAAATGAAGTAGAAGCGCTTATTTCGGTTTCCATGGATTTAGCTTCGTGTAAGAAAAATCTCGATTTTCATTTACAGTTTAAACAAGTCTACGCAGCATTTGGATTTCATCCTGAACAAGAGATTCCCTCCGAAGCAGAAACTCAAGCTTTGTTAAAATGGATAAGAGAACATCATGAACAAATGATAGCAATAGGTGAAGTAGGCTTGCCGTATTATCGAAATCAAGAACAAACGCTTGATTATAAACCTTATATAGAGCTGCTTGAAAAGTTTATTAAACTTGCATATGAGTTAAGTAAACCGATCGTACTTCATGCGGTTTATGAAGATGCTGAAATCGTTTGCTGTCTATTAGAAAAATATAACATCAAAAAAGCACATTTTCATTGGTTTAAAGGAAACAAACATACCATTGAGCGAATGATTGAAAAGGGTTATTATATATCCATTACGCCTGATGTGTTATATGAACATGAAATTCAAGAGCTTGTAAAAATCTATCCATTAAACCTGTTAATGGTGGAAACAGATGGCCCATGGCCGTTTGAAGGTCCTTTTAATGGAGAGTATACTCATCCAAGATTTGTTCATAAATCAGTACGCAAAATTGCTGAGATAAAAGAGTCAGAATTAGAAGAAGTTTATAAATGTCTTTACGAAAACACAAAAGAATTTTATGGTTTTTAATGATTGATTAAGCAATTACTAGTCTTTTTAGTAATTGCTTTTTTTCATTGAGATTAGTCTCGTTACTCATATGAAGATATTTTAATAGAATGAGATCGTGAATTTTTAGGTAATAGCAGCTGAATATCAGTATCTATTCAACCTTCAAATGTAATGAGATAAGTTTTTACTATGGAAGCGAGTAAGAAGAAATAAGATTCAGAGATAAACTCAACTTTTGATATGTATTTCATGAAATTAGATGAGAAATAATATTTGAACCATAGAATTTAACCCCATCTGAAAAAAAGGATGGGGTTTCTATTATTTACATGGAAAAAAATGTTGGTCCACAAATAACTAATATAATAAGTAATAGTAGAAAAATGAATTGCGTGCATTGGCTGCTATTTAATTACTTTGTTTTTTAATTAATGAAAAGCCAATTTGCTAGGTCATTATTATAAACCAAAACCGGCTTATCAAAAAGATAGCCGGCACTAGGTTGATGAGTAGATTTGTAAATCTACAAGAATGCTACAGTTCAAGCTCGCCCATGCGTAGTAGCTCGATAACTGCTTGTGATCGCCCCTTAACCCCAAGCTTCTGCATTGCATTTGAAATATGATTTCTCACAGTTTTTTCACTTATAAACAGTTCTTCAGCAATTTCTCTTGTAGTTTTATCTTGAACAAGAAGTTCAAATACTTCTTTTTCACGCTTAGTGAGTGTGTGCTTTGTTTGATATTCTCTATCCTTCAACTGTGCTAACCCTCCTTGCTTGACCGAGCTGTACTTCGGATGGGTATTCATTTAGTCTTTTTATCATATGACAGTTACGTATTTAAGGTGAATATTTCCAGTAAATTTAAAAGCCAGATTAAAATATTTATTTTTTTTGCCCATAGCTTGTTCTAAAAATTGTACATGCTCGTATAAATAGTAAAAAAGCGTGGGGGGAGTATGGCGATGAAAAAAAGATTATTAGTAACAACAGCGACACTTTGTGGACTTGCTACATTATCTGGTTGTGGTCTAATTCCGGTTAAAACTTCTAATGAAATCGATCCACCTAAAACGGTTACTTATAGAAGTGACCAACCATCTAAAGAAGTACAAGCAGGTAAGGTACAAGAACAAACTGCGAAAAGAGAATTATATTTAATTGATCGAAATGGTTATGTAGTACCGCAAACATTTCAATTACCTAAATCTACAAGCTTAGCAAAACAAGCCCTAGAGTATTTAGTCAAAGATGGTCCAGTAACAGATCAACTTCCAAACGGATTTCAAGCTGTTTTACCACCTAACACTGAAGTTTTAGGGGTAGAAACGCAAAAAGATGGTACAGTCATTGCTGATTTCTCTTCAGAGTTTAAACAGTACCATGACGAAGATGAGTTAAAAGTATTTCAAGCTGTAACGTGGACATTGACGCAGTTTGAGAATGTTAAAACAGTAAAAATTCGTGTGAATGGAAAAGACTTAACTGCTATGCCAATTAACAAAGCTCAAATAGGTGAGGGGTTAACTAGGCAAGATGGCATTAATTTTGATAAAGGCGACATTGTTGATGTAATGAATTCAAGACCAGTTACATTATATTATGTTTCACAAGATGAAATGGGTGAAACTTATTATGTACCTGTAACAAGAAGGATTTCAAATGCAGAAAAAGATTCGTATACTGCAATTGTAAATGAACTTGTTAAGGGGCCATCTGAGTATTCTGAACTTGTTTCAGATTTTGGTTCAGATACAAAATTAGTTGCTGAGCCAAAATATCAAAATGGTAAACTAACACTTAATTTTAATGAAGGAATTTACGGCAACATTGCTAAAAATATGATTAATGATGATGTATTACAACCACTTGTTTTATCGTTAACTGAACAAAAAGGTGTCAATTCAATTGAAATTCAAGTGGATGGTAAATTAACTGCACTAAATCAACAAGGTAAACCTTTAAGCCAACCGGTATCTAGACCTAAGGATGTAAATACAAAAGAATTATAAATATCATCAAAAAACCTTGAAACAAAGTCTAAATATGACCTTTGTTCAAGGTTTTTTGCATTTATCTTAAGAAATGCTTTTAATAAGTAGAAATGAAATCATATTTTTGTCTATACTAGTTATTGGAAGATTTATGTAGGAGGAAACAAACATGACTAGAACAGATGGAAGATTAAATAATGAATTAAGGCCAATTGAAATCATAACGAATTATACAAAACATGCTGAAGGATCTGTACTAATTAGTATAGGGGATACAAAAGTAATTTGTAATGCGACGGTTGAAGACCGTGTGCCACCTTTCTTAAGAAATAGTGGTAAAGGTTGGATTTCAGCTGAGTATTCTATGTTACCAAGAGCAACTCAAGATCGTACGATGCGTGAGTCGACAAAAGGTAAAGTTACAGGTCGTACAATGGAAATCCAACGATTAATCGGTAGAGCATTAAGAGCGGTTGTAGATTTAGAAGCACTTGGAGAAAAAACAATATGGATTGACTGTGATGTAATACAAGCGGATGGGGGAACTCGAACAACTTCCATTACAGGTGCATTCGTTGCAATGATGTTGGCGTTTGATAAATTAGTAAAACAAGATAAATTAAAATCTTATCCAGTTAAAGATTATTTGGCAGCTACTTCTGTAGGAATATTAGAGGACGCTGGTGCGGTTTTGGATTTATATTATATAGAAGATTCTGCAGCTAGCGTTGATATGAATATTATTATGACAGGTGAAGGACGCTTTGTAGAGCTGCAAGGAGCTGGTGAAGAAGCGACATTTACGAGAGAAGAGTTAAATGAAATGCTTTCTTTAGGTGAACTAGGAATTAAAAAACTGATTGAAAAACAAAAAGAAGTTCTATTAAATGAAGGAATTAAGTTTTAACTTTACATATATTGAGGAGAGACTTTAAGGATGGAAACAATTATTATTGCTACGAATAATAAAGGGAAAGTAAAAGACTTTGAAGCACTTTTTCACCCAATGGGATTTCAAATTAAATCCTTACGAGATTTCCCTGAAATTGAAGAGATTGAAGAAACAGGTACAACTTTTGAGGAAAATGCTATTTTAAAAGCAGAATACTTAGCAAAAGTGCTACAAACTCCAGTAATTGCAGATGATTCGGGGTTAATAGTGGATGCACTTGAAGGAAGACCTGGTGTATATTCAGCACGGTATGCAGGATTACATAAAAGTGATGAGGATAATTTACAAAAGGTATTAAGTGAGCTACATGATGTTTTTCCAGGTAAACGAACTGCAAGATTTTATTGTGCGCTTGCATTAGCTAACCCAGGTAAAAAAACGATTACTGTAAATGGGACAGTAGATGGCTATATTTCGAGTGAAAAACGAGGTACAAATGGATTTGGATATGATCCAATTTTCTTCTTGCCAGAGTTGGACAAGACGATGGCTGAATTAACGACAGATGAAAAAAGTGGCTTAAGTCATAGAGCAAATGCAATTAAATCATTAATGAACGTAATCGAAAAAGAAGGAAAAGAATTTTTTCTAAGGGGATCATGATGATGAAAGCATTGATTCTAAGTGATAGTCATGGTTTAACAGACCTTCTTGAAGTAATTTCTAAACGTCATCGTAAAGATGTTGATTTAATGATTCACTGTGGTGACTCTGAGTTAGAGATTGATGCAAAAGAATTACAAGGGTTTCATGTTGTTCGTGGGAATTGTGATTTTAGAGGGGAATTCCCAGAGGAGTTCATTCATCAGGAAAATGATGTAACGATTTATGCTACCCATGGACATTTGTATGGAATTAAACAAACACTTCAGAAGCTTCATTATCGATGCAGAGAATTAGGGGCAACCATCGCTTGCTTCGGACACTCTCACATGCTTGGTGCAGAAGTGTTTGACGGAATCCTTTTTATCAACCCAGGAAGTATACTTCTACCTCGCATGCGAAAAGAGAAAACATATGCAATCATAGATACCGATGGTAAATCTGCAAAGGTTATTTTTTACACGATTGATGGCAAAGAGTTATTATCATCTTCATTTGATTTAAAACAATAACATAAGTTAAAGGTTAGTAGTGTAATATAAATTTCTACTAACCTTTAAGTTCTTTAAAAAGTGATAATTTTCATACAAATAAAATATAATGAGTGTATAAATAGAAAAGAAATTTTTTCCTTTATTTTGGAAAAAAAGTTAAAATTATTGTTGACTTTATTTAGTGAAGTGACTATAATAAATTATGTCGACAGGTGATGTCGGTAAAAAAATATGCGGGTGTAGTTTAATGGTAAAATAGAAGCCTTCCAAGCTTCGGTCGTGGGTTCGATTCCCATCACCCGCTCCATATGTCCTGGTAGCTCAGCAGGATAGAGCAACGGCCTTCTAAGCCGTCGGTCGGGGGTTCGAATCCCTCCCAGGACGTCATAATTGGAAAAAGGTTTAAGAAATTAGGGTTAGCCCATTTCTTAAACCTATTTTTGTTTTTAATTCGATCTCTTCTTCTATTCTTGATTAGTCCCTTTGGACTAACACTTTACTCTCTACTTTTTAAATGCCTAAGTATGAACCTCCCCATTCATTTGTAGGAATCAATAGTAAAAATAGAATAGACAATTAACTAAACATTTATTATATTATTCCGACATAATTACAGATGAAGAAGGGAGCATATTTTATGTTTTTTAATAAGAAAGAGAAACAAAGTCATTTTTTAAAAGAAAGTAATCAATCAAATGTTTCAGTTTCAATTCAAGTAACAGATGAAGAAATAAAACAGCAGTTAGCGTTCATACGATTAAAAGAAGAAGAGTTAAAGATATTGAAAAGTTTACAGCCTATTGTTTCTGAAAATATAGAAAATTTAGTTTCGGCATTTTATGATGCAGTTTTAAAAGTTGATCATTTAAAAAATATAATTGAAAGTCACTCATCTGTTGAACGTTTGAGAAAAACGTTATCTTCCCATATACATTTACTTTTTCATGGTGAAATTAATGATGAATATGTGAATAAACGTTTAAAAGTGGCTCAAATCCATTTTAGAATTGGACTTCAACCTAAATGGTATTTAGCTGCTTTTCAAAATATATTAGAAGAATTGATTTTAGTTATTTCTAAAATTTCTAGTACGACTAGAGAAGAGCAAAGAAAGCTAATATCTGTTGCCTCTAAAATATTAAACTTTGAACAGCAATTAGTATTAGATCTATATGAAAAAGAAAATATCGGTGCCAAAGAGAAACAGCTACAAGTAGAAATCAATTTAAAGAAAAAAATTGGTGAAATTGCTGAGGAGTTGCTTGCTTTAGTTGAAGAAACAAATGCTGCTGTTGAATTATTAGTTGATAATAGTGTAAGGGTAAACGAATCGGTTATTTCAAATAATGAAATTGCTAGCACTACTCAGTCATTGGCTTATGAAGGTCAAGAGTTAATGAAAGTGTTGCATAGTAAAATTTCAACAATCTCAAATAGTACAGATGAAGTATCAGTATCAGTTGATGTACTAAATAACTCATTTAATGAGATATCACAAGTCATTTTAATCGTTCAAGATATTGCGAATCAAACTAACTTACTTGCGCTAAACTCAGCAATAGAGGCTGCTCGTGCAGGTGAGCATGGAAAAGGATTTGCGGTAGTCGCAAACGAAGTAAAGAAATTAGCTACACAGACAAAAACATCAACAGAACGAATTGAAGAGTTAATCTCACATGCAACCTTGTATATGAATAAAGTAGTAGATTCTATTCATGATGTGAAAGGTCTAGTAAATGATGGTCAACAAGAAGCAACGCAAACACATGATTCCTTTAATGGTATTGTTAGTTCAATGGACAATAGCTTATCCGGTAATCATGGTATTGAAAAGCAAATTGTTAATTTAGTTGATGTGATTAAGGAAATAGGTGGAGCAATCAGCAGTGTTGCAGCGTCTGCAAATGAACTAAATGATGCAGTGCATAAAGAGTAATATATTAGCTAAAAGAGAGGGGATTTCCTTCTCTTTTTTTGTTTTTTACAAAATTGTGAGAATATAACAAATTTGTTAAGAACCGAAATTTTATGTTGAGATATGTTATCCTAATATAAATAAGATAGTGGAGTGATTTTTATGACCGAAAAAGACTTTTGGGGACTCATTTCAAAAATGCATATTGTAGAAGAACCTTATGAATGGGTCATTAGTCATTTAGCAAAGCAAAGTGATGATGAAATTGCAGAATTTGAAATACAGTTCGAAACTGCTTTTTCAAGAGCATACAATTCTAGGTTATTAGCAGCGGCATGGGTAATAATGGATGGTTGCTCAGAAGATTCGTTTGCTTTTTTTAGAGCGTGGTTAATCGGTCAAGGTGAACAAGTATATAAAAAAGTTCTAGACGATCCAGATTATTTGGCAGAATATATATTTCCTGTTTATGAGGATGAAGGTTTAGTACCTGAATTAGAAGACATGTTAGATCTAGCCCTACAAGCATACACAATCAAACGTAAAGGCGACGATGATTGGGATGATCAGCTTTGGAATGAGTTTAATGCCTTAGTTGAAAGTAAAGGATATCATTATCCAGAATTACACTTAACAGCAGATTGGAAAACAAATGATGAGTTAAAAGAACTATATCCAAAATTATGGAAACGTTTTGGGCTAAAACCATTGCGTTAATTTAAAGAAGAACCTTGTTCTTCTTTTTTTTGTCGCGTAAAAAGGATAATTCATAGCGAAATATTTTATTTAATTTGTATTCATGTTAAAATTTTTCATTATGTATATGTTCAGGAGAAAACTCTTTGGTAAGGAGGGGTTAGATGGAAGACAATATTGTCTTTTTTCCTAAATTGAAGGATCGGATTATCAATCTAGGTAAAAAAGCACTAGAAGAAAAGAACTACAGTAAAGCATTAATGCTTTGTAACCAACTGAAAGAGATGGATGAACATAATTCTCAAACCGAGCTGGCGGCGGTTGCCTGCTTACTCGAAGGAAACAAAACATTAGAAGCAAAAATAAGATGTGAAGATTTAGTATTTGGACCATTTGAGAGTGATGAAGCTATTGAAGTATATATCAGTATTTTATTTCAATTAAAAGAGTATGAAGAATTACAAAAGTGTATCAAGAAATTACTTCAGCAAAAACGAATCGATGAACCTCAATTGGATAAATACCAGGCAATGCTATCTTTAACAAATAAGGTAGTGCCAGAACGAAATGATCTTCAAATGGTGAATTTACATAATTTAGTAGAAAATAACGTGTCGATTCATAAACAACTTGAAATCATCAATGAACTTAGAGTAATTGATAATAAATTGGTTATAGATCAAATAAAAGAAGTATTGAAAAGTTCTCGAGCAAATCCATTAATCCAAAGTTTTATTTTATTTATATTACAAGAGCAATCAATTGATCATGAATTTGAAATCAAAAAAATGAGTCAAGAAATGAATTGGAATGCTATCAGTGAAGCAAATGAGCATGATCTTTTTTCAGTAAAGGTTGTACAAAAGTTAAGTTTAGTACTTGAGAGTGAGGATCCCTCAGCATTTGAATTAGCGAAAACACATTTTCAACATTTTATGACAATCTATTTTCCATTCATTCCAGAACCAAGCAATGAGGATGTTTGGACTGCTTGTTTCTATAGTATTGTACAAGAATATTTCGACCGAACTGTAGATGAAGATGATTTGTTTGACTTGTTCAAGGTTGAATATGAAGAAGTTCAACGAGCAATTACATTAGTAAGACAATATGAAAAAGAAGGATACTTTGATTTGAACGGAGGATAAATCGATAGACAGATTAGACTCCGGTTGTGTGAATGTAACGATGCCAAATCGCGTACCTAGACCAATCATATAGTAGAAATCAACATTCTTTTTTTGTGGAGACCTAAATATAAAATAGGAAATATTGAAACAAAAAAGGAATGTGTTATAATAGAATGGTTGTAACGACTATTTACTTAATTATACATGTAATATTTCCTGTTTAATCATAAATTGGACATGCGTGTATAGTACGAAAATACGTAAGCACATATATATTTTTAGATAATCTTGGAGGGAACTAACAATGACTGCTAAATGGGAAAAATTAGAAGCTAACGTTGGTCTATTAACTGTAGAAGTTGAAGCTTCTGAAGTAGATAAAGGTTTAGACGCAGCTTTCAAAAAAGTTGTAAAAACAATTAATGTACCTGGATTCCGTAAAGGAAAATTACCTCGTCCAATTTTCGAACAAAAATTTGGTATCGAAGCACTTTACAATGATGCTTTAGATGTAATTTTACCAGAAGCATACAGCCAAGCGGTTCAAGAAGTTGGTATTGAGCCAGTTGATCGCCCAGAGGTTGATGTAGAACAAATGGAAAAAGGTAAAACTTTAATTTTCAAAGCTAAAGTAACTGTAAAGCCTGAAGTTAAATTAGGCGAATACAAAGGTTTAGAAGTTGAAGAAACTGATGCAACTGTAACTGAAGAAGATGTACAAGCTGAATTAACTAAATTACAAGAGCGTCAAGCTGAGTTAGTAGTTAAAGAAGACGGTACAGTAGCACAAGGCGATACAGCTGTAATCGATTTCGAAGGTTTCGTTGATGGCGTTGCTTTCGAAGGTGGAAAAGGTGAAAACTATGCATTAGAAATCGGTTCAGGTTCTTTCATTCCTGGATTTGAAGATGCTTTAGTTGGTGCAAAATCAGGTGTTGAAACTGATGTAAACGTAACATTCCCTGAAGAGTACCACAGTGCTGAATTAGCAGGAAAAGCTGCTACTTTCAAAGTAACTGTACATGAAATTAAATCTAAAGAACTACCTGAATTAAACGATGAGTTTGCTAAAGATGTAAACGATGAAGTTGAAACTTTAGATGCTCTTAAAGCAAAGATCAAAGCTGATTTAGAAGAGTCTAAAAAAGCTCAAGCTGAAGGTAGCTTACGTGATGCATTAGTACAAAAAGCTGCTGACAATGCTGAAGTTGAAATTCCTGATGTAATGTTCGAAAGCCAAGTTGACCGTATGGTTAAAGACTTTGAACAACGTATTGCACAACAAGGATTAAACTTAGATCTTTACTACCAATTCACTGGTACAAAAGAAGAAGATCTACGTGGCCAAATGCGTACAGATGCTGAAGCTCGTGTGAAAATCGACCTAACAATCGATGCAATCATTGAAGCTGAAAAAATCGAAGCAACTGAAGAAGAAGTTAACGAAGAATTAGGACGTTTATCTGAAATGTACAATATCCCTGCTGACCAATTAGTTGGAATGCTTGGTGGTACTGATGCAGTTCGTGATGATATCCAAATCCGTAAAGCTGTTGAATTATTAGTAGATAGCAGAAAAAAATAAGCGTTACTTATAAATATAGTGTATAAAACAAGGCGCGAATCTTTCGTGCCTTGTTTTTAAATAATGAAATATTTGGTAATATGAACTGATTCCTTTAAAATGCACATATACATATGTTAGAATCTGTTAATACAGTTTTTAAAAAAAGATTGTGGCTATACTAAAAATAATTCTTTAAAAAAAGGATTATCTACATTACATTAGAATATATATATTCTAAAAATTTAAACAACTTAAGAGAACTAAATAATTGCTTTGTTTATTTTGTGTGCTATCATATAGCTACAAGATACATATTTTTTCGTAATACATACATAATGAGTGACTTTTTAGAAATTTTTAGAGGGAGTGAACATATGTTCAAATTTAACGAAGAAAAAGGACAGCTAAAATGTTCGTTCTGTGGAAAATCTCAGTCTCAGGTAAGAAAGCTAGTTGCTGGACCTGGTGTGTACATTTGTGACGAGTGTATCGAATTATGTACTGAAATTGTTCAAGAGGAATTAGCAAAAGAAGAGGAAGTAGAGTTTAAAGATGTACCAAAGCCAAAAGAAATTTGTGAAATTCTTGATGAATACGTAATTGGTCAAGACAATGCAAAAAAGGCTTTATCAGTAGCTGTTTATAATCATTACAAACGAATTAATTCAAATAGTAAGATTGATGAAGTTGAATTATCGAAAAGTAATATTGCAATGATTGGACCGACTGGTAGTGGTAAAACATTATTAGCTCAAACATTAGCACGTATTTTAAATGTACCTTTTGCAATCGCTGATGCTACTTCATTAACTGAGGCTGGATATGTTGGAGAAGACGTAGAGAATATTCTTCTAAAACTAATCCAAGCAGCTGATTATGATGTAGAGCGTGCAGAAAAAGGTATTATCTATATTGATGAAATTGACAAGGTTGCTCGTAAATCTGAGAACCCATCAATTACTCGTGACGTATCAGGTGAAGGTGTACAACAAGCACTTTTAAAAATTCTTGAGGGAACAGTTGCTAGTGTACCGCCACAAGGTGGACGTAAACATCCTCATCAAGAATTTATTCAAATCGATACCACAAATATCTTATTTATTTGTGGTGGAGCATTTGATGGTATTGAACAGATCATTAAACGTCGTTTAGGTAAAAAAGTAATTGGATTTGGTGGAGACTCTGAAAAGAATGATTTAAGTTCAAAAGAGATCTTAAACCACGTATTACCGGAAGACTTATTACGATTTGGTTTAATTCCAGAGTTCATTGGTCGTTTACCAGTTTTAGCGAATTTAGAACAACTTGATGAAACATCATTGGTGGAAATTTTAACGAAACCAAAAAATGCGTTAATCAAGCAATATCAAAAATTGCTAGAGCTTGACCAAGTTGAACTTGAGTTCGAAGACAATGCGTTAACTGAAATTGCTAAAAAAGCAATTGAACGTAAAACGGGTGCTCGTGGTCTACGTTCAATTATCGAAGGAATTATGTTAGATATTATGTTTGAATTACCTTCTCGTGAGGATATTCAAAAATGCGTAATTTCTGCAGAAACTGTTAAGTCTGGTGCAGCTCCAAAGCTTGTATTAGAAGATGGTTCGGAATTAGAATTGAATAAAAAAGAAAAGAAAAATAAATTAGCTTAATCAAAAAACCAAATGTTCATAAGAGCATTTGGTTTTTTATTTTTTGATTGTATTCTATGCATTATATTCGCTAGATAAAAATTACTTTATTAAAATAATCTTACTTTGAATAAGCTTAAAAAGTAAAGTAAAGGTAAGTAAGTTAATTTTTAAAAATGGTTTATCCTTCCAATTAAGAGGCGATACTAGAATTAATTTCTACTTCAGTGGAGGGGTATAAAATGAACTTAACAACTATTATTTTATTAGCACAGCTCGCTTTAGGTACAATTGTCGCATTGTATTTTATTCATTTATTAAAAGGTCAACGAACAACAAAAGTTTCAATTGACCGTGAATCTAAAAAAGAAATGGAACAATTAAGGAAGTTAAAAGCAATATCTTTAACTGTTCCGTTAGCTGAAAGAGTCAGACCGACTACTTTTAATGATATTGTTGGACAAGAGGATGGCATTAAAGCATTACAAGCATCTTTATGCAGTGCCAATCCACAGCATGTCATTATATATGGACCACCTGGTATTGGGAAAACTGCAGCTGCAAGACTTGTATTAGAGGAAGCTAAAAAAAATCCTCAAACACCTTTTAAAAACGATGCTGTCTTTATTGAATTAGATGCAACTACTGCTAGATTTGATGAGAGAGGTATTGCAGATCCACTAATCGGTTCAGTTCACGACCCGATTTACCAAGGAGCAGGTGCTATGGGGCAAGCAGGTGTTCCTCAACCGAAAAAAGGTGCTGTAACGGATGCGCATGGCGGAATACTATTTATTGATGAAATTGGAGAACTTCATCCAATTCAGATGAATAAAATGCTTAAGGTATTAGAGGATCGAAAAGTAAAGTTTGAAAGTGCTTATTACCAAGAAGAGAATCCATCTATTCCTGCACATATTCATGAGATATTTAAAAATGGATTACCGGCAGATTTTAGATTAGTAGGAGCAACAACACGATCTCCTGAAGAAATACCACCTGCTATTCGTTCACGTTGTTTAGAAATATTTTTTAGAGAGCTAGAACAAGATGAGATTCAAGCAGTCGCAAAAAGATCTGCTGAAAAAATTGATTTAACTATTTCTGAAAAAGCACTAGAATTAGTCGGAAGATATGCAAAAAATGGTCGTGAAGCAATCAATTTAATTCAATTAGCTGGTGGGATGGTTTTAACTGCCGGACGTAACGAATTAGTGGAAGAAGATATTCAATGGGTTGTCTCAGTCAGTCGCCTATCGCCTAGACTGGTTAATAAAATACCAGAACTACCAACAGTTGGACTCGTAAATGGATTAGCTGTATATGGTGCAAATATCGGTGCGTTATTATCTATAGAAGTTAGTGCCATTCCTGCAAAAGAAGCGGGTAAAGGAACAATAACAATTACAGGTATTGTTGAAGAAGAAAGCCTTGGAAATCAAGGTAAATCAGTTCGAAGAAAAAGTATGGCTAAGGGTTCACTAGAAAATGTAACGACTATATTACGTAAAATTGGTGTCCCGATCGAAGACTTTACAATTCATATTAACTTTCCAAGTGGTGCTTTAACAGATGGTCCATCTGCTGGTATTGCAATGGTTGTTGGGATATTTTCTGCAGTTAATAATATACCAGTTGACAATACAATTGCATTAACTGGTGAAATGAGTATACAAGGTGACGTAAAACCTGTTGGTGGTGTACCGGAAAAAGTAAAAGCAGCAGTAAAGGCTGGGGCGAAAAAAATTATCATTCCAAAAGAAAACGATCAAGCGTCATTACATCAATATGAAAACGTTGAAATTTTAGCTGTTGATCGAATTGAAAAAGTATTACATGAAGTCTTTAAAGATAATTGGAAATTTGAACTAACAAAGAAATCAACAAAAGAAGACTTTACCCAATTAACATTATTTGAAGAAAGTCAATCGCAATCTATGTAAATAAAAAAAAGTGTTCGAATCAACTCATTTCGAATAAATAGAGAATAACACACATTTTTTCTCTATTTTCATTGAAGTTGAAGGAACACTTTTTTTATTGCTTGTAAAAAGTGCTTCCATGTATTCTACTTATGCTTGTCGGGTCAGAACGAGTCGCTTCCACATTTCTAAAAATACAAATTCATTTCATTGTAAATGATATGGATGTTAAGGTAAAATAACTAAATAGAATGAAATATATGGAGGTGTAACGAAATGAAAGTTACAAAAGAAAAAGTTGTACCCCTCCTACCTTTAAGAGGAATTAGTGTATTTCCTGCGACAATTGCACATCTCGATGTAGGAAGAACGAAGTCAATAAAAGCCATACAGGAAGCAAATGATTTAGATCATTTAATTTTTGTGGTTACGCAAATAGATGCAGATACTGAAAATCCAAAGCTTGAAGAATTATATCAATTTGGTACATTAGCGAAGTTAACGCAAAAGATTACGCTACCAAATGGTACAGTTCGCATTACAGTTGAGGGTTTACACAGAGGAAAGATTAAATCAATTATTGATCAAAATGAGTCCTTTTCTGCAAAGGTAGAAGAGTTTCCAGATGAACAAGATGATTCCAAAGAGCTTAGAGCTTTAATGAGAACTCTGTTACAACATTTTAAGCAATACAGTAAATTATCAAAACGTATTTTACCTGAAACAATCGCAACGATTGTAAAACAAGATCAACCTGGTAAGTTAGCTGATGCGATGATTGATGCTATTCCTTTAAAGGAAGAAGAAAAACAAAAAATATTAGCAACAGTTGATGTAACAGAAAGAATACATAGTATCTTGAATTTTCTTCAAGATGAAAAAGAATTACTTAAATTAGAAGAGAAAATTGGTCAACAAGTTAAGAAAAGTATCGATAAAACTCAAAAAGAGTATTTCTTAAGAGAGCAATTAAAAGTGATTCAACGTGAACTTGGTGATCGTGAAGGCAAAACAGAAGAAGTAGATAAATTTTTAACCAAAATAGAAGAAGCTGGGATGCCAGAAACTACAAAAGAGTTAGTTTTGAAGGAATTAGCTAGATATGAGAAGCTTCCTCCAAATGCTGCAGAAGCAGGAGTGGTTCGAACGTATTTAGATTGGATGGTGTCACTTCCATGGTCACTTGGAACAGAGGATACTTTAGATATTCATCGTTCTGAAAAGATTCTAAATAATGAACATGAAGGACTTGA
Source organism: Gottfriedia sp. ABJ_BB2_2 (assembly GCF_055484705.1). Lineage (NCBI taxonomy): Bacteria > Bacillati > Bacillota > Bacilli > Caryophanales > Bacillaceae > Gottfriedia > Gottfriedia sp. ABJ_BB2_2. The sequence goes on from NZ_JBVFKR010000010.1 coordinate 77,470, forward strand.
AAAAGTTAAGGAACGTATTTTAGAATACTTAGCTGTTCAGCAATTAACAAATTCATTACGCGGTCCGATTTTATGTTTAGCAGGACCTCCAGGGGTTGGTAAAACTTCTTTAGCTCGTTCAATTGCGAATGCATTGTCACGAAAATTCGTTCGTGTATCTTTAGGGGGCGTTCGTGATGAATCAGAAATTAGAGGACATAGAAGAACGTATATCGGAGCAATGCCAGGTCGAATTATTCAAGGTATAAAGAAAGCTGGCTCTAATAATCCTGTTTTCTTACTTGATGAAATCGACAAAATGTCTAGTGATTTTAGAGGAGATCCTTCTTCGGCTATGCTAGAGGTGCTTGATCCTGAGCAGAACAATTCTTTCAGTGATCATTATATAGAAGAGCCTTTTGATCTTTCACAAGTGTTATTTGTAGCAACAGCTAACGATTTATCTACAATTCCGGGACCTTTACGTGATAGAATGGAAATCATAACTCTTTCTGGTTATACTGAGCTCGAAAAGATTAATATAGCGAAAAAGCATTTATTCCCAAAAAAATTAGCTGAACATGGTTTAAATAAATCAACTGTTCAAATTCGTGAGAGTGCATTAAGTTCAATTATCCGTCATTATACTCGTGAAGCAGGAGTACGATCATTAGAGCGAGTTCTTGCTACATTATGCCGTAAAGCAGCAAAATTAATTGTTTCAAACGAGAAACAAAAAATAATTTTTACTGATAAAAATATTGAAGAGTTTTTAGGTAAGAAGACTTTTTCATACGGACAAATGGAAAACGAAGACCAAATTGGCGTTGCAACTGGTTTAGCATACACTGCATTTGGTGGAGATACGCTATCTATTGAAGTATCACTGTATCCTGGTAAGGGCAAGCTAACTTTAACTGGTAAACTTGGGGATGTAATGAAGGAGTCTGCACAGGCTGCATTTAGCTATATACGCTCAAAAGCGGAAGGACTTGGTATTGATCCTGATTTCTATGAGAAATTTGATATTCATATCCATGTTCCAGAAGGTGCTGTTCCTAAGGATGGTCCTTCAGCTGGTATTACGATGGCAACTGCATTAATTTCTGCCCTAACTAATAAACCAATTCGTAAAGAGGTTGGAATGACTGGTGAAATTACATTACGTGGTCGAGTATTACCAATTGGTGGATTAAAGGAAAAAATGCTAAGTGCTCATCGAGCTGGATTAACAACAGTTATCATACCAAAAGAAAATGAAAAAGATTTAGAGGATGTACCACCTTTGGTTAAAGAAGGATTAACTGTTATCCCTGTTTCCCATTTAGATGAGGTTTTAGTGCATGCTATAGTAGGAGTGAAAAAATGAAAGTAACATCAGCGGATATTGTGATTAGTGCAGTTCGTCCTAATCAGTATCCAGATACACAGCTTCCCGAAATCGCATTGGCAGGCCGATCGAATGTAGGGAAATCATCGTTTATAAATAAAATGTTAAACCGTAAAGCGTTAGCCCGTACTTCTTCAAAACCTGGGAAGACACAAACTTTGAATTTCTTCTTAATTAATGAAAAGTTATTTTATGTGGACGTTCCTGGTTATGGATATGCGAAGGTTTCTAAAACTGAGCGTGAAGCATGGGGGAAAATGATTGAAACATATATCACGTCTCGTGAGCAATTAAGAGCTGTGGTGCTTTTAGTTGATTTACGTCATTCACCAACAAAAGACGATGTAATGATGTACGATTTTCTAAAGCATTACGAAATCCCTGTTATTATCGTTGCAACTAAAGCAGACAAAATTCCAAAAGGTAAATGGGATAAACATGCGAAAGTTGTTAGAGAAACAATGCAAATCGAAGAAGGCGATGAATTAGTTTTATTCTCTTCTGAGACTGGTATGGGAAAAGAAAAAGCTTGGTCTATTATTGATCGAGTTTGTAAATAAAAAAGAAGCTAGTAGCAATTTTTGTCTACTAGCTTCTTTTTTATTTTTAACGCTCATTTTGAATCGTTTTAAGCATATTTTCTTCACAATAAATATATAATCGATCAGTTGATTGCAAAGGTAAGTTCTTTAACTTCGGAATATTTAGTTGTTCATTTACTGCTAATAATGAAGCGCCTTTTTTAAATAATTCCAAATATGCATCTTCATACGTGATCCATTCTTTTAACGGTTTAATGACATGAATGTTACTACCATCAAATTTAGTGTTTAATAGATGTCTAAATATTGTTGATGTACCGGGATGTAAAGTCGTTTTTGCGATTAATCTTGAAACAGATTCATAAGATAATACGAAATCATCAACATTTACATGTTTAAAGTTAACAATATGACTTTCTTTTGATATTTCTACAATTGTATGAATCGGCTTTTGATGAGTTTTTGATAATGATTCTACTGCTGATGCGATCAGTAATGTTTTGCCATCCTTTAACACACTATCTTCAATTAATGAATCTGCAAAAATACATACTCTTTTTGCACCAAAAATATTTGCGTTCAACAGTGTACTTTCTATCGATGGATCACCTTGTATAAAGTGTACTTGCGGATGATCGTAAGGTGAAATGTCAATATTTTCTATTAAGACAACTTTTGCCGTTGGGGAAGAATCAAATAATTCTTCTATAGCATCTTTTGTTTTTTTAGACCAACCAATATAAATATAATGATGATTCTCTTTATACATAATTTTTCCCTCCAACTTTAACCGATGGTACTTTGAAAAGGAATCGACAGTTTTTGAAACTAGCAAACCGATAATACCTACACCAAATATAAATAAGAACATGCCTAAACATTTACCTGCCACGGTTTTTGGAAAATAGTCACCATAACCAACAGTTGTTAGGGTTGTCATCGTCCACCATAAGCCTTCAAATAAAGTTGGAAATGTCTCAGGTTCTAAAATATGTATAGTAATCGTCCCAAATGAGACAATGAGTATAGATAGAATTAATATTGATACATAATTAAATGAAACAAATTTTTTCCATAATGTAAGGAAGTATAGCAATGACAGTCCTCCCTCTAAGAATTGTTGTTAAATCCTTCTAAGTAACGATATGTTTATTTTTTTGAAAATAGAAGGTATAAACCAATAAGGGCAATCAATACAGGCCAATATTGCTGGAAATATGAAACTTGTGACTGTAGTGAGCTAAGCATTGTTGTAAGCTTTTCATTAAAAAGGAAAAATAAAGACATAATAAATAATAGAATTCCTGGAAGTAGGTCTCCTTTACCTCTTTGAGATTGAAATAGCATGCCAATGGATATGATGAATGTTAAGACAGACCAATGATTTGGCCATGAGTCAATATGTGAGATCGCATAAAAGTGTATGCCAAATCCAAGAACGATAAATCCAGGGAAAACATAATGAGTTTCCTTACCTTTAAAAGCTTGAACTAAAAGTGCAATTCCGGTAATTAAGATTGGCGTCGTCCAGTATGTAAATATGTTTAGTGATGGGATCTGCCATTTCGAAATAAAGTAATACAAACCAAAGCCGATTAATAGGATTCCAATAAATAAACGATTTTTTTTCATAGCAACTCCTGTTTAACATTTTTTGTAATCACTTTTATGTAAAAATTATTGTATAATAGAATTTGTGTATAATTTGTGTATAATTCATAAAATGTTCAAGATTAATCATTCTACAAATTACAACATTTATGATAGCATATTGAGGTAGAACATAGTTATCATATTTTACCTAATTGATATAGATAAATCGTCATTCTTAAGATAAATAGGGGGGCTTAAAGGGAATGCACATTATTACAATCGGACTTAATTATAAAACTGCCCCGATTGAAGTACGTGAAAAAGTAGCGTTTGCACCTAGTGAACTAGCGGAAGCGATGTGTTCTTTAAAAAATGAGAAAAGCATTTTAGAGAACATTATAGTATCAACTTGTAATCGTACAGAAATTTATGCAGTCGTTGATCAAATTCACACTGGACAATATTACATGAAGAGATTTCTTTTACAAAGATTCGGATTAAAGGATGAGGAATTGTCTCCATATTTAATTATTAAAACAGGTAATGATGCGATTGAGCATTTATTTACTGTTTCAAGTGGATTAGATTCAATGGTAATCGGTGAAACACAAATTCTAGGACAAGTAAAAGATAGTTACTTACTAGCACAAGAAGATCATGTGATTGGAACGATTTTTAATCAATTATTTAAACAAGCCATTACATTTGCAAAAAAAGTTCACTCTGAAACTGGAATCGGTGAAAATGCAGTATCAGTTAGCTATGCAGCAGTAGAACTTTCAAAGAAAATATTTAGTAATCTAAAAGGATGTAATGTTTTAATTGTTGGAGCAGGTAAAATGAGTAATCTTGCTTTGCAAAACCTTTATTCACAAGGTGTTGGCAAAGTTACTGTGATTAATCGTACAACTGAAAATGCAGTAAAGCTTGCATCACAATTTAATGGAGTAGGTAAAGGACTAGAATCTTTAGAAGACTCTTTAAAAGAAGCGGACATTGTTATTAGCTCAACAGGGTCAAAGGAATATGTCATAACAGAAAAGATGATTCAACGAATTGAAAAAGCTCGTAAAGGTAAACCATTATTTTTAGTAGATATTGCGGTGCCACGAGATATTGAACCTTCTATTCATAATATTAGCAGTGCATTCTTATATGATATAGATGATTTGCAAGGTATTGTAGCTGAGAATTTAGCTGAACGTGAAAAAGAAGCAGTAAAAATTAAACAATCTATTACAGAGGAAATTGATAATTTCCAATCATGGTTATCTTTATTAGGCGTTGTACCAGTTATTTCAGCTTTACGTGAAAAAGCATTAGACATTCAATCAGATACGATGACGAGTTTAGAACGTAAACTTCCACACTTATCTGAAAGAGATTTAAAAGTCATTCAAAAGCATACGAAGAGTATCGTAAACCAGTTGCTACGTGATCCTATTATGAAAGCAAAAGAGATGGGCTCATCTAAGCAATCCGAAGCTCAAATTGCCTTATTTAAAGAAATCTTTAAGTTGGATGAATTATTGAATGAATCGAATGATGAAAAACACATGCAAACTGCTAAAGAAAAAGATACGTTACGTGTAAAACAAGAATTAGGATATTTGTAGGATTGCATAGTGGAGCTATTGGAAAGTAGTTTTGTATACCACTTGATCATCCTATTGTTTGCATGGAGTATTGTTTTTTCGTTTATCGATTTTATTGATACAAATAGACTGGCCAGTAGAGTTGCCTTTTATTTGTTAGCAATTGTTTGGGGATTTTCTACAGTTTTAATGATTTACTCTGTCAGTCAATATAGTTTATTTTCCTTCATTACATCTAGAGAAGGTTTATATGTATATGTATGGATAATCATTTCTTTATCAATGATTATTAACTGGCTTGTAAAGCTCGATTATTTAGTATTCTTTACGAATGTTGTTTCATTCTTAGTATTTTCACTGTCCATTTTAATTCCGAAGGCTGGTAAAACGGCTACACTTGTTGATCAGTTAAAATCTGAGTTACTGTACGTTCATATTGGACTTGCATTTTTAGCGTATGGAGCATTTACGCTATCGTTTATTTTCTCAGTGATGTACATTTTCCAATACTTTTTATTAAAAAAGAAAAAGTGGTCAAATCACTTAAAGAAATTAGGAAGTTTGGGTAAGTTGGAAAAAATGGTTAATACTTTTAATCTATTTGGCGTACCCCTTATGTTTACTTCCCTGTTTCTAGGAGTGATTTGGGCGAGTCTTAGATTACACTCATTTGTCTGGTATGACATGAAGGTACTTGGATCGTTTTTTGTATTAATCATGTTTAGTACATTTATTTATCTAAAAGTAAGCAACCGTTTATTTGGTAAATCTCTTTGCCTATTTAACATATGTTGCTTTTTAGTATTGTTCGGAAATTATGTTGTCTCAAATCTATATTCATCGTTTCATTTATGGAGTACGTAAGGAGCTGTAAACTATGCGTAAAATAGTTGTTGGTACAAGGAGAAGTAAATTAGCTTTAACACAAACTAAATGGTTTGTAGAAAAACTAAAAGAAGTAGCCCCAGATTATGAATTCGAACTGAAAGAAATTGTCACAAAAGGTGATGTGATTCTTGATGTTACACTTTCTAAGGTTGGCGGAAAAGGATTATTTGTAAAAGAAATTGAGCATGCAATGCTAACGAACGAAATCGATTTGGCTGTACATAGTATGAAGGATATGCCAGCTATTTTACCTGAAGGGTTAATGATTGGTTGTACACCAAAACGTGTCGATCCAAGGGATGCACTTCTGTCTAATAGTGGAAAAGGATTAATGGATCTTGCACCTGGTTCGATTGTTGGTACAAGTAGTTTAAGAAGAAGTGCACAAATTAAAGCAGTAAGACCGGATTTAGAAATCAAATGGATTCGTGGAAACATTGATACACGTATACAAAAATTAAGAGATAATGAATATGATGCTATTATTTTGGCAGCTGCAGGACTTACTAGAATGGGTTGGGCTGAAGAGAGTATCAATGAATATATTGATGAAACAATCTGTGTTCCAGCAGTTGGGCAAGGATCATTAGCAATTGAGTGTCGTGAAAATGATAGTGAAATACGTGAACTATTAAATAGATTAAATGATGAACTAACTTATACCACTGTTGAAGCTGAGCGTGCATTCCTTCATAAAATGGAAGGAGGCTGCCAGGTACCAATAGCAGGATTTGCAACAATGAATGAACAGAATGAAATTTCATTAACTGCATTAGTTGCAAAACCTGACGGAACTACAATCTTAAAAGAAACTGTAGTTGGATCAGATCCAATAGAAATTGGTGAAGAGGCTGCAAATCTATTAATTAAACGTGGCGCAAAAGAGATCATTGATTCTGTAAAAGAGGCAGCGGATGAATAATTCCTTAAATGGAATGAACATCTTAGTAACTAGGGCAGAACATCAAGCAGCTGAATTAAATCAATTAATTCAGCGGTTTGGTGGTTGCCCAATTAATTTACCACTTCAAAAAGTTCAACAGGCCTCAGTTTTACCTATGAAGCTTTATAAATTAGTAGAAGAAACAGATTGGCTTTTGTTTACTAGTGTTAACGCTGTCATATACTTTGTGCAAAATAGTACAAAAGAATTGATAGAGTTGGTAAATATGAAAAAAATTGGTGCTGTAGGAGAAAAAACAAAAAAATTCCTAGAAGAAAGTGGCATTCAAGTAACTTTTATACCAAGTCAATTTACTGGAAAAACATTAGCAACTGAGTTAAGTTCAATCTTAGGGGATAAATCTAAATTTTTATTTATCCGTGGATCACTAGCTAGTGAAACTGTTCCAAATATACTAGGAAAAAATGGACATCATGTTACTTTACTAACTGTATACGAAACCATTCCAAATACAAATGTGAGAGAGAATCTTATTACATTACTGTTGGAAAAAAAAGTAGATGTCATTACATTTTTAAACCCGTTCAGTGTAAGACAATTTTGTGATTTAATTGACGGAACAATTGATTTGAAAGAACTAGAGCACGTATGTATTGCATGTATTGGTGATGTTACTGCTTTAGAGGCTAATCAAAGAGGGTTTAAAAATATTTTAGTTCCTAGTAAATTTACGATTGATTCATTAATCAAAAAAATAGTAGAAGACGTTTCAAAATAACGTGTTCTTTGTAAAAAAGGAGAAAAATAATGACTTATTCTATTCCGTTTGATCGCCATCGTCGTTTACGAAAAACACCTGCATTACGTTCAATGGTGAGAGAGACACATTTACATAAAGAAGACTTTATTTATCCACTTTTTGTCGTTGAAGGAAAAGGGATTAAAAATCCAATTAATTCAATGCCAGGTGTCTACCAATTTTCATTAGATGAGTTAAAGAAAGAAATGGACGAAATCGCATCACTTGGTATTCGTTCTGTTATTTTCTTTGGTATTCCTGATGTGAAGGATGCAGTAGGTTCTGAAGCTTATTGTGCTACTGGTATTGTACAAAGAGCTATTACACAAACTAAAGAACAATATCCTGAAATGGTTGTAATAGCTGATACATGTTTATGTGAATATACGGATCATGGACATTGTGGTGTATTAGAAGACGGTTATGTTAACAATGACGAGTCATTAATACTTTTAGCAAAAACAGCGGTTAGCCAAGCAAAAGCAGGAGCAGATATTATTGCCCCTTCAAATATGATGGATGGATTTGTTGCAACAATCCGTCACGCTTTAGATGAGGCAGGTTTTGAAAATACGCCAATTATGTCTTATGCAGTTAAATATGCATCTGCGTTTTATGGACCATTCCGTGAAGCCGCTCAAAGTGCACCAGGTCAAGGGGATCGTAAGGCATACCAAATGGACCCAGCTAATCGTTTAGAAGCGTTCCGTGAGGCAGAATCTGATACGGTTGAGGGCGCAGACTTTTTAATTATTAAACCAGCACTTTCGTATTTAGATATCATTCGAGATATTCGCAATCATTATCACCAACCAATTGTTGCTTATAATGTAAGTGGGGAATATGCAATGGTGAAAGCAGCTGCTTTAAATGGTTGGGTTGAAGAAGAGAAGATTGTAATGGAAAAACTAATCAGTATGAAACGTGCAGGTGCAGATATGATTATGACATACCACGCAAAAGATGCTTGCAGATGGATGTCTGAAGGGAAGTAATCGAAAATGAGATCTTATAACAAATCTATTGAAGCTTTTGAAGAAGCAAAACAAGTTCTTCCAGGTGGTGTTAACAGTCCAGTACGTGCATTTAAAAGTGTAAATATGGCTCCTATTTTTATGAGCCACGGAAAAGGCTCTAAGATTTATGATATTGATGGTAATGAATATATTGACTATGTACTTTCATGGGGACCATTAATTTTAGGTCATTCTAATGAGCGAGTAGTTGAAGGATTAAAACGTACAGCTGAAACAGGTACTAGCTTTGGTGCTCCAACACTTAAAGAAACAGAACTTGCGAAGCTTGTAATTGACCGAGTGCCTTCAATTGAGGTTGTTCGAATGGTAAACTCAGGTACTGAAGCAACAATGAGTGCATTGCGTTTAGCACGTGGGTTCACTGGTCGCAATAAAATATTAAAGTTTGAAGGATGCTATCACGGGCACGGTGATTCATTACTAATTAAAGCAGGTTCAGGCGTTGCTACGCTTGGATTACCAGATAGTCCTGGTGTTCCAGCCGGTGTAGCAGCTAATACGATTACTGTACCTTATAATGATCTAGAAAGTGTTCGCTTTGCATTTGAACAATTTGGAGATGATTTAGCAGCAATTATTGTTGAACCAGTTGCAGGTAATATGGGGGTAGTTCCACCAGTTGAAGGCTTTTTAGAAGGTCTACGTGACATTACAACGCAATATGGTACATTATTAATCTTTGATGAAGTGATGACTGGTTTCCGTGTAGGATATAATTGTGCACAAGGTCATTTTGGTGTAACACCTGATATAACATGTTTAGGTAAAGTAATAGGTGGTGGATTACCTGTAGGTGCATACGGTGGTAAAGCCGAAATTATGAATCAAATTGCGCCAAGTGGTCCAATTTATCAAGCAGGTACACTGTCAGGAAACCCATTAGCAATGACTGCAGGATTTGAAACATTAAGTCAATTAACTGAAGAAGATTATCATGAATTTAATCGTAAAGCAGATTTATTAGAAGCTGGTTACAAAGCAGCAGCAGAAAAATACAATATTCCACATTGTATCAACCGTGCAGGTTCAATGGTAGGATTCTTCTTTACGAATGAAAAAGTTGAAAATTATGAAGCTGCAAAAACATCTAATTTAGAAATGTTTGCAAAATATTATCAACTGATGGCTGAACAGGGTGTGTTCTTACCACCTTCACAATTTGAAGGATTGTTCTTATCTACTTCACATACTGATGAGGATATTCAAAAAACGATCGCAGCTGCAGAATATGCTTTTTCGCAATTAAATAATTAATGTAAATAGATCCCATACAATATAACTGTATGGGGTTTTTTTATGGTTTTTGCGGCCTGCACTTCAAAGTAAGATAGAAATTACGTGAAATCATTAAATACTTAAATGGCAACAAAGATTGTGGATACTAATGATAATAAAATTTTTAGCTCTGGATATTTCCAATACTGAGAATAGTATCTTAAAGATTCATTTTTTGTACAAAATATGAATCTTTTTTTCATAATTTTTTCTTTCCTCTCATAAAGATGTATTGTCATAGACCAAAATGGACGATGAGAGGAGGACATTAACGTGTCTTCAGAAAATCAAACAAATATTCGTTTTTCATTGAAAGAAACTGTCTGGTTCCAAAAAGGACAGGAAGTTAAAGAGGTAAGGTCACTCTCGCTAAATCCAGACATTACTATACAGCAATTCGATGAATATGTTCAAGTGAAGGGTGTCTTAACCTTAGAAGGTAATTATACGCCTGATCAGGTGACGCAAGGTGATTACTTCTCCTTAAGAGAATTAGCACCTTCAAGACTAGTAGAGGACGTTAGATCCTTAGATGATGGAAGCTGTGAATTACGTCATCAATTTCCGGTAGATATTTCAATTCCATTAACAAGAATTACAGACTTGGAAAATCTTTGTGTTTCAGTTGAAACCTTTGATTATCAGTTAACTGAAAGAGGATGCATACAAATTACTGCTGATTTATGTATTTCTGGCCTTCATGATAATCGTGCTGTTGAGTATTATCAAGAGCAGAGAGAACAAAATCAGTATAATCATTATCATTACGGTAATGATTATCGTAGTAGTAATGAATCTGAAGCAGAAGAACAACAAGAGGATAGAGAGTTTGAAGAACAATTCCAATTTTTTAACCAACAGCCTGTATCGTCTGAAGTGAATGATAAGGAAGATTTATATGGTAGTGATTGGATCCAGTCATTGGAAGCTAACGAGCAACATGAGGAAGATCCAACATTCCCAAGACAACCAACTTATCTTGAGGTTTTCCAAACTCAATCAAGTGAAACAGTTGAAAATCAAGATGAGCAAGAGTCTTATCAAACAGAACTACAAGAGGAAACTTATACATTTGGAGCGCAAGCTGTTGAAAACGTAGAGGAACAATCAGAGGAACAGTATGAAGAAGTTTACAGGGAATCTGATGAGAATTTTGAAAGTGAAGAAGTGTATGGAGACGAAGTAAGCTATGAGAATGAAGAAGTTCATCTTTCTAGCGAAGAAAGTAATGAAAACCAAGAAGTATATTTAGACGCAAGAGAAAACAATGTATATGAAACAAAACAAAATGAAGCGACTAGTGAATTCACGCTTCAACCAAGCTTTCTAAATAATGAAGTGAATCCAAGACAAAGCTTTTTAAATAATGAATTTACGACACAGCAACCAAGCTTTTTAAATAATGAAGTTGTTCAGAAACCAAGTTTTCTAAATAATGATGTTACTGGACAACAAAACAATTCTTATAATGCATACAACACTCAGCAAAATAATCCTTTTAATGTACAAAATGACATTCAAAGCTATGAAGAACAGTATAGACGTGCAGTTGAACAAAGCTATCAACCTTATGTAAATAATCAATATCAACAACCACCTTTTACTTATAACCAGCAGCCACAATACCAAAATCCATATACACAGGTTAATCCTGCACACCTGAATGCAAATGATGTTCGTCAAACACCACCATACTATGCAGAATATTATCAAGCTCAAGTAGCTGGAGAGGCTTCAGGTGAAGTCTCAGAAGAGGCTCAAAATGAAGATTCTACTGCACAAGAAGAAGCTAATGAAGCTAGAAGTGTAAAATCTGACAATCTGCTCTCAAGTTTATTCACGGGTGAAGGTAAAGAAGAGTCATATTCAAAATTGAAACTATATCTAGCCCAAAATGGTGACACAATTGAAACGGTTGCTAAAAAATATAATTTGCAGACGCAACAGTTAAATAGAGTTAATAATTTAAATGACGAATTTTTATCAGAGGGTCAAATTATCTACATTCCAGTCACGGCAATAAAACAATAATAATATAGTATGAGCTTTGTATTAGTCTAGATACTTGTCTACTAATACAAGGCTTTTACTCATTTAGAAAGTGAGAGTGACGCGCATTGTATACTAAGCCTAAGGATGAAATAAGCGTCATTTTAGCGCAATATCATATAGTACCAAATTACTTTGAAACTGTAGGAAAAGTAGTGAAAGTTTATACTAACCAAGGGGTATTTGCTTTAAAAGAAGCAAATCCAAGTAGAATTTATCGTAATAATTTAGTTGAAAACGTTCGTTCCTTACAAGAGCGAGGTTTTCGCAATGTTGTTCCAATATATCACACTCAAAATGGCGATTATGTTGTTGAATATAACACAAAGCATTATTATCTAATGCCATGGATTGAAAGTGTAGATTCTAGATCTGATGAAAATTTACACTTTCAAAGGATGTTTACTGCATTAGGGAAGATGCATAACCGAACACAAAAAGAAAAGAAAGTTGATAAAGATCAGTTACAAAGTCATTATGATACTTTAACAAAGAGATGGAGTAAAGAAAAAGAAGTTTTAGAGAATTTTATTGAAGCAGCTGAAGGTAATTGGTATATGTCACCATATGAATTAAGCTACTGCACATATTTTCATAAAATATTAAGCGCTCATCAATTTGCTAACGATCAATTAGGAGAATGGTTTAAAAAAATGAAGGAAACAGAAAACACAAGAATTGTGATGAATCATGGTAGTCTATCGATTTCTCATTTCTTAGTAAATGAAAGAGGCGAGGGAGTATTTATTAACTTAGAAAATGCTCAAGAAACGACACCAATTCAAGATTTATCAAATTACTATAAGAATTCATTTAAAACCTATCCGATACAGCAGCCTGATCGAAATAATTGGTTGAAAATGTATGAAAAGAACTTTTCATTGAGGGAAGAAGAAAAACTATTATTCATGAGTTATATGGCTTATCCTGTACAAACTGCAACTAAAATAACGTCCTATACAAAACGGACCGGAAATTTGAATGAAAAAGATCGAGTGAAAGAGTTATTACATTCTTATTGGCATATGAATAATATTGAATTTTTTGTATCAAAAATCCAAGAAGATATTGAGGCTGCGAAAATGATCATGGATTAAGTGCATCTAGTTTCATAGCTAGATGTATTTTTAGTAGTTCAACTAGAAAGTTAAAATTAAAAAAACTAAGCTGGTTGTCCAATCTAGGCTACCAGCTTAGTTTTTATTATCAATTCTATTACCTATATAAACATAATGATTGCAAACTATTTTTATAAAATGAAGTGTTTATTTACAGTATCTTTTAATAGCATTCATTAGACTACTACGTACATATTGTTTATCAGTTATCTGGTCTTTTGAGAATGAAATTCTAACATTCATTTCATCTGAATCAGAAAATAAGCCTGTAGTTTTACGATCGACTTGAAGAACGATGTCTACAGTTTTATCGAAGCTTAAATAATTAACTTCTAATTCGTCTAATTTACCTCTAAAATCACCATTCATAGGATAAAATTCGAATTCCTGGATAATCTTACCGAATTTTTTCTTGTTTTCACTTTCTCTTAAGACAAACCCTTCCTCTTGAAGAGCTTGTATAACAGTTTTTAATCCAATAGAAGGAATGACTTGGATACCATCCGCATCATATTGATCAACTGCTTTATCTATTTCTAAATGTGTTTTAATCCAAATATGAGATTTGTGCAGCGAAACTGGTGTATTCTCTGAAAGAGTAAAGAAAAAAGGAATGACAACTTCTTCATTCGCATTGATTACTCGATCAACTGACACGATTACTTTTTGTAATGTACCATTTTGATGGTAAGTTTTATCATTCGTCTCAACTTCATAATCAGTCATTACATGTAAGAAAACAGATTCAAGTTCTTGTTTCACTTTCCCGCCTTTTATATGTAATTCACCTTTTACACGTTCGCCAGCTTGGTATTCAGTTTTTTCAAGCTTTGTATCAATTCTCGTTCCTCCAATTCCAAGAACACGAGCTAATGTATTTTTAAATAAACCCATGGTTATCCCCCTTAAACATTATATCTGGATATTATATAATTATCGCATAATTAAATAAGTACTAGTATATGTGAATGTTAAAAATTCATTACAATTCCTTTTCTTATTTAATTTATCCATTAAAAATGTTGGTACAATATTGACACATTAGGAATATTCTAGAAAGAAAATAGAAATACTGTTGACTAAAGTTACGAAAATTTTGTAGACTATAAAATATATTCATATTGAAATGCGTTGATAGGGAAGAGTACAACAAACTAGTTCTTCAGAGAGGAAACCATTTGGTGGGAGGTTTCTAGAAAAAAGAGTTGGAATGTCGCCCTTGAGCAGTGACTTTGAAAGCTTTATGCGACTAGAAGTTTCCGGATGATCCGTTATCTTTTTAAGTGTGTCAGAAATGTTTTTATTTTTTTCTGTTTTTCTGACAAAAAAAGGTGGTACCGCGAATCAAACTCCATTCGTCCTTTTCTAGGATAAATGGAGTTTTTTATTTTTCAAAAAGCAAAGAGGAGATGTAATCATGGAAACAAAACAACAATCATTACCAACAAAATATGATCCAAGTTTAGTTGAAAAAGATCGTTACCAATTTTGGTTAGATGGAAAGTTTTTCGAAGCACAAGTAGAATCGGAGAAACCAAAATATACAATCGTAATTCCACCACCTAACGTAACTGGAAAATTACATTTAGGTCATGCTTGGGATACTACATTACAAGATATCTTAACTCGTACAAAACGTATGCAAGGTTATGATGTATTGTATCTACCAGGAATGGATCACGCTGGAATCGCTACTCAAGCCAAGGTAGAAGGTAAACTACGTGAAGAAGGCTTAACAAGATACGATTTAGGACGCGAAAAGTTTTTAGAAAAAGCTTGGGAATGGAAGGAAGAATATGCTTCTCACATTCGTTCTCAATGGGAGAAAATTGGTCTTGGGTTAGATTATAGTCGTGAGCGCTTTACGCTAGATGAAGGCCTTTCTGATGCAGTTAAGGAAGTATTCGTAAAACTATATAATAAAGGTTTAATTTATCGCGGAGAGTATATCATTAACTGGGATCCTGCGACAAAAACAGCTTTATCTGATATTGAAGTAATTTACAAGGATGTTCAAGGTGCTTTCTATCATATGCAATATCCTTTAACAGATGGATCTGGAAGCATTCAAATTGCAACAACAAGACCAGAAACAATGTTAGGGGATACTGCAATTGCAGTTCATCCAGAAGATGAAAGATATCAATCAATGATTGGTAAGACTGTAATGCTACCTATCGTTAACCGCGAAATTCCAATAATTGCAGACGATTATGTTGACATGGAATTTGGTACTGGGGTAGTAAAAATTACACCTGCTCATGATCCAAATGATTTTGAAGTAGGTAACCGTCATGACTTACCACGAATTCTAGTTATGAATGAAGATGGTACGATGAATGAAAAAGCTGGAAAATACAATGGTATGGATCGCTTTGAATGCCGTAAACAAATCGTTAAAGATTTACAGGAGAATGGCGTTCTTGTAGAAATCGAGGAGCACATGCACTCTGTAGGACATAGTGAACGAAGTGGAGCGGTAGTTGAGCCATATTTATCTACTCAATGGTTTGTTAAAATGCAACCATTAGCTGATGCTGCTGTTGCATTACAAAACTCTGATGATAGTGTAAAATTCGTACCGGATCGTTTTGAAAAAACGTATCTTCGTTGGATGGAAAACATTCGTGACTGGTGTATCTCTCGTCAATTATGGTGGGGACATCGTATTCCAGCTTGGTATCATAAAGAAACAGGGGAAATCTATGTAAATCAAGAGCCACCAGCTGATATTGAAAATTGGAACCAAGATAATGATGTATTAGACACTTGGTTTAGTTCAGCATTATGGCCATTCTCAACATTAGGTTGGCCAAATGAAGAAAGTAAAGATTTCCAAGCTTACTTCCCTACAAACGTATTAGTAACTGGTTATGATATTATCTTCTTCTGGGTATCTCGTATGATTTTCCAAGGAATCGAGTTTACAGGTAAGCGTCCATTCAATGATGTACTAATCCACGGATTAGTAAGAGATGAACAAGGTCGCAAAATGAGTAAATCTCTTGGTAACGGCGTTGATCCAATGGATGTTATTGAAAAATATGGAGCGGATTCACTACGCTACTTCTTAACAACAGGTAGTGCACCTGGTCAAGATTTACGTTTTAGTATTGAAAAGGTTGAAGCGACTTGGAACTTTGTTAATAAAATTTGGAATGCTTCTCGATTTGCGTTAATGAATATGGAAGGATTCACATATGATCAAATTGATTTAACGAAAGAAAAATCTGTTGCTGATGAATGGATTCTAACTCGTTTAAATGAAACGATTGAAAGTGTTACTTCATTAATTGATCGTTACGAATTTGGTGAAGTTGGCCGTGTACTATACAATTTCATCTGGGATGATGTTTGTGACTGGTATATTGAAATGGCTAAGATTCCTTTATACGGTGAAAATGAAGATGCAAAAAACATGACTCGTTCTGTTTTAGCTCATGTTTTAGAAAGTACGATGAAGCTTTTACATCCGTTTATGCCGTTTGTAACTGAAGAAATTTGGCAGTCACTTCCACATAAGGGTGAGTCAATTACAGTTTCAGCTTGGCCAACTGTAAATGCTGATTTAACAAATAAAAAAGCATCTGAAACAATGAAAATGTTAGTTGAATTAATTCGCTCAGTTCGTAATATTCGTGCCGAAGTAAATACACCAATGAGTAAAAAGGTACAACTGATGATTGCTGCGAAAGATGAAGCAATTGCAGCAGCATTAGAAGAAAATCGTTCATATATCGAACGTTTCTGTAATCCTGAAGAATTAACAATTTCTACGAACTTAACTGCACCAGAAAAATGTATGTCTGCAGTAATAAGCGGTGCAGAAATTTATTTACCACTTGAGGGATTAATAAACTTAGATGAAGAGAAAAAACGTTTAGAAAAAGAATTAGAAAAATGGACGAGTGAAGTAGAACGTGTTCAAAAGAAACTAAGTAATCAAGGTTTCGTTGCGAAAGCACCTGAATCAGTAATTGAGGAAGAGCGTCGCAAAGAAAAAGATTATTTAGAAAAACAAGCTGCAGTTACATTACGTATTGCTGAATTAAGTAAATAATATAGTGAAAAGTAACAAAACGACGAATAAAGAGCCATCTTATTCGTCGTTTTTTACGAAAAGGGTGATTGAAAATGGTAAGCACTTATAATGAAGCATTAAATTGGATGTTAAACCGAACAAAATTTGGAATTGTACCGGGTTTACAGAGAATGGAAGAAATGTTACTTCGATTGGACCATCCACACCATCATATAAAAGCAATTCATGTTGCAGGTACAAATGGGAAAGGTTCAACAATATCTTACCTTCAAAGTATTTTAATAGAGGCTGACTATAAGATTGGAGCTTTTACTTCACCTTATATCATTGATTACAGAGAACAAATTATGTTCAATGGAGAAATGATCGGAAAAGAAGACTTTATTATGTTAGTAAATAAAATGATTCCAATCGTAGAAGAGGTTGAGAAACTTCCATGTGGAGCACCAACAGAATTTGAAATTCTGACAACTATGGCATTTTATTATTTTGGAAAAGTCAAAGAACACGATCTGTTTCTTGTAGAAGTAGGGTTAGGTGGTTTAGAGGATTGTACGAATGTAATAAAGCCGTTAATTAGTATCATTACAAGCATCGGACATGACCATCATCAAATACTAGGTGATACAATCGAGGAAATTACAGTGCAAAAAGCTGGAATAATTAAAAAAGGTATTCCAACGATTACGGCTGAATTAAAAGAAGAAGCACTTAACATTATTCAAAATATGGCGATAAAGAATGAGTCAACACTCTATGAATATGATAAACATTTTAGAGCAATCGATCAAAAAAGTAAGAATCATGAGCGCTTTACCTATATTGGTTTACAAAACAGATTTGAGCAAATAGAAATTTCTATGCTCGGGCAACATCAAATTAGGAATGCATCATGTGCAATAATGGCAATAGAAATACTAACAGATACATACGGTTTTCAAGTAACAGATTATGAATTAAAATCAGGTTTAAAAAAAGCTAATAGAGAAGGTAGACTAGAAAAAATTTCAACAGAGCCGATGATATTAATTGATGGAGCCCATAATACTGAGGGAATACAAAGTCTCGTTCAAACGATGAAAGCTCATTTTAATCAACATGATATTACAATTGTTTTCTCTGCATTAAGAGATAAAGATGTAATTGAAATGGTAGAATTGTTACAAAAAATAACGAAGAATATCATTATGACAACCTTTGATTTTCCAAGAGCAATGTCACATGAAGAATTAATTCATACTGCACAAACATTAAATGTAGACTACGAAATAGATTTCAACGAAGCATTAGAGAAAAATGTTAAAAAAATTCAAAAAAATGGGATTTTATTACTAACTGGTTCTTTATATTTTATTTCAGATGTGAGAAAATATTTAGTAAATAAACACTATTAGAAAATTTCGTAAGGAGGGATAACTAATCATGATCAGTAAGCATAATAATAGACTTATTTGGATTTCTTGGGCAGTCGTAATGCCTATATTATTTTATTATGCTCACTTGGTTAGTCCTCTTGGTCACATAGAAAAAGCGAACTTCTTTATCATCTTCTGCTTATTTTTAGTCGTTGCAAATATGCCAATTCAAATAAATGATGCTACATTTTCGTTTATATTGGGTATTTCTATATTAGTTTTTTTAAAGTATGGTCTCTTTGCAGAATTACTCATAACCCAAATGGGATATGCATTCCTATATATAAGACTAAGTCTTACGAGGAAAACATTGTATCGGATGCCTCTTAATTCTTTAATGTTTGCGATTTGTTCTGTTGGAAGCGCGGTATTATATAAACTTTTTGGTGGAACAATTGGATTTAGTGGAACAAAAGAAATGATTGATAATTTAGTTCCTTTATTGATTTATACGCTCGTATCTTTTTGGATCAATCAAATCATTTTGTATGTGATCACTACAAAATTGTTTAAAAAGGACGCTAAATTATATAATCGTGAGTTTAGATGGGATCTTTTCATCAGTCTATTAATGTATCCTATTGGTATCAGCTTGTATTTAATGTTAGAAACAAAAGGTTATTTAACATTATTTTATATCGCAATTTATTATATTATTTTAATGGTCATACTCAATTCATTGTCATCTGCTTTAAATATGAATAAATATTTAAAACAAACGATGAAAATAAGCCAAAAAATGACGCAAAGAATGGAAGAAGATAATGTTATAGATGAATTTTTTGATCAGTTAACAAATCTAATTCCGGTAACTTATGGAAGTTTATATTTAATGAAAGATGATCAATTAAAATTAAAACGTTTTTTTCAAAATAATACTGAAGACAAAGATTTTAGTACATCGAACTTAAAAAGTATATTTGAGGGGTCTATTACTGAAAAAGTGTTCTCGGAGAAAAAAGAATATATTTTTAACAGAAGATCACAATGGTTCACGAATGACCATCAGCAATATATAAATGCAGAAAGTTTACTTTCAATACCAATCATTAAAAATAAGCAAGTGATTGGTGTGCTAACCCTTGCTTCTGAACAGAAAAATGCTTATAAACGATATCAAGTTGTTATGGTTGAGATCCTTGCGTTATATCTTGCTATTGCAATAGAAAATGCACGTTTTTATTTAGAAACAAAAATGAAAAGTGAAACGGATTCTTTGACTGGTTTATATAATTTTCAATATCTAGAAGCATTGATTAAAAGTGAATTTATCCGTTTAAAAACATTCGAAATAAAATCAATTTCTTTGTTATTAATGGATTTAGATCATTTTAAAAGAGTAAATGACCTCTATGGTCATCAAGCTGGAAATGAAGTTTTATATGAGGTTGCTCAAAGAATTAAAAGTATTGTCCAAAAAAAGGGTATTGTTGCTCGTTTTGGTGGAGAAGAGTTTTCGGTATTACTTGTTAATCACGATGAAAACGAAACTTACTTAATCGCTGAAGAACTTAGGACAAGCCTAGAAAATGTCCCTTTTTATGTAACAGATCATATGAAAAATGAAAATCAAAAAATTAAGTTAACGATAACAGCTAGTATCGGTGCCGCAATTGCGCCGAATGTGGCAAATGAACCAACTGACTTAATTCGTTGTGCCGATCGTGCAATGTATTCAGATGCAAAAAATGCAGGAAGAAATAAAGTCGCATTATATAGTAAGTAGAAACTACCTTCTATTTTGGTGGTTTCTTTTTTTGTTTATGAATGTTTAAGCGAAATTTGTAGAGCGATACATTGTTGTTCTCGACAAATGTCGGCTAGTTTTTTTGATTTTGTATGTTAGTATTCTGTTACGTTATAAAATAAAATATTAGGAGGATTCAAATGGACAAGTCCTCAAAAATATCGATTAAAATTAACGGAGAGGAAAAAGAATATGAAGAAGACGTTGTGAATCCTCATGAAAATGTAGAGGATAAAACGGAATTTCAGTGGGTACTTCCAACTCCTGACGGATTAGGAAAAAAAGTAATTGTTTTAGATGATGTTAAAAAGAAAAAGAATGCAAAGAAAAAGCCGAAAATGAAAAATGAAAAAAGAAAGATTCCTTTTTTTCTTAAAAATTCTTCTTCCAAAAGTATCATCATCTCAATTATTAGTGCGAGTCTGATAGGCTTATGTTTTGGATTTGTATTTTTAGGTATATTTAAACAATCTAAGTCAGAACAACAAAATCCAGATATAGTTACAGTCGCTCCGACACAAGTTCAGATGAATGTTCCATCCATTTCCTTTGACCTAGCGCAAGTTGGAATGTTTAAAAATATGGATTCTGCTCAAAAAAATGTAGAAGAAATAGCTGAGCAGGGGTATGATGCAGTCATTTATGAAAAAAATAAAGCTTATTTTGTTGTAATCGCATTAAGTGGAAAAGAAAGCACTTTTTTAAAGGATGAAGTTAAGAAGAAACTTAACAGTGCTTATTTAAAAGAAGAATCTATTGGCGGAGGAGAATATACGGGTCCTAAACAATCGGTAGAAATGTATAAAGCAGAAATCGAGACTTTTGCATTTATTCTATCTTACTTAACAAGTAATAATTTCAATAATGAAAAGCAGTTAGAACAAATTAACTCAACGTTATTAATCTTAAATAATCAAAAAGATCTCATTAAAAATCAACAATTACTGACAGGACTTAAGCATTTACAAAATATAGAAAAAGAATTATCGAATAGCGAAGGACAAACTTTGAATCAAGTTACACAAAATGTTCAAAAAGATGTATTAGCCTTGTTTAAGTTATTGAAAGAGCAAAAAAATACACTAACAAATTAATTGTTAGTGTATTTTTTATTACAGTAATATAACAATATAATGAGTGTGTAAAGTTTGAAATGAAAAGATTTTAACCTTTTTAATGAAAATGAAGAGTTACCTCTATAATAGATAGGATAAGTACTTCAAAGAAATCTGTTTAAAATTAATCCGCTTACATATGAAAAATGAATTTTTTATGTTTAGGGTATTTTAATAAATAGCAATTCTTTCATTTTTATTACATTTTATTAACGAATGAAAGTCGAAAAGTGTTTTTTACTAATTTGTGTTATAGTGGGTATCTAGGTAGGATGGAGTTGTATCCTTCCTTTTAAAAACAAATAATAGGTGAATGAAATGAAAAAACTTATATTAGCCTCTGCATCTCCTCGAAGAAAAGAACTACTAAGTATGTTAAATATTCCATTTATCATTGAAACAAGTGATGTTGAAGAAGTTATGGAGCAACACTTGCATTCTTCGGAGTTAGTAATGAAATTAGCTGAGCAAAAGGCAGCAGACGTGTACAAAAAATTTCCTAATGCTATTGTTATTGGTGCTGATACAATTGTTACTTTTGCTGATCAGAAGCTTGGTAAACCCTCATCAAAAGAGGATGCATTTGCAATGCTTAAAATGCTATCCGGAAATACCCATGAAGTATTTACGGGTGTTTCAATAATAGATGAAGGGATTTCTTCAAACTTTTATCAGTGCACGAAAATCACATTTAGTGTGTTAAGTGATCAAGAAATCTTAGACTATATTGATACAAATGAACCGATGGATAAAGCTGGATCTTATGGTATTCAGGGGTTTGGTGGCACATTTGTAGAGAAAATAGACGGCGATTATTTCTCTGTAGTGGGGCTTCCTATCAATAAAGTGAAGAAAAAACTTTATGAGTTGTTTTTTTAATTAGGCAAATGAGGTGGTTATTTGCAAAATTCTCTACTTATTAGAGATTTTCCAAAAGATGACCGTCCGAGAGAACGGTTAATCAAAGAGGGTCCGAGTAGCTTGTCCACCCAAGAATTACTTGCTATTGTATTAAGAACTGGGACTAAGAATGAGTCTGTCTTACAAATTTCTAACCAATTATTGCACAAATTTGATGGACTTCGATTATTAATGAATGCTTCAATCGAAGAAATTTCAAATATTAATGGCATCGGTGAAGCAAAAGCTACACAATTATTAGCAGCTTTCGAATTAGGGAAGAGAATCAATCGATTACAGTTTGAGGAAAGATTTGTGATAAAGAGCCCTGATGATTGTGCCAAATTTATGATGGATGAAATGAGATTTCTTGAACAAGAACATTTTATTTGTCTATATTTAAATACAAAAAATCAAATTATTGCCCGCGAAACTATTTTTAAAGGTAGTTTGAATGCTTCAATTGTTCATCCACGAGAAGTTTTTAAAGAGGCTTTCAGAAGATCGGCTAGTTCAATAATTTGTTTACACAATCATCCAAGTGGAGACCCTACACCAAGTAGAGAAGATATAGAAGTCACAAAACGATTAGTTGGATGTGGAAAAATAATTGGAATTGAATTACTAGACCACATCATTATTGGTGAACATAAGTATATCAGTTTAAAAGAAAAAGGTTATGTTTAGGGTGTTCATTAAGTGCTAATTGTTTTATAATGTAAGTTATGGATAAAAACCTGTTATTTACTAACGATAAGAAAATATAATTAGATACATTAAATATAATGAAAAGTTGTACGTTTTAGAAAGGAAGATACATATGTTAGGATTAGGCGGATTTACACGTGATTTAGGAATAGACTTAGGTACTGCCAATACTTTAGTTTTTGTTAAAGGAAAAGGAATTGTGGTAAGAGAACCATCAGTTGTTGCTTTGCAAACAGATACAAAGCACATTGTTGCTGTAGGTAAAGATGCAAAAAATATGATTGGTCGTACACCAGGTAATGTAGTGGCAACAAGACCTATGAAAGATGGCGTAATTGCTGATTTTGAAACGACTGCTACGATGATGAAGCATTATATTCATCAAGCACAAAAAAGTAACGGATTCTTCTCACGTAAACCATATGTAATGGTATGTGTACCATCAGGGATTACGGCTGTTGAAAAAAGAGCGGTTATCGATGCAACAAGACAAGCAGGTGCACGTGATGCGTTCTTGATTGAGGAGCCATTTGCGGCAGCAATCGGAGCTAATCTGCCTGTAATGGAACCAACTGGTAGCATGGTTGTAGATATCGGTGGTGGTACAACTGAAGTTGCGATTATCTCTTTAGGTGGTATCGTTACTAGTCAATCGATTCGTACTGCTGGAGATGACATGGACGATGCGATTATGCAGTATATTAAGAAAAATTATAATCTGGCAATCGGTGAACGTACGGCAGAGCAATTAAAACTTGAAATTGGATCGGCAATTAAAACTGATAATGGTGAAAAAATGGATATTCGCGGAAGAGATTTAATTTCCGGTTTACCTAAAACAATTACAATTTATGGTGAAGAAATTGCTAGCGCATTAAGTGATACGGTTACAGCAATTGTAGAATCTGTAAAAAATACATTAGAAAAAACACCACCTGAATTAGCAGCTGATATTATTGACCGTGGTATTGTGTTAACAGGAGGAGGAGCCCTTCTACGTAATATTGATAAAGTTATTAGTCAAGAAACAAATATGCCTGTAATCGTTGCAGAAGATCCACTTGATTGTGTTGCAATTGGTACAGGTAAAGCATTAGACAACATAGATATTTTCAAAAAGAATTATTCTTCAAATTACAGATAATTTAATTTGAATAACAACTAATTTTGTCTAAAGATTGTAATTAAATAATAAGAAAAAGTATTAGTAATATGTGTAATCCTCACTGTTTTTGGTGAGGATTATACGCATGAAATCTTTTAAAAATGAAGCTGAATTGCTATAAGAGGGTGTCAGGATGCCACAATTTTTTCAAAATAAACGTTTAATGATTGTCTTGGCTGCTATTATATTATTGGTGGCACTTCTAGGTTATTCATTAAGAAATAACAGAAACCTTTCTATTCCCGAGCAGTTTATTAAAGATACAGTAAGTTTGACTGAAAAAGTATTTAATAAACCCGCACAATATATTGCGGGTTTCTTTAATAATATTTCGGATTTGAAAGATACATATAAAGAAAATCAAATATTAAAGAGTAAACTTGATAAGTATGTAGAACTGTCTGTTCGTGAGAAGGAATTAGAAAAAGAAAATAAAGAATTAAAAGAAATGATTGGTGCTACAAAAGATTTAAGTGATTACGAATCAATTCAAGCGACAGTAACAATTAGAGATCCTGATAAATGGCAGCAGATTATTACCATCGATAAAGGGTCAACTAATGGCGTTGAAAAAGAAATGGCGGTTGTTACAGCAAAAGGATTAATTGGAAAAATAAAAAACGTTTCAAAATTCTCTTCTACCGTCCAATTACTTAGTGCTTCTGATCGAACAAATCGTATTTCAGCAAAAATTCAACAGAAAAATACAGTGTTTGGTTTAATTGAAGGATATGATGTGGAAAAACAAACACTATTGTTTAAACGAATCCCTTCTAATGCAAAAGTTAAAAAAGGACAAACTGTGGTGACTTCTGGTCTTGGCGGAGTTTTTCCGAAAACTTTAGTCATCGGGAAAGTTGAAGAAGTTGAACCAGATGAACATGGGTTAACTCAGACTGCTTATATTAAACCACAGGCAGATTTTAATGATATTAACCATGTCATTGTCGTTAAACGCACCATTGACGTACAGAAAGGAGAGTAGAAAGTAGATGAGTAAGTATGTTTTACCTCTTCTTCTATCACTTCTTTTTATATTAGAAAATATTTATGTTTCAAACGTGTCCCCAACACTACTAGGTGAAAAGGGGATTATCGTACCACATTTTCTGTTTTTTGGATTATTATTTATGACATTATATTATAATCCGAAGAAAGCACTAATATATGGCGTTATATTTGGCGTAATCTATGATATTGTGTACACAGAAATTATTGGAATTTATTTAGCGGCTTTTCCTTTTTTTATATTTTTAATAAGCCAAGCAATGAAAATACTTT
Organism: Gottfriedia sp. ABJ_BB2_2; assembly: GCF_055484705.1. Lineage (NCBI taxonomy): Bacteria > Bacillati > Bacillota > Bacilli > Caryophanales > Bacillaceae > Gottfriedia > Gottfriedia sp. ABJ_BB2_2. Next base: position 103,012 of record NZ_JBVFKR010000010.1, read on the forward strand.
ATGCTAATTTATTTATTAGAAGCATTTTAGTTCTGATTTGGACAATTGCTTTAGAATACTTAGTTTATGGATTAAATATTCTATTTGGATATACAAATATGTTAAATAGTTACTTCATAAACCATCGATTATTTCCGACATTATTACTGAATGCACTCTTTATATTAATTTTTGCATTTCCTCTGTCATCATTATTAAGAACAATTAGTGAAAATAATGAGGAAAAATAAAGGATTTTTTGAGTGCATGTCGAATTATACATTCGGGGTGAACACTTATCATGGAACAGAGGCAACAATATGTTACAATAAAAGGAACAAAAGATGGTCTAACACTGCACCTCGATGATACATGTTCTTTTCAGATTTTAGTAGATGAAATTGAAGAAAGACTGTCTACCCACTTGTTTGAGAGCAATGATCGTCCATTAATTGCAGTCCGATTAAAAATTGGAAATCGCTTCTTATCTCCCGAACAAGATGAAATCATACGATCTATCGTTCGTAAAAAGAAAAATCTTGTAGTTGAATCAATAGATAGTAATGTTGTTTCGAAACAGGAAGCGATTGAATGGTTAAAAAGGGAAGAAATTGTTCCTATTTGCAGAATGGTAAGATCTGGTCAAGTTCTCCAAGTAAAAGGTGATTTACTGTTAATCGGTGATGTTAATCCGGGTGGAACTGTTATTGCAGGTGGAAATATCTTTATTATGGGTGCGCTTCGAGGAACTGCTCATGCTGGTTATAATGGCAATAAAGAGGCAGTAATTGCAGCATCTATAATGAAACCAATGCAGTTGAGAATTTGCAGCATAATGAACAGAGCACCAGATCATTATGGTGAAGAAGGCAATGAAATGGAATGTGCATACATAAATGAAGATAACCATATCATTGTCGATCGTATTCAATTTCTCACTCATCTTAGACCTAGTTTGACAAGGTTAGAAAGGGGCATGATGTAACTGTGGGAGAGGCTATAGTAATTACATCTGGTAAAGGTGGAGTTGGTAAAACAACGACATCAGCAAATTTAGGAACAGCTTTAGCAATGTTTGGTAAAAAAGTATGTTTAATTGACACCGATATTGGCCTACGAAACTTAGATGTTGTCATGGGATTAGAAAATCGTATCGTCTATGATTTAGTTGACGTTGTAGAAGGTCGTTGTAAAACGCATCAAGCATTAATCAAAGACAAACGATTTGAGTGCTTATACTTATTACCTGCTGCTCAAACGAGTGATAAAACAGCTGTTACTCCTGAACAAATGAAAGTGCTAGTTGATGAACTCAAAAAAGACTATGATTATATATTGATAGACTGTCCTGCTGGAATTGAGCAAGGCTATAAAAATGCAGTTGCGGGAGCAGATAAAGCGATTGTTGTCACAACACCTGAAATTTCTTCAGTTAGAGATGCAGATCGTATTATTGGATTATTAGAACAAGAGGATATCGAACCTCCTAAACTAGTAATTAATCGTATTAGAAGCCATATGATGGAAAATGGTGATAGCTTGGATGTAGATGATATTACGTCTACATTAGCTGTTGATTTAATTGGAATTGTTCAAGATGACGAAAATGTCATTAAAGCCACAAATAGTGGTGAACCAGTCGCAATGAATCCAAACTCTAAAGCTTCTATTGCCTATAGAAATATAGCAAGAAGAGTGTTAGGTGAATCAGTACCATTACAATCACTAGAAGCAGAAAAGAGTATATTCTTTAAAGTTAAAAAATTATTCGGTATCCGTTAACACTTCGTTATTATAACGAAGTGTTTTTCTTTTTACTCATAAGTTGTCCATCATTCTCATATAGTTGAATTAACAAGACTGTGAAAAGAGGTGACACTTTGAGTAAGCGCGTAGATGATATTCGAAAAAGAATTGCTAAAAGGCGTGAACAAGAGGATAAATGGGGTCATCCAAATCAAATGATGACAAAATTCCCTCTAAATGAAGCACAAACCACTGAGGACGGGTACACGTATTCTTATGATGATTTAGTTGAGCAACAAGGTAAAAAAATAATGAATCATTCCACATTTTTATTTAGAAGCTTATTAAGTGCCGTTATTGTTTTAGGATTAGCAATCATCTTAAAAAGTAATTCACCAATTGCTTCTGAAGTAAGAACTGGACTATCTAAAGTGTATAATAGCGAATTTCAATTTGCTTCAATCCAAAAATGGTATGAAGATCGATTCGGGTCTCCTATTGCCTTCTTACCACAATTAAATAATAAAAAGGCAACGGTTGATAGTGTAGATTATGGTGTTCCAGCAAGTGGAAAAGTACTTCAAAGCTTTAAAACGGACGGACAAGGTATATTAATCCAAACTGAATTAAATCAAAAAGTAGAAGCGATTGAAGGTGGAAATGTAATTTTTGTTGGAGAAAAGGATGATTTAGGACAAACGGTTATTGTACAACATGCCGATGGATCTGAATCTTGGTACGGTAAATTAAGTTCAACTAATGTTAAGTATATGGAAAGAGTCGATAGTAAGAAGGTATTAGGTACTGTGACTCCAGATGAGGATGGTAATTTTGGGACATATTACTTCGCAATCAAAATGGGTGAAAAATTTATTGACCCGAAAAAGGTGATATCTTTTGAATAAATGGATAAAACTTGCTTCAAAGATTACACTACATCCACTTTATTTATTAATTGCATGTATTGGTATTCTAACTGCAAATTTTTGGTCGGTTTTATTTATATCAATTATTATCTTCTGCCATGAATTAGGACACGCAATCGCAGCAACTAGTTTTAATTGGAGAATTAATAAAATCACGTTATTACCATTTGGTGGTGTTGTTGATTTAGATGAACATGGAAATCGACCGATTTTAGAGGAGTTCATAGTAACCATTTCAGGTCCAATTCAACATGTAACATTATTTGTGATTGCAAAGATTTTATTTGAATTGAATTATATCCCTGAAAATTTATATTCACTTTTTATTGGTTATAATGTGAGTATTTTGTGTTTTAATTTATTACCTATTTGGCCGTTAGATGGTGGGAAATTTATGAATCAGTTGTTTTCTTTAATTTTCCCATTTGTTAAGGCACATCAATATAGTCTTTACTCTTCATTTTTATTTTTATCTATTGCTACGATTATAACGTTAGTGATCCAGCCAATTAATATTACAATCTGGGCTTGTTTGTTGTTTTTATATGTTTCTTTATGGATTGAGTGGAAGAATAGACATTTTGTTGCAATTCGTTTTCTTATGGAACGTTTTTATGGAAATGAACAGTATATCCAGAAAATTAAATCAATTTCGTTAACGAAGGAGACAAAGCTTTTTCAGGTGTTTTCTAATTTTCATAAAGGTTATAAGTATAATGTTGTTTTTAATGTTGATAAGAAAAACCAACAGATGCTTGATGAGAATGAGTTATTACATGCTTATTTTACGGAGAAAAAAGCAACTTATTCTCTTGAAGAGTTGATCAGTTAAAGAATAAGGCGATGATGAAAGTGTGTTTTAAAATCTTTTAAGAACAAATAATAAAAAAATTGCGCTTGATTTCCACTCCAGGATGCTCGCTTTCCATGGGGTGGGCACTGAGCCTCCTGGAAAAAGGTAGGCATGCTAAAATCACGACGTCCTGTCGTAACGCATGCATGACCCACATCCTGTGGGCCTCCTCCGGGGTCTCAGCTGTCCCATAGCTCCCATAGGAGTCGAGCATCCTTCCGTTGCAATCATGTTCTGATAATGAGGTTGCGTTTTAAAAAATTTTTAAGAACAAAAAAATAAAAAGAATTACGCTTGATTTCCTCTCCAAGATGCTTGCTTTCCATGGGGCAGGCTGAGGCTCCTTGGCGAGCTTCCGGGGTCAGCTGACCTGCAGCTCCCATAGGAGTCGAGCATCCTTGCGTTGCAATCATGTTCAGAAGATGAAAGTGCGTTTTAAAATCTTTTAAGAACAAAAAAATTCCGCTTGATTTCCACTGGGCGTGTGCATGGCCTCAATAAATGTTCGCGCTTCCGATGGTCTGAGCTTTAGATAGTTCCATAAAAATAAACAACCTTCCTTTGCAAACTTTTTCTTTAAAAGTAATAACCATTAGAAAAAAATATAAATTCGGAAAAATTATCAATAAGACCTTATAGGCTAACCTTATGCGTACTATCCTTGATCAATTTTTATAATCACAAAAGAGAACATGCCACTTATTTTAAGTGGCTTTTTTATTTCTCTAAAAACCTTTTTATACCAGTTCTTCCAAATGTATTTGGTACGAATAGGGGTACTTGAAATAGAGATAATAATTAATGCAATAAGGCGTTACTGCTTAAAGAATTTGTTTGTGAAAGGACATGATTATGAATAGAAAAATATATCTTGTTTTAACTAGTGCATTTTTATCTTCTGTGATTTTAATGGGTTGTAATGCAAATGATGATCGAGATGATGTAAATCGAAGAAACATGAATACTCCTGTAAATTACGAAAACGATATGAATGATGTGGATTTAAATAATGATGATGTATATAGAGACGATGATGTAAGAAATTTAAGAAATGATGTTAGAGATGATATAAGAGATAATGATATGAATGCACCAGGGGTAGATGAAGACGATAATCTACTGCGTGATGATGAAAATGATAATGATCCTGATCCAGAAGATATCATAGAAGATCCAAAAGATATGACTGATAAAGATAAACGTGATGAGTAATTGTTTTTAGATAAACACCACAAGTATGTGGTGTTTTTTCTTGTGGGATTTTAGAGCCAAATAATACTTAACTGGCTTTTTTTATAAGGAATGAATAAAATGAGAAGTATTATAGAACGTAAGGAAGATGAAATTGAAGAAAGTCATTATGAATGTTAAACATTCAGAAAAACGAATAGCAGTAGTTGAAGATGATCTATTGGTTGAGTGGTATTCATCAGCAGATACAAGTTCATTTGTAGGTAATATTTATATTGGTCAAGTACAGGATGTATTGCCAAAGTTAAATGCGATATTTGTTGATGTCGGCTTACAAAAAAATGGATTTATGAGGTTTGAAGATACATTTGAAGGAAAAGAAAATCCTGATCAATCAGGTGAAGCTCTTCGAAAAACATTTCAAAAAGGTCAGTATATTCTTGTTCAAGTCATAAAGGATGCCTTTGATGAAAAAGGACCTAAGCTAACAAATAATCTAGAATTTTCTGGTGACTATGTTGTTTATCTTCCGCTAACAAAACAAGTTGCGGTTTCAAATAAAATAAAAAAAGAAGCAATTCGTAATAAACTATATTCTTTAGGTAGAGAAAATACGAGTGGTAACGAAGGGGTAATTTTTAGATCTTCGAGTGAAAATACAAGTAATGAAGAGATTTTGAACGAGTTAAATCAATTTCAAACTCTGTATACTTCAATTGCAAAGCAAGGATCAAAAAAAGTGAATTGTGTTTGGGAAGCAAACTCTTTGTATACAAAGTTTTTTAAGCTTCACCCAGCAAATACAATAAACGAGATGATTGTTGATGACTTACTTTCAATAAAAAATTATTTGCCTGTGACAGTACCGACATCTGTCTACAAAGGCAAAGAAAATATTTTCGTCGCTTATCAAATTGAAGAGCAAATCGAAAAATCATATAAATCAATTGTTTGGTTAAAAAATGGTTCTTTTTTAATCATCGAACAAACTGAGGCAATGACTGTTATTGATGTGAATACTGGAAAATTCAGCGGTAAACAAAATCGAGAAGGGACTATTTTTCAAACAAACCAATTTGCTGCAACTGAAATCGCTCGTCAATTGAGACTAAGAGACATTGGTGGCATGGTCATTATTGACTTTATCAATATGCATTCTATAGAAAAACAGAAAAGAATATCTGAATTGTTAAAGGAAGCATTTCAAAATGATAGAGCATTTACGAAGTTATTTGGTTTTACAAGTCTAGGATTATTTGAACTAACAAGAAAGCGCACGACTCATTCACATATAGAAGCTACTCATCATAAGTGTTTGATATGCAATGGGACAGGACTAATCAAAAGTGCAGAACAAATTGCTTATGAATTAGAAAGAGCTCTTTGGGAAGCATCTTCTAGTGAATATGAAGCAATTCTTGTAGAATGTGATCGTGAGGTGGCAAATTACATAAGTGGGGAAAATAATCAGCATATCAAGAGACTTGAAAAAGCGTTATATATGAATATCTATCTAAAAATTACATCTTCTAAAGTCCATTACTATGAGATTGTCAGAGCAGGTTCTGAAAAAGAGGTACGAAGCTATTTATAATAGGTTTAACAGCGGAATAGTTGTTGACACGAACTATTCGCTCGTGGTAACATCATAATGTTATTGTTTGTAGCGCACCCGTGCTACAACCGCTCATAGCAGGTATTAAATGCTTTTTGCATGCCTGTCATTGGCGAGTCTTAGACTATTTGAGGAGGTGCAATTATGTACGCAATTATTGAAACTGGTGGAAAACAAATCAAAGTTGAAGAAGGTCAAGCAATCTACATTGAAAAGCTTGATACAAACGCAGGTGACACTGTTACATTCGACAAAGTTTTATTCGTAGGTGGCGAAAGCATCAAAGTTGGTAGCCCAACTGTTGAAGGAGCTACTGTAACTGCTAAAGTTGAAAAGAACGGTAAAGCTAAAAAGATTCTTGTATTCAAATACAAATCTAAAAAGAACTACCGTCGTAAACAAGGTCATCGTCAACCTTACACTAAAGTTGTTATCGAAAAAATCAACGCTTAATTATAAGTAATGACTAATATAACAATTGAACGTTTACAAGATGGACGTATTTGTTCCTTTATCATAAGTGGACATGCATTTTTTTCTGAATACGGTACAGACATTGTTTGTGCAGGTATTTCAGCTGTTTCAATCGGGACAGTAAATGCACTGGAAGCTCTTTGTAACATTGACGCAGAATCATTTACGCATATTGATGAAAAACAAGGTATCTTGAAATATCAATTGCCAATGAATTTGACCAATGAAGAAATGCAAAAAGCGCAACTTATTCTTGAAGCGATGCTTGTATCTTTACAATCGATCGCAACAAGTTACAGTGATTATGTCACTATAAACGAGTAAAACAGGAGGTGTAACCATGTTAAAATTAAATCTTCAATTATTTGCTTCTAAAAAGGGAGTAGGTAGTACAAAAAACGGTCGTGACTCAGCTTCTAAACGTCTAGGTGCGAAACGTGCTGATGGACAATTCGTATCTGGTGGTTCAATTCTTTACCGTCAACGCGGCACTAAGATTTACCCAGGTGTAAATGTTGGTCGTGGTGGAGATGACACATTATTTGCGAAAGTTGATGGCGTTGTTAAATTCGAACGTTTAGGCCGTGACCGCAAACAAGTAAGTGTATACCCTGTAGCTCAAGAAGCTTAAGAAACTAACTTAGAAACTCTAACCTTTTAGGTTAGAGTTTTTCTGTACATTTGACATATTTTCAAATTTTTGCTTTTTTGATAGAAAAGCAACCTCTAAACAATATGCTCCAAATAACTCGAGCATTTTATACAAGATAAACAACGGCTTAACATTCTAAGTGATTTATCAATGCCGAGTTTTCTTTATATGATCACCTTCTTATATACCAAAAAAGTAAACCAATAGGAGAAGTACAATGCAGGGAAAATGGGACGTTCTTGAGGTATTAAGACATTCACGTCATGATTGGTTAAATCGAATTCAATTAATTAAAGGTTATTTGGCTACAGGTCAAAAGGATATGCTAGAAGAAACGATGACAAAGATCGTTGCGGATTCCTTAAACGAAGCTAAAATATGTTCTTTACAGATTCCAGCTTTTGCTGAATTTATTATTACATATAATTGGAAACCTCGGACAATTGTGCTAGATTATGAAATTTTAGGAGATCCTTGTTCTCTTGAAAATTTAGATGAAATGATGACAGATTGGATTCGAAATTTTTTAAGCAAACTAGAATCATGGGTACATATTTATGAGGAGAATTATGTTAGCTTAACAATTGAAATAAATGATGAAACAGTTTGTTTCTTTTTTGACTTCAGAGGTAAACTAACAAGGAAAGAAGAAATGCTTAAATGGATTGTTTCGTCTTCAAGTGATCATTCAAAGATTCAAATGATGTCATATTTTTGTGAAACAGAAGAATGCAGTATAGAATTTAAAATGGAAAAATAAAGAGTGGTGGATATATGTTTATTGATCAAGTCAAGATATATGTAAAAGGTGGAGACGGCGGTAACGGTATGGTTGCTTTCCGTCGAGAAAAGTATGTTCCTAAAGGTGGTCCTGCTGGGGGCGATGGTGGTAAAGGTGCAAATGTCGTTTTCAGAGTAGATGAAGGACTTAGAACATTAATGGACTTCCGTTATAAGCGTCATTTTAAAGCAGATCGTGGTCAACACGGTATGTCAAAAAATCAACATGGTAAAAACGCTGAGGATATGATTGTTAAGGTACCACCTGGAACGATCGTTACTGATGCTGATACAGGTGAATTAATTGCCGATCTTACAATGGATGGCCAAACAGCAATCATTGCAAGAGGAGGACGTGGAGGTAGAGGAAACAGTCGTTTTGCTTCTCCAGCAAATCCTGCACCTGAAATTGCTGAAAATGGTGAGCCAGGTAAAGAACGTAATATTCAGCTTGAATTGAAAGTATTAGCCGATGTTGGTTTAGTTGGATTTCCAAGTGTTGGAAAATCGACTTTATTATCAGTTGTAAGTTCAGCTCGTCCAAAAATTGCTGAGTACCATTTTACAACAATTGTTCCAAATCTTGGCGTTGTTGAAACAGAAGATAATCGTAGTTTTGTTATGGCGGACTTACCTGGATTAATTGAAGGAGCTCACCAAGGTGTTGGTTTAGGACATCAATTCCTGCGACATATCGAAAGAACACGTGTAATTGTGCATGTAATTGATATGTCTGGTCTTGAAGGTCGTGACCCGTATGATGATTACTTAACAATTAATCAAGAGCTTAAAGAATATAATTTACGTTTAACAGAGCGACCACAAGTTGTTGTTGCAAATAAAATGGATATTCCGCAAAGTGAAGAAAACTTAGCAAAATTTAAAGAGCAAGTTGGAGATGAAGTGCAAATTTTCCCAATTTCTGCAGTTACTAGACAAGGTTTACGTGAATTATTATTTACGGTTGCAGATTTAGTGGAATCTACGCCTGAGTTCCCACTTCATGATGAAGCAGAAGACAAACCATTACGTGTTCTTTATAAGTATCAAAAAGAGGAACCAACGTTTGAAATTACACGTGAAAGTGATGGAACATTTGTTGTTAAAGGTGAGGAGCTTGAAAAACTATTCAAGATGACTAACTTTGAACGCGAAGAATCTATTCGCCGTTTTGCTCGTCAAATGCGTGGTATGGGTATTGATGAAGCATTACGTGAACGTGGTGCGAAAAACGGGGATATTGTTAAAATCTCTGAGTATGAATTTGAATTTATCGATTAATAAAAAAGGTAAGCAATCTAATTGCTTACCTTTTTTTATGAGGACATATCTACAAGAATTCCTTCTTTTTTTAATTCAGACAACGCCTTCTCAAGCTGCAATTCATTTTCAGCTTCTATTGTGTGAAGATGGATTCCATTTGTTAAATTAGCAAGTGGCAATGAATTAGTTTTTTCCATCTTTTGAAGAAAAATTGAAATATCATAGCGGTTTGTAATTTGTAATTGAGCAGTTATATAACCGTATACTGGGTGTTCAACCATTACATCTTTAACCGTTATGCCATGATCTACTAATATTTCTAATTCTTTTTTTGTTTCAGTATTAGAGTGACGACAAATAATCACTTTTTGAATTTTGTTTGATTCAATGTCAGGATGCATATAGACGTATCCTTGTGCTGTTGCTAAAATAGGTTCATTTTTTGCTTTTAGTAAAGTGATATCACCGACTACAACCTGGCGACTTACATTTGCACGTTTTGCCAATGAATTACCTGAAAGTGGACTCTTTGCTTCTTTTAACCACTGTAAGACTTTGTTCCTTCTCTCTTCACCTAAAAGTTTTTTATTCATTTTTCCAAATCCTCGGTTAGTAAATTTTGCTTCATGATTAATTTGAGAGTTGAAGCAAGTTTTGTTAAATCTTCTTCTTTCGTGTCTTTTCCAATTGAAATCCTGAAAAACTGTTTTGCTTCATGTTCAGTTCTTCCAATCGCTAACAGTGTCTCTGATGGTTTTTGCATGCCAATAGCACATGCACTACCAGTTGAAATAGCAAACTGATGTCTATTGCACTCTAACATCACAAATTGACCTTCAAGACCGATAATTCTCATTCCAATTATATTTGGAAGACAGTGATCATCAGAACCCTCAAAACGAACAAATTTTTGATGTTCCCTAAATTCATTACGAAATACTTGTTTTAATGATAGGTAACTTTGTTGATCAAGATTCTTTGAATGGATGATATGACCAGCTGCTGTTACAAAAGAAGCAATAGCAGGTACGTTAACAGTACCAGGTCTAATACCACTTTCATGAGATGTACCTGGATAAATTGGCTGACTAGTTAGTTTTGGGTTTATATAGAGTGCTCCAACACCTTTAGGACCATGAAGCTTATGGCTAGAAATACTTATACTTGAAACATCTAATTCCGAAACGTTAATCTCCAATTTTCCAAAAGATTGTACACAGTCACAGTGTAGCATAATATTTAATGGTTTAAATAAATTAGAAATTTCTACAATCGGTTGAATTGCACCAATTTCTGAGTTAACGTGCTGAAAAATCCCCAGTATTGTATCATCTCGAATTGCTTTTTTGATTAAATCGACGGAAACAATCCCATTTTTATCAACAGGTATATACGAAACTTCATAGCCTTGTTCTTCTAAAACTTTTACATAATTACTGATGGATGAATGTTCTAAAGTAGTCGTTACTATATGACGTCCAGTTTTTTTTGTGCTTTTAATAAGAGTTTGTATCCCAAGAATATTCGATTCAGTACCTCCACTAGTAAAGTAAATGCTAGCTGGACTAGCGTTAAAAAAACCAGCAAGTTGTTTTCGACACGCTTCAAGAAGAAGAGATGCATTGGATCCTATATCGTGTAAACTTCTTTCATTCCCAAAATAATGTTTAGAGGCAGATACAAATGTCTCGAGAGCTTCTTCACTCATTGGTGTTGTGGCAGCATAGTCTAAATAAATCATTTTGTAGCCCCTCTTTCTTCCAATTTAAAAAAATTTCTTGTCATTAGTTTAATTATATGTAAATATAGGTGTCAAGACAGCTTTTTTTTTAATAAGATAGATTTTAAATAGATGTATGTGTAAATGGAGGAGGACAACGATGCGAAAAGCAGATGTTGTCATTATTGGCAGTGGGATTGCTGCTTTAATGGCTGCTGAGGAAATTTGTCAGTCTAAAAATGTGATTCTATTCACAAAGAAAAAAATATTTGATAGTAATTCAATGCTAGCGCAAGGTGGAATTGCTGCAGTTATGACTGACGATGATTCGTGGGAGTTACATCAACAAGATACGCTTGAGGCAGGTTGTTATGTAAATAATAAGATAGCTGTAGAAGAGCTAGTAAAACGTGGAACAAAATCGATGGAAGATCTTGTTTCTTTTGGTATGAAATTCGATATGGATCCGAATGGGAAATTTCATCTAGGAAGAGAAGGTGCACATCGTAAAAATAGAATTCTTCATGCAGGTGGAGATGCGACTGGTAAACATCTTGTTGAAACAGTTTATAACCGAATAAAAGATAAAGTCACAATAATCGAAAATGAAATGGCGATTGATTTTATGATAAAAGATGATAAATGTGTTGGTGTTTATGCCTTAGCTGAAAATGGAGAGTTAAAAATGTATTATGCAAATGCAACTCTCTTAGCAACTGGCGGTATAGGCTCGATGTATCAATTCAGTTCAAATAATCAATGGATTACTGGCGATGGCATTGCAATGGCATACCGAGTAGGATGTGAAATGGCAGACTTAGAATTTGTTCAGTTTCATCCAACAATGTTATATGTAAATGGAGAATGTAAAGGTTTAGTTTCTGAAGCTGTTCGAGGTGAAGGTGCATACTTAGTAACTAAGAACGGTCGTCGTATTATGAAGGGCATGCATCCTTTCGAAGACTTAGCGCCAAGAGATGTTGTCAGTAGAGCCATTTATAATGAAATGAAAAATGGAGAAGAAATATACTTATGCATTAGCTCAATTAATAACTTTGAAGAACGCTTCCCAACAATTTCATCAAATATCATAAGAAATGGAATAGATCTAGCATATGGATACATTCCAGTCGTTCCTGGTGCCCATTTTCATATGGGAGGGATAAAAACGAACACGAATGGTGAAACAAATATCCCAGGGTTATATGCAGTTGGAGAAGTAGCTTGTACGGGTGTGCACGGCGCAAATCGACTTGCTAGTAACTCTCTGTTAGAAGGAATTGTATTTGGAAAAAAAGTTGCTAGATTCATAGCAAATTTACCCTACATGACAATTGAGGAGCATGTAATTGATTTTGACATACCGAGGGCTAGGACATTACCTACTAAAAATGAAATTAGAGATATGATGATGAAATACGTAGGGATTGTTAGAACAGAAGAAGGTTTAGCAAAAGTAATCGATTATTTTACGTACTATCTTGATTCTGAAACATTAGAAACTCGTGTGATGACTTTAGAAGAATTAGAAATATACAATATGATCACTACTGGCAAGTTAGTTGCTAATGCTGCTTTAAATCGTAAAGAAAGTATTGGCTCACATTTTATCGAATTAGTAAATGAACCAGCTAACTTATAGGGGGAAAATATCTTGAATACATTAAAAGCAAAAAAAATGATTGAGCAATTTTTATTAGAAGATATTGGTGAAGGCGATGTATCATCAATTCATATCTTTCCAATGAAAGAACGTTCTACAGGAAGAGTTGTAGCAAAAGCAAATGGAGTAATTTGCGGAACAGATTTAATTGAAGTTATTTATAAATTATTACATGAAGATATAAAAGTTACATGTCATGTTGCAGATGGTGACTTTGTAACACAAGGTCAACTAATTGCAGAAGTAGAGGGACCAGTACAAGTTTTATTATCTGGTGAACGAGTTATGTTAAATCTACTACAAAGAATGAGCGGAATTGCGACACTAACTGCCAACGCAGTTGAAACGTTAAATGATGATCATATAAAAATCGTTGATACTAGAAAAACGATGCCTGGATTACGTTTATTTGATAAATACGCTGTAACATGTGGTGGAGGTGCAAATCATCGCTTTGGTCTTTATGATGCCGTTATGCTAAAAGATAATCATATTGCATACGCAGGCTCAATTAAAAATGCAGTAGAGGCCCTACGTCATAGACTTGGACATATGATTAAAATCGAAGTTGAAACTGAGAATGAAGACCAAGTTCGTGAAGCAGTAGAAGCGGGTGCAGATGTAATCATGTTTGATAACAGAACGCCAGATGAGATTAAACAATTTGTTACATTAGTACCTGAAACAATTAAAACAGAAGCATCAGGTGGAATTACATTAGATAATTTAGCAAGCTTTCAAAATTGTGGGGTAGATGTAATTTCATTAGGATGTTTAACTCATTCAGTTAAAGCATTAGATATCAGTTTCTATTTGTAAGTAAAAGGGGAATGGAGTGAATAATATGAACGTTTTAGATATGATTCAAAAAAACGAGGGATATCAAATTCCCGATGAATATTATACGTTATCAACAGAAGAAATGGAAAAAAGAGTTAGAGAGATAAAAGCTCGACTTGGAGAACAATTGTTTATCCCAGGTCATCATTATCAAAAAGAAGAAGTAGTTGTTTTTTCTGATTCAACAGGTGACTCACTACAATTAGCACAAGTAGCTGCAAACAATAAAAAAGCAAAGTATATAGTTTTCTGTGGCGTACACTTTATGGCAGAAACAGCGGATATTTTAACTGAAGATGATCAAATTGTTATCTTACCAGATATGCGTGCAGGTTGCTCAATGGCTGATATGGCCGACCATCATCAAACAGATCGTGCATGGATAGCTTTACAAGAGCTTTTTGGAGATACGATTGTCCCATTAACTTATGTCAACTCTACAGCTGCGATTAAAGCATTTGTTGGTAAAAATGATGGTGCGACAGTTACATCATCGAACGCAAAGAAAGTAGTTTCATGGGCATTTACTCAAAAGGAACGAATCTTATTTTTACCTGATCAGCACTTAGGGCGTAATACTGCATATGAATTAGGTGTACCATTAGAACATATGGCTATTTGGAATCCAATTACAGATACATTAGAATATGATGGTGATATACAAGATATCAAAGTTATTCTTTGGAAGGGGCACTGTTCTGTTCATGAAAACTTCACAGTAAAAAATATTGAGAATGTAAGAAAGAATCATCCTGATATGAGAATCATTGTGCATCCAGAATGCTCTAGAGAAGTTGTAGCTGCAAGTGATGATAATGGTTCAACAAAATATATTATTGACCAAATTGAAGCTGCACCTGCAGGCAGCAAATGGGCAATTGGTACTGAAATGAACCTAGTACAAAGAATTATTAAAAATCATCCAGACAAGGAAATTATTTCACTAAATCCTTTTATGTGTCCATGCTTAACGATGAATCGTATCGATTTACCGCACTTATTATGGTCTTTAGAAAATATCGAAAAAGGCACAATTCAAAACGTTATTACAGTAGATAAAGAAACTGCAAGTGATGCAATAAAAGCGCTTGATAAAATGCTTGAACTTGCTTAAGCTTAAAAATTAAATGTTCATCAAAAAAATCATTTAGTCATATTTGGCTGAATGATTTTTTTATAGAAAAAGCTAGAAAAAAGTAAATACTTATACAAGCTTAATAATATATTTTCAAATTCCTTCAATCATAAATACAAATTTACAGACATACATTGTTGTGAGGTACTAACTGTACAATCCAACGTAGAGGCAATTGGTCAGGAGGGGAAAAGGTGAGAATTCATATAGTTCAAAAGGGCGATACCCTTTGGAGCATTGCTCAAAAATATAACATCGATTATGAGGAATTAGTAAAATTAAATGCGCAATTAAGCAATCCTGAAATGATCTATCCAGGTATGAAGATTAAAGTACCTGAAAAAATGAAAGAAAAACAGGCACCTTTAGGTTCTCAAAAAGAGGTACAGCTTTCCAAGGAACCAAAAACGAGTATTAAATTGGACTTAGATGAGAAAGAAGAAGTTCAACCTGTAACAGAACAGCCAGCACCAGTAGCTGAACAACCTAAGCCAGCAGTCCAACCAACAACTAAGCCTGTTGAAAATACATTTAATATTAATGTAGAAGTTTCGCCTACTAAAAACATAAAACCTGTTATTCAAGTACCGATTCCACCTGCGAAACCAACTGTATCTCCTGCAACAAATAATAGTAAACAACAAGTATCTCCTGTTCAAACTGGAAAGCCAAATGCGAATATACCGCAAGCTGTAATGCCAGTTGCAGATAAAAAACCAATAAATGAAAGTAATTTAAAAGTGAACACCAAGGGAGGACAAAACATGTCAGAAAAAAACAACTACTTCCCAGGATCGTTAGTTTCTCCATCAACATCTAATCCAAAAGAACAACAAGTGTCACCAGTACAAACGGGAAAACCAAACCAGCAAGTATCACCTGTACAAACAGGAAAACCAAACCAGCAAGTATCACCTGTACAAACAGGAAAACCAAATCAGCAATTGTCGCCGGTCCAAACAGGAAAACCAAATCAGCAAGTATCTCCTGTACAGACAGGAAAACCAAACCAACAAGTATCACCAGTCCAAACAGGAAAGCCAAATCAACAAGTTTCACCGGTCCAAACAGGAAAACCAAATCAACAAGTTTCGCCGGTCCAAACAGGAAAACCAAATCAACAAGTTTCGCCGGTCCAAACAGGAAAACCAAACCAACAAGTATCTCCTATTCAAACGGGAAAGCCAAATGTTCAAGTATCGCCTATTCAAACAGGAAAACCAAATCAACAAGTGTCTCCAGTCCAAACAGGAAAACCAAATCAGCAATTGTCGCCGGTCCAAACAGGAAAACCAAACCAACAAGTATCACCTATCCAAGCTGGAAAACCAAATCAGCAAGTATCACCGGTCCAAACAGGAAAACCAAATCAACAAGTCTCACCGGTCCAAACAGGAAAACCAAATCAACAAGTATCGCCGGTTCAAACAGGAAAACCAAATCAACAAGTATCTCCAATTCAAACAGGAAATAAGGCGCAAACATTGCCAGCATATACAGGACCAAACTCAAATGCAGCACAAACATTGCCAGCGTACTCAGGACCAAATTCAAATGCAGCACAAACATTGCCAGCGTATATGGGACCAAACTCAAATGCAGCACAAACATTGCCGGCGTTTGAAGGACCAAATGCGGCACAAACATTACCAGCATATATGGGACCAAACGAAAACTTCCCACAAACATTACCAGCATATATGGGACCAAACGAAAACTTCCCACAAACATTACCGGCATATATGGGACCAAACGAAAACTTCCCACAAACATTACCAGCATATATGGGACCAAACGAAAACTTCCCACAAACATTACCGGCATATATGGGACCAAATGAAAACTTCCCACAAACATTACCGGCATATATGGGACCAAATGAAAACTTCCCACAAACATTGCCGGCATATATGGGACCGAACGCACCACAAACATTGCCAGCATATTATGGTCCAAATGCGCCACAAACATTACCAGCATATTATGGACCAAATGCGCCACAAACATTACCAGCATATTATGGTCCAAATGAGAATTATCCATTTTATCCAGGTAGAGGCGAAGGTGCAGGAGGAGCTGTACCTACATTCCCAAGTTTTGGGCAAATGCCTATGATTCCAGGAGTTACTGCTGCGGGACCAGCAACACAACAACCGATAGCTGGGGGAGTACCGACTGTGCCAACTCCATTACCAGCACCAATCCCTGCACCGATTCCAGCGCCAATCCCAGCTCCGATCCCGGCACCTAATGCGCAGACGTTACCGGCGTTTTATGGACCAAATAATTCACAAACATTACCAGCTTATATGGGACCAAATAACGCGCAAACATTGCCAGCATTTTATGGACCAAATAATAATTTCCCACAAACATTACCGGCATATATGGGACCGAATAATAATTTCCCACAAACATTACCGGCGTATATGGGACCAAATGAGAACTTCCCACAAACATTACCGGCATATATGGGACCAAATGAAAACTTCCCACAAACATTACCGGCATATATGGGACCAAATGAAAACTTCCCACAAACATTACCGGCGTATATGGGACCAAATGAAAACTTCCCACAAACATTGCCAGCATATATGGGACCAAATGAAAACTTCCCACAAACATTGCCAGCATATATGGGACCAAATGAAAACTTCCCACAAACATTGCCAGCATATATGGGACCAAATGAAAACTTCCCACAAACATTGCCAGCAT